>NZ_JBIRMW010000005.1:0-80702 GCF_044331325.1 Streptomyces sp. NPDC017246 | reverse complement strand
GTAGCGCGGAGCCGGTACGTCCGTCCGGAGGCCCCGTACGTGACGGATCGCCCCCTCCGCCCGCGGCGTCGTACGCGCGGGGCGCCGACGTCTTCGGCCGGAGCGGGTGCCTCCGTGATCCGCGCCCGCCCGGGGCCCGATAACCCTACGAATAGACAAAAAGGACTTCTCTCCGAATAAGGTCTACTGGGAGTGGGCGCGGACCTGCCTCGCTCAGCCACCCGACCGAACGAGGAGCAGTGTGAGACCGCGCGGAGCGCAGATCGCCGCCGCCGCTGTCCTGTGCGCCCTCGTACTGGGCGGCGTCGTGGGCTGCGGTCGCGGCGAGGGCGGGCTGGAGAGCGCCGGGCCCACCCCGACCGCGGTCGGGCCCGTGCGGCTCTGGCCCGATCTGCCGCCCGCCACGAATCCGCCGATCGACTACGGCGAGTCGGACACCCAGCGGGTTCCCGGCATCGACGTCCCCGACAACGACGTCCGCTCGCTGAACGCCGTGGCGGTCGTCCAGGCCGAGGTGCGCGCCCACCCCGACACGTACTCCGGCGCCGACGGGCTCTACAAGGAGACCTCCCGCGCGATCGAGGCCTGCGGCACCGCGCCCGCCGCCTGCCCGGTCATGCGGCCGTACTACCGCGACCTCACCGGCAACGGCCGGGACGAGTTGATCGTCGGGATCCGGATGCCGGAACAGCAGGTCGGGGTCCGGGTCTACCTCGCCGAGAACGGCGGCCTCACCCGCGTCATGTCGACCGTCGAGCAGGTCATCAGCGTGGAGCTGGCCGGCCGGGACCTGATCACGCGGGTCGGGTCGGCGGGGATCCCGGGGTACGAGTACCGCACCGCCTGGTCCTGGGACGAGCAGCAGCACAGCATGCTGCCCACGCGCGACGAGATCGTCCGGGTGAAGCCCCCGGGCACCGGCCCCTCGACGGTGCCCGTGCCCCGCCTGGTGAGCCCGTCCCCGACACCGACATCACCGAACGGACTCGCTCCCCTTCCCGTACCGGCCGAGCCCGTACCCGTCGAGCCGAGCCCGTGAGGGCGCCCCGGCTGCCCGCCTGGACCGCGACCCTCACCTGGAAGGCCGCCGTCTTCATCGCGGTGATGTGCTGCGCCCTCGCCGCACTGCTCGGCATCCTCGTCCATGTGTCGGTGGCCGGGCAGACCGTGAACGACTCCCGCGAGAAGGCCCTCGCGCGGCTCACCGACGTGACCCGGTTGTACGAGGCGGGCGAGCCGGTTCCCCGGTTCGCCGGGATCGACCCGCCGGGACTCCCGGCCTCCCTGCGGGCGCTCGCCGTCCGGGGCGAGCGCGGCACGGTCGTCGCCGACGACGACGGGGGCCGGCCGACGATGTGGGCGGCGGGGCCCGCGGACGGCCGGGCCCTCGCCGTCCGCGTCGACTACACCCAGAGCGCCGAGACGATCGACGCGCTCGACCGCTCGATCGTCGGCTCCTCGGTCCTCGCGATCGGGGCGACCCTGCTCGTGGGGGCCTTCGCCGTCACCCGGGTCACCCGGAGGCTGCACCTCACCGCCCAGGTCGCCCGCAGGATCAGCGCCGGCGATCTCGACGCGCGCGTCGACGACCCGCGTACGAAGGACCCCTCCCGCCCCCAGGACGAGGTGGCCACGGTGTCCGGCGCGCTCGACACGATGGCCTCCTCGCTGCAGCGCAAGCTGCAGAGCGAGCAGCGGTTCACCGCCGACGTGGCGCACGAGCTGCGCACCCCGCTGACCGGGCTCTCGGCCGCCGCCGAACTGCTGCCGGAGGGGCGGCCGTCGGAGCTGGTGCGGGACCGGGTGCGGGCGATGCGCGGTCTCACCGAGGACCTGCTGGAGATCTCCCGGCTCGACGCCCGCAACGAGACCGTCGACCTGGCCGTGCACGAGCTCGGTCCGCTCGTCGAGCGGGTGGTGCGCGCCTCGGGCACGGAGACCGGGGTGCGGATCGTCCGGGACGCGACGGTGGAGACGGACCGGCGGCGTCTGGAGCGGGTGCTCGGCAATCTGGTGGCCAACGCGCACAAGCACGGGGCCCCGCCGGTGGTGGTGACGGTGGACGGGCCCGTGGTGTCCGTGCGGGACCACGGGCCCGGCTATCCCGGCTATCTGCTGGAGTCGGGGCCGCAGCGGTTCCGTACCGAGAGCGGGGGCAAGGGGCACGGCCTCGGGCTGACGATCGCGGTGGGGCAGGCGGAGGTGATCGGCGCCGAGCTGGTCTTCGCCGAGGGCGCGGGCGGCGGCGCCGAGGCGCTGCTGCGGCTGCCCGAGTACGTACGCCTGGCCGATCCGGACGCGGAGGACTGACGGGGGGCTCCAGGGCGCTGCGCCTCACGGCACAGCGGGGCACGGCGCCTCGCGACACGTCCCGGGACGGTGCCCCACCGCACGGCGCTCCACGGCACACCGTCACACAAAAGGGACATAGGGCATACCGCTTGCTACGTTGCGGCCATGACCGCACCGCGCACGGACGCACCCCCGCCCGGGGTCCGCATCCCGAAGCGCCGCGGCGTGGAACTCTCCCTCCTCGTCTGCGCCGTCCTCATCTCCGTCTGCGGCTACGCCGAGGTCGGCCTCGCCCGCAGCGGCGCCGTACCGCCGGACGCCGTCCGCTACGGCGCCGGGCTCGGCCTGCTCGCGCTCGTCGCCCATCTCGCGGTCCGGTTCCGCGCCCCGTACGCCGATCCGCTGCTGCTGCCGATCGCGGTCCTGCTCAACGGCCTCGGCCTGGTCCTGATCTACCGGCTCGACCTGGAGACGCCGAACGACCAGGCGGCGACGACGCAGCTCGTCTGGTCGACGCTCGGGGTGGCGCTCTTCATCGTGGTCGTCCTGCTGCTCCGCGACCACCGGACCCTCCAGGGGTACGCGTACGTCTCCGTGGCGGCCGCCCTCGCGCTGTTGATCCTGCCGATCTTCTTCCCGGCGGTGAACGGCGCCAAGATCTGGATCCGGCTCGGCGGTCTCTCCTTCCAGCCGGGCGAGTTCGCCAAGATCCTGCTCGCCGTCTTCTTCGCCGCCTACCTGGCCGCCAACCGCAACGCCCTCGCGTACACCGGCCGCCGGATCTGGAAGTTCCAGTTCCCGACGGGGCGGGTGCTCGGGCCCATCGTGGCGATCTGGCTGCTGAGCGTCGGCGTCCTCGTCCTCGAACGGGACCTGGGCACCTCGCTGCTCTTCTTCGGCCTCTTCGTGATCATGCTGTACGTGGCGACCGGGCGCACCGGCTGGATCGCGGTCGGGCTCGTCCTCGCCTCCGCCGGGGCCTTCGTCGTCGGCTCCCTCGAACCGCATGTGCACAGCAGGGTGGAGGACTGGCTCGACCCCTTCGCCTCGATCCGCGCGGGGGACGGGCCGGGGCAGCTCGCGCAGTCGCTGTTCTCCTTCGCGGCCGGGGGGATGCTCGGCTCGGGGCTCGGCCTCGGCCACTCCGTCCTCATCGGCTTCGCCACCAAGTCCGACTTCATCCTGGCCACGGCCGGCGAGGAGCTGGGGCTCGTCGGTCTGACCGGGCTCTTCCTGCTGTACGCGCTGCTCGTCGCCCGCGGCTTCCGCGCCGGTCTCTCGCTGCGGGACCCCTTCGGGCGGCTCCTCGCGATCGGGCTCGCCTCGATCGTGGCGCTCCAGGTCTTCGTGATCGCGGGCGGGGTGATGGGGCTGATCCCGCTCACCGGTATGGCGATGCCGTTCCTGGCGCAGGGAGGTTCGTCGGTGGTCACCAACTGGGTGATCGTCGCGCTCCTCATCCGGGTCAGCGACTCGGCGCGCGCACCGCAGCCGGACGACGTCGACACGGGGACGCCGGCGCCGGTGAGGGAGGGGGCCGCGTGATCCGGCCGTACGCCGCCGGCGCGCACGGGAGCCTCGTGATCCGGCCGTACGCTCTGGAGGGAAACACGTGATCCGGTACGCCCGGCGGGCCGCCGCGCTCTGTCTCGTGCTGCTCGTCGCGCTCCTCGTCAACTCGGCGCGCGTGATGATCTTCGAGGCCGAGTCGCTCGACGACAATCCGGCCAACCGCCGGATCGCGATCAACCGCTACGCCCAGCCGCGCGGCGAGATCGTCGTCGACGGCAGGCCGGTGACGGGCTCCCGGGACAGCGGGCAGCAGCTGCGCTGGGAACGGATCTACCCCCAGGGGCCGTTGTACGCGCCCCTGACCGGCTACTCCTCACAGACGTACGGCACGACCCTCGTGGAGCACGCCGAGGACGAGATCCTGGCCGGCACCGACCCGATGCTGGCACCGCTGCCCTTCTGGAACGACCTCACCCGGGGCCGTCAGCCCGGCGGTGACGTCGTGACGACGATCCGCTCCTCGATGCAGCAGGCCGCCTTCCGTGGCCTCGACGGGAAGCGCGGGGCGGTCGTGGCGGTGGAGCCGTACAGCGGCCGCATCCTGGCACTCGTCAGCTCGCCCTCGTACGACCCCGGCGCCCTCTCCGGCACGGGGCGGAAGGTCGAGGACGCCTGGAGGCGGCTCAACACCTCGCCGAACCAGCCGATGCTGAACCGGGCGCTGCGGCAGACGTACCCGCCCGGCTCCACGTTCAAGATCGTGACGGCCGCGGCGGCGCTCGACGCCGGGGTGGTGACGGACGTGGACGCGCCGACGGACACCCCGGACCCGTTCGTCCTGCCCGGCACCCGCCAGGTCCTGCCGAACGAGGCGACCGGCTGCGGCGACGCGTCCCTCGCGTACGCGATCCAGTGGTCGTGCAACACCGTGATGGCCGGCCTCGGGGTGGAGGTCGGCCTGGACGGGATGGTCGACGCCGTGGAGAAGTTCGGCTTCAACGACACGGGGCTCCGGGTGCCGTCCTGGGTGGCGAAGTCCAACTTCGACCGGGAGATGAGCCCGGACCAGCTGGCTCTCTCGTCGATCGGCCAGTTCGACACGACGGCGACGCCGCTCCAGATGGCGACGGTGGCGGCCGCGGTCGCCAACAACGGCGAGATCGCCCACCCGTACCTCGTCGACCGCACGACGACCTCGGGGGGAACGATCGTCGACCGCACGGGCCGCCGCAGCTACCGCCAGGCGATGAACCCCTCGACGGCCATGCAGCTCCAGCGGCTGATGGTGAAGGCGGTCGAGGAGGGCACGGGCACCAACGCGGCGATCCCCGGCGCGCGGGTCGGCGGCAAGACGGGCACGGCCCAGCACGGCTTCGGCAACACCGGCACCCCGTACGCCTGGTTCATCGCCTGGGCCCAGGCGGAGGACGCGGCCCAGCCCGCCGTCGCGGTCGCGGTGGTCGTGGAGGACGCCGAGGCGGCCCGTACGGACATCAGCGGAGGCGGCAGCGCGGCCCCGATCGCGAAGGCCGTGATGGAGGAGGCGCTGCGGCTGGAGGCGGAGGCGCGGAGGTAGCTCGGTGGGGGTCAGGGGAGAGCAGGGCGAGAGCGGGGAGACGGCTCGGTGGGAGTGGGGAGCCGGCTTGGTGGGAGTGGGGAGCCGGGTGCCGCCCTCCGCGGGCCTCAGCCGGTCGGCTTGCCCGCCGGCTCCTCGGTCGAGCTCCCTGCCGGCTTGCCGAGCGGCTGACGGATCTCCGCGCGGATCTTGGCCGTGGTCTCGGCGAGCTCCGCCAGGTCGATGTCCTTCGGGTCGGCCGCGGCCGACCCGGCGGCGACGTGAGCCACGGCGGCCGCGGTACTGCCGTCGCCCCAGGCGCACATGGGGAGCGTCGTCGTGCCGAGGGGGTCCTTCGACTTCGTGACCTGGCAGCTGATGGTCACGTCGTACCCGGCGGGGGTGAACTCCCTGGGCCGGACGACGAGCGTGGAGCCCTTGTCCGTCGCGGCGCCCTTGAGAATGGACGAGCGCGCGAACCCGGGGTCCTTGATGCGTCCGTACATCCCGGAGACGACGAGGACGGACCCGTCCTCGCCGCTGTACTGCCCGACCGCCGCCTCGGCGTCCTTCACGCTGAGATCGGGGGTGTCCTCGATCTCCTTGCCCTGCGTCTCGGAGAGGTCGGAGACCAGGGTGTACTCGCCCCCGAGGAGGGTCTGGGGGACGACGAGCCTGTGGGTGGCCTCGGGGAAGCCGCCGGTGACGCTGTCGAACCCGGCCTTGACGCCGTAGCCGAGACCGCCGACCAGGACCAGGGATCCGACGACGACGGCGACGATCGCCCCGGTCGACATCTTCTTCTTCGGCGGGGGTCCCATGGGGGGCTGCCCCCAGGCCCCGGCGCCCGGTCCCGGGTACTGCGGCGGAACACCCTGCGGAGGGTGGTTCTGCGGCCAGTTGTGCTGCGGTGTGCCGAACGCGCCGGGCTGCTGCGGGGGCGGCACGGGCCCGCCGTACGGGCCGTGGGGTGGCTGGGGAGCCTGGGGAGCCTGGGGCGGCTGAGGCGGAAAACCCGGCGAGGGCGGCATGGTCATGGCAGTCACGCTACGTCACCCCTGTGACAGCGGACCCTCCCGGGTCCCGGCCCGAACTCGCCCTCCCGCGGCCGCTCTTCCCGCCTTCGCCCGGCACCCCCGTCTACTCCCCCGCCGCGCCCTCCGCGATCGCGTCCGCCACCTCCGTCACCCTGGCCCGCTCCTCCTTCGCGAAGCGCTCCGCGTCGAGCCGTTCCGCGATCTCCTCGTCCTGGGTCATCAGCAGGTCGAGGTTGGAGTCGCCCAGGTCGAAGACGCCCATGTCGAGGTAGGCCTTCTGGAGGCGTTCGCCCCAGAGGCCGATGTCCTTGACGCAGGGGACGATCCGGCTGAAGAGCAGTTTGCGGAAGAGCTGGAGGAACGGGCTCCGCTCGCTCAGCTCCTCGGCCTCCTTCCGCGGGATGCCGAAGTTCTCCAGGACCTCGACGCCGCGCAGCCGGTCGCGCATCAGGTAGCAGCCCTCGATGACGAACTCCTCGCGCTCACGGAGTTCGGCGTCCGACAGCTGCCGGTAGTAGTCGCGCAGGGCCATCCGGCCGAAGGCCACGTGCCGGGCCTCGTCCTGCATCACGTACGCGAGGATCTGCTTGGGCAGCGGCTTGTCGGTGCTGTCGCGGATCATGCCGAACGAGGCGAGGGCCAGTCCCTCGATGAGGACCTGCATGCCGAGATAGGGCATGTCCCAGCGGGAGTCGCGCAGGGTGTCGTCCAGCAGGCCCTTCAGGTCGTCGTTGATCGGGTAGAGCATGCCGATCTTCTCGTGGAGGAAGCGCCCGTAGATCTCGGCGTGCCGCGCCTCGTCCATGGTCTGGGTCGCCGAGTAGAACTTGGCGTCCAGGTCGGGGACGGACTCGACGATCCGGGCGGCGCAGATCATGGCGCCCTGCTCGCCGTGGAGGAACTGGCTGAACTGCCAGGAGGAGTAGTGGCGGCGCAGATCGCCCTTGTCCTTCTCCGTCATCAGGGCCCAGTGGCGGGTGCCGTGGAGGGTCAGGGCCTCGTCGGGGGTGCCGAGCGGGTCGTACGGGTCGACCTCCAGGTCCCAGTCGATCCGGGTGGCACCGTCCCACTGCTTGTCCTTGCCCTTCTGGTAGAGGGCGAGGAGGCGCTCGCGGCCGTCCTCGTACTCCCAGGAGAAGCGGGCGGCACCGGTGGCGGGGATCTGCCAGCTCGGGGTGGACGGGGCCGTGGTGTAGAGGTCGCGCGTCGACACTGACGCCTCCTTGGGGGGGTCGGGCCTTCCCGTGGTGCGCTGCGGTGGTGCGGGTCCTGCGAGGCCTCCGGTCAGGCTCACACGGTGGTAGACGGATCGTCAACAAGTCGCGCGCAAGGGATTGACGACGCTACTGACGGGCAGTCTGATAAGAGGTGACCGCAGGTAATGCGACGACGGCGAGCACAGTGAGGTGCGCGACCATGACCCCCTTCACCGAGCCCGACTTCAGCCTCCTCCGGGACGCCCTGGGGCCGCTGCGCGACCGGGAGCAGGTCGCCGAACGCCTCCTGGAATCCTCCCGCAGGCACTCCTACGACCCGGACACCGAGCTCGACTGGGACGCGCCGCTCGAGGACGGCAAGTGGTTCTGGCCGCCCGAGCTGCTCTCCCTCTACGACACCCCGCTGTGGCGCCGGATGTCCGAGGAGCAGCGGATCGCGCTCTCGCGCCACGAGGCGGCGTCGCTCGCCTCCCTCGGCATCTGGTTCGAGATCATCCTGATGCAGCTGCTCGTCCGGCACATCTACGACAAGTCGCTGACCAGCCATCACGTCCGGTACGCACTGACCGAGATAGCGGACGAGTGCCGGCACTCGATGATGTTCGCCCGGCTGATCCGGCAGGGCGGCACCCCCGCGTACCCGGTGCCGAAGCTCTACCACAACCTCGCGCGCCTCCTGAAGACCGTCTCCACCACCCCCGGCTCCTTCGCCGCCACCCTGCTCGGCGAGGAGATCCTCGACTGGATGCAGCGGCTGACCTTCCCCGACGAGCGGGTGCAGACCCTCGTACGCGGGGTGACCCGCATCCATGTCGTCGAGGAGGCACGCCATGTGCGGTACGCCCGCGAGGAGCTGCGCCGCCAGATGGCGACGGCACCCCGCTGGGAGCAGGAGTTCACCCGGCTCAGCTGCGGGGAGGCCGCACGGGTCTTCTCCACCTGCTTCGTCAACCCCCAGGTGTACGAGGCGGTGGGCCTGGACCGGCGCGAGGCGGTGGCGCAGGTGAAGGCGAGCGGACACCGACAGGAGATCATGCGGTCCGGTGCGGGCCGCCTGACGGACTTCCTCGACGACATCGGGGTGCTGCGGGGTGTGGGGCGCCGGCTGTGGAGGTCGTCGGGGCTGCTGGCCTGAGCCGTCGCCGAGGGTGGCGCGCACGGTGCCGTCCGTGACGCGGAGGGGCGGAGCTACGCTGCGGGCATGACAGGTGCCGCCACTCCCGCGTACCGCAGACTCAGTGTCGAGCAGCGGCGCGAGCAGCTCCTCGAAGCCGCCCAGGGGCTCTTCGCCCACCGGACGCCCGAGGACGTCTCGCTCGACGACGTCGCCGAGGCGGCCGGCGTCTCGCGCCCCCTCGTGTACCGCTACTTCCCCGGCGGCAAGCAGCAGCTGTACGAGGCCGCCCTCCGCTCCTCCGCCGACGCCCTCAACCACTGCTTCACCGAGCCTCCGGTGGGACCTCCCACGGAGCGGCTCGGCCGGGTCCTCGACCGCTATCTGACCTTCGTCGACGAGCACGACGCCGGCTTCAGCGCCCTGCTGCGCGGCGGCAGCGTCGCCGAGACGTCCCGGACCACCGCCATCGTCGACGAGGTACGGCGGGCCGCCGCCGAGCAGATCCTCGTCCACCTCGGGGTGGAGCGTCCCGGCCCCCGGCTCGGCATGCTGGTCAGGACATGGATCGCCGCCGTGGAGGCGGCCTCCCTCATCTGGCTCGACGAGGACAAGCGGCCGCCGGCCCGGGAGCTGCGGGAGTGGCTCGTCGACCATCTCGTCGCCCTGCTCGCGGCGACGACGGCGAGCGACGAGGAGACGGCGCGGGTCGTCGGGCGGCTCCTCTCCCAGGAGACGTCCGAGGGCCCGGTGGCGAGGCTTGCCCGCCGGGTGATCCCGGTGGTGGGCGAGGCGGCCCATCTGCTCTGAGCGGCGGGAAGTCCGGCGGGCGGGCGGACCGGAGGAGGCGGAGGGGAGACTGGAGGGGTGAGAAGCGAGAACACCCCCTTCCGTGGCGGCCCCCTCGACGGCCGGGTCCTGCCGATCCTGCTCGGCCCGACCGGCCACCCGCCGAAGTGGTACGAGGTCCCGGTCCCGGCCCACGACGGTCGCCCGCCGGCCCTGTACACGTACCGGCGCGAGCCCGCGGGCTACACCAAGCGGCTGGGGCTCCAGCGGGGCTGGGTCTACCAGTACGCGCCCGAGGGCCGCGAGCGCCGGGAGCTGAAGTGGCCGTGGTCGAAGCCGAGCGCTCCCGCCGCACCGCCCTCGAAGGAGGCTGAGCCGAACGGGTGAGGCCCTCGGACGCGCCCTTATTCGTACGGTAATCGGATGAAGTGACGCGTCATCATCCCTGTGGAGGTGGTGACGTGTCACGACGACTGCTGCGTACGGTCTGCACGGGGGCGCTCGCCGCGGTGACGGCGCTCACCGGGGTCGCCCCGGCGGGCGCGGCCGCGCCGGAACCGCCGGCCGATCCCCCGGTGGAGGCGCCGATCGCCTGGGCGGACCCCGCGGCCGAGCCGGTGGGCCCGGTCGACCCGGACGCGGGGGTGCCGGGGGACCGGGCTGATCCAGTCGCTCCCGTCGCTCCGGCGGGCCACGTCGGCCCGGCCGATCCAGCGGATTCGGCCACCCCGGCCGACCCCACAGCCCCCACAGCCCCCACTAACCCTCTCGACCCCGAGGCGGACCCCACCGAGCCGGTCTCCCCCGGCGCGGACCCGGCCACCAGCCCCACCCCCGCCGTCACTCCCGACGGCGACGATGCCGCCGCACTCCCTCCCCCCGGCGGGGACTCCGTCTCCGCCCTGCTGACCCGGATGCGGACGCTCTACCGGCAGGCCGAGGAGGCGACCGAGCGGTTCAACGCCGCGGAGGAGACGCTGAAGCTCCAGACCGCCGACACCAAGAAGGTGACCGCCCGGCTCACCGCCGCCCGCACCGCCCTGGCCCAGGGACGTGCCGCGGCCGGCCGGATCGCCCGGGACCAGTACCAGGGCAGGTCCGAGTTCTCCTCCTACCTGCGGCTGCTGTTCGCGCCGGACACCCGGTCCGCCCTGGACCAGGGGCATCTGATGGCCCGCGCCTCCCGCGAGCGGGCCTCGGCCGTGTCACGGCTCGAAGGGGCCGAGCGGCAGGCCGGCACCCTGGCGAGCGCCTCCCGCAAGGCCCTGGACCGGCAGCAGACCCTCGCCGCCGCGCGGCGCACCCGGCGCGACGAGGTGCGGGCCCGGCTCGCGGAGGTCGAGAAGCTGCTCGCCGCCCTCTCCCCCGACCAGCTGGCCCGGCTCACCGAGCTGGAGCGGGAGCAGACGGCGGGCGCCCAGCGCGAACTGCTCGACTCCGGTGTCCTGGAAGGCCGGCGCGCCCCGTCGGAGGCCGGCGCGGAGGCGCTGCGGTTCGCGGTGGGGCAGATCGGCAAGCCGTACGAGTGGGGGGCCGAGGGACCGGAGACGTACGACTGCTCGGGTCTCACCCAGCGGGCGTGGGCGGCGGCGGGCCGTGAGGTGCCGCGGACCAGCCAGGAGCAGTGGGCGACGCTGCCCCGGGTGTCCCTGTCGGAGCTGCGCCCGGGGGACCTGGTGGTCTACTTCCCGGGGGCGACGCATGTGGCGGTCTATCTCGGCGAGGGCCTGGTGGTGCAGGCGCCCAGGCCCGGCGGGAAGGTGAAGGTCTCGCCGATCGCGGCGAACCCGCTACTCGGGGCCGTGCGCCCGGATCCGGGCGGGACGGCGCTGGCCTCGTACACCCCGCCGGAGGTTCCGGCGGGGGCGAGGGACGGCGGTGACGAGGGGTACGACCGCGGCTGAAGTCCGCTTAGGCCCGCGCGCCTTGCCACCGCCGGAAGCAGCGGCGGGCGCGCTCAGAACAGCAGGTCGTACGTGTTCCACCCGCCGCCGACGAGGATGCGGGTGGAGCCGGGGACGAGATGTCCCGAGCCGGAGTGGGGCACCGGCTTGCGCACGCCCTGGTAGGACCAGAGCCTTCCGGCCGTGTCGCGGGCGACGAGGTCGGCCTCGCCGTCACGGCCGAGGTCGTCCGTGCCGGCGATGGCCGTGTAGGTGTTCCAGCCCCCGCCGACCCGCTCACGCGGCTTGAAGACGAGGTCGACGGCGTTGTTGTCGTGGTTGTACTTCCAGAGCACGCCCTGCTTGTCACGGGCGAGGATCCCGTCCCACTGGCCCGAGATGGTCAGGGTCGCCGCCCCCTCCTCGCCGGCCGTGACCGTCAGCCGGCCACCGTTCTGGACGACCGTCCCGACCCCGGCCGCCACACCGGCGACCGCCGCGGAGCCACCGACCGCCGTCGCGTTCGCCGCCGGGAAGGACACGGCGAAGGCCGCACTTCCCCCGAGCGTCACCGGCACCGTCGTCGCGATCAACGCCGCGGCCACCACGGCCGTACGCACACGAGCCACGAAAACCCCCTCGGCCCCGGACCCGGGGCACCCCCACCACAGGAGGCGTCACCCGCCTCCTCGTACACCCCTTCGACACCGCGGCGCCACGAAAGGTCGTACGGGGAAGACGAGCGGGATCCGGGGCCGTGGCTCAGGAGGATCGGAGGCGAGCACGGCGGAACCGCGGCCCGACAGCCCGCGGGCCGCGGGCCCCGGCCCGTCAGCTGCCGGCGACCTCCGCCAGGTACGCGTTCGTCTTCTCCGGGTCGAAGAAGAAGTTCTCGAAGTCCGCGGGGTCGTTGAAGCCGTTCGCGAAGCGGTCGGCCACCGGCTGGAGCCGGCCCGCCGCGCCGATCAGGTTCAGGACGTGCTCCGGGGGGACGCCCAGCATCGCGTTGGTCCACTTGGTGACGTGCTGGGCCGTGTTCCAGTAGCGGTCGAAGGCCGACCGCATCCACTCCTCGTCGAACGGCTTGTCGCCGTGGTCGACGATCGCCGCCAGGTACGCGGCCGCGCACTTGGACGCCGAGTTGGAACCCTGGCCGGTGATCGGGTCGTTGGCGACGACCACGTCGGCGACGCCGAGGACCAGGCCGCCGCCGGGCAGCCGGCCGATCGGGTTGCGGACCGTCGGCGCGTACCGGCCGGCCAGCGTGCCGCCCGCGTCGGTCAGTTCGACCCGGGTGGCCCGCGCGTACTCCCAGGGCGTGAACTTCTCCATCAGCTCCAGGGTCAGCGACAGGTGCTCCGCCGGGTCCTTGACGCCCTGGAAGGCGTCGAGCGGGCCGCCGGGGACGCCCTCCCAGAAGAGGATGTCGGCGCGGCCGCCCGTCGTCAGGGTCGGCATCACGAACAGCTCGCCGACGCCCGGGACCAGGTTGCAGCGGACCGCGTCGAAGTCCGGGTGCTCGGGGCGCGGGCCGAGGCCGTGGACGTACGCGACGGCCAGCGCGCGCTGCGGCGCGTCGTACGGCGAACGGGAGGCGTCCCGGCCGAACATGGAGACCAGTTCGCCCTTGCCGGCCGCCACCAGCACCAGGTCGTAGCTGCGGGAGAAGTAGTCCAGGTCGCTCACGGCCGCGCCGTGTATCACCAGCTGGCCGCCACGCTGGGCGAAGGTCTCCATCCAGCCGGCCATCTTCACCCGCTGGTCGACGGACTGGGCGTACCCGTCGAGCTTCCCGACCCAGTCGATCGCCCGGCCGCCGTCCGGGGCGGCGACGGAGACGCCGAGGCCCTCGATCCTCGGGGCCTGGGACTCCCAGAAGTTGAGGCCGAGGTCCCGCTCGTGCTGGAGCGCGGTGTCGAACATGCACTGGGTGGACATGACCCGCCCGGACCGGATCTCGTCCGCCGTCCGGTTCGACATGAGGGTGACCTCGTACCCCTGCGACTGGAGTCCGAGGGCGAGCTGCAGACCGGACTGGCCGGCGCCGACTATGAGTATCTTCCGCATGGGTGGTGCTCCTGGCGTGACGGGGAGAACTATTCGGGGGTGGCTTCGAGGGCGTGCGCGACCATCGCGAGCAGGCTCTCGACGACGCTGTACCGCTTGCGCGCGTCCATGATCACCACGGGCACGTGCGAGGGCACGGTCAGAGCCTCCCTGACATCGTCCGCCTCGAACAGCTCGGTGCCCTCGAAGTGGTTGACGGCCACGATGTACGGAAGCCCGCAGCTCTCGAAGTAGTCCAGCGCCGGGAAGCAGTCCGTGAGCCGCCGGGTGTCGGCGAGCACGATCGCGCCGATCGCGCCGCGCACCAGGTCGTCCCACATGAACCAGAAGCGCTGCTGTCCCGGCGTACCGAAGACGTACAGCACCAGGTCGTTGTCGAGCGTGATCCGGCCGAAGTCCATCGCCACCGTGGTGGTGAGCTTGTCCGGGGTGGCGGTGAGGTCGTCGGTCTCCTCGCTCGCCCGGGTCATCAGCGCCTCGGTCTGGAGCGGGGTGATCTCCGAGACCGCGCGGACGAAGGTGGTCTTGCCGACGCCGAAGCCGCCCGCGACGACGATCTTCGTCGCTATCGGGGCACGGGTGTGGTCGAGCTGCCAGTCCTGAGCACCGTCCTCGGTGTCGGGAGAGGAGGTGCTCGCGCCGTCGGTATCCCTTTGGAACAGATCGACTTCGGGAGCCTGGGGCTGTGCGGGAATGCCCGTCACCGCCGGTGAATCGGAGACGGCGGAGGCGTCAGAGACGACGGAGTCCACTCAGCACCCTTTCGAGGAGCGCGCGGTCGGGCTGGCCGGTGCCGTGACCGGTCCCGTACACACGGATCTTTCCCTGGTCGGCCAGGTCACTGAGCAGGACCCGGACGACCCCCAACGGCATCTTCAGAAGTGCCGAGATCTCCGCGACCGTCCGCATCCGACGGCAGATCTCGACGATGGCCCGCATCTCCGGCATCAGTCCGCGGGCGCCGGGCCCGCCGTCCGTCAGGACCTTGCGCACGGCGGGCGCTTCCAGCGCCGCCACGAAGGTCTCGACGAGCAGGACGTGGCCGAAGCGGGTACGGCCACCGGTCAGCGAGTACGGGCGTACGCGCGCGGGGCGGCGCCCGTCTCCTCGTATCGGCAGCCGGTGGGCGTGATACCCCGAGGAAACTGACGTCACTGGGTGCTCTCCATCGATTTGCGCAGCTCGCTGCGGACTTCGGGGGTGAGTACGTGACCGGCGCGGCCCACGAAGAGCGCCATGTGGTACGCGACGACGCTCATGTCGCAGTCGGGCGTGGCGTGCACGCCGAGCAGCGAACCGTCGCTGATCGACATGACGAAGACGCTGCCCTCCTCCATCGCCACCATGGTCTGTTTGACCCCGCCACCGTCCATCAGCCGGGCGGCACCGATGGTCAGGCTGCCGATGCCGGAGACGATGGTGGCCAGGTCGGCGCTGGAGCCGCGCGGCCCGTCGGGACGGCCGGCTTCGGCGGCGGCCGTCGTGCTCTGCTGGACGGCCGGGTCGGACGAGAGCAGCATCAGGCCGTCGGAGGAGACGACGGCGACCGAGCGGACCCCGGGCACCTCCTCCACCAGATTCCCCAGCAGCCATTGCAGGTTGCGGGCTTCCGTGCTCAGTCCGAACGTTCCCGTCGCGGTCAACTGCGTGCCTCCTCGACTGTGTCCCCCGTCATCTCCTCTGTACGTGCGGTCCCACCGGCTTCCGTCCGCGCCGTGTCGATCTCCGCCTCCACGTCGCGGCGCCCGGCCTTGGCTCCCTGGTGGAAGCCGCCGAGGCGGCGGCGCAGGGCCTCCGCGTCCACGCCGCCCTGACGGGGGGTGGTGGCGGCGCCGGCCGGGCGGACCACCTGCGGGGTGCGCTTGGGCAGGCCCTTGTCGGTGACCCGCTGCCCCTGCGCGGAGCGCTGCCCGGGAACCGGCTGGTCGGGGACCGGCTCCTGGACGGACGGGGCCGGGGGCTCCGTCCGCGACGGCTCGGGCTCCGCGTGTACGGGCGCCGCCTGCGGAGCGTGTACGGGCTCCGCCTGCGGCGGCCCGGCGTGCGGTGCGGGGTCGGCGGCCGCGTCGGCGGCGCGCTCGTGGGCGTCCGGCTCCGGCGGCGGGTCGGGCAGCCGGACCTGGAGCGTGGTCTCGGAGACGGACTCGCCGAGGGCGGGGGCCTCTTCGTACGCGGGCGTGGTGTCCTCGTACGCGGGCTCGGGCGTGTACGGCTCGGACTCCGCCGTGGGCGGGTACGGCTCGGGCTCGTACGGCTCCGCCTCGGGCGCGTGGGGCTCCGGCTCCCGCGTCGGGGGCTGGTCCCGCTGCTGCCTCGCCGCGTTCACCTCCGCCGCCAGGAACGCCCGCTCCGCCGCCTCCACCAGGGGATCCACCTGGGAGCCCGCCTGGGGATCCCCCTCGGGACCCGCCTGGAGTTCCGCCTGGGGATCCACGAGCGGGTCACGGTTCCGGGACGGCAGCGTGTTGGAGTTGGCCTCCGCGGCCGAGCCGGGCAGCTGGAGCACGGGGGCCGCGCCCGAGACCCGTACGGGCTCCGTCACGGTGGTCGGCAGGGCGGTCGGAAGCAGGGGCTCGGGCAGGACCACCACGGCCGCCGTGCCGCCCGGCTTCTGCTCCCGCAGTTCGACGCGGACACCGTGGCGGGCGGCGAGCAGCGCGATGACGCGCATGCCGAGTCCCTCGCCCTCGAAGGCGGCCGGATCGGCTTCGGCCAGGCGCGCGTTGAGCTCGGCGAGCCGGGAGGCGGTCATGCCGATGCCCGCGTCCTGCACGGAGAGCATCACCTCGCCGGACTCCAGGAGCCAGCCGGAGAGCTGGACCTCGGCGTCGGGCGGCGAGAAGGAGGTGGCGTTCTCCAGGAGTTCCGCGATCAGGTGGCTCAGGTCGTCCGCGGCGAAGCCGGCGATCTGGGCGTGCGGCGGCAGCGACTGGATGGTGACCCGCTCGTACCGCTCGATCTCGCTGACGGCGGCGCGCAGCACGTCGACGAGCGGGACGGGCCCGGCGTGGCCGTGGACGTGCTCGTGACCGGCGAGGACGAGGAGGTTCTCGCTGTGGCGGCGCATGACGGTCGCCAGGTGGTCGAGCTTGAAGAGGGTCGCGAGGCGGTCCGGGTCCTGTTCGCGCTCCTCCAGCTTCTCGATGACGCCGAGCTGCCGCTCGACGAGCCCGAGGCTGCGCAGCGAGAGGTTGACGAAGGTGTGGTGGACGGTGCTCCTGAGCCGTTCGAGGTCGGCGGTGAGGAGCGCGACCCGGCCCTGGAGGTCGGCCCGCTGGGCGGCGAGCTCGGCTCCGAGGGTCTCCTTGGCGGCGGCCAGGTCGGCCCGGTCGTCGGTGAGCCGCTCGGAGTGGGCGGCGAGTCCGGAGAGCTTGCCGTGCAGGGTGTTGAGGGAGCGGACGACCTGGGCGAACTCGTCGTTGCGGCCGGTGAAGCGGACCGGCTCCTCCGTCTGCGGCACGGGGGCGCCGGAGAGCCGGGCGGCGCCGATCCGGAGGACGGCGAGCGGCCGGGTGAGGGTGCGGGCGACGTAGGTGGAGATGCCGATCCCGACGATCAGACAGCCGCCGAGGAAGGCGATGCGCAGTTCGAGGGCGGTGACGTCGTCGTCGCGGAGCGCGCCGAGGCGCTCGACCCGCGAGGAGGCGAGCGCGGACTCGACGCCGCGCATCTGCTCGATGCGGGCGGAGAGGGCGGACTCCAGGGCGGCCGGGTCGGTCTCGCGCTCGGTCTCCGTCAGCCGGGGCTGGTCGGTGAGGGAGGCGAGGGAGCGCTCGGCGTTCTTGACGTCGGGGCCCGCCACGGTGGCGGCGAGGGAGTCACGGGCGGCGGAGCCCGCGGCCTGGTCGAAGTCGCCCAGGGCGGCGAGTTCGCGGACCCTGGCCTGCTGGGCGGCGGCGGTGAGGGTGTCGCGGGCGCGGTCGGCCTCGGCGGCGCCCTCGGGCACGTCGGGGACGTAGGTGCCGGTCTCGGGGTCGTAGTGGACGTCCCCGGTGGGCTCGGGCTGCGGCACGGAGAGCGCGGCGAGGAGCAGACCGCGGGCGGCGGAGGCCTGATCGACGGCGCGGCCGAGGGCGGCGGGGGCGCGGGTGGCCCCGGTGAGGGCGGTGTCGGAGGCGCGGGCCGGGGTCTTGTCGGCCAGTTCGTCGGCGAGCGCCTGGAGCTTGGTGATGACCTCCGAGTACGCCCGGTGGGCCTCCAGGGCCGTTCCCTTGCCCGTGAGGGCGGTACGGCGGACGGAGGGGATGCCCGCGAGGTCGCGGCGGAGCTCGGCGGCGGCTCCGGGCCGGATCTCGTCTATCTGCCGGTCGACCCGGGTGGACCGGGTGCTGGTGATCTGGCGCTTGTGCTTGGCGTCGCCGCTCTGGGCGTCACGGCCCGCGGCGATGTAGGCGACGACCTCGTCGCGTTCGTCGGCGAGGGAGTGGGCCAGGGTGATGGCCTGCCGGTCGAGTTCGGCGAGGGTGACCAGGCGCTGGGAGTCGGTGAGGTCGGCGGAGGCGGCGAGGACCGCGGGGGTTCCGGCGGCGAGGACCGTGATGCCGACGAGGGCGACACCGGCGACCAGCCGGTTGCGGACGCGCTTGGGGCGCCCGGCGGGAGCCTGGGGCCGATCCGTGGTCCGGGACGGGTCCGAGGGGTGTGCCTGAGCGGTGGGCGCCGTCGCGGCGCCGTCCGGGGTCGGCACCGCACCGGGGGTCTGGCTCCGCGTGCCGTTCTTGCTCCGAGGCCGCTTCATCTGCACCGGTGCTCGCATTCTTGACTCGTCCGCCCACAAAGCAGAGGTGACGGCCGGTCACATGGAGCGCCCCCACCCCTGGTACGGCTTCCGACCATTCCAGCGCTTCTGGGAAGGGGGCGCGCATCGGCCGCTCCGCCACCCGAACGAGTGAACAACACTCATGAGTTGGCGAACAACTTCTCCCGGCGGCTCCGGGAGGCCCCGAAGGGCCCCCGGTTGGATCTTCCGCGCGGGCTTTGGCAGGATGCCCGCCCGCAGCTCCACGGAAGTGGCCGATCCGCCTCCCCCGCCGCCTCGGCCCGGTTGGTACAGGCCATTTTCGCTGATTTGCAGGTCCGGTGAAGGTGAACGCCGGACCGGGCACACTGGTTGCCATGCGCAGCGATGTCGCCTCACTCCCCGGCAGCCCCGAACGCCCCAACGAGGACTGGGCGGCCGCCACCCTGCCCGCCTCGGGCGGCGGGGGAACCGTCGTCCTCCTCGACGGCGTCACACCGCCCGTCGGTGATGACGGTTGTGTGCACACCGTGCCGTGGTTCACCGCGCGCCTCGGTGGGGCTTTGACCGAACTGTCCGCTTCCCGCCCGGACATGCCTCTGGCCGAGATCCTGTCGATGGCAATCCGGCGCACCGCGGACGCCCATCGCGACACCTGTGACCTTTCTCACGTCCGCACCCCTCAGGCGACCGTGGTGCTCGCCCGCTGGGACGAGACCTCGGTCGAACACCTCGTCCTCTCCGACTCCGTGCTCCTCCTGGAGTCCCCGGACGGGGCGGTACGGGCCGTGCTCGACGACCGGCTCGACCGGGTGCCGGACGAGATCCTGCGGTTCCTGGAGGCGACGGACCGGCTGCGGAACCGGGAAGGCGGGTTCTTCACGGCGGCGGCCGACCCGGCGGTCGCGGCGCGGGCGGTGACCGGGACGACCCCGCGCACGGAGGTGCGGTCCCTGGCCGCGCTCACCGACGGGGCGAGCCGCTGGGTCGAGCTGTTCGGCGAGGGCGACTGGACGGACTGCCTCACCGTCCTGCGCAAGGAGGGCACGCCGGGCCTGCTGCACCGGGTGCGGGCCCTGGAGACGGCGGACGAGCGAGCGGGCGGGGTGCGCCGCTGGAAGCTGCACGACGACGCGACGGCGGTCTACGTGGAGCTGCTCAGCCCTCGGACCTGACGTTGAAGTGGTTCAGGAGGCGGGCGAGTTCGGCGACCTCGGCGCGGTCCCAGTCGGCGAGCTTGCGGACGTACCGCTCGCGCCGGGCGTCCCGTACGTGCCGGAACCGGTTCCGGCCCTCCTCGGTGAGGCGGACCAGCGAGGCGCGGCCGTCGGCGGGGTCGGGGTCGCGGGCGACGAGACCGAGGTCTTCGAGGGCCCGGAGCTGCCGGCTCATGGTCGCCTTGCCGACCCCGAAGTACCCGGCGAGTTCGGTGGCCCGCTGGGGACCGGCGTCGTCGAGCCGCACGAAGAGTCCGTAGGCGGCGGGTTCCAGCTCGGGGTGGACCTCACGGGCCATCTCGCCGGACTGGGCACGGGCGCGTCGCAGAAAGACCGCGAGCTCCCGCTCGAGCGCGAGGAACTCGCGATCGACCCCGCCGGGCGTGGCGTCACCGCCGGGCGTGGCGTCACCGCCGGGCGTGGCGTCACCGCCCGCACCGGCGGTCCCGGGGGTCCGGTCCTCGCTTCCCGTACCGCTTCCGTGCACGTCAGCTCCTCCACAACGTCCTCCGGCGGCCTCCCGAAAGCTTTCCGGCCGCTGAAAGTTTCTTCCGGCCGAGGCCATCGCCGCAGCTCCTTCAGTATTTCGCAGGAGTAGACCAACGGCGGCATCCGGGCCCCCTTCCGCCGGCCGGGTCTACGTGCGTAGCGTCGTCCCCGGCGTCAGCGCTGACATGTCCACACCAGGACTGTCGACATCGCTCCCCCCACCGAGCCTTTCGGAGGCACGCAATGCGTGTGCACAGATCCGGAACGACCCTCGCCGGTGCCGCCCTCGCGGCCCTGGCCCTCCTCCTCCCCCTCGCCGGGCACGCCGGGGCCGCCCAGGACCCGGGCGTCCGGCAGGTGCCCGCGCGGGGCACCGCCAGCATGGGCATGGGTGTTCTCGCGCACGACGGGCAGGACTCCTTCCCCGGTGGCGTCTCGGCCCAGGCCGTCCAGACGGAAGGCGTGGACGTCTCCAGCCACCAGGGGAACGTCGCCTGGTCCACGCTGTGGAACAGCGGCGTCAAGTGGGCCTACGTCAAGGCGACGGAGGGCACCTACTACAAGAACACCTCCTTCAACCAGCAGTACACCGGCTCGTACGACGTCGGCATGATCCGGGGCACGTACCACTTCGCGACCCCCGACACGACGACCGGTGCGGCCCAGGCCGACTACTTCGTCAACAACGGCGGCGGGTGGTCGAAGGACGGCAGGACACTGCCGGGGGTGCTCGACATCGAGTGGAACCCGTACGGCGCGACCTGCTACGGCAAGACCCAGGCCGGGATGGTGACCTGGATCCGTGACTTCGTGAACCGGTACAAGGCGCGCACCGGGCGGGACGCCGTCATCTACACGGCGACCAGCTGGTGGACCCAGTGCACCGGCAACTCCTCCGCCTTCGCCTCGACCAACCCGCTGTGGATCGCGCGGTACGCCGCGACGGTGGGCGAACTCCCGGCCGGCTGGCAGTACTACACGATGTGGCAGTACACCTCCTCCGGCCCCACGGTCGGCGACCACAACCACTTCAACGGCGACCTCTCGCGGGTGCAGGCGCTCGCCAACGGCTGACGTTCCCGCGCGCACGGCGGCTCCCGGGTGTGCGGCACCCCGGGGGCCGCTTCGGCTTTTCCGGCCCACCCTCTTGCCTATTGGTATGGACCAATGCGAGGCTCTACGGCGATCGCCCGGGATTCAACTTCCATGTACTCAGCGCGCGTTGCTCGTTCCGTCCTCCCCCACGCACGAGAGAGAGCCCCCGCATGCCGTCCTCCCGCCGCACCGCCACCGGCGTCGCCGCCCTGTCCGCCGCAGCCGCCCTCGTCAGCCTCACCCCCACCACCGCGAGCGCCCACGGTGCCGTCTTCAACCCCGTGAGCCGGGTGGCCGCCTGTTACGCCGAGGGGCCCGAGACGCCCAAGTCGCAGGTGTGCAAGGACCTCGTCGCCGACTCCGGCACCCAGCCGCTCTACGACTGGAACGAGGTCAACATCGCCAACGCCGCGGGACAGCACCAGGCGCTCATCCCGGACGGCAAGCTCTGCTCGGCGAACCGCGCGAAGTACCGGGCGCTGGACTGGGCGCGCACCGACTGGCCGGCGACCGCCGTCGCCGCGGGCTCCTTCGACTTCAAGGTCCGGGTGACGGCCGCCCACGCGGGCACCATGACCGTCTACATCACCAAGCCCGGCTTCGACCCCACGCAGCCGCTGAAGTGGTCGGACCTGGACGCGACCCCCGTCGCCGTCTACAACACCACCCGCACCGCCACCGACGGCTACTACAACTTCACGGGCAACCTGCCCGCCCGCACCGGCCGCCACATCGTCTACAAGGTGTGGCAGCGCAACGACAGCCCCGAGGCCTTCTACAGCTGCTCGGACGTCACCTTCGGCGGTGCGGCGGCGCAGGCGGCCACGGCGAAGGCGCAGGCCCCGACCGAGGCGAAGATCGCGGCGGGCGCCGACCTCTCCACCGTGAGCCACGCGGGCCACGGCGGCGACGAGCAGGCCCCGGCCCTCTCCGCGGAGACCGCCGCGACCCCCTCCTCGCCGCTCCCCCTGGCCCTCGCGGGCGCGGGCGCCCTCGCCACCTTCGCCGCGGGCAGCCTGCTCCTGGGCCGCCGCCGGAACTCGTCCGCCTCCTGAGCTCCTAGGAGCTCCTAGGAGCCGGACGTCCCGAGCGGGAAGAGGGCGGTGAGCCGGGGTATCGCCACCCCCTCCGGACGAGACCCCCGGGGCTCGTCGCCCTCTTCCCACTCCTCCGCGGCATCACCCGAGAGCTCGTCCGCGAGCTCCTCGGTCATCTCCTCGACGGCGTCGAGGAACTCCTCGCCGTCGTCGTCCTCCTGGCCGGTCAGCTCGTCGTACGCGTCCTGCGCGACATAGTCGAGCTCCTCCCACTCCGGCCACTCGTCGTCGTCCCACTCGTCGCGGAGCCGCCCGACCAGGGCCCGAACCTCCGGCACGTCGGCCAGCGCGTCCGGGTCGGCGACCGCCGACTCGTACAGCTTCCGCCCCTGCCCGACCAGCCAGAGGGTGAAGTAGTGGAAGCCGTCGTCGGTGCAGCCACCGCTCTCGATCCGGTTCGCCGCCCGCCACATCGCGCGCGTACCGGCGACCTCGCACGCCTCCTCCAGGCGCACCTGGAACTCCACGCTCTCGGCGGCCGGGCGCCGGAGCAGCTCCGTGCGCAGCCACTCCAGCCGCTCGTCCCGGTCACCGGGACGGCGGCTCAACTCGTCGATGAGAGCCCAGAAGGCGTCTTCGTTCATGCGTACGAGCATGACAGCCCCGACTGACATCCGGGTCACGAATTACCCGCGGGTATGCCGGCCCCCCGGACACGACGGAGCGGGGTGCCCTCGCAGGTCGAGGGCACCCCGCTCGCCACGGGGCTGTTACGCCGCCACTCCCACCGGCACCGCGGCCGGGGCCAGCGCGATCTCCAGGACCTGGCGGACGTCCGTCACCGGGTGGACCTCCAGCTTCTCCAGGATCTCGGCCGGGACGTCGTCCAGGTCGGCCTCGTTCCGCTTGGGGATCACGACCGTCGTGATGCCCGCGCGGTGCGCGGCGAGGAGCTTCTGCTTCACACCGCCGATCGGGAGGACCCGGCCGGTGAGGGAGACCTCACCGGTCATGGCCACGTCCGTACGGACCTGCCGCCCGCTCAGCAGTGAGGCGAGGGCGGTCGTCATGGTGACGCCCGCGCTCGGACCGTCCTTGGGGACGGCGCCCGCCGGGAAGTGGATGTGCACGCCCCGGTCCTTCAGGCCGGTGACGGGAAGTTCCAGTTCCGCGCCGTGCGAGCGGAGGAAGGAGAGCGCGATCTGCGCCGACTCCTTCATCACGTCGCCGAGCTGGCCGGTGAGGGTCAGTCCGGCCGCTCCGGTCTCCGGGTCGGCCAGGGAGGCCTCGACGAAGAGGACGTCGCCGCCCGCGCCGGTGACGGCGAGGCCGGTGGCGACACCCGGTACGGCGGTGCGGCGCTCGGCGGGGTCCTGGGCCGACTCGGGCACGTGGTGCGGCCGGCCGATGAGGTCCCGCAGGTCGTCCGGGGTGACCGTGAACGGCAGCTCGCGGTCGCCCAGTTCGTGCTGCGCCGTGATCTTCCGGAGCAGCCGGGCGACGGCGCGCTCCAGGGTGCGGACGCCGGCCTCCCGGGTGTACTCCCCGGCGAGCTTCCGCAGCGAGGCGTCCTCCAGGACGACCTCGCCGGGCTCCAGGCCCGCGCGCTCCAGCTGCCGGGGCAGCAGGTGGTCACGGGCGATGACGACCTTCTCGTCCTCGGTGTAGCCGTCGAGCCTGACGAGCTCCATCCGGTCGAGGAGGGCCTCGGGGATCGCTTCGAGGACGTTGGCCGTGGCCAGGAAGACGACGTCGGAGAGGTCGAGTTCGACCTCCAGGTAGTGGTCGCGGAAGGTGTGGTTCTGCGCCGGGTCGAGGACTTCGAGGAGAGCCGCCGCCGGGTCGCCCCGGAAGTCGGAGCCGACCTTGTCGATCTCGTCGAGCAGGACCACCGGGTTCATGGACCCGGCCTCCTTGATGGCGCGGACGATCCGGCCGGGCAGCGCGCCCACGTACGTACGCCGGTGTCCGCGGATCTCCGCCTCGTCCCGTACGCCGCCGAGGGCGACGCGGACGAACTTCCGGCCCATCGCGTGGGCGACGGACTCGCCGAGCGAGGTCTTGCCGACGCCGGGCGGGCCGACGAGGGCGAGTACGGCTCCGCCGCGGCGGCCGCCGACGACGCCGAGGCCGCGCTCGGCACGCCGCTTGCGCACGGCGAGGTACTCGGTGATCCGCTCCTTCACGTCCTCCAGGCCCGCGTGCTCGGCGTCGAGGACCGCCTGGGCGCCCGGGATGTCGTACCGGTCCTCGGTGCGCTCGCTCCAGGGCAGTTCGAGGACGGTGTCGAGCCAGGTGCGGATCCAGGAGCCCTCGGGGGACTGGTCGCTGGACCGCTCCAGCTTCTCGACCTCCTTGAGGGCCGCCTCGCGGACCTTCTCGGGCAGGTCGGCGGCCTCCACGCGGGCGCGGTAGTCGTCGGACTCGTCGCCCTCGGCCTCGCCGTTGAGGTCGCGGAGCTCCTTGCGGACGGCTTCGAGCTGGCGGCGGAGCAGGAACTCGCGCTGCTGCTTGTCGACGCCCTCCTGGACGTCCTTGGCGATGGTCTCGGCGACGTCCTGCTCGGCGAGGTGCTCGCGGAGCTGCGCGGTGGCGAGCTTGAGCCGGGCGACCGGGTCGGCGGTCTCCAGGAGCGCGACCCTCTGCTCGACGGTGAGGAAGGGCGAGTAGCCGGAGTTGTCGGCGAGGGCTCCGACGCCGTCGATCTGCTGGACGCGGTCGACGACCTGCCAGGCTCCGCGCTTCTTGAGCCAGGTGGTGGCCAGCGCCTTGTACTCCTTGATCAGGTCGGTGACCTGACCGGGCAGCGGGTCGGGCAGGGTCTCCTCGACGGTGCTGCCCTCGACCCACAGGGCCGCGCCGGGCCCGGTCGTACCGGCGCCGATGCGCACGCGGCCGATGCCGCGGATCAGCGCGCCGGGGTCTCCGTCGGACAGCCGTCCGACCTGCTCGACGGTGCCCAGGACGCCGGTCCCGGCGTAGGTCCCGTCGACGCGGGGCACGAGCAGCACCCGCGGCTTGCCCGCGCCGGGCCGCGCTGCGGCCTGGGCGGCCTCGACGGCGGCGCGCACGTCGTTGTCGGACAGGTCGAGCGGCACCACCATTCCGGGCAGCACGACCTCGTCGTCGAGCGGCAGCACAGGCAGAGTGAGCGGCACGGACGGCTTGGAGTCAGAAGCCATGATCTCCCCTTCGGCAGTCAAGTTGAGCTATGCCGACTCAATGCATGTGAGCCCATGAATGTTCCCGGACGCCTGTTCGCTCTGAGCGATCACTCTTCCACATGCCGCTTCCTCTCGCTGTAATACCTCTATGGACATCGCGGCTATTACATCGGCATGGGTGACCGGCTGGACCGCCTCCCGGGGGACCCCGGCCGCCGTCACCGAGCCCTGGGGCTACCGGATCGACGTGGGCCTGCCCGAGCACGTCGTACGCCATGTCCTGCCCGCACCCGACGCGGCCTCGGTCGGCGCGCTCTGCACCCGGCTGACCGCCCCGTACAGCTGGCTCAAGATCATGGCCGGCCCCGAGGACGCGGGCGCGTGGATCACCGAGGGATGGACCGTCCCCGACGACCCGGGCTTCATGATGGTCAAGCGGCTCGACCCCGGCGCCCGGCCCGCGCCGCCCGAGGGATACGCCCGGACCACCGAGGTCCGGGACGGGGTCGTCCTGGTCCGGATCCTCACCCCCGACGGCGCCCTCGCCGCGCGCGGCCAGATCGCCCCGACCGGCTCCACCGCCGTCGCCGACCAGATCGAGACCGACCCGGCCCACCGGCGGCGCGGCCTCGGCGCGAACGTCATGCGCACCCTGGAGGCCGCCGCCGCCCAGGCGGGCGCGGAGACCGGAGTGCTCGCCGCGACCACGGACGGCCTCGCGCTGTACGACTCGCTCGACTGGCGCTACCGGGCCCCGCTCACCGGAATCGTCCGCACGGAAGGCTGAGCAGTCCGGTCGGGGGCCGGGCCGGAGGCACGGCCGCGTGGACGGGAGGCCGGGTGCCTCCCCGCGGAAGGCCGAGCAGTCCGGTAGGAAATCCTGGCCGTCCGGCTGCGCGCGGTGCCCGTCACCCGGCATGCTCGGTCCATGGTGCGAGGCGTACGGCGGACGTGGTGCGGGGCCCTGCTTCTGGCCGGGGTCCTGATCGGCGGCGTGAGCGGCTGCGGGCCCGAAACCCCGCCCGCGCCCGGCGGACCGCCGTCGGGGGTGAGCGGACCGGCCGTGCCGAGCGCCACTCCGACCACCCCGCCCGTGCCGAGCGCCACGACCACCACGACCACCCCGGGCACTCCGACGGCCGACCCGCGGCCGGACGAGGTCCTCGTCGAGGTGGTCGTCAACGGCGGGCTCGCCGGCGTCCGCAACCGGCTCGTCGTTCACTACGACGGCTCCTGGACCAGCCGCTCCGGCACCAAGCCGCCCCGCACCGGGCACCAGACCCCGGCCGAGGCCGGGGAACTCCGTGCCGCCCTGGAGGACCCCGCCTACGCGCGGGTCCCGGAGCGGCCGACGGGCAGCCCGATCGCCGACGGCTTCCAGTACTACGTGACGTACCGCGACCGTCTCGTCGTCGCCGCCGACGGCGAACGCCCGCCCGCCCTCCAGCGGGTCTTCGCCGCCCTGCCGGACGGCGGCCCGCCGACGAACCCCTGAGGGCGGGGCGCCGGCCCTCTCGGCCGAGCCGCGAACCGGACCACGCCACGCGCGCGTGAAGACCTCCGTGAACCGAACGCGGACCCGCGCGCGAGAGGGGGCGTGAGACTCTTGCGCCCCGCAGGGGGAGGCCCGGCCATGGCGTCGGCCCCACCGCCGCCCAGCCGTACATCGACCGGCTCCGCGCCAGGTCCCCGGCCGCCCAGCGCGACTCCCTGGGGCGCTATCTCGCCGCGAAGGGCTGTGATCCGGACAAGGTTCCGGTCCCGTGAGGCCGTCCCGCTCGGATCCGACCCGGCTCTGTCCGCGCTCCCGCGCCCTGCCCGGCGGAGTCGTGGAGGCGCGGCGCACGGCCCGCGCGGCGCCTTCCGTGGGGCCGTGATCAAGCCAGTCCGTCACCTCGGGGTGTACCCGACGGTTTCGCGGGCATCCGGCCGCGAGAGGGAGGCGGGCCGTGCGGGCCGGTCCCGACGGGCCCGACGGGAGGCACCCGGCTCGTTCCGCCGGCCGGTCCGCTTCCGGGACCCGAAAGGTTTCCGCCAAATGAATCGTTTCCGCTGTCCGCACCCCATCTCCCCTCCCCCGTAACCCATTTGTCCTCGTCGCCGCCGCCCCGCGAGGATGGCCGGGACCGACCGCCGAGACGAGAACGGAGCGACCGACCATGTCAGAACCCGTGACCCTCGACCGCCGCGAAGGACCGTACGGAGAGGTCGTGCTGCGCCGCCGGGACGAGCACTTCGAGATCATCGCCAACGGCACCTTCCTGATGGACACCTCCGACGGGCGCTCGGAGCGGCTCCTGATCGACGCGGCGCAGGCGGCGCTGCCCGAGAAGTCCCGGGCCGGCGCCTCCGTGCTCGTCGGCGGTCTCGGGGTCGGTTTCTCCCTCGCCCACGCCGCCGCCGACCCCCGCTGGGGCCGGATCGCGGTCGTCGAGCGGGAGGAGGCGATCATCGACTGGCACCGGCAGGGACCGCTCGCCTCGGTCTCCGGGGCCGCTCTCGCCGATTCCCGGACCGTGATCCTGCACACGGACCTGGTGGACCACCTCCACGCCTCCCCGGACACCTACGACGCCCTCTGTCTGGACATCGACAACGGGCCCGGCTGGACGGTCACCGAGGACAACGAATCCCTTTACACGGCCGAGGGATTGGCGGCCTGCGCGGCCCGCCTGAACCCCGGTGGAGTACTCGCCGTCTGGTCGGCCAGACCCTCCGCCGATTTCGAAGGGTCCTTGCGGAATGCCGGATTCAGCGGGGTACGGACGGAAGAGATCCCCGTTGCCCGGGGCGTCCCCGACGCGGTCCACCTCGGCGTCCGTCCCGAATAACTCCTGGATAGCCGGGACGCCACCGGTACCTCTAGGCTGCTGAGCCGACATCGGCGACGCGAGGCGGGGCAATGGAGCAGACACACACCACTCACCACGGTGCGGCGGCCACTCCGGGGGCCCAGCGTCGGGTGCTCGTGGTCGAGGACGACGCCACGATCGTGGAGGCGATCGCCGCGCGGCTGCGCGCCGAGGGCTTTCTCGTGCAGACCGCGACCGACGGACCCGCGGCCGTGGACGCGGCCGAGGCCTGGCAGCCGGACCTGATGGTCCTGGACGTGATGCTGCCCGGTTTCGACGGCCTGGAGGTGTGCCGCCGGGTCCAGGCCCAGCGCCCCGTCCCGGTCCTCATGCTGACCGCCCGCGACGACGAGACCGACATGCTGGTCGGCCTCGGCGTGGGCGCGGACGACTACATGACCAAGCCGTTCTCGATGCGCGAGCTGGCCGCCCGGGTGCACGTGCTGCTGCGCCGGGTGGAGCGGGCCGCGCTGGCGGCCGTCACCCCCCGCAGCGGCATCCTGCGGCTGGGCGAGCTGGAGATCGACCACGCGCAGCGCCGGGTCCGCGTGCGCTCCGAGGACGTGCACCTGACCCCGACCGAGTTCGACCTGCTGGTCTGCCTGGCGAGCACGCCCCGGGCGGTGCTCTCCCGCGAGCAGCTGCTCGCCGAGGTGTGGGACTGGGCGGACGCCTCGGGCACCCGGACCGTGGACAGCCACATCAAGGCGCTGCGCCGGAAGATCGGGGCCGAGCGGATCCGCACGGTCCACGGCGTCGGTTACGCGCTGGAGACCCCGGCGCTGTGAGCCGGCGGGAGCCCGGAGGGCAGCGGGTGCGGCGAGGGCCGGGAGGCGGGACGCCCAGGCCGCGCCGGATCTCGATCTCGATCAAGACGAAGCTGGGCACGCTGGTCGTCGGGGCGGTCCTGCTGACCTCCGGTCTCGCGCTGATGGCGATCCGCACCTCCACGGAGTTCCGGTACATCACGATCTTCGCGATGATCGCGACCCTGCTGATCACCCAGTTCGTGGCGCAGTCCCTGACGGCGCCGCTGGACGAGATGACGACGGTGGCCGGGACGATCTCGCGCGGCGACTTCACCCGTCGGGTGCGGGGCGCGGACCGGCGGGACGAGCTGGGCGACCTGGCGTCGACGATCAACCGCATGGCGGACGATCTGGAGGCCGTCGACCGGCATCGCAAGGAGCTGGTGGCCAATGTGTCGCACGAGCTGCGCACTCCGATCGCCGCGCTCAGGGCCGTACTGGAGAACGTCGTGGACGGGGTGTCCGAGGCGGATCCGGAGACCATGCGGTCGGCGCTGAAGCAGACCGAGCGGCTCGGCCGGCTCGTGGAGACGCTGCTCGATCTGTCACGTCTTGACAACGGTGTCGTGGCGCTGAGGGCGAGCCGTTTCGAGGTCTGGCCGTATCTGTCGGGAGTTCTGCGGGAAGCGAACCTGGCCGCCTCGCAGCGCGGGCTCTCGTCCACCTCGGGGCTGCACAACCGCACGGACGTGCATCTGCACCTGGACGTGTCGCCGCCCGAGCTGATGGCGCACGCGGACGCGGAGCGGCTGCACCAGGTGATGGCGAACCTGATCGACAACGCGGTGAAGCACTCGCCGCCGCACGGCCGGGTCACGGTCAGGGCCCGGCGCGGCCCCTACCCGGACTCGCTGGAGCTGGAGGTCGAGGACGAGGGTCCCGGCATCCCCGAGTCGGAGCGGCACAAGGTCTTCGAGCGCTTCAACCGGGGCGCGGCGCCGCTCCGGCAGGGCCCGGGGAGCGACGGCGGCACGGGGCTCGGGCTCGCGATCGCGCGCTGGGCCGTGGATCTGCACGGCGGCGGGATCGGGGTGGCCGAATCATCACGTGGCTGCCGGATCAGAGTCACTCTTCCGGGCAGCCCTCGTCCGCGAGATTGACGTAGGGTTCGAACCGGAAGGGCTCGTTCTGCGTGTACATGAGCAGGACGTGATCAGGGGTGCGGTCGAAGCGGGCCGCACTCGCGCTTTTCCGTACCCTCACACCTGCGGAACCCCGGTTGTTTCCCGCCATTCACGGCGCCGAAACACCTCGTCAAGTGTGACTTGCACGACGTTGGCGCTCCCCGCCTGCACCTCTCGGCCGGACAGGCGTAGCCTTTATTTCCGCTGTCCATCACCTTGTGAAGCGGAAGAGGGCGGTTGCCGCCGTGTCGTCTCAGTCCCCCAGTACCCCGAGCTCCCCGACCGACCAGGACGGGCAGGGCAAGAGCCCCGCAGCCGCCTTCGGTGCCAATGAGTGGCTCGTCGACGAGATCTACCAGCAGTACCTCCAGGACCCGAATTCGGTCGATCGTGCCTGGTGGGACTTCTTCGCCGACTACAAGCCCGGAGCGTCGGAGACCCCGACCGCCCCGGCACCCACCACTCCGAGCGTGCCCGCCACGCCGCAGGCGGGCCCCGCACAGGCCGCGCCTGCCGCTCCCGCGGCCGTTCCGGCTCCCGCGCCCGCTCCGGTCGCGGCGCCTGCCCCGGCTCCCGTGAAGCCCGCCGCGGCCCCTGCCGCGCCGGTCGCCGCGAAGCCCGCCGCCGCCGCTCCCGCCCCGGTCAAGGCCGCTCCGGCTGCCGCGGCCCCCGCCGGCCCCGAGCTGATCACGCTGCGCGGCCCCGCCGCCGCGGTCGCGAAGAACATGAACGCCTCCCTGGAGGTGCCGACGGCCACGTCCGTCCGCGCCGTCCCGGTGAAGCTGCTCTTCGACAACCGGATCGTGATCAACAACCACCTGAAGCGCGCCCGGGGCGGGAAGATCTCCTTCACGCACCTCATCGGCTACGCGATGGTGCAGGCGATCAAGGCCATGCCGTCGATGAACTACTCCTTCGCGGAGAAGGACGGCAAGCCGACCCTGGTCAAGCCGGAGCACGTGAACTTCGGTCTCGCGATCGACCTGGTGAAGCCCAACGGCGACCGCCAGCTCGTCGTCGCGGGCATCAAGAAGGCCGAGACGCTCAACTTCTTCGAGTTCTGGCAGGCGTACGAGGACATCGTCAAGCGGGCCCGGGTGGGCAAGCTGACGATGGAGGACTTCACCGGTGTCACGGTCTCCCTGACCAACCCCGGCGGCCTCGGCACCGTCCACTCCGTGCCGCGTCTGATGCCCGGACAGTCGGTCATCATGGGCGTCGGCTCGATGGACTACCCGGCCGAGTTCCAGGGCACCTCCCAGGACACCCTGAACAAGCTGGGCATCTCGAAGGTCATGACCCTGACCTCGACGTACGACCACCGGGTCATCCAGGGTGCCGCCTCCGGCGAGTTCCTGCGCGTCGTCGCCAACTTCCTCCTCGGCGAGCAGGGCTTCTACGACGACATCTTCAAGGCGCTGCGCATCCCCTACGAGCCGGTCCGCTGGCTCAAGGACATCGACGCGTCGCACGACGACGACGTCACCAAGGCCGCGCGCGTCTTCGAGCTCATCCACTCCTACCGGGTCCGCGGCCACGTCATGGCCGACACCGACCCGCTGGAGTACAAGCAGCGCAAGCACCCCGACCTGGACATCACCGAGCACGGCCTCACCCTGTGGGACCTGGAGCGGGAGTTCGCGGTCGGCGGCTTCGCCGGCAAGTCGATGATGAAGCTCCGCGACATCCTCGGCGTGCTGCGCGACTCGTACTGCCGCACCACCGGCGTCGAGTTCATGCACATCCAGGACCCGAAGCAGCGCAAGTGGATCCAGGACCGCGTCGAGCGCCCGCACTCCCGTGTGGAGCGCGAGGAGCAGCTGCGGATCCTGCGCCGGCTCAACGCCGCGGAGGCCTTCGAGACCTTCCTGCAGACGAAGTACGTCGGCCAGAAGCGCTTCTCCCTGGAGGGCGGCGAGTCCGTCATCCCGCTGCTCGACGCGGTCATCGACTCGGCCGCCGAGTCGCGCCTCGACGAGGTCGTCATCGGCATGGCCCACCGCGGCCGGCTGAACGTCCTGGCGAACATCGTCGGCAAGTCGTACGCGCAGATCTTCCGCGAGTTCGAGGGCAACCTCGACCCGAAGTCGATGCACGGCTCCGGCGACGTCAAGTACCACCTGGGCGCCGAGGGCACCTTCACCGGCCTGGACGGCGAGGAGATCAAGGTCTCCCTGGCCGCCAACCCCTCGCACCTGGAGGCGGTCGACCCGGTCCTGGAAGGCATCGTCCGCGCCAAGCAGGACGTCATCAACAAGGGCGGCACGGACTTCACCGTCCTGCCCGTCGCCCTGCACGGTGACGCGGCCTTCGCCGGCCAGGGTGTCGTCGCCGAGACGCTGAACATGTCGCAGCTGCGCGGCTACCGCACCGGCGGCACGGTCCACATCGTCATCAACAACCAGGTCGGCTTCACCGCCGCCCCGGAGTCCTCGCGTTCCTCGATGTACGCGACCGACGTGGCCCGCATGATCGAGGCGCCGATCTTCCACGTGAACGGCGACGACCCGGAGGCCGTGGTCCGCGTCGCGCGCCTCGCCTTCGAGTTCCGCCAGACGTTCAACAAGGACGTCGTGATCGACCTCATCTGCTACCGCCGCCGCGGTCACAACGAGGGCGACAACCCCTCGTTCACCAACCCGCAGATGTACAACCTGATCGACAAGAAGCGTTCGGTGCGCAAGCTGTACACCGAGTCGCTCATCGGTCGCGGCGACATCACCCTCGAAGAGGCGGAGCAGTCGCTCCAGGACTTCCAGGGCCAGCTGGAGAAGGTGTTCGCGGAGGTCCGCGAGGCCACCACCGCCACCACGTCCTCGGTGCACGTCCCGGACGCCCAGGCCGAGTTCCCGGTCGGCGTCACCACCGCGGTCTCCGCGGAGGTCGTGAAGCGGATCGCCGAGTCGCAGGTCACCATCCCGGAGCGGATCACGGTCCACCCGCGTCTGCTGCCGCAGATGCAGCGCCGTGCCGCCTCCATCGACGACGGCACCATCGACTGGGGCTTCGGCGAGACCCTCGCCGTCGGCTCCCTGCTGATGGAGGGCACCCCGGTCCGTCTCTCGGGCCAGGACTCCCGCCGCGGCACCTTCGGTCAGCGTCACGCGGTCCTGGTGGACCAGGAGACCGGCGAGGACTACACCCCGCTGCTCTACCTGACCGAGGAGCAGGCCCACTACAACGTCTACGACTCGCTGCTCAGCGAGTACGCGGCGATGGGCTTCGAGTACGGCTACTCGCTGGAGCGCCCGGACGCCCTGGTCGTCTGGGAGGCCCAGTTCGGTGACTTCGTCAACGGCGCGCAGACCGTCGTCGACGAGTTCATCTCCTCGGCCGAGCAGAAGTGGGGCCAGACCTCCGGCGTCACGCTGCTCCTGCCGCACGGCTACGAGGGCCAGGGCCCGGACCACTCGTCCGCGCGCCCGGAGCGCTTCCTCCAGATGTGCGCCCAGGACAACATGACGGTCGCCATGCCGACGCTGCCGTCGAACTACTTCCACCTGCTGCGCTGGCAGGTCCACAACCCGCACCACAAGCCGCTCATCGTCTTCACCCCGAAGTCGATGCTGCGTCTGAAGGCCGCGGCGTCCAAGGTGGAGGAGTTCACCACCGGCGGCTTCCGCCCGGTGATCGGTGACGCGACGGCGAACCCGGCCGACGTCCGCAAGGTCGTCTTCTGCGCCGGCAAGGTCTACTACGACCTGGAGGCCGAGCGTCAGAAGCGCGGCGACACGGAGACCGCGATCATCCGCCTCGAGCGCCTGTACCCGCTGCCGGGTGCCGAGCTCCAGGCCGAGATCGCCAAGTACCCGAACGCGGCGAAGTACATCTGGGCGCAGGAGGAGCCGGCGAACCAGGGTGCGTGGCCGTTCATCGCGCTCAACCTGATCGACCACCTGGACCTGGCGGTCGGCGCGGACATCCCGGCGGGCGAGCGCCTGCGCCGGATCTCGCGTCCGCACTCCTCGTCCCCGGCGGTCGGCTCGGCCAAGCGCCACCAGGCGGAGCAGCAGCAGCTGGTCAACGAGGTCTTCGACGCCTGATCGTCGTACCGCGTGAGGAGGCCCGGCACCCCCGAGGGGGTGCCGGGCCTCCGGCGTTCCGTCCCGCCGTACGTCAGAGGTTGGCCTCGAAGTCCCAGTACGGCCGGTTGCGCTGGCGGGCCGAGAGGGTGTGCGGGTGCTGGGCGCCGAGCGTCCTGGTGAGGGTGAGCAGGGCGTCCTCCTCCAGCTTCGAGGCCTCCTCGGTCTCGCGCAGCCCGCGCAGGTCGGTGGCGAGCGAGACCTGGCAGGAGAGGGTCAGCGGGTGCTCGTTGCCCATGACGTGGCGGGCCCGGCGCAGGGTGTCCCTGCTGAGTTCCGCGGCGTCGGACACGCGCCCGTTGAAGTTGCGGGCGGCGGTGGCGTTGAGGGCGCAGCCGAGGACCCAGGGGTGGTCGGGTCCGAGGGCGGCGGTGAGCCCGGCGAGCGCCGCCTCCAGCATGGTCATGGCCTCGGTGCGCTCGCCGGCGGACTGCATCACGAGGGCGGTGTTGGCGAGGACGCCGGTGGAGACGGGGTGGGCGGGGCCGAGCAGGGCGCGGTAGCCGGCCTCGGCCTCGTTGATGAGTTCGCGGGCCCGGTCGAGGTCACCGTGTTCGCGCAGGTAGTTGGCGTAGTTGGTGACCGCGGAGAGCGTGAGGTAGTGGCCGCGTCCCTGGGCCTGTTCGAGGTGGTCGAGGACTCCGGCCATGACGGCGCCGATGTCGTCCTTGAAGCCGCCTTCGCGGCGCCGGCAGAGGGCGAGCTGGCTGCGTGCGTAGAGGGTCTGCAGGTGCTGGGCGCCGAGGATCTTCACATGGAGGCGGACGTTGGCCTCCTGGCGGCCGAGCGCCTCGCGGTAGCGGCCGAGCAGCCGGAGGTCCTGGGCGACGGCGTTGTTGGAGTTGAGGGTGGAGGGGTGGTGGGGGCGCAGGATGTTCTCGCAGCGGGAGAGCGTGTCGGCGTCCTGTTCGTGTGCCTCCCGGTAGCGGCCGAGCATCCGCAGGACGACGCCGATGTTGTGGCGGGCGGCGAGGGTGAGCTGCTGGGTCTCGCCGAGGAGGCTCTGGGCCTCGGCGAGGACCTCGCGCTGGAGGCGTTCGGATTCCTTGTACTGGCCGAGGAACCGCAGGTCGCGGGCGATGCAGATCTTGGACTTGAGGTCGCCGAGCTCGTCGGGGTGGTCGGCCGCGGCGAGCAGGGTGCGGCGGGCGAGGTCGAGTTCGTACGCCTCGCGGAAGCCGCCGCTGCGACGCAGGATGTCGCCTTCGACGGTGGTGAGTTCCTGCATGTGCAGGGAGAGCGGGTCCATGAAGCCGCTCCAGCTGCCGCGGATGCGTTCGGCGAGCCGGGTGCCCGCCTTGTGCTCGCCGCTGCGGTCGCAGTACCGCAGGCAGTTGAGGACGGTGGTCTGGATCCGCGGGTCGGTGCTGCGCAGGGCCCCGGAGGGCTCCAGGTGGGGCAGGAGCTCGGAGTAGCGGGGCCAGTTGCGGCTGTCCGTCGGGTTCCCCGGGTCGGCCTCGGCGAGCAGCGTGCGGACGGCCTTGCGGTGGGCGTCACGGTGCTCGCCGTCGGTGAGCCGGGAGACGATGTCGTGCACCAGCCGGTGCATGTGGATCGACTCCTGCTGCGGCGCGGCCTCCTCGCTGGTGACGGGGCCGCGGGTCTCCCGGGTGAGGACCGAGTAGTTGACGAGGGTGTCGAGGGCCCGGGTCCAGGCGGGCAGGTCGGTGGCCATCCACCGCAGGTCCTCGGGGAGGGAGGCCTGCGGGTGGGCGCGGACGATGCCGAGGGGGATGCGGCCCGGGGCGAAGGAGGCGCAGAGGCTGAGGATGTCGATGGCCTGGGGCTGGGCGCGCCGGAGCCGGTTGATCAGTATCGACCAGGAGGTGAGGGAGGTGTTGGGCATGCCGTCGCCGGTGCTCGGCTCGTCGACGGTGGAGAGCCGTCCCTCGCGGACCATGCGCAGGTACTCGGAGGCCTCCATGCCGGACTCGCCGAGCCAGGCGGCGGCCTGGACGAGGGGCAGGGGCACGTCGCCGAACTCGGCGGCGACCTCGTCGGCCTCGGCGGCGGTGATGTGCGGGGCCCGGCGCATGAGGTAGGCGGTGGATTCCGCGCGGTCGAAGTTGCGGACCGGGAGCACGTCGGTGTGTTCGCGCCAGGCGTGGTTGCGGGAGGTGATGAGGACGTGTCCGGGTCCCTGCGGGATCATGACGTCGACGTCCCTGATGTCGTCCCAGCCGTCGAAGACGACGAGCCAGCGGCCGTGCGGGTCGCCGCGGCGGAGGGCTTCGCGGACGGCGCGGATGCGTTCGCCCGGCTCGTTGCCGGTGGGCAGTTCGAGGGCGACGGCGAGTTCGCCGAGGCGGTCGCGCTGGACGTTCCGGTCGTCGGAGCTGACCCACCAGATGACGTCGTAGTCGGAGCTGAAGCGGTGGGCGTACTCGGCGGCGATCTGCGTCTTGCCGATGCCGGACATGCCGAGGAGGGTGTACGCGGCGTTGCCGCGCTCGGCGTCCATGAGCCGTTCCTGGAGCTCGGTGAGGAGGTCGTCGCGGCCGGTGAAGCGGGGGTTGCGGCGGGGCACCTCGCCCCAGATGTCGGGCGGGGTCTCGGGGTAGCGGACGAGGGCGCCCGGCGCGATCCTGCGGGCGGGGGAACGGCGCGGTTCGATGTCGAGCCTGCTGAGGAGCCGGGCCTCCGCCTCCTCCTCGCCGACGCCCCAGAGGCTGACCGGTTCGAGGACGGCCGTGGAGGGGAGGAGGGTGCGGTTGGTCAGGTTGACGGCGGCGAAGCGGTCGGCCTGGCTCGCGACGAAGCCGCGCAGGACGTCGTTCCACTCGCCGGCCGGCCGGGGGCCCAGTTCGAAGAACCAGTCGTCGAGGACGAGGAGGACCCGGCCGCGGGCGAGGAGCAGGTCGCCGAGGGAGTCCTCCAGGGGGACTTCGCGGGGCGGGTCCCAGCGTTGCAGGGTGGCGCGGACACCGTGGGTGTCGAGCCGCTGGTTGATCCAGGCCGCCCACGGCCGGTGGTAGCCGGGGAAGACGACGAGGACGTGCTCGGGAGCAGCTCTGCCACCGTGGTCCGCCGAAGCGCCGCCCGACCGCTGTTCCGCCATGTGTGCATCTCCCGTCCCGCTCACGCGCAACGCAGTGTCATGTGCCGTGGGCACAGTGTTACGCAAGGGCTCGCCGGCCGGAGCTGAGGCTCGCAAGATGCTTCCTCATTTGCCGGGCGAACTCCCTTCCCTCATTGGTCAGTTCATCGGATTCAAGCAGGATCGCAAGAGCTTCGACCACCTGATCGTGGATGTGGTCGAACTGTCGTACGGAGTGGATCCGCCACGGTCCGGGCACCCCGGAGGCGCGGGTGGCCCGGCCGGCCCGGTGCCACAGGTCGGCGAGCGCCAGATGGGCGTAGGCGCCCTGGAGGACACTGGCGACCGGCCGGAGGTCCCTGCGCCAGCCGACCCGGTAGGTGGGGGGTGCCCGGTCCGGCGGGTGCGTCCGGTGGAGCGGGACCAGCTCGTGGAGCGTGGCGAGCTTGCTGTGGTGCAGCTCGTGGACGAGGGTCTCGACCATGTCGGGGGCGCCCGCGGCGGGCGTCATGAGGATGGCTCCGGGAGCGGCACCCAGGGTGGCCCCGATGGAGCGCGTGCCGAGCGGGACGAGCGGCACGACGGCGTCCACCGAGCGGCCCACCTCGAAGGCCCGGGCGCGGTCGGTCGCGCGCAGCAGCCCGCGGGCGGCGGTCCAGCTGCCCGCCCAGCCGGCGTGGTCGGTGTCGGCGCGGTCGGCCGCGGCACGGGCCGGCATGCCCATGCCCGGCGGCAGCCGGTACGGGTCGAGGTCCTCCAGCCGGGTCACGCCGCCGGGCAGGGCACACAGCCCGTGCCAGCCGGGACCGCTGCCCGTCAGGGTCCGCCCGGAGCCGCGCGCGTGGCGGCGGAGCACGGCCCGGGAGCCCGCGCCGTACCCGCCCCCGATCCGTACCGAGCGGCCGCGCGCGTCGATCCGGACCGGCCCCGGGCCGCCGGCCTCGACCCGGCCGAGACCGGGAAGTGGGATCACCCCGCCGGGGGCCTCGACGACCAGGTCCAGGGGCAGGCCGGCGCGCAGGGCGGCGGTGACGGCGAGCAGTTCGAGATGGGCGAGGTGGCCGTCGAGGCCGGCTCCGGGCGGCTCGGTGAGCGCGGTGGCGAGCCAGGTGCCGGTGGTCGGGTAGTCCAGGGTGGCGCGGACCACGTCCGGGCGGGCGCGTTCGGCCTGTTCGAACAGGAGCCAGCCCGCCTCGAAGCCGCGCAGCACCGCGGGCGCCACCGCCTCACGGTGACGCCGGACCCGCACCAGGAGGGTCTTGAGCAGGAGCAGCCGGCGGGCGTGCAGCCCGGTGCGCAGAAAGGACGCCCCGGCCGGTCCGGGACGTGTGGTGGCGAGACCCGCGAGAACCGCCGGGTCCGGCGGAGCGGTGATCACTCCCGGCTCCGGACGCCCGACCGGCAACCGGTCGTCGATACGGCCGAAAACGATCGCCCCGTACGGACGTCGGGCGAGGCGACCCGGCCGTCAGCCGACGAACTCGTCCTCGGTCCAGGACGCGACGAGATCCGAGGGACGGAGCAGCACTCTCTCCACCGCCGCCCCGAGGGCGGCGTCGTCCATGACCCGCAGGGTCCGCAGGTCGACGGTCGCGAGATCGGACAGATGCGATGACCGGACGGCATCCCGCCGGACACCCGTCGCCCACCCCGTGCGCTGGCACACTCCCGGCTCCTCCTCACCGACGCTGTCCCCCACGGTCGTAGCGGTGCGGCGGTTCTTCCCGACCCCAGGAGACCGGAAACCCATACGATTCAACTGCCCCCATGTGCGCCCCCGTTATCCAGCCGTCCAGGACCACCACGGAGGCATGACGAGACGGCGCTCCTCGGACGTGAGCGGTACCCCTTCCCGCGCCCCGGCGCTCTCCACCCCCGCGAGCAGTGCCCGGGTCCGCTCCACGTCGTCCCAGTCGACCTCCACCAGCTCTCCCGTGAGGCGCCGCCACCGCGCGGTCGCCGCGAGCAGCACCGTACGGGCCCGCGCCGGGCGGCCCATCAGGACGAGCACCGCCCCCTGGGCGTGCAGCGCGCGGGCGCCGGTGACCGTGCCCGGGTCCTCGCCGTGGGCGGTGCGGGAGTCCTCCCCGGCGTTGCGGTACGCGGCGAGGGCTTCGCCGATCACCCCGTCCCGCGCGGTTTCGGCCAACTCCAGCCGGACCCGCCCGAGCTGCAGCCACACCTCGGCGCGCTCGCCCGGGTCGTGGGTGCCCCGGAGCGCCTGTTCGAGGACGTGGCGGCTCTCGAAGAGGTCGGGCAGGAACCCGGCGCGGTGGAAGCGGAGCGCGAGGACGCTGCCGATCAGGGTCCGCGCCCTGGCCCGCTCGGGCGCTCCGGCGGGCATCCGGGTGAGGGCCTCGCGCAGGACGCCTTCGGCGCGGTCGACCGGCGCCGTGCCCGTCCCCGCCGCGGCACGGCGCAGCAGCGATCCGCCCCAGGCGAGCAGGAGCGGGCCGCGCTGCTCGCTGTCGGCGGGGGCGAGCAGGGTGGCCTCCTCGTACGCGGCGTCGGCGGCGGCCCCGTCGCCCTCCCTGTCGTACAGCCGGGCGCGGGCGGTGGTGAACCGCAGCCGGAGGGCGCGCGCGTCGCCCAGGAGGGGTTCGGCGCGGTCGAGGACGAGACCGATCCGGCCCGGGGCGGCCTCGGCGAGGTGGAGGGCGTCGGCGAGGTCGAGGAGGGCGGCGGCGCTCTCGTGGAGGGTGAGCGCGGCGGTGAGCTCACCGGCCGCCTCCTCGCCGTCACCCCGGGCCAGGAGCAGCCGGCCACGGCGCAGATGGAGGGTGTGACGCGCGGTTTCCGGCCAGCGGTCGGCGTCCTCGGCGAGGGCGGTGAGGGCCGCGTCGAGGTGCCCGGTCTCGTCGGTGTCCCGCCACAGCGCGTGGTGGACGACGGCGAGTTCGAGCCTGGCCTCGGCCCATGCCTCCTCGCCGGTCCTGGCGAGTTCCCCGGCCCGTACGAGGGTGTCGGCGGCCCGGCCGAGCAGCTCGGGACGGCGGCCGGTGCGCCGGGCGGCGGCGGTGCCCGCCTCGGCGTACAGGGCGCGGGCGAGGACGATCCGGGCCTCGACCGGTTCGGCCGGGAGGGCCGCCTCGGCCCGCTCGCGCGCACCGGCCAGGAGGGCCGGATCGGACTGGCCGCGGCCCTGTGCGAGGAGACGGCGGGCTTCGGTGAGCGGGTCGGGTGTGACGAGGTCGGGGTGGTAGAAGCGGAGTACGCGCGCGGGGATACGGGCGAAGAGCTCGGTCTCGGCACCGTCGGGCCCCAGGGGCTCGTCGGTCGCCTCGGTCTCCTCGGGGAGGTCGGCGGCCCGGCCGTGCTTCCGGCCCGTCGCCCGGCCGCCTCCGGTCCCGCCGCCGGTCCCGCCGCCGGTCCCGCCGCTCGTCTCGGTCTCGGCGTCGGCTCCCGCGAGGCGAGCGGCGGCGAGCGCCGGGAAGTTGCGCATGCCCTGGCCGAAATTGCGCTCCACGTACGCGGAGCAGTGCTTGAGGACGAGGGCGGCGGCGCTGGGGTCGAGGGAGCCGAGGAAGTGCTGCTGGATGCCGGGCGGATAGCTGAAGCAGGGGTACGGGGTGGGGCCGGGCAGCCGTCGGAGCAGCCCGCTCAGCAGAACCTCGGCGAGCTCCATGGGGCCGGTGTCGGGCAGCATGGCGCGCTGGACGAGCTGCATGACGGGCAGCGTCAGCGGGGCCGCCGCGAGATGGACGGCGAGCCGGAGCGCGCCGGGGGACGCTCCGGCCCGGAAGGCGCGCAGGAGGTCGTCGTCGCTCCGGGGGGCGCGGGGGGTCCTCGGGGCGCGCGGCTCCGCCGGTTCGGGGGTGAGCCAGGCGGCCCAGCCGCGGACGGCGTTGCCGCCGTGCCCGGTGTGGAGCCGGGTCCAGGAGGCGAAGGCCTCGGGGGTGGGGGTGAGCACGGGGACGGCCCGGCGGCCGGGGACGAGGGGGCCCCAGGGTTCGTCGTCGGAGCGGAAGGCGGTGTGGCCGCCGGGGGTCGCGGAGCGCTGGAAGACGCCGGGTTCGGCGGGGAGCGCGGTACGGGGCCAGAGGCGCGGCGGCAGGGGCTGGACGAGGGCGAGCGGGGAGTGGCGGGGCCACTGGCGCAGGAAGCGCTGGGCGGCGCCGCGCTGCCAGAGGGGCCCGACGCAGTCGCTGACGACGAGGGTGAGCCGGCGGCCGGTGGGGTCGTGGAGCTGGTCGACGGGGCGCAGCCGGGGGCGGCCGTCGGCGCCGGAGGTGGTGGTGACGAGCGGGGGGCCTTCGCCGGTGTCGTACAGACGGTGCACCTGGACGTCCCGGAAGGCGCCGGACTGCTGGCAGGCCTGGCGGAGTTCCTCGACCATCCTGCTCCAGACGACCATGGCGGGTCCGGTGTCCATGAGGAGCTGGATGTCGGGGCGGCGGCCGGCGGCGGGGCGCATGACGGGGGTGAGGATGCCGGCGGCGGCGCTGCGTTCGGCGGTGGCCTCCTCGTCGAGGGTCCCCTCGCCGGGGCGGTGCGGTGCGAGGGCGTAGGCCCGGAGGGGACGGAGGGCCTTCTGGAGGCCCAGGAGTCCCGGGAGGGCGTTGGCGCCGGGGGCGCGGACGGGCAGGGTCGCGCCCCGCTCCGTACGCCGTGGGCCGTGTGTGGCGCCGGGCCCGGTGACTCCGGCGGTGCCCGTGGCACCGGCGGCCCCGGTGACTCCGGTGGCCATGTGGAGGGAGACGGACTCGCGCGCGCCCGCGTGCCCGGCGGTCGCTCCCCCGCGTAAGGCGCCGGTCTCGCCCCGGTCGGGGTCCCGCCGGTCGCCCGAACCGTCCCCGGCCGTCCCCGGCCGGCGGTCGGCACCCGGCCGCTCCGCCCCCGCGGATCCCGCGCCCTCGGGCTCCTCCCCTTCCGAGGAAGGGCCGGGGAGCCACCGGGACAGCCACAGGGCGTCCGCGATGTCCTCGGCGGTGGGGTCCTGACCGCCGGCCCGCAGTCTGCGGGTGAGCTCCTCCAGATGCATCCGGTGCATCCGTCCGTCACCTCGGCTGATCGAGCGGTTGCATGAGCATGTCGGCGATGCGTTCCCTGGTGACCCGTTCGGCACGGGAGGCGTGCTGGGTCAGATAGAGGGCGTTGAGGAGCTGGTCGGTGGCGATCACCTCGCCGGGCTCCCGGTTGAGGAAGCGCTGCACCAGCCCCTGCTCCCCCTCCCCCGCGGCGGTCTCGGTCCCGAGGTGGGCCTCGATCATGGCGCGGAGCTGCTCCTCGCCGGGCGCTTCGAGCTCCAGCCGGATGCAGCGGCGCAACAGGGCGGCGGGGAAGTCCCGTTCGCCGTTGGAGGTGAGGACGATGAAGGGGAAGGTCGTGCAGCGGACCCGCCCGCCGATCACCGCCACCTTGCGGCCGTCGTCGCTCAGCACCTCCACGACGGGCTCCCGGTCGGCGAGCCGCTCCAGCTCGGGGATGGCGAACTCGCCCTCCTCCAGCGCGTTCAGGAGGTCGTTCGGCAGATCGAGGTCGCTCTTGTCGAGCTCGTCGATGAGCAGCACCCGGGGCTGGTCGGAGGGGAGCAGCGCGGTGCCGAGGGGGCCGAGCCGGATGTACGAGCCGATGCCGGCCGGGGCCGCCGCGGCGGAGCCCGGCGATCCGGCCTGGGCGCGCTCCAGTTGGACGTCCTGGAGACGTCCGATGGCGTCGTACCGGTAGAGACCGTCCTGGAGGGTCGTCCGGCTGACGATCGGCCAGCGGAGCACCCTGCCGAGCCGCAGCTCGTGGGCGACGGCGTGGGCGAGGGTGGACTTGCCGGTGCCGGGGTTGCCGGTGACGAGGAGCGGGCGCCGCAGGTAGAGGGCGGCGTTGACGGCGTCGGTCTCGGCGGGCCGGGGGTGGTGGTTCTGGACGAGTCTGCGCTTGACGCCGAGCCTGCGGTCGGAGCCGGCCAGGGTGTCGTCGGCGCTGCCGGCCGAGAAGTCGCGCCAGGGCGGCGGGGCGGGCAGCCGCTGTATCTCGTCGTGCGGAAGACCGGCACCACGGTAGATCCGCCAATCGTTCACGATGGACTCCTCCTGGCTGTGGTGTCGATGCCGGGCCCGTCGACCGTACCGCCCGGGGGCGGGGCCTGCCGATGGCCTAATCGGACGGATCGCGGGGCCGTCGTCCCGGTGCCCCCTCCGGTCACTGCTCCCCCTCCCCGAGCAGGGGCGGGGCCTCCAGACGGCCACCGTGCGGCGGCCTGTCCGGCGGGTCGAACAGGAGGGCGATGCTCTCGGCCCACGCGTACGCGGCCCGCGCCTCGGGCCCGGCCGCCCGGTCCGTCGCACGGGTGCGCAGGGAACGGACCGGCCCGCGGACGTCCCAGGCGGCGAGGGCCGCGGAGAGCAGCCGGTCGGCCCGCTCGTGGAACTCCACGCAGTCGGTGTGGTCGTGGGCGCCGGTCCGCCAGAGGGCGAACGGATGCCCGGCGGCGAGGGCCGCGTTCATCGCCATCAGCCCGTCGCCGCTGCCCACATGGCCGCAGTAGACCGGGACGGTGCCGCCCTCGGCCTCCCGCAGCCGGTCGTACGCCTCCGCCCAGGTCTCCCTGCGCACCCGCGGGGTGTGGGCGTCCGGGCCCGCGCCGGGCACCTCGGCGCGCAGCGGGGCCGCGCGGAGCGGCCCGCGCTCCGCCGCCTCCCAGCGCTCGCGCCACTCCGGGGCCGGTTCCCGGTCGTGGCGGCGGGCGTCACGGATGACGACGATGCGGCGCTGGCCGAGGGTGGGCGCCCAGGCGTCGTCGGGGCCCTGGGGCGGTTCGAGCCGCCAGGTGTCGAGGGGTTCGTCGAAGAGCTCGCGCGGCAGCACCGCCTCCACGGCGGCCAGGTGCGGTCCGCTGTCGCCGCGCCGCAGGGCGTCCGCGAGCGGTTCGCGCAGGGTCTCCCTGAGGCGGGCCCGCTCGACGCCCCGGTCGTCGCAGTGGAGCGGGCTCACGGTGTGCCCGTCGAGGAGGAGCTTGACCCGCCAGGGGTAACTCCGGCCCCAGCGGGGGGTGTCGATCTCCAGGAGGACGTCGGCACGCGCGCGGGGTTCGCGTACGGAGAGGGGCGCGGGCCTGCCGGGGCTGACGAGCCGGTCGATCTCGCGCCGGAGGTGCCGGTCGGCGTCCCCCGACTCGTCGACGATCCAGCGGGTGAGTCCCACGGTGTCGGCCCGCTCGCCGTACCGTCCGCCGACGTGCCGGACGACATGCGCCGCGTACAGGAGCACGGCGTCCAGGTCGAGGTCGCGGACACCGTCCCTGCGGGGCGCCCGCAGGCCGCGCAGCAGCCCGGCGCCCTCGCTCCAGGTCCGCGGGTCGTCCTCCAGGGCGTCCGGCAGGTCGTCGTCCCTGATCCAGGCCTTGACCTGGTCGATGAGGTCCATGATCTCGCCGGGCGCGGTGGGCGCGGGCAGCTCGGCGAAGTGCCCGTACAGCTGGGTGCGCGGCCCGGGGCCGACGCCCTGCGTGCCGGTCAGCTGCCGCTGGGCGCGGGTCCAGTCGGGCCGGTCGTCCAGCGAGCGGTAGCGGGCGAGGTGGTACCGGTCGTGGGCGCGCAGTGCCTCGCCCATCGCCTCGCCGCCGGGGAGGTCGTGCAGCGCGCGCAGCGCGGTGACGGGGACGACGGCGCCGCCGTCCCGCCCACGCCCTTTGTTGAGGCCGACGACGGCCCCCTGCTGGTGGTCGACGACGGGGCCGCCGGAGCAGCCTTCGACGGGCATGACCCAGTCGGTGACGAGGGCCTTGCCGTCGCTGCCGATCAGGGTGCCGTGGACGTGCCGGATGCCGAGCTCGCCGGTCTCCCGTGACCAGCCGTGGAGTCCGACGGAGGTCGGCGGGACGGGCGGGCGCTCGCTGAGGCGCACGCAGGACGCCTTCTGCGCGCCGGACACCCGGACGAGCGCGAGGTCGGGGAAGGCCCATCGGTCCGGCGGGTCGTCGGGCCGGTCGGGGCGCGGCAGGGCGAGGACGACGGTGCCGGTGGTCTCCCGGGTGGTCTTGCCGTCCTCCCAGGTGATGCCGACGGCCGGCTCGCTCCTCCACACCGCGCTTCCCCCCTCGGCCACGACATGGGCGCAGGTCAGCACCCAGCCGGGGGCGATGAAGAAGCCGGTGCCCCAGTACCGGTCGCCGTGCGGGTCATACCCGTGCCCGGGGGCCGCGATGCGTACGAGTGCGGGGCGCACGAGAGCGTCGAAGGCGCTCATGCGGTGCCATCGGCCGCCGGGTTCTGTTCCCGGCCTTCGCCGGGGGCCGGATCGGGTGCGGTTCCGGACGTCGGCACCGGTGCGGAACCGGGGGCCGGGCCCGACGCGGGCCCCGACGTCGGCGCCGGTGCGGAATCCGCCGCCGGTGCGGAATCCGCCGCCGGGCCCGGTTCGGTCCAGGTCAGGGAGACGTTGACGGAGGCCTTGCCCGAGCCGTCCGCGAGGACGCCGATCACCTTGCCCGACTGGGCCGCGAGCTCGATGCCGAAGCTGACGGCGACCTCCACCGGGCCCTGCGGGTCGAGACCGGCGCGCAGCGAGCCGACGACCCCGCGCACCACGTCCGTGAGCCCGCCGGCCATCGAGACCACCCGGTCCCTGACGCCGGTGTCCTGGAAGCCGCCGCCCCTGCCGAGTTCCTGCACGTCACCGACCCGGGCCCACACGGGCGTGCCGTCGTCCAGCCGAATCCGAGCGATCCCGTGAGTCACAGCGCCCCCGCTCCCCGAAACGATGATGAGGAAGGCTAGTCGGTGGGGCCGACGGGCGACAGGGGACGTCGGGGGTACGGCCTATCCTGATCGCATGTACTTCACCGACCGTGGCATCGAGGAACTGGAGAAGCGGCGAGGCGAGGAGGAGGTCACCTTCGAGTGGCTCGCCGAGCAGCTGCGGACGTTCGTCGATCTCAACCCCGACTTCGAGGTGCCGGTCGAGCGCCTCGCGACCTGGCTGGCCCGTCTGGACGACGAGGACGACGAGGACGAGTAGGTCGCGTGTGAGGGGGTGATCCCGCGCGCGGGGTCACCCCTCCCGCAGCCGGTCGTAGACGAGACCGAGCGCGCCGTGGGCGGCGAGCAGCGCCCCGGCCGCCGCCCAGCCGCCGCTGCGCCGGCCGATGCCCCAGAGCAGCAGCGGCACCCCTGCCGCGAGCTGCGCGCCGCCCAGTGCGCGTGCGCTGGCACCGTGCAGACAGGGGCCGCGCAGGTACGGGCCCAGAGGGCCGCCCTCCACGACCTCGATCTCCGCCCGTACGGCATCGCGCCAGCCGGACCATTCGAGCTGCTCGGCGCCCTGGGCCAGGGCCACGGAGCGGAGCCGGTCGGCGCTCTCGCCGGGGAGGAGCCCGGTCGGCAGGGCGAGTCCGGCGCGGCCGAGGACGGCGACGACGCCGAGGAGCCGGCTGGGGGCGTCGGCGTCCGGATCGGGCTGGGTGAGGGGTTCCAGGGCCTGGACGTCCAGGACGGGGTCGAGCGCCAGCCGGGCGGCGAAGGTGCGCATGGCCTCGTCCTCGCCGACAGGGGTGCCGTCGGCGAGCCAGGTGTAGCCGACCGTGCGGCGGAAGCCGGCGGCGAGGGTGAGTCCGGCCCGGTCCCGGTCCCACCAGAGCGCGACGACGGGCCAGCCGGCGGCCGAGACGGCGAGGGCGGTGGCCCAGCCGGTGACGACCTGTTCGACGGGCTCCCCGCCGTGGAGCCAGGGCTTCCCCTCCGGTACGAGCACGCTCCAGTCGTCGCCCGCGGGGGCGAGGAGCAGCTGCTCCCTGAGCAGCTGGGCGGGTGGCCGGACCGCCGGGGGATCGGCACGGCAGAGGAGCAGCGCCCCGACGGGGTTCGGTCCGGATGTCGCGTTCATGGCCCCTACGCTAGGCCAATTTGTCCGTGTACGAGGGTAATTGCCCCCACCCTGTCAGGGGAGAGTCAGGGTTGACTTCGCTTCACCGCGATATATCGTGTTCTTCGAGAGACGCGATATGTTGCGTTGCCGAAACGGGAGGTCAGCACCATGACAGAGTGGTCCGTCACCGAGCCGACGAAGCTGTCACCGGCCGACCCCGTGACCCGTCTGCGGGTCCGCATCGTCAACGGCACGGTCAACGTGGTGGGGACGGACGAGAGTTCCGCCCGGGTGGAGATCTCCGAGATCGAGGGCCCGCCGCTTCTCGTGTCGCAGGACGGCTCCACCCTGACCGTGGGATACGAGGACCTCCAGTGGAAGAGCGCCCTCAAGTGGCTCGACCGCAAGGAGTACCGGCGCCGGGCCGTCGTCTCCGTCGCCGTCCCCGCGGGGGTCGACGTCGAGGTGGGCGTGGTCGGCGCCGAGGCCGTGGTCACCGGCATCACCGGCCGTACGGAGGTGCGCGGCCTCTCCGGCGACACCACCCTCCTCCGGCTCTCGGGCCCGGTCCGCGCCGAGAGCGTCTCGGGCGACCTGGAGGCCCAGTCGGTCACGGGAGCGCTCCGGATCAACTCCGTGACCGGCGACGTGACGGTGATCGAGGGCGCGGGCGCCTCCGTCCGGGCCGAGACCGTCAGCGGCGACATGGTCATCGACCTCGACCCCGCCGAGCTCGACGGACCGCCCGCCGACATCCGGCTCGCCAGCCTCTCCGGCGAGGTCGCCATCCGGCTCCCGCACCCGGCCGACGCCCGGGTCGAGGCGAGCACCACGAGCGGCTCCGTGTCGAACGCCTTCGAGGACCTGCGCGTGGCGGGCCAGTGGGGCACCAAGTCCGTCACCGGCACCCTCGGCGCGGGCCGGGGCACGCTCAAGGCGACCACCGTCTCCGGCTCCATCGCACTGCTCCGCCGCCCCGACCCGGCCGAGGACGGCGACTCCACCCCCTCCCCCACCCCCTCCGCGACCGGAAAGGTGCTCTGACATGCCGCCCGTCTTCGCGCACGGCCGCCTCCGCCTCTACCTGCTCAAGCTGCTCGACGAGGCCCCGCGCCACGGCTACGAGGTGATCCGCCTCCTGGAGGAGCGCTTCCAGGGGCTCTACGCCCCCTCGGCCGGCACGGTGTACCCGCGGCTGGCCAAGCTGGAGGCCGAGGGCCTCGTCACCCACGCCAGCGAGGGCGGCCGGAAGGTCTACTCGATCACCGACGCGGGCCGCGCGGAACTGGCCGGACGCGGCGCCGAACTGGACGATCTGGAGCGGGAGATCCGCGAGTCGGTGTCGGAGCTGGCGGCGGAGATCCGCGACGACGTGCGCGGCGCGGCCGGCCGGGTGCGCAACGAGATGCGTGCGGCGGCGGGCCGGACCCGCACGGCGGAGTCCTCCTCGTTCGCCGACGCCAAGGAGGAGCTGCGCCGGGTCGGGCAGGAGTGGAAGGAGCAGGCCCGCCAGGCCCGCGCCGAGGCGAAGTCCGCCCGCAGCCAGGCGAAGGAGTTCCAGCGGATCGCGCAGCAGGTCCAGGAAGAGGTCCAGGACCGGTTCTCGCGGGGCGACTGGCCGAAGGGGGTCTGGGAGGGCCTCTCGGACATCACGGCCCAGCTCGGCGGACTGGTGGCGGGCACGACCCACCCCAAGGCCGCCGGCCAGGACTCACCGTTCACGACGGCCCCGGCGGGCGAGGTGCCGGAGTGGGCGCGGGACACCGAGGGCTCGGGCGACCCGGCCCGCGACCTCGACCGGCTCCTCGACCGTTTCCGCGACGAGATCCGGGACGCGGCCCGTGACCACGGCGTGAGCCGGGAGCAGCTGGCCGAGACCCGCGAGCAGCTGTCGAAGGCGGCCGTCCGGATCACGGGCCTGCTGCGGTCACGGCCCGGAGCATGACCGCGGCCGCCCTGCCGGGGCTCACCCCCGGGTGACGGTCACCGTCACCCGGGCGCCCGGGACGGCGAGGACCCGGGCCCGGCCGGGGGACGTGCGGAAGACCAGCGCCCCTCCCCGGGCGGTCACCCGCCAGTCGCCGGGCGGCAGGGCGAGTTCGGTGACCCGGGAGCCCCGGCGCCCGGCGGAGTCGTACGAGAGGCGGTAGACCCCGGCCGCCGGGTCGTAGGCCGCGGAGCGCACGGTGCCCGCGACCGCCTCCGCGTACGGCTCGGCGGTGAGCTCCTTGTTCGTACGGAACGCTCCGGTGCCGTCCACGGCGCAGTAGCCGCCGCCGTAGCACCACTCCCAGCCGGCGAAGCCGGAGCCGTAGCGGCCGAGCGAGGCCATGGCCTCGCGGTAGAAGCGGTTCATGTTCGGCCGGGAGTTGTCGAGCGGTCCCCATTCGCCCACCACCACGGGGACCTTGTACTCCTTCGGGTACAGGGTGACGGCCTTCTCGTAGTTCTCGATCCAGCCGGCCGTCGGGTCGTAGTCCCCGCCGGCCTCCATCGCTGCGTTGTAGAAGTGCGGGGCGTAGACGATCTTCGGATCGTCGATCCGGCCGAGCCCCGTGGGCACGCCCTCGCCCACGATGGGAGTCGGCTCGACGAAGATCCAGCTGTCCTCGTCGACGGAACGGACCGCGTCCGCGACGCGGTTGTACATCGGGGTGATCTGGTCCCGTTCGATGCGCCGGGCGCCGGTCGCCAGGTCCTCGCCCTCGCGCAGTTCGCCCATCGGCTCGTTGATCAGGTCGTAGCCGAGCACGGCCGGGTGGTCCTCGAAGCGGTCGGCGAGCACCCGCCACATGCGGGCCTGCGCCCGCCGCAGGTCCTCGTCCTCGTACAGATGGGTGAAGGCGCGCTGCACGGCGGGCTCGAAGTACTCGGAGAACCAGTCGTCGGGGTGCGGCGTGAAGGGCAGTCCGTCGGTCCTGGTCGCCCAGGCGGGCACGCCTCGGTGACCGAAGGCCGGCCCGAAGACGTCCTGGTGGGCGTCGAGGACGACCTTGACGTCGTGGCGCTCGGCCCAGTCCAGGACCCGTTCGACCTTCCGCAGGTACGTCTGGCTGTAGCGGCCGGGGCTGGGCTCCAGGTCATCCCAGAAGACGAGCAGTCGGGCGAAGCCGAAGCCCTTGGCCCGCATGTCGCGGAAGTGCTTCTCGGTGACGCCGGAGAGTGCGGCGTCACCGCTGTGCGCCTTGTCCCCGACGTTCCAGCCGCGCAGGGTGAGGGTGCGGCCCCGGGAGTCGGTGAGGGCGGGTATCGCGTCCGCGCCGGTCTCCGTGCGGGCGGCGGTCTCCGCGCCGGTCTCCTCGCGGGCCGCGGCGGTCGGGGCGGTGGGGGCGAGCAGCGAGGCGGCGAGTGCGCCCGCGACAAGGGCGGTTCGCCAGGCATGAGTGGTTCGCGACAAGGTGGACCTCCGGCACGACGAGGTGAGCATTGTTCACGTTTCCCGTGCCGGAGATCCCATCAGTACTACTGACGAGTCATCAAGAGGTCGTCACGAGGTCTTCAGGACGATCTTTCCGAAGAGTTCGCCGGAGGCCATCCGCTCGAAGCCCTCCCGTGCCCGGTCCAGCGGCAGGACCTCGTCGACCACCGGCCGGACACCCGTCGCCGCGCAGAAGGACAGCAGGTCCTCCAGCTCGTCCTTGGAGCCCATGGTCGAGCCGACGACCTTCAGCTCCAGGAAGAAGATCCGGGTCAGCTCGGCGTGCGCGGGACGGTCGCCGCTCGTGGCGCCCGAGATGACGAGCGTGCCGCCCGGTCGCAGCGACTTGACCGAGTGGGACCAGGTGGCGGCGCCGACGGTCTCGATGACCGCGTCCACCCGCCGCGGAAGCCGGGCGCCCGGCTCGAAGGCCTCGACGGCGCCGAGCTCGACGGCCCGCTTGCGCTTCTCCTCGTCACGGCTGGTGGCGAAGACCCGCAGGCCGGCCGCCTTGCCGAGGGCGATCGCCGCGGTGGCGACACCGCCGCCCGCGCCCTGCACGAGCACCGAGTCCCCGGGACGTACGCCGGCGTTGGTGAAGAGCATGCGGTACGCGGTCAGCCAGGCGGTGGGCAGACAGGCGGCCTCCTCGAAGGAGAGCTCCTTCGGTTTGGGCAGCACGTTCCAGCGGGGCACGGTCACCCGCTCGGCGAAGGTGCCCTGATAGTGCTCGGTGAGGATGGACCGGGGCTCGTCGGGTCCGACGCCGTGACCCGTCTGGCCGATCACGGAGTGCAGGACGACCTCGTTGCCGTCCTCGTCGATGCCCGCGGCGTCGCAGCCGAGGATCATCGGCAGCTTCTCCTCGGGCAGCCCGACCCCGCGCAGCGACCACAGGTCGTGGTGGTTGAGCGAGGCGGCCTTGACGGTGACGGTCGTCCAGCCCGGCCGCGCCTCGGGTTCCGGGCGTTCGCCCAATTCGAGGCCGTTCAAGGGCTGGTCGCGGTCGATTCGGGCAGCGTAGGCAGCGAACATGGCCCCGACCCTAGGGCGCGGCGGACGGGCAGCGGAACCACACCACGGTGTGACCCATGTCGCCGACCGTACGAACCGGGCACGCGGAAGGACCCGTACCCCGGTACGCGAAAGGGCCTCGTCCACCGGGTACGCGAAAGGGGCCCCGTCCCGGTGCGGAACGAGGCCCCCCGGCGTACTCACCACGCGTCAGCGGCGGGCGACGCCCTCCGCGCGGGCGGCGGCGGCGACCGCGGCCGCGACGGCCGGGGCGACCCGCTCGTCGAACGGCGACGGGATCACGCAGTCGGCGGCGAGCTGGTCGCCGACGACGTCCGCGATGGCGTTGGCCGCGGCGATCTTCATGCCCTCGGTGATCCGGGAGGCCCGGACCTGGAGCGCGCCGGCGAAGATGCCGGGGAACGCGAGGACGTTGTTGATCTGGTTCGGGTAGTCCGAACGGCCGGTCGCCACGACGGCCGCGTACTTGTGCGCGACGTCGGGGTGGACCTCCGGGTTCGGGTTGGCCATGGCGAACACGAAGGCGTTCTCGGCCATGGACGCGACGGCAGCCTCGGGGACCGTGCCGCCGGAGACGCCGATGAAGACGTCGGCGCCGGCGAGGGCGGTCTCCAGGGAGCCGCTGAGGCCCGCCTTGTTGGTGAGGTCGGCGAGCTCGCGCTTGACCGGGTTGAGGTCGTCCCGGTCGCGGCTGACGATGCCCTTGCGGTCGGCGACGGCCACGTCGCCGAGGCCGGCCTCCAGGAGGAACTTGGCGATGGCGACGCCGGCCGCACCGGCGCCGGAGATGACCGCGCGCAGGTCGCCGAGGGTCCGGCCGGTCAGCTTCGCCGCGTTACGGAGGGCGGCGAGGGTGACGATGGCGGTGCCGTGCTGGTCGTCGTGGAAGACGGGGATGTCGAGGCGCTCCTGGAGCTTGCGCTCGATCTCGAAGCACCGCGGCGCCGAGATGTCCTCCAGGTTGACGCCGCCGAAGGACGGGGCCAGCCGGACGACGGTCTCGACGATCTCGTCGGTGTCGGTGGTGGCGAGCGCGATCGGGACCGCGTCCACGCCGCCGAACTGCTTGAAGAGGATGGCCTTCCCCTCCATGACCGGGAGGGAGGCCTCCGGGCCGATGTCACCGAGGCCGAGCACCGCCGTACCGTCGGTCACGACGGCGACGACCTGGGACTTCCAGGTGTAGTCGTTGACCAGGTCGGGCTGCTCGGCGATCGCGGTGCACACCTTGGCGACGCCGGGCGTGTACGCGAGGGACAGGTCGTCCTTGTTCCGGACGGGGACGGTGGCCTGAATGGCCATCTTGCCGCCGCGGTGGAGGGCGAAGACAGCGTCGAAGGGCTCCTCCGGAGCCCCTTCCGTACCACTGTCATTGCGAGGATTGACGATCTCCGCTGCCATTGGGTTGACCCCTTAAGTCTGCTTCATTTGAGGGTTGGCCGCTCCTGGTGTGGAGCGGTGGGCGGGTCCCGCGGCCGCCGTGTCTGGTAGCCGCGCGGGCGCGCCGCACAACGCGCCCTGAGCCCCGGATGAGGGGTGTAAGGATCCTTCTTACCGGACGGACGGCACCGCAGACGAGTCCATATCCGCTCGGTGACGCGACTCATACCGAGCGCATCCGGACACGGACGGAGGGCGACACGTCACCCCATGTCCATATAGGTGCTTCAAGCACCCGATTGGCGGCCTTCGTGTCGTCCGAATGGCGAGATTTACAGGAAATTCTTCGGCGGCGTGGAAGGGATCCAGCAGAAGATCCGGCCCTGATGTACCGGCCTGTTGGCATTCGGGGGTCACCCGTTATCCGATTTTGACATCCATGGCCGTCGGTTTGAGGCGGTCCGAATGGCAAGATGCCGTAATCACACGAGGTCACGACACTCGAAGAGACGTACGTGACCACCTGGCAACTCCCTCACACGCCGGAGGAACCCGATCATGACCGCACGCTCCACGCGCCGCACGACCGCCAAGACCCGCACCACCCGTCTTGCCGCGGTCGCCGCCATCGCGGTCGTCGGCTCCGTGCTGCTGACCGCCTGTGGCGACCAGACCGAGGGCGGCTCCGCCACCCCGACGAAGAGCGGCGACTCCGCGTCCGGCAACGCCAACGCCGCCCCGCTCTTCTCCAAGCTCCCCGCCGACATCCAGAAGGCCGGTGTCATCAAGGTCGGCACGGATGCCTCGTACGCTCCGATGGAGTTCACCGAGGGCGGCAAGATCGTCGGTGTCGACCCCGACATCGCCGCGGCCCTGGGCAAGCAGCTCGGCGTCGACTTCCAGTTCACCTCGGGCACCTTCGACGGTCTGATCACCTCGGTCTACACCGGTCGGCAGGACCTGATCATGTCCTCGATGACGGACAACAAGAAGCGCCAGGAGGGCCTGGACGACAACGGGAAGAAGATCGGCAAGGGCATCGACTTCGTCGACTACTTCAGCTCCGGCGTCTCCCTCCTGGTCAAGAAGGGCAACCCGCAGGGCATCAACTCCCTCGACGACCTCTGCGGCAAGACCGTGGCCGTCCAGCGCGGCACGATCTACGAGGACACCTTCAAGGCCCAGGCCACGAAGTGCGGCGCCAACAAGCCGACGATCCAGGCCTTCGACACCGACGCCGAGGCCCAGACCCGCGTGAAGGCCGGCGGCGCCGTGGCCGACCTCAACGACTACCCGGTCGCCGCGTACATCGCGAAGACCTCGGGCGGCGGCAACGACTTCGAGGTCGTCGGCAGCCAGAGCGACGTCGGCCTCTTCGGCATCGGCGTGTCGAAGGAGAACACCCAGCTGCGCGACGCCGTCAAGGACGCGCTCGACGCGATCATCAAGGACGGCACCTACGCCGATGCCCTGAAGAAGTGGGATGTCGAGGACAGCGCCGTCAAGTCGGCCACCGTCAACGCCGGCAAGTGACCTCCCCGCTCCACTGAAGGGCAGTCGTCATGACTGACAAGATCAACAAGGACCCGGCCGCCGCTCCGGCCGGGCCCGGCGCCTCGGGCTCCCCGTACGAGGCGATCAAGGCCATCCCCGTGCGGCACTACGGGCGCTGGGTCAGCGCCGTCGTGGTCGTCGCGCTGCTCGGCTGGCTCGTCTACGCCTTCTCCCAGGGCAACATCATCTGGGACACGGTGTGGGACAAGGTGTTCGACCCGTCCGTCCTCGACGGCCTGGTGAACACCGTGATCATCAGCGTCAGCTCGATGGCACTCGGCCTCGTCCTCGGCATCGTCTTCGCCGTGATGCGGCTCTCCAAGAACCCGGTGACGGGCGCGGTCGCCTGGCTCTACATCTGGTTCTTCCGCGGCACCCCGGTCTACGTCCAGCTGCTGGTCTGGTTCAACCTGTCGCTGATCTTCCAGTACATCAACCTCGGGCCGATCTACAAGAACGAGACCGTCGACGTCATGACGCCGTTCATGGTCGCGCTGCTCGGTCTCGGCCTCAACGAGGGCGCCTACATGGCGGAGATCGTCCGGGCGGGCATCCAGTCGGTCGACGAGGGACAGACCGAGGCCGCTCACGCCCTCGGCATGTCGCAGACGAAGACCATGGGACGGGTCGTCCTTCCGCAGGCCATGCGGGTCATCGTGCCGCCGACGGGCAACGAGTTCATCAACATGCTGAAGACCTCGTCACTGGTCTCGGCCGTGCAGTACACCGAGCTCCTGCGGGCCTCCTCGAACATCGGCAGCACAGCCGGTGCGGTGATGGAGATGCTCTTCGTCGCCTCCATCTGGTACCTCGCCCTCACCTCGGTGTTCAGCGTCGGCCAGTACTACCTGGAGCGTCGTTTCGCCCGCGGTTCGCTGCGGAGCCTGCCGCCCACCCCGTGGCAGCGGGTCAAGACAAACCTGATCACGTTCAAGCGTTCTCCGGAGGGGTCGCGATGACCGGCCAGCCCATGGTCAAGGCCGAAGGCGTCCACAAGTCCTACGGCGCGGCCCACATCCTCCGGGGCATCGACCTGGAGGTCCGCAACGGTGAGGTCTTCTGCCTGGTCGGCCCGTCCGGCTCCGGCAAGTCGACCTTCCTGCGCTGCATCAACCACCTGGAGCGCGTCGACGGCGGCCGCCTGTCGGTCGACGGCCAGCTGGTCGGCTACCGGGAGAAGAACGGCAAGCTCTACGAGCTGAAGGACAGCGAGGTCGCCGTCCAGCGCCGCGACATCGGCATGGTCTTCCAGCGCTTCAACCTGTTCCCCCACATGACGGCCCTGGGCAATGTCATGGAGGCCCCGATCCAGGTCAAGGGCGAGTCCAAGGCGGTGGCGCGCGAGCGCGCCGAGCGCCTCCTCGACCGGGTCGGCCTGGGCGACAAGATGGGCAACTACCCGTCGCAGCTCTCCGGCGGCCAGCAGCAGCGCGTCGCCATCGCCCGCGCGCTGGCGATGGAACCGAAGCTGATGCTCTTCGACGAGCCCACCTCGGCGCTCGACCCGGAGCTGGTCGGTGACGTCCTCGACGTCATGCGGGACCTCGCCGAGTCGGGCATGACGATGATCGTCGTCACCCACGAGATGGGCTTCGCCCGTGAGGTCGGCGACTCGCTGGTCTTCATGGACGGCGGCGTCGTCGTCGAGTCGGGCAATCCGCGCGACGTCCTCGGCAACCCCCAGCACGACCGGACGAAGGCCTTCCTCTCGAAGGTCCTCTAGCCCGGACGGGAACGGGAGAAGGGGCGGTACGGGATCCCCGTACCGCCCCTTCCTCCGTACCCGGACAGCCCCTTCCTCCGTACCCGGACGACCCCTCCCCCGTACCCGGGGCCGCCCTCCGGCTACTTCACGGCGAGGAGCAGCGTGTCGGAGGGCGACGCCCAGACGGCCCTGGCCTCGCCGAAGCCGGCGGCGCGGAGGGTGTCGGCGTGCCAGCGCGGGGAGGGGGTGTCGCCGTCGGCGTGCTCGCCGTAGATCTCGAAGCGGCGGGCGGTGGGCCCGGCGAGGACGGGGTCCTTGCCTGCGAGGGCCCACCACTCGGCCCAGTCCAGGACGCCGCCGGTCCTGGCGCGGTCCATGACGGCGTGGCGCTGTGCCCGCTCGGCGGCGTTGATCCGGGGGGTGGCCTCGTCGATCATGTGGTCGGCGTTCATGAAGACGCCGCCGTCGCGGACGAGACCGGCGACCTGCCCGTAGAGGGCGGTCAGGGGCTCGCTGTGGAGCCAGTGGAGCGCGGTGGCGGTCAGGACGGCGTCGTACGAGTCGTGGGGCAGCCCGGCGGCCCACGCGGGGTCCTTGAGGTCGGCGGTCACGAAGGTGACGCGCTCGTCGCCGGCGAAGTACCCCTCGGCGATGGCGAGCAGGGCCGGGTCGAGGTCGACACCGGTGGCGGTCGCCTCCGGGAACCTCTTGAGGAGCCGATCCGTGATACTTCCCGTACCGCACGCGAGGTCGAGGACGCGGGGCTTCGGTCCCACCAAGGCCTCGACCATGTCGAGCATCACCCGGAACCGCTCCTCACGGTCCGGCATGTACCACTCCTGCTGACGGTCCCAGCTCTGCTGCCAGCCCGCCCAGTCGGTTCCGGTCATCGCCGCTCCTCCCCCTCTTCGTAATACCCTCGAAGGGGAAACAGCCGTTACCCCTTCCGACCGAGACACTAGCCCGCCGGAGTAAGGACTACAAGTGGAACTGGCCTATTACTCGGATTACGCCGTGCGTCTGGTCAACACCGAGGAGCCGGCCCGCAACAAGGACGCCCTGACCTCCGTCGAGGTCATCCGCGAACTCTTCGGCCCCGCCACCCAGATGGCCCGCCGGGCCACCGACTCCGACGTGACCCGGTTCCGCGGGGTACGCACCCGGCTGCGGGCGGTCTTCACCGCGGCCGACGAGGGCGACCACACGGGCGCCGTCGACCTGCTGAACTCCCTGCTCCTGGAGTTCCCGGTCAGCCCCCAGATCTCCGGGCACGACATCCTCGACGAGGACGGCCGGCCCCGGTGGCACATGCACCTCGCCGACCACCCCTCGAACGCGACCGCGGGGTACGCCGCGATCGCCGCGATGGGGCTGGCCTTCCATCTGACGGAGTTCGGCGCCGATCGGCTCGGCCTCTGCCAGGCGCCGCCCTGCCGCAACGCCTACCTGGACACCTCCACCAACCGCTCCCGCCGCTACTGCTCGGACCGCTGCGCGACGCGCGCCAACGTGGCCGCCTACCGGGCCCGCAAGCGCCTGGAGGCCGACCGGCCGGACCCGACGGGCCTGAGCGCCGAGAACAGCCAGGAGAGCGTCACCCCCGGCGACCGCTGACGCCCCGGCGTCACCGGCCGGTACCGCGCCCGCACCCGCCCGAGAACCAGCTCGGGCGGCACCGCACCGAAGACCCGGCTGTCGCCCTCGGCGTCCGGGTTGTCCCCCAGCACCCACCAGCCGCCGTCACGTCGCTCGATCAGCCGCTTCACGATGAGCAGATCCTGTTGGAGCGGATGCCTCAGTACGGCCACACAGCCCGGCCGCAGCCGGCCGCCGTAGTGCACGAGCAGCTGGTCGCCGTGGAGCAGCGTGGGCACCATCGACACCCCCGTCACCTCGGCGATCCCGAACGGAGGCCCGGCCTCCGCCACCCGCTCCCGCCCCGATTCCCTCATCCGGCACCTCCCGGTCCGCTCGCGCGTGCACTCGTCCACTCGTACACGAGTCCCATGGTGACCCTGGACTTTTGACCTAAGCCCCAGGGGGCGCCCGCGAAAACGCCCTTCTCACCGAGTAATGTCCCACCTGAGAAGACGATCACGAGGAAGGACGGCTCAATGCTCTCCCGCCTGTTTGCCCCCAAGGTGAAGGTCAGCGCCCACTGCGACCTCCCGTGCGGCGTGTACGACCCGGCCCAGGCCCGCATCGAGGCCGAGTCGGTCAAGGCTGTCCAGGAGAAGTACCAGGCGAACGAGGACGCGCACTTCCGCGCCCGCGCCACGGTCATCAAGGAGCAGCGCGCGGAGCTCGCCAAGCACCACGTGTCGGTGCTCTGGAGCGACTACTTCAAGGCCCCGCACTTCGAGAAGTACCCCGAGCTCAACCAGCTGGTCAACGACACCCTGAAGGCCCTCTCGGCCGCCAAGGCGTCGACGGACCCGAAGACGGGCGAGAAGGCGCTGGAGCTCATCGCCGAGATCGACCGCATCTTCTGGGAGACGAAGAAGGCCTGACCTTCTCTTTTCCCGCCCGAAGGGGTACGGCCGCCATCCGGCGGTCGTACCCCTTCGGGCTTTCCCGGCGCAATTCGGATGTAACGGCAGAAGGGTGACGCCCCATGCGCGTCAAGGCTTTCGACCACCTGGTGCTCAACGTGACCGACATAGAGGCGGCGCTGGCGTTCTACACCGGCCCCCTGGGCCTCGCGCCGGAGCGCGTCGAGGAGTGGCGGGCCGGAAAGGTGTCCTTCCCGTCGGTACGCATCGACGGGAGCACCGTCATCGACCTGTTCGCCCGTCCGCGGGGCGAGTCCAACGTGGATCACATCTGTCTGGTCGTGGACCCCCTCGACTGGCAGGAGGTCCTCGACTCCGGGGTGTTCGACGTCGTCGAGGGTCCCGTTCCGCGCTGGGGCGCCCGTGGTTCGGCCCAGTCCGTCTACGTCAGGGACCCGGACGGGAACACGGTCGAGCTGCGCTGGTACCCGCAGGACGCCGAGGCGTAGGGAGACTCCGCCGCGCCGCCACCGCGCACGGCCGCCCCAGGGCGCCGCTCAGGCCGTCGGGAGGCTGTAGCGGCGCTTCTCCTTCGACGTGGCGCCCAGACGGTCGTAGAAGCGGATCGCGTCCTCGTTCCACTCCGGGGTCTGCCACTGGATCTCCGCCAGGCCGAGGCGGCTCGCCTCCGCGCGGACGGCCGCCATCAGGAGCGGCCCCAGGCCGTGGCCCCGGGAGGTCCCGGTGAGGTAGAGGCAGTCCATGTGGAGGTACTCCGCGCCGTCCCAGGTGGAGAGCTCCGGCGCGCAGCTCGCGTAGCCCGCGAGGGTGCCGTCGGGGAGGACGGCGACCAGACAGCGGAGGCGGGGCGGTTCGGGACCGAAGAGGAGGCGGGCCAGACGGTCGGCGAGGCCGGGCGCCGGAGGCTCCGCCTTCTCGTACACCGCGTGCTCGACGATGAGTTCCACGACCCGCGGCAGGTCCTCCGGGCGTGCGTGTCGGACCTCTGCCCGTACCGGGTGTTCGCTCATGCCGTCATCATGCACGGTCCCACCGACAGCTCCGCCGTCGTCCCCTGCCGGCGGAGCCACTCGCGGTACGGCGCCGCCCGCAGGGCCACCTCCCGGTAGGCCGCGGCGAGTTCCGCGTACAGCGTGTCCAGGGGCGCCCCGGGGCGCGCGTACAGCAGCAGCCGGACCGCCAGGGGGTCGCCGTGCAGGGGGCGGATCGCCATGTCCTCGCGCGGGCCCGAGGTCGGCTGACAGGGGGCGACGGCCTCACCGAGGGCGATGAGCGCGGCCGCCGTGTGGTAGTCGCCGTGCAGCAGCGGCGGGTCGATGCCGGCGGCGCCCAGGACCCGCCGGAGCCCGTCCCATTCGCCGTCCACGGTCGGGTCGACCATCCAGTGGTCGGCGGCCAGGTCGGCGAGGTCCACCACGGGCAGTGCGGCGGCCGGATGGTCGCGGGCCATGGAGATGAACTGCGGCTCGCGGGCGACCAGGACCCGCCCCTTGAGCCCCTCGGGAACCCGCAGCGGGCAGCCCTCCACCTCGTGCACGAAGGCCACGTCGAGCCGGCCGGCGGCGACGGAGCGGAGCAGTGCGTTCGCGGAGACGTCCATCCGGAGGCCGATGTCGGTGCCGGGCAGTCGCTGGCGGAGCCGGCGCAGCCAGCCGGGGAGGGCCCGGCTGGCCGTGGAGCCGACGCGGAGCCCGAGTCCGTCGGTGCGGGCGGCCGCCGCCCGGGTCTCGGTGACGAGCGCCGCCATGTCGGCGACGAGGGGGCGGGCCCGGCTGAGCAGGGAGCGGCCGAGCGGGGTGGGGCGGCAGCCGGTGCGCCCGCGGGAGAAGAGCTCGGCGCCCAGCGAGTTCTCGATGCGGCGCAGCTGCGTGGTCAACGAAGGCTGGCTCATGCCAAGTTGGCGGGCCGCCTTGTGCAGACTGCCCGTGTCCGCGATGGCGCAGAGCGCGCGCAGGTGTCTCACCTCCAGATCCATGCCCCGAGGGTAGGGCGACGCCCTGAGTCGCACCAGACACCCGGAACCCCTCAATCACCTTTCATTGCAAGGCAGTTGGCGACCCCCGGGCAGGGTGATGCGGTGGGGCTATCGGTGGTTGACATCATCCGCACACGCCCCTGCTCCCCCGAGACTCTCCCCAGTCCCCTACAGGAGGAGCCCCCCATGCGTCACCCCAAGGTCCTCACCTCCGTTCTGACCGCCACCCTCGGTCTCGGCCTCGCCGCCTCCCTCGGCACGGCCCCGGCGGCCGCCGTGAACACCGCCCCCCAGGGCAACGCCGCGGTCGCGTACGCCGGTTCGGCCGAAGACGCCAAGGCCAACAAGGCCTTCTTCGACGCCGTCGTGAAGTCCGTGGCGAAGAAGCGGGCCGCCAACCCCGGCGCGGCCGCCGTCACCGTCGTCTACAGCGCCTCCAACGCGCCGAGCTTCCGCACCCAGATAGCCCGCTCCACCCAGATCTGGAACAGCTCGGTGGCGAACGTCCGACTCGTCGAGGGCAGCAACCCCGACTTCGCCTACTACGAGGGCAACGACTCCCGTGGCTCGTACGCGAGCACCGACGGCCACGGAAGCGGTTACATCTTCCTCGACTACCGGCAGAACCAGCAGTACAACTCCACCCGGGTGACCGCCCACGAGACCGGGCACGTCCTCGGGCTTCCGGACCACTACAGCGGTCCGTGCAGCGAGCTGATGTCGGGCGGCGGCCCCGGCACGTCCTGCCAGAACGCTCAGCCGAACTCCCAGGAGCGCTCCCGCGTCGACCAGTTGTGGCGCAACGGGCTCGCCTCCGCCTTCAAGAGCTGAGTGCGCGACGGAGAAACAGTGCGGCGGCGCCCCCTCCCCGGGGCGCCGCCGTCCTCGTTCTCGGGCCGCTCGGAGCGGCCCTCCTGCCCGGGCCGCCCGAAGCGGCCCTCGCTCAGGCCGCCTGAAGCAGTCGGCGGCCGAAATCGGCGCCGGGCGGAAGCTGGCGCCGGACCCGTTCCAGGGCCCCGTCGAAGTCACCTCCGGCGACACACGATTCGAATGCGGCTCCGCCGCAGTGCAGCGTCAGGCTCAGGTCCGCGCGCTCACCGAGCGTCAGCAGACAGCTCAGCGTGGCCGGCTGGGTGGCGCCGTCCATGACGACGGGGAGCGGCAGGTCCCACTCCAGGACGCAGCCGGTGAGGGCCTGTCCGCCCTCGTCGGCCGCGCTGAGCGCGGCGAAGCTCTCGCCCGTGTACTCGATCCCCCTGATCCGGGTGGCCACATGCCGCCCGTCGGCCGTGATGACGATCGCTTCCGCGCCGCTGCGGTCCCGGTACCAGCCGGTCCAGACTTCTGTCGACTCCGATGACATGCGCGGACTGTAGCGGTATGACCGGCTCCGGCGCGCGTCCGGTCACCCGGGGGCCGGACTTCTCCCGATCTCGCCGTTCTTGCCGGTCACGTGCGGGCTCGTCGCTTCCGCACCCACGTCGGCGATCGCTTCAGGACTCTCGTGGAGCGGGCAGCCGGGATTGCGGCAGGGCTGCACCTCCCACTCCGGCACCCAGGCGCCGAGGACCTTGTGCCGGGTGGCCACCGTGGTGCGGAGACCGCCGCAGGCCGGACAGCTGTGCTCGGCCCGGGGGTCCCGCGTCGTGCGAGGCGCCTCGTCACCCATATGTCCAGGGTAGGACGGCTCGCACGGGACCGCTTGCCGCCGTCACCGCTTCCTGGTGTACGTACGGACGAAGGCACCGTTGCCGAAGACGCGCAGGTCGTTCAGCTCGAAGTCGCGCGGCTCGAAGCCGGCGCCGAACATCGGCATTCCGGAGCCGTAGACCTGCGGATAGGTCTTGATGACCAGCTCGTCGATCTCGTCGATGAGCTCGCCGGCGATCGTCGAGCCACCGCAGAGCCAGATGCCCAGGGGGCCGTCCTCGGCCTTGAGCTCGCGGACGCGGCCGACGAGGTCGTCGGCGATCAGCTCCACGTTCGCGTGGGGCGACTCGGCCAGCGAGCGGGCGGCGACGAACTCCCGCAGGTGGCCGTACGGGCTGGTGACGCCCACGTCCAGGGCGAGCCGGTACGAGCCCACCCCCTGGACGACGGTGTCGAACCGCTTGTTCTCGGCGTCGACCCCGAGCATCTCCCGGCTCTGGGTCGGGATGGTCTCCGGGAATTCGCCGGCCAGGAACTCCAGGAACTCGGCGTCCACGAACGCGTACATGGACGTGGCATCACCCTTGGGGTCACCGATGAAGCCGTCGATGGTGCAGGCGATGAAATACGTGAGCTTGCGCAAACCGGTCCTCTTCCCCTTCGGATCGTGGCCGCGACCGCAACCACGACAGCTATAGTGCTTCACCTGTAGTGGTTACACAAGCCCTATGTTCGAAGAAGGAGGAACACGACATGGCGAGAAACCCCGAACGACGTACGGCGCTGCTCGACGCCGCCATCCAGGTCCTGGCGGACGAAGGTGCCCGCGGGCTGACCTTCCGCGCGGTCGATGCCTGCGCCGGGGTCCCCACGGGCACCTCGTCCAACTACTTCCGCGACCGGGACCAGATGCTCTCCGAGGTCGCCGACCGGATCTTCGAACGGCTGGCCCCCGAGCCCGGCGTCATGGAGGACGCCATGCTGCCGGCGCCGACCCGCGCCCTGGTCTTCGAGCTCATGCGCCAGGTCGCCCAGCGGCTCGCCGCCGAGCGCACCTGCTACCTCGGGCTCTTCGAGCTCCGCCTCGAAGCGGTGCGCCGCCCCGAGCTGAGGACCCAGCTCACCAAGGTGCTCCGGGGCGACCTGGACACCAACATCCAGGGGCACCTGGAGGCCGGGATGCCCGGGGACGCGGACACCGTCCGACTGCTCTACTTCGCCCTCACCGGGCTGCTGCTCGACCACTTCACGGTCCCGGAGATGCACAGCGACCGGGACCTGGACGACCTGATCGAAACGGTGGTCACCCGCATCGTCCCCGAGGCGTGACGCGGCCCCCGGGCCTCAGCGCGTGCGCCGGGTGACGAACTCGGCGAGCGCCAGCATGTCCCCCGCCGCCGCGAGGTCCGGGACCGCCTGCGCCAGATACTCGACCGCGCGGCCCATCCGCTCGGCCGCCTGACCCTGCGCCCAGTCACGCCCACCGGCCCGCTCGACCGCGTCCGCCGCCGCGCGCACCGCCGCCCCGTCGAGGACCGGACGGGCGTAGAGCTCCGCCAGCTCGTCCCCCGCCGCAGTCCCCGAGGCGAGCGCCGCCACCACCGGAAGCGACTTCTTGTGCGCGACCAGATCGGCCCCGGCCGGCTTGCCCGTACGGTCCGGGTCGCCCCAGATCCCGATGAGGTCGTCGATCAGCTGGAAGGCGAGGCCCGCCTCCCGGCCGAAGGCGTCCATCGCCGCGACCTCCTCGTCCCCCGCGCCCGCGTAGAGCGCGCCGATCGCACAGGAGGCGCCGAGCAGCGCACCGGTCTTGGCGGTGGCCATGGCCAGACACTCGTCGAGGGAGACCTCACGCGGCGCCCGGCGTTCGAAGGCGCAGTCCGCCTGCTGCCCCGCGCAGAGTTCGATGATGCACGCGGCCAGCCGCGCGGAGGCGGCCGCCGAGGCGGGATGCGGGTCCTCCGCCAGCATCCGCAGGGCGAGCGCGCTCATCGCGTCACCGGCGATCAGCGCGTCCGGGACGCCGAAGACGGTCCAGGCGGTGGGCCGGTGCCGTCGCGTCACGTCCTCGTCGACGATGTCGTCGTGGAGCAGGGTGAAGTTGTGCGCGAGTTCCACCGCCGCCGCGGCCTTCACGGCCCCGGCCTCCTCGGCGCCGAGCGCGCGGGCGGCCGCGAGGACGAGAGCGGGCCGGATGGCCTTGCCCGGCTGCTCCGCGGCCGGGGTGCCGTCGGCGTGCTCCCAGCCGAAGTGGTACATCGCGACCCGCCGCATCGACCCCGGCAGGGTCTCGACGGTCGAGCGCAGTTGGGGATTGACAGCGGTCCGCGTCCGGTCCAGGAGCCGCACGGCCCCCTGACCGTCGGCGACGGCATCCGCGCCGGCAATGGTCACGGTCACTTCCTTCGTATCCTCCGTGGCGATGCTGCGCGGCGACGAGCCGGGAACGCCCGGGGGCGGGAGGGTTCGGTCCCCGCCCCCCGGCGTCGTCGGCTCAGCGCCAGCGGCTGACCTCGACGTTCTCCAGGACTCCGAGCGCGTCCGGGACGAGGATCGCCGCCGAGTAGTAGGCCGTGACCAGGTAGGAGATGATCGCCTGCTCGTCGATGCCCATGAAGCGGACGGAGAGGCTGGGCTCGATCTCGTCGGGCAGGCCGGTCTGGTGAAGACCGATCACGCCCTGGTCGGACTCACCGGTACGCATGCAGATGATCGAGGTGGTCCGGGCGTCCGAGACCGGGATCTTGTTGCACGGGTAGATCGGCACGCCGCGCCAGGTCGGGATGCGGTTGCCGTTGATGTCGATCGTCTCGGGCACCAGACCGCGCTTGTTGAGCTCGCGGCCGAAGGCGGCGATGGCGCGCGGGTGGGCCAGGAACAGCTTGGAGCCCCGGCGCCGGGAGAGCAGCTCGTCCATGTCGTCGGGGCTGGGGGCGCCGTCGTGGGGCTGGAGCCGCTGCCCGTAGTCGCAGTTGGCGAGGAGGCCGAACTCCTTGTTGTTGACCAGCTCGTACTCCTGGCGCTCGCGGAGCGCCTCGACCGTGAGCCGCAACTGCTGCTCGGTCTGGTTCATCGGCTGGTTGTAGAGGTCGGCGACGCGGCTGTGCACCTTCAGCACGGTCTGGGCGACGCTCAGCTCGTACTCGCGGGGCGAGGCGTCGTAGTCGACGTAGGTGTGCGGGACGACGGCCTCGCCGACATGGCCGGCGGAGAGGTCGATCTCGGCCTCGCCGTACTTGTTGGTCCGCTGGCTGGGCAGCGCCGCCACGCTCGCGAGGTGGGAGGCGAGCGAGCCGGCCCGCTCCGCGAGGTTCCGTACGTCGTCCCGGGTGAGCTCCAGGACCGTACAGGCGGTGGCGGCGCGGGCGGACCACTCCCAGGCGGCGTCCGGGTCGACCAGGGCGGCCTCGCCGAAGTACGCGCCGTCGGCGAGGACCCCGAGGACGGCCTCGTCGCCGTACGGCCCCTCGCCGATCTGCTCGATCCTGCCGTGCGCCAGGAGGTGGACCCGGTCGGTCGGCTCGCCCGCGACGGCGATCACCTCGCCGGCCGCGTACTCCCGCTGGCGGCAGCGGGACGCGAGCTCGGTCAGGGCCTCCTCGTCCTCGTAGCCGCGCAGGGCGGGGAGTTCGCCGAGTTCGGCGGGGATGACCGCGACGCGCTCCCCGGTCTGGACGAAGGTGACCCTGCCGTCCCCCACGGAGTAGCTGAGCCTCCGGTTCACCCGGTACGTACCGCCCTGCACCTGGACCCAGGGCAGCGCCCGCAGCAGCCACCGTGAGGTGATCTCCTGCATCTGCGGCGCCGACTTGGTGGTCGTGGCGAGGTTCCGCGCGGCGGCGGTGCCGAGACTCTGCTGCGGGGCCTGATCCGCGCGGACCTCGTCGCCAACCGAACCAACGGACATGGAACTCCCTCTCGTATGACTGACTTGCGAGACGAAGCCTTTCAGTACGGAGCGTGCCGACGCCATTACACATTCGAGTGGGACTGTTCGACGATCTTCGGGGCATGTCACGTGATTTCCATCCGAACAGCGGAGCCCCGCCCGCCCCACGGCCCCCTGTCCGGATCGGCTCGCACACCGTCCGAACGGATGGCAGAGGAGTGGCGGAATCCGGTACTCCGGACGTTCCGGTACTCCGGAAGCTGCCGGTCCTCCGGGAGCTCATCCCGTCCTCCGAAGGGAGTCGGTCATGTCCCACCCCATGTCCGCGGGCAGATTCCTCGCCGCACTGCGCGAGGAGGGCCTCGCGGTCGTCCAGGTCGGCGACTGGTCCACCCACAACCGCAACCACAAGGGGCCCTGGGGCCCGGTGCACGGCGTGATGATCCACCACACCGTGACCCGCGGCACCGCGAACACCGTCCGGATCTGCCGGAACGGCTACGAGAACCTGCCGGGGCCGCTCTGTCACGGCGTGATCGCCAAGGACGGCACGGTCCACCTCGTCGGCTACGGACGCGCCAACCACGCGGGGCTCGGCGACGACGAGGTGCTCAGGGCGGTCATCGCCGAGCGGGGGCTGCCGCCGGACGACGAGGCCACCACGGACGGCAACCGGCACTTCTACGGCTTCGAGTGCGAGAACCTCGGCGACGGCGAGGACCCGTGGCCGAAGGTCCAGCTGGAGGCCATCGCGAAGGCGGCGGCCGCCCTGTGCCGGGTGCACGGCTGGACGCACCGCTCGGTCATCGGACACCGGGAGTGGCAGCCGGGGAAGGTGGACCCGCGGGGCTTCACCATGGCCTCGATGCGGGAGCGGATCGCCGACCGCCTGCGCTGAGCGCGCGACGGGTGCCCACCGCGCGCGGAAGGCGCCGGACGCGCACGGAGGGGCGACCGGAAGGCCTCCCGCGCCGGCGCGCGGAAGGCACGGACAATGGCCGGGTGAACGCGTTCGACCTCTCCCGTCTGCGACCCCGGCTCCCGTCCCCCCTGGAGCCGGTGGAGGACGAGCGCTTCGCCCGCCGCGGGCTCACCCTGCTCCTCAAGCGCGAGGACCTCATCCACCCCGACCTGCCCGGCAACAAGTGGCGCAAGCTCGCGCTCAACCTGGAGGCGGCGGGCGGGCGTCCCGTGCTCACCTTCGGCGGCGCGTACTCCAACCATCTGCGGGCGACGGCCGCCGCCGGCCGGCTGCTGGGCTTCCCCACCGTCGGGATCGTGCGCGGCGACGAGCTGGCCGGGCGCCCGCTCAACCCCTCCCTCGCGCGGTGCGCGGCGGACGGGATGCGGCTGGAGTTCGTGGACCGGGCCACGTACCGCGCGAAGAACGACCCCGCCACGCTCGCGGCGCTCCTGGAGCGGGCCCCCGCGGGCGCGTACGTGGTCCCTGAGGGCGGCAGCAACGTCCTCGCCGTCCGGGGGTGCGAGGAGCTGGGGCGCGAGCTCGCCGGGGCGGCGGACGCGGTCGCCGTCGCCTGCGGCACCGGCGGCACCCTCGCGGGCCTCGCGGCCGGCCTCCCGCCCGGGCGGCGGGTGGTGGGCTTCCCGGTCCTCAGGGGCGGCTTCCTGGGCGCCGAGGTCCGCGCCCTCCAGGAGGCGGCGTTCGGCGGGCCGCGCGGCGACTGGACGCTGGACGAGCGTTTCCACGGCGGTGGGTACGCGCGCGTGTCCCCGGATCTGGAGGAGTTCGCACGCGATTTCGAGGCGCGGCACGGACTCGCCATCGAGCGGCTGTATGTGGCCAAAATGCTCCACGGTCTGACGACCCTGGCGCAGGAGGGCGCGTTCCCGGCGGGTACCCGGCTCGTGGCGGTGGTGACGGGCGCCCCTGACGGGTCTCAGCCGGCGGTCTCCTCGCGGTAGGCGGCGGCCTCCTCCAGGTCGAGCCGGCGGAGCAGGGTCCGCATCATCTCGTCGTCGATCCGCCGTGCGTCCCGCAGCCGCACGAAGACCTCGCGCTCGGCGTCGATCATCTCGCGCGAGAGCCGCCGGTAGGTGTCGTCCGCGGTCTCCCCGGTGACCTCGTTGACGGCGCCGAGCCGCTCCCAGACGGCGTTGCGGCGCCGTTCGAGGACTGTGCGCAGACGGTCGGCGAGGGGCTGCGGGAGGGCGTTGCGCTCATCGGCGAGGAGTGCGTCGAGGCGTTCCTCCGCGGCCCGTGAGGCCTCGCTCTGGGCCTGCGCCTCGGCCAGGGTCTCGGCGTACCTGTCCCGCCCCGGGAGCTTCAGGAGACGGATGAGGGGCGGCAGGGTGAGGCCCTGCACGACCAGGGTGCCGATGACGGTGGTGAAGGTGAGGAAGAGGACGAGGTTGCGGGCCGGGAACTCGACCCCGTCGGTCACGACGGGGATGGAGAAGGCGATGGCGAGCGAGACCACCCCGCGCATACCGGCCCAGCCGACGACGAGGGGCGCCTTCCAGTCCACCCCCTGCTCCCGGCCGCGGACGCGGGCGGAGAGCCGTGGCAGGAAGGTCGCCGGGTAGACCCAGACGAACCGGACCACGACCACGGCGACGAAGACCCCGACCGCGTACGCGATCGCCTCCCCTATGCCGTACTGCCCGAGGCCCTGGACGACGTACGGCAGCTGGAGTCCGATCAGGGCGAAGACGGCGGACTCCAGGACGAAGGCGACCATCTTCCAGACGGCCTCCTCCTGGAGCCGGGTCGCGAAGTCGACCTGCCAGGCGCGGTGCCCCAGGAAGAGACCGACCACGACGACGGCGAGGACTCCGGAGGCGCCGACCTCCTCGGCCGCCGCGTAGGCGACGAAGGGGATGAGGAGGGAGAGCGTGTTCTGGAGGAGGGAGTCGCCGAGGCCCCGGCGCAGCCAGTGGATCGGCACCATGAGGACCAGGCCGACTCCGATGCCGCCGAGGGAGGCGAGCGCGAACTCCCCCAGGCCGCCCGCCCAGCTGATGCCCTCGCCGACGGCCGCCGCGAGGGCGACCTTGTACGCGGTGATGGCGGTGGCGTCGTTCACCAGGGACTCGCCCTGGAGGATCGTGGTGATCCGGTTCGGCAGGCCGAGCTTGCGGGCGATGGCGGTGGCGGCGACCGCGTCCGGTGGGGCGACCACCGCGCCGAGCACCAGCGCGGCGGTGAGCGGCAGATCGGGGACGAGGACGTAGGCGAGCCAGCCCACGGCCACGGTGGCGAAGAGGACGTATCCGACGGAGAGCAGGGCGACGGGCCGGATGTTGGCCCTCAGGTCGAGGTACGAGGAGTCGACGGCGGCCGTGTAGAGGAGCGGGGGCAGGATCAGCGGCAGCACGATGTGCGGGTCGAGGGTGTAGTCCGGAACCCCCGGGACGTACGAGGCGGCGAGGCCCACGGCGACCAGGAGCAGCGGAGCGGGCACCGGTGTCCTGCGGGCGAAGCCCGCGATCGCGGCGCTCGCCGCCACCAGTGCCACCAGCTGCAGTGCGTCCATGCCCGTCCCCGTCCAGTGCCGCAACGTAACCTGGCCATCATGAGCGAGTGCCCGCACGTTGCCGAAATGCCGCGCCCCGAACCGGCGCCGCTGGCCGACACCTGCCCGGAGTGCCTGGCGGACGGCACGCACCCGGTCCAGTTGCGGCTCTGTCTGAGCTGCGGGCACGTGGGCTGCTGCGACTCCTCGGCGGGGCAGCACGCGACGGGGCACTTCTCCACGACGGGGCATCCGGTGATGCGGACGTTCGAACCGGGCGAGGCCTGGCGCTGGTGCTTCGTGGACGGCTCGATCGTCTGAGTCACGGGGCCGGGGCCGTCGGACCGGTCCACGGTCCCGGCCGGACCGTTTCACGGACCCGGTCCGTCGGCCTGTCGGGTCGTCCGACGGTACGACCGTCCGGGGATTCGGCCGTCCGACGATTCGCCCGCCCCTCGGTTGGGTACGTCACCCCTCCGCCGGTCGCTCGCTTTCGGCCCCGCAGACCCCTGCACACCGTCCGCACCCATGGGCCTACCATGGGTGACGACCGGCGACCGGGGGGCCGGTGGGGGCGGAGGCTCACGGCGACACGGCGGGACGGATCGCGATAGCGTCACGGCGGACTGCGCAGCCCCCTGCGTACCGCCCGGTTCGGGGGCCTCTCCCTCCGAGCCCCGAATGAGCTTGTGCCACCTTGGAGGTGAGGGTGTCCCAGATCGCAGGCGAGCCCGGGACCCAGGACTTCGTGGAAGTCCGGCTGCCCGCTGCGGGTGCCTATCTGTCCGTGCTGCGTACGGCCACGGCCGGCCTCGCGGCGCGCTTGGACTTCACCCTCGACGAGATCGAGGACTTGCGGATCGCGGTCGACGAGGCCTGCGCCATCCTGCTCCAGCAGGCCGTGCCGGGGTCCGTCCTCAGCTGTGTCTTCCGGCTGGTCGACGACTCCCTCGACGTGACCGTCTCCGCCCCGACCACGGACGGCCGGGCGCCCGAGCGGGACACCTTCGCCTGGACGGTGCTGTCCGCGCTGGCCGGGAAGGTCGAATCGTCGGTGGCCGACGACCGTACGGTCTCGATCAGCCTGTACAAACAGCGCGGCGCGGGGCCAGGCCCCGCGTGAGGCGCGGGGACGCGACGGCCGGCATCCCTGAGCAGCAGGCACGGCCGTATGAGGTCGCTACGGAGCAGGCGGACCAGATGAGCGAGCACGAGCAGCACCACGAGGTTCCCGAGACGCCGGGTGTCTCCGAGGCCCCCGGGGGCCCCGCGAGTGCGGAGGGCTCCTCCGCCACGGCTTCCTCCGGGATCCCCGGGGTCGGGGATCCCGTGGTCTCCGGGGCGGACGCACCGGCGGACGCCGGGGCGGACGGGACGGACGGAACCGCCGCGGAGGCGGGGAAACCGGGGGACGACGAGGCCGACGAGGCCCCGGACGCCGCCCGCACCACCCCGGATCCGCACGACCGGAGCGCCGCCCGAGCCCTCTTCGTCACGCTGCGTGAGCTCCCCGACGGCTCCCCGGAGAAGGCGGAGCTGCGCAACCGGCTGGTGCGGATGCACCTGCCGCTGGTCGAGCACCTGGCCCGCCGCTTCCGCAACCGCGGCGAGCCGCTGGACGACCTGACACAGGTGGCGACGATCGGCCTGATCAAGTCGGTGGACCGGTTCGACCCGGAGCGCGGCGTCGAGTTCTCGACGTACGCGACCCCCACGGTCGTCGGTGAGATCAAGCGCCACTTCCGCGACAAGGGGTGGGCGGTCCGCGTGCCGCGCCGGCTCCAGGAGCTGCGGCTCTCGCTGACCACGGCGACGGCCGAGCTCTCCCAGCAGCACGGCCGCTCGCCGACGGTGCACGAGCTGGCCGAGCGGCTCGGGATCTCGGAGGAGGAGGTCCTGGAGGGTCTGGAGTCGGCGAACGCCTACTCGACGCTCTCCCTGGACGTCCCCGACACGGACGACGAGTCGCCGGCGGTGGCGGACACGCTCGGCGCGGAGGACGAGGCCCTCGAGGGGGTCGAGTACCGCGAGTCGCTCAAGCCGCTCCTGGAGGACCTGCCGCCCCGCGAGAAGCGGATCCTGCTGCTGCGCTTCTTCGGGAACATGACCCAGTCGCAGATCGCGCAGGAGGTGGGCATCTCGCAGATGCACGTCTCCCGGCTGCTCGCCCGGACCCTCGCCCAGCTGCGGGAGAAGCTCCTGGTGGAGGAGTAGGCGCGCTAGGGGGTGTCCTGGCCGGGGCGCCGGATGCCGAGCGCCTCGGTCGTGGCCGGGTTCACCAGGAGGACGAGCCCGGCGACGGCCAGGGCGCCGAGGACGACACCGGCCGGGATCATCACGCTGTTCGCCTGGAGCAGCTGCCAGGCGACCGGCAGGGCGAGGATCTGGGTGATCACGGCGGGGCCGCGGCTCCAGGAGCGGCGCAGCCACAGACCGCGGGCGGCGGCGAGCGGGATCATCCCGAGTGCGACGAGCGTCACGGCGCCGGTGACGGCTCCGGTGAGGTCGCCGGACGTCCCGGTCAGGGAACTCACCAGCATGTACACACCCCCGGCGACGAGTCCGAGGGCCTCGATACCGGCCACCGCCGCCGCGGCGGCGAGACGGGCGGGACGGGGGGTCTGCTCCGTACTGCTCATAGAGGGCAGGGTAACGGGGGTGCGGCGGGGCGGCCGAAGCCGGGCGACCCCGTCCAGGGATCGGGCTGGACTGGGCCCGGTACCGCCGGGTAGGTACCCTGGCGCTCATGCGCGCACTTCTCGTGGTCAACCCGGCAGCCACCACCACCAGTGCCCGCACCCGTGACGTGCTCATCCACGCGCTCGCGAGCGAGATGAAGCTGGAGGCGGTCACCACCGAGTACCGCGGGCACGCGCGGGACCTGGGGCGGCGCGCCGCGGACTCCGGGAACATCGACCTCGTCGTGGCCCTCGGCGGCGACGGCACGGTGAACGAGGTCGTCAACGGACTACTGCACGACGGGCCCGATCCGGACCGGCTTCCGGGCCTCGCGGTCGTCCCCGGCGGTTCGACGAACGTCTTCGCCCGTGCCCTCGGACTGCCGAACGACGCCGTGGAGGCGACCGGCGCCCTGCTCGACGCGTTGCGTGAGCGGCGGGCACGCACAGTGAGCCTCGGTCTCGCCTCCGGGACGCCGGGCACGGACGACGAGTCGGTGCCGTCGCGCTGGTTCACCTTCTGCGCCGGTCTCGGTTTCGACGCGAGCGTCATCGGCCGGGTCGAACAGCAGCGGGAGCGCGGGAAGAGATCCACACACGCTCTTTATCTGCGCCAGGTGGTGCGCCAGTTCCTGGAGGAACCGCACCGCCGGCACGGCACGATCACCCTGGAGCGCCCCGGCGCCGAGCCGGTCGAGGACCTGGTCCTCTCCATAATCTGCAACACCTCCCCCTGGACCTACCTGGGCAATCGTCCGGTGTACGCGTCTCCGGAGGCTTCCTTCGAAACAGCGCTCGACGTACTCGGACTGCGTCGTCTCTCCACTCCGGCGGTGGCCCGGTACGCCACTCAGCTGCTCACTTCGACCCCGGAACGGGGCCCTCGCGGCAAGCACGCGGTAACTCTGCACGACCTGACCGACTTCACCTTGCATTCGAAGGTCCCCCTCCCCCTTCAGATGGACGGAGACCACCTCGGACTGCGTACAAGCGTGACGTTCACAGGCGTACGCCGTGCACTGCGTGTGATTGTGTGAGTGGAAGGGCCCAAAGTCCTTTCACTCGAACGTTTAGACGCGCATCCACCCCTTAGAAGTACGGCTGTGACCTAGCCGACACCGAGGAATCAAAAAAAACTTTCCGGAAGGGGTTGTATCCGTTGCTGGGGTTTGGGAGTCTCTTCTTGGCGATCGGGACGGCCCGCAACACCGGCCTCCACTGAGAGCCAGAACCCCTCCTCAGTCTTAGGACCACACCAGTTCATCTGGCAGTCGGCCCTTCCCTTGCGGGGGGATTCGTGAAAGCGTTCACATTCACAAGCAACCAGCTTGTAACACCCTAGAGAGGTAGCAGCCATGGACTGGCGTCACAACGCCGTTTGTCGTGAGGAAGACCCCGAGCTGTTCTTCCCCATCGGCAACACCGGTCCTGCGCTGCTGCAGATCGAGGAAGCCAAGGCCGTCTGCCGCCGCTGCCCCGTCATGGAGCAGTGCCTGCAGTGGGCGCTCGAGTCCGGCCAGGACTCCGGCGTCTGGGGTGGCCTCAGCGAGGACGAGCGCCGCGCAATGAAGCGCCGTGCCGCTCGCAACCGGGCGCGTAACGCCAGCGCCTGACGCCCACCGACAGCCTGAGGCCGGCGGCGCATACATCGCGTATGCAATCACCGCCCTTGAGCCGCAGCGCGCAGCAGTAACCCACAGCATTCGAGCCCCGGACCGATCTCCTTTCGGTCCGGGGCTCGCTGCCGTCCGCTCCCCCTCACGAAGGAGCGCGCGCAGGAGGCTACTTCAGCGGCTGCACGGGAATGTCGAGGACCACCTTCGTGCCGCGCCCGGCGCCCGGCAGCATGTCGAAGGATCCGCCCAACTCCCCTTCCACCAGGGTCCGTACGATCTGGAGACCGAGGTTGCCGGCCCGCTGCGGGTCGAATCCCTCGGGCAGTCCGCAGCCGTCGTCCTGGACCGTGATCAGAAGGCGGGCGTCGGCCCTGGGCTCGCCGCGCACGGCGGTGACCTCGACGGTGCCCTCGTCGCCCGGGGCGAACGCGTGCTCCAGGGCGTTCTGCAGGACCTCGGTGAGGACCATGGAGAGCGGGGTCGCGACCTCGGCGTCGAGAATGCCGAAGCGGCCGTTGCGCCGGCAGGTGACCCGGCCCGGGGAGATCTCGGCGACCATCGCGATCACCCGGTCGGCGATCTCGTCGAACTCCACCCGCTCGTCCAGATTCTGGGACAGCGTCTCATGGACGATGGCGATCGAACCGACGCGCCGCACCGCCTCGTTGAGGGCCTCGCGGCCCCGGTCGGAGTCCATCCGGCGGGCCTGGAGGCGCAACAGGGCGGCCACGGTCTGGAGGTTGTTCTTCACCCGGTGGTGGATCTCCCGGATGGTGGCGTCCTTGGTGATCAACTCGCGCTCGCGGCGACGCAGTTCGGTGACGTCCCGGAGCAGGACGAGCGAGCCGATGCGGGTGCCCTTGGGCTTGAGCGGGATCGCCCGCAGCTGGATCACCCCGCCGTTGCCCTCGACCTCGAACTCGCGCGGCGCGTAGCCGGAGGCCAGCGTGACCAGGGCCTCGTCCACCGGGCCCCGGGAGGGGGCGAGTTCGGCGGTGATCTGGCCGAGGTGCTGGCCGACGAGGTCGGCGGCGAGACCGAGCCGGTGGTACGCGGAGAGGGCGTTGGGCGAGGCGTACTGGACGATGCCCTCGGCGTCCAGGCGGACGAGTCCGTCGCCGGCGCGGGGCGAGGAGTCCATGTCGACCTGCTCGCCGGGGAAGGGGAAGGTCCCGGCCGCGATCATCTGGGCGAGGTCGGAGGCCGACTGGAGGTAGGTGAGCTCCAGCCGGGAGGGGGTGCGGACGGTCAGCAGGTTGGTGTTGCGGGCGATGACGCCCAGGACCCGGCCCTCACGCCGTACGGGGATGGACTCGACCCGTACCGGGACCTCCTCGCGCCATTCCGGGTCGCCCTCGCGGACGATCCTTCCCTCGTCGAGCGCGGCGTCGAGCAGCGGGCGGCGGCCTCGCGGCACCAGGTGACCGATCATGTCGTCCTGGTAGGAGGTGGGGCCGGTGTTCGGCCGCATCTGGGCGACGGAGACGTACCGCGTGCCGTCGAGGGTCGGGACCCAGAGCACGAGGTCGGCGAAGGAGAGGTCGGAGAGCAGCTGCCACTCCGACACCAGCAGGTGGAGCCACTCGAGGTCGGAGTCGCTCAGGGCGGTGTGCTGGCGGACGAGGTCGTTCATGGAGGGCACGATGCGAGCGTACCCGCGGAATAAAGGGGCGGTGAACCTGGATCTCCGGCGCTCCGTGCTGGAGGATGGGCCAGGAAGGACCGCGCTCCTGTGGATGGACAGACAAGAATGGTCTAGTCCACAATGAACGCAACAGAGCCTCCATCCTCCCCGCACAGGAGGATGGAACGAGGTACCCGACGCTCTCTGCCCTGACTGCGTCGAGACCTCCCACACGGCCGAGGGACCGCACACCCCCGGCCGGAGCAAACTCCGGGCTGCGGTGCCGGGCGGGCTGAGGGTCCCGCCAGGCGCCGCGGCCCGCGGGTGTTTCCGGGGTCATTCTCTCCGGCGGGGCCTCATCGCGGGCCCACCGGAACCTCATCGCGCGACCACCCGGGGTCCCGTCACGAGCACTCCGGGGGCCAGGCCCGCATCGCCGTCGCGGCCACAGCCGCCGGCTCCTCCGCCGTCGCCCCGTCACGGGCCCGCCGGGACATGCCCTGGAGCACGGCACCGCCGAAGCGGGCGAGGGCCCCGGGGGTTCGAGTGGCTGGGGGGACAGGGGCGGCCGACGATGGAGACGACGGGGGCGTCCGGGGGGCGGAACGGCATGAGGAGAAGGCGCCTCCTCTGCTAGATTTGGCTTTGATTGGTCTATACCACATGGCTTTTCACCAGCCCCTCACCAGATCGGCAGGCACAGCGTGGAAGTTGTCATCGTCAAGGACGCCAAGGCGGGCGGCGAGCTCATCGCGGACGGCATCGCCGACCTCCTGCGCCGCAAGCCCGACGCGCTGCTCGGCGTGGCCACGGGCTCGACTCCGCTGCCCATCTACGACGCCCTGCTCGCCCAGGTCTCGGCCGGCTCCGTGGACGCCTCCCGGGCCCGGATCGCCCAGCTGGACGAGTACGTCGGACTGCCCGCGGGCCACCCCGAGTCCTACCGCTCCACCGTGCTCCGTCAGGTCGTCGAGCCGCTCGGGCTCTCCCAGGAGGCCTTCCTCGGCCCCGACGGCTCCGCAGAGGACGTCCTGGCGGCCTGTGAGGCGTACGACAAGGCGCTGACCGAGGCCGGTGGCGTGGACCTGCAGATCCTCGGCATCGGTACCGACGGGCACATCGGCTTCAACGAGCCGTGCTCCTCGCTCGCCTCCCGCACCCGGATCAAGACGCTCACCGAGCAGACCCGCGTGGACAACGCCCGCTTCTTCGACAACGACATCGAGCAGGTGCCGCACCACGTCATCACCCAGGGCATCGGCACCATCCTGGAGGCCCGTCACCTGGTGCTGCTCGCCACCGGCGAGGGCAAGGCCGAGGCCGTCGCGCAGACCGTCGAGGGCCCGGTCGCGGCGCTGGTGCCGGCCTCCGCGCTCCAGCTGCACCCGCACGCCACGGTCGTGGTGGACGAGGCCGCCGCCTCCAAGCTGAAGCTCGCGGACTACTTCCGTCACACCTTCGCGAACAAGCCCGCCTGGCAGGGCATCTGACCGCCCTGTTCTCCGCAGGACAGCGAAGGGGCCCGGCACCTGTTCAGGTGCCGGGCCCCTTCGTCTACGGCCTTCGCTACGGCCTTCGCGTACGGCCTTCGTTCAAGGCCTTCGTTCAGGCCTTCGCGTACGGGTGCCGGAGGCGGCGGTCAGGCGCCGGTTCCGGCGACGGCCTCGGCGGCCGCACGGCCGCAGACCCGGGCAGCGCCGTGCGTGGCGATGTGCAGGGCCCCACGGGGCTCCGCCTCGTTGAGGCCCATCTCGACCACGACCGTGTCCGGGCGGGCGGCGATCAGGGCGTCCAGGGCCTCGATCATCCACGGGTGCCGGTGGACGTCGCGGACGACCGCCACGACCCGCCGCTCCCCCGCCGCCGCGAGGACGGCGTCCACGGACGAGTCGGCGTACGAGCCGGTCTCCGTGCCGGGCAGCAGCCGCTCCAGCTCGGCGGCGATGCCCCAGGGGGTCTCGTCGCCGACCGCGAAGTTCGCGACGGGGGTGAAGGAGGCCACGTAGGGAGCGCTGGTCATCGGGGTGTACGGCCGCTCCCCCCGGGTCACCTTCAGGGCCCGTCGGGCGGCCACGAGTCCGATCTCGGCGCCGGGCGCGGTCCCCTCCTGCACTGCCGCGCCCGGCACCGATCCAGCCCCCCTGGCCCGGTGCGCCTGAGTCCAGGACGCCAGGGCGCGCACGCGCGCCGCGGCGTCGGCCAGCCGCTCCTCGGGCAGTTCACCGGTCCGTACCGCGTTCACCAGCGCGTCGCGCAGCTGCAGCACGGTGTCCTCGTCGCACAGCCCCCCGCCGACGCAGATGGCGTCGGCGCCCGCGGCGATGGCGAGGACGGATCCGCGCTCGATGCCGTACGTCGCCGCGACGGCCTGCATCTCCATGCCGTCGGTGACGATCAGCCCCTCGAAGCCCAGTTCCTGACGGAGCAGACCGGTGAGGATCTGCGGGCTCAGGGTGGCCGGGCGGTGCGGGTCGAGCGCGGAGAGCAGGATATGCGCGCTCATGACGGCTTTGGTACCCGCGGCGACGGCGGCGCGGAAAGGTACCAGCTCACGGGCGTGCAGTGTGGCGAGGTCCACATCGATCCGGGGCAGCGCGTCGTGGGAGTCCACGTTGGTGTCGCCGTGTCCGGGGAAGTGCTTGGTGCAGGCCGCGACCCCGACGCCCTGGAGGCCGTCGACGTACGCCACGGTGTGCCGGGCGACCAGGTCCGGGTCCGGCCCGAAGGAACGGACGCCGATGACCGGGTTCTCGGCGTTGGAGTTGACGTCGGCGGAGGGCGCCCAGTTGAGGTCGACTCCGCAGGCGGCGAGCCGGCGGCCGAGCTCGCGGGCCACGGCCCGGGTGAGCTCGACGTCGTCGACGCTGCCCAGCGCGTAGTTGCCGGGGAAGGACGACCCCTGCTTGACCTCGAGGCGGGTGACGTCGCCGCCCTCCTCGTCGATGGCGACGAGGACGTCGTCCCGCTCGGCCCTCAGCTGCGCGGTGAGCGCGGCGAGCTGCTCGGGGCTGACGATGTTCCGGCCGAACAGACCGACCGAGGACAGTCCCTCGCCGATGCGGCGGAGCAGCCAGTCGGGTGCGGTGGTGCCGACGAAGCCCGGCTGGAGCACCGTGAGCGCGTCACGGGTCAGGGTGTCCGTGGCGTGTACGAGTGTGGTCATGAGGAGCCCTTATCCCTTCACCGCGCCGGCGGTCATGCCGCCGACGGCCTTGCGCTGGAGGAAGAGGAAAACGATGAGCACGGGGAGTGCGAAGAGCGTGGAGGCGGCCATGGTGGCGCCCCAGTCGCTGCCGAACGCCGTCTGGAACTGGGTGAGCCAGAGCGTCAGGGTCTGCGACTCCTTGTCCTTGTTCAGCATGAGGATCATGGCGAACTCGTTCCAGGCGGTGATGAAGCCGAAGAGCGAGGTCGACATCAGGCCGGGGGCGAGCAGCGGGAAGATCACCTTGCGGAAGGCCTGGCCCCGGGTGCAGCCGTCGATCTGCGCGGCTTCCTCCAGCTCGACCGGGACGGCGGCGATGAAGCCGCGCAGGGTCCAGATCGTGAAGGGGAGGACCATGACGAAGTAGACGAGCGTGAGCATCGGGATGCTGTTCAGCATGTCGTTCTCACGGGAGATCATGTACATCGCGATGACCATGACCTCCCAGGGGGCCATCTGCGCCATCATCACGATGAGGACGATGCCCTTGCGCCCCTTGAACCTCATGCGGGCGATCGCGAAGCTCGCGGCCAGTGCGACGAGGAGGGCGAGCACCACGGCACCGATGGTGACCATGAGGCTGTTGGTGACGTACGTCCAGAACAGGTCGACGCCGGTGGCGGTCGTGTAGTTCTCGAACGTCGGGGTGAAGAAGAAGACGGGGTCCTTCGTCATGATCTCGTGCTGCGGCTTCAGCGAGGACGAGAACATCCAGTACACGGGGAAGACGAACACGACCGCGAGGACGAGCGCGGTGAGGTTCTTCGCGACCACGCCGACCGTGAGTGGCTTCCTGGTGCGCAGCTTCTGCGGAGTCTGGGTGGTGGTGCTCACAGCTCCTCCTCCTGCTTCAGGATCAGGCGGAAGTAGAAGGACATGACCGCGATGAGCATCACGATCGTCAGGATGGAGATGGCCGCGGCGACACCGTAGTGGAACTGGCCGACGCCCTCGATGTAGGCGAAGACCGGAAGCGTCTCGGAGCCGCGGTCGGGGCCGCCCAGGTTCATGGCGTAGACCTGGGCGAACGCCTTGAAGATCCAGATGATCTCCAGGAACGTCGTGATCATGAAGAAGGACTTGAGGTTCGGGAAGACCACGGCCCAGAAGGTGCGCCAGCCGCTGGCGCCGTCCATCTTCGCGGCCTCGTACAGCTCGGTCCCGACGGTCGTCAGGGCGGCGTACATGTTGAGGGCGACGAAGGGGATGGAGCCCCAGACGAGCAGGATCAGGATGATGACGAGGGTGGAGAAGCCGGTCTCGAACCAGTTGTGCTGCTCGTAGCCGGCGAAGCCCAGCGAGCGCATCAGCCAGTTCACGACGCCGAACTGCTCGTCGAAGAGCCAGCGGAAGACCGTGACGGAGGCGACGATCGGCATGGCCCAGGCGAACATCAGGGCCAGCGAGAGGACCAGTCGCATCTTCTTGCCGAGGCGGTTGAGCAGCAGGCCGATGCCCGTGCCGATCGCCATGATGATGAAGACGTTGACCGCTGTGAAGACGATGCTTCGGACGACGACGGTCCAGAAATCCGGGTCACCGAGGAGCTCGGTGTAGTTGTCGAAGCCGGTCCAGACGGTCTCGCGGGTGATGAACTCTTTCCGGTTGAGCTGCTGGAAGGAGAGGATCACATTGCGGATCAGCGGGTAGAGCAGCAGCACCGCCATGGACAGCAGGGCCGGGGCGACGAGCAGGTACGGCAGCAGCCCGCTGGGCAGGGAGCGCCTGCCGCGCGAAGGCTGAAGGACTTCCTTCGGGCCGGAAAGGGGTGGCGGAGTCAGAGACTTCCCTGCCGCCCTTCCGGGCGCGTCCTGAGGAGCGGCGCTCGCCGTCCCCTGGGAGTCCACGGTCATGGTCTTATTCCTCGCGGTTCTGGGGCTCCCGCGCCCACCGGGGCACGGCCCGGGGGAGCGGGCCGCTGATCACTGCATCACTGCAAAGCGCCGGTGGTGGGGGGGGGGGGGGGGCGGCCCCCCCCCCGGGGGGCGGCGTTCTTGTGGGGGTTTGGGGGGTGGTTGTGCATGTGTGGCGGCGGGGGGGCGGCCGGGGGGTGCGGGACCAAGGCGGCCTTGGGGATGT
>NZ_JBIRMW010000004.1:0-524425 GCF_044331325.1 Streptomyces sp. NPDC017246 | reverse complement strand
GTGGAACCCGGCGCCCACCCGACGCGACAGCCGGGCCATCAGCGTGCCCGCCACCGACCCGAACAACCGAAACGGCCCGCCGAAGAAGCCGACGGACCGTCACGAAAGATCGAGGTTAATGGATCTTATGTTGCTCCAGCCATTTGAAGACCTCAGTCCTCTTGTACAGGACCTTGGCGTTCTTGCCTCGGCCGAGTTTGTACCCCTTCAGGCCCAGTTTCGACGCCTCCCTGTAGACCCAGCTCGTGGACATGCTGAGCATCGCGGCAACCTCGGAAGTCTCCATGAGGACGGGCTCAACGGGCTGGCGCCTGCGCGGGCGGCCGTTTTCGGAGGGGTGTGGTTGCGGTTCCATGGGTGACGGCTCCTCGAGGTGCTCTGAGGCTGATCACAGTGCCGGGTCGCGCTCTGCTCTGGCCGGATTCCGGAAATCCTTGGTGGCCGCTCTGCGTCACTACCAAGAGCCACCGGGCGGACTGTGGCCATGGTCATGAGGTTCGTCGGCTTTGCCGACCCGGGATTCACTGCTAGGTTGCCGCGCTGTTTCGAGGGTTCCTGCGGTGGTGGGGCCCTCGCAGATGCAGGGATCGGGAGTCGTCGCCGATCCGTCGGGGTGACGGTGATCACGGGGGCTCGTGGGCGATAGCTGCGTAGGCTTGTGAAGTCGTCGTGGTGGGTCCAGAGGGGCGGGTGAAGCTCTCCGGCATTGCCTGATGATGCGTCAGGAAAGTCAGCAAGTGGTCAGCATCAGTCCTGAAATACCTGGGGAATGCTGCCCGGACTTGCGACTCGTTGTAGGGTGTGGAAACAGCCCTTGACCTGCAAAAACGCAGGCAGGGAGCCTATGTCCAGGAGTACCTCGATGATACGAACGATATTCAAGTCCAAGATCCACCGGGCGACCGTGACCCAGGCGGACCTGCACTACGTCGGTTCCGTCACCGTCGACGCCGACCTGATGGAGGCGGCCGACCTCCTGCCCGGTGAGCTGGTGCACATCGTCGACATCGACAACGGGGCCCGTCTCGAGACCTATGTGATCGAGGGCGAGCGCGGGTCCGGTGTCATCGGGATCAACGGCGCCGCCGCCCACCTGGTGCACCCGGGCGACCTCGTGATCCTCATCAGCTACGCGCAGGTCGAGGACGCCGAGGCCCGGACGTTCGTCCCGCGGGTCGTGCACGTCGACGGCGACAACCGCATCGTGGAACTCGGGACCGACGCGTCCGCGCCCGTCCCCGGGAGCGACACGGTGCGCGGCCCGCACGCCGTGCCCGCACCCGCCGCGGAGTCCGCGACCGCAGGGGTCTGAACGACCGAGCCGAGGGAGAACCGCCGCGATGGCAGAGCCGACGATGCGTGACGACCGGGCGAACGGGCGCCTTGAGGCGTTCGAGGGCGACACCTACGTCGGTGTCGTCGTCTACTTCGTCCTGGACGCCGAGCCCCACGCCCTGGTCGCGGTGCACACCGTCGTCGAGGACGGCCACGAGGGGAAGGGCGTCGCCGGAGCGCTCGTGCGCGAGTTCTACGCGCTCGCCGCCGCCGAGGGCGTCCCCGTCGTGCCGCTCTGCCTGTACGCCGCCACCTGGGCCGAGCGTCACCCGGACCAGGCCCCGGTCGCCCCGTCCGAGCTGGTCCGCGCGGCGAAGCTCCAGCTCAAGGCCTCCCCGGAGCTGTGGTGACCAGGGCGGGCACCCTGGCGCTGCTGCACACCTCGCCGGTCCACGTCCCCGTCTTCGACGGGCTGCGCGACCGGCACCACCCGGGGCTCGTCCTGCACCACCTCGTCGACGAGGAGCTGCTGGTACGGGCCCGGGAGGCGGGGCCCGAGGCGGTCGCCGATCCGGTGGCCGCCCTGCTCGCCGGGGCCGTCGCGGACGGCGCCGACGCCGTGCTCTGTACCTGCTCCACGATCGGCGGGGTCGCCGAGCGGCAGGCGGCCGTCCTCGGCGTCCCCGTGCTCCGGGTGGACCGGCCGATGGCGGCCGAGGCCGCCCGGTACCGCCGGATCATCGTCGTGGCGGCCCTGCGCTCCACCCTGGAGCCCACGGTGGACCTCATCGCCGAGGAGTCGGGACCGGACACCTCGTTCCTCAGCACCGTCGTGCTGGAGGGGGCCTGGGAACTGTTCGAGGCGGGGGACCGGGACGGTTACCTCGACGCCGTGGCGGCCGCGGTGGACGGCGCGCCCGAGACGGACGGCAGTGTCGTCGTGCTCGCCCAGGCGTCCATGGCGGACGCCGTCGCACGGATGTCCACCCGGCGGCCCGTCCTGGCCAGCCCGCGGCCAGGACTCGCCGCGGCCGCCGACGCCGTGGCCGGGACCTTGGCCGCGCGGCGGGCCCGGTCCTGAGGACCACCGGGCTGACCCGAAGCATCGCGGGCCCGGCCCCAAGGCCACGCGGGCGCGGCCCCAAGGACACACGGGGCTGACCCGAAGGCCACGCGGGGCTGACCCGAAGGGCCGGTCCGGCGGGCGCGGCGGGGCCCGGCGGGCCACCCTGGTGAGGGACGAACCCGTCGACCGAGAGGTCCCGTGATGACCCACCCGTACCCCGATCCGCTGCCCCCCTCGCCGATTCCGCCGCCGGTGCCCACACCGCCGCCCGTACCCCCGCCGAACCCGGTACCGGTCCCCCCGGACCCCGATCCGAGCCCGGCGCCCCAGCCCGGCGGACCCGTACCGGAACCCGAGCCTCAGCCCCAGCCGGGACCCGCCGGTCGCCGACGGGCGTCAACACAGAGGTGACGGAAGCGCCTTGAGCTTTCGCGTATCCCTTGTCACGGAGCGTGCGCCACCCCTAACTTGGACGGCTGCTGCTGTGTTCAAGGGGGGCCCATGGCCGTACGCGGACGTCACCGCCGCCACCAGCCGAGCCGGATCAACCGTGCTTCGCTCACCGTCACCGCGGGAGGCGCCGGAATGGCGCTGCCGCTGATCGGCGCGGGCGCCGTGCAGGCCGCCTCGCTCGATGTCTGGGAGAAGGTCGCCGCCTGCGAGTCGACCTCCCACTGGCACATCAACACGGGCAACGGCTACTTCGGCGGGCTCCAGTTCAGCCAGTCCACCTGGGAGCAGTACGGCGGGACGCACTACGCGCCGCGCGCCGACCTCGCCTCCAAGGACCAGCAGATCGCGATCGCGGAGCGCGTTCTGAAGGGCCAGGGGCCCGGCGCCTGGCCGTCCTGCGGCTCTCGCGCGGGTCTGGCCCGGGGCGGGGACGCGCCGGCCGTCACCCCGGGCGGAACGGCGGGGAAGGCAAAGGCGACCGGCGGCGGGAACGCGCCCAGGACCGCCTCCCTGCCGGGACAGCGCGCCTTACCCGAGAAGCCGGCCAGGAACGTCGGCCCGACCGCCGTCCCCGCCGTCCGTGAGATGTACACGGTGACGCCCGGCGACTCCCTGTCGAGGATCGCCCGCGACGAGCGGGTCCGGGGCGGCTGGAAGGGCCTGTACGACACCAACCGGTCCGTCGTCGGCGACGACCCCGACCTCATCCACCCCGGCCAGCGACTGACCTTGCGCATCGCCGCGCCGAAGAAGCCCGGAGGGACCGGGCCGAACGCCACCCCGCCGAAGGCGGCAGCCCCCACGACCTCCCCGACGAAGACCCCCGCCGCGAAGCCCTCCGCCCAGGCCCCCGGGCCCCGGACCAGACCCGTCGCACACCCGGTGACGAAGCCGACGGCGCGGCCCGGGACAGGGCCGGGTACCAAGCCCGGGACCGGGTCGACGGCCCGGCCCGACTCACGGCCGACGGCGAGGCCGAGCACGAAGCCGGTGGCCCGGCCGACAGGCGGGCCGGTGGCGAAGCCCACCGCCAAGCCGACGACCAAGCCCGTGGTCAAGCCCGTGGCGAAGCCGACCGCCAAGCCCCGGACGAAGCCCGCACCCCGGCCGACGACCAAGCCCCGCCCGGCCGCCGCGGAGGAGGACCGCTACTCCGCCCCCGTCTCCGCGGGCATCGGCACCCGCTACGGCAAGCCCGGTTCCTCATGGTCCAGCGGCTACCACACCGGCGTCGACTTCCCCGTGCCCACCGGAACCTCGGTCAAGGCCGTGGCCGGGGGACGGATCGTCTCCGCCGGGTGGGGCGGCGCGTACGGCTACCAGATCGTGCTCCGCCACGACGACGGCCGCTACAGCCAGTACGCGCACCTCTCCGCGCTCTCCGTCCGCGAGGGCCAGCGGGTCACCGCGGGTCAGCGCATCGGGCGCTCAGGATCGACCGGCAACAGCTCGGGACCGCACCTCCACTTCGAGGTACGGACGGGTCCCGGGTACGGCTCCGACATCGACCCCCTGGCCTACCTCAGGGCGCGGGGCGTCACCCTCTGACCCCGTCGGCCCCCGGCCGGACTCCGGCTCACGCGGGGCATCTGACGCCGGGAGCGACTCGGCCGGAACCGTCATCCGGTCGAGCGTGAGCTGCACCAGGCCGCCCGCGGCGACCGCGCCGCAGATCAGGGCGGCGACGGTACCCGCCGTGCCGTAGCGGAAGCTCTCGCCGAACAGGGTCAGGCCCACGGCGGCGGCGACCACCGGGTTGACCACCGTGACGGTGGCCAGCGGGGCGGCGAGGCCCGCTCCCCGGTACGAGGCCTGGGAGAGCAGCAGGCCCGTCACGGCGAGGGCCGACAGCACGAGCAGTCCGGTCCACTCGGCGAGCGGCGCGTCCGGCGTCCACTCCTCGGCCACCGCCTTGGTGAAGACGGAGGCGATCCCGAAGGAGACGCCCGCCGCCGCGGCGAGGACGACACTGCGCAGCACGGACCTGCCGATCAGGTGCGCGGCCGTGAACAGGACGCCCACCACGGCGAAGGTGCAGCCCGCGAGCAGCCAGCGGTCGCCGTCCGCCAGGGACCGCGCCTCGGCGCCGCTCGTGAGGCTGAGCAGCCCCGCGAGGCCCACCGTGGCCATCAGGGCGCCGCGCCAGGCCCGCGATCCGGCCTTGCGGCCGACGAACAGGGCCGCCATGGGCAGCGCGAACACGATGGTGAGGGCACCCAGCGGCTGGACCAGGCTGAGCGGTCCGTACGCGAGGGCCGCGACGTGCAGGGCCGCGCCGACGCCGTTGAGCAGGACGGACCCCCACCAGGCAGGGCTGTGCAGCGGCGCGTAGCGCGGACCGGTGGCGGAGGCCGCGACCCGCTCCTGCACGATCGCCGCGGCAGCGTAGGCGACCGCGGAGACCAGGGCCAGGAGGACGGACAGCAGGAGGGGACTCATACCTTCCACGATCTCTCTTCCCGGCCGATCGCGTCGTCGTACCAGGGGACGTCTTCGCGGGTACACCGGTCGCAGTACTCGGCCCCCGCGTACGCCTCCGGATGTACACCCCCGCAGGTCGGAACGGGTGCAAAGCGACCTTTAGGTGGCACATCGGGGAGCCGCCCAGGGCCGCTACGGTGGTCGGAAAAGTTCGGATCGGAGCCAGGGGGAACGTCGGGTGGATCTTGTCGAGAGCGGATCGGTGGGCGGATTCTTCGCCCTGCGCACCACCGCGCCGGAGACCGGCGGAGCACATCGCCCGCTCGCGCGCCTGTACGCGGGGGAGGACGGCCCCCTCCACGCGCGCGTGGACCGGGTCGCCGCCCGGCTCGGCGCCCCCGAGCGGCGCGTCGGCGCCTCCGTCGCCCACCTCGGGCTCGCGGCCCGGCTCTGGTCGACGGCCCTCGGGCCGGCCGCGCTCCACGGCCGCTTCCCCGGCCTCGACCCGGCGGAGCTCCACTGGGACGGGGCGCTCACCTCCCCCGACGACCTCTGGTGGGCGGGCTCCGGGACCCGCCCCGCGACCGTGGACGAGCTCCGCGCCGCCGTCCAGGAGGCCCATCTCGTACCGCTCCACGCGGCCCTGCGCCGCGACGGCCGCATCTCCCCCCGCCTGCTCTGGGGCAACGCGGGCTCCGCCCTCGCCGGGGCCCTGCGCGAGCTGACCCGCTGGGCGCACGCCCGCGGCCGCCCCGAGGTGGCCGAACGGGCCGCGGCCCTGGTCTCGGGCCTCCTCGACCACCCCGACCTCGCCGGCACGGTCCGCGGCCCCCGGCTGCGCCGCGCGAGCTGCTGTCTCTACTACCGCTGCCCCGGCGGAGGGCTCTGCGGCGACTGTGTCTTCGACCACGCCCCCCGAACGGGTTTGGAGGGGCGGCCCCCGGCTCCGTAAAGTTGCTCTTTCGAGAGCCCGCGATCGGCGACAGCCGGCGAACGGCGACGTACGAGCGAACGAGGATCCCGAAGGCCATGACGGTGACCGAAGAAACCCAGGACTACGGGCCGGGCGTCGACCCCGAGCGCCTGGCCGTCTGCCTCGGCGTCCTCGACGAGCTCGACAAGCTGGACGTCGACCACCCGGACGCGATCCTCGTCCGGCGCGCCACGGCCGGGATCTACCGGACCGTGAAGCAGCGCCGCCGCCAGGAGCGCCGGGCGTCCAAGACCGCCAACGACAAGGCGGTCACCGAGGCCACGGCCACCGGCTCCGCGCAGCGCATCGACGACGAGACCGAGGGCATCCTGCCCTCCTCCGTCACCGAGGAGGGCCGGATCGCCGGGATACTCCAGCGTCCGCGCTCCTGCTACGTCTGCAAGACGCGGTTCGTCGAGGTCGACTACTTCTACCACCAGCTCTGCCAGCCGTGCGCGGCCCTGAACCGGGCCAAGCGGGACGCGGGCGCCGACCTCTCCGGCAAGCGCGCGCTGCTCACCGGCGGCCGGGCCAAGATCGGCATGTACATCGCGCTGCGGCTGCTCCGCGACGGCGCCCACACGACGATCACCACCCGCTTCCCCAAGGACGCCATCCGCCGCTTCAAGGCCATGGACGACTCCGCGGACTGGATGCACCGTCTGGAGGTCGTCGGCATCGACCTGCGCGACCCGGCCCAGGCCGTGGCGCTCGCCGACCAGATGACCGAGGCCGGGCCCCTCGACATCCTCATCAACAACGCCACGCAGACCGTGCGCCGGCTGCCGTCCGCGTACGCCGCGCTGGTCGACGGCGAGAGCGCGCCGCTGCCGGCCGGGGAGCTGCCCGCCCACCACGTCATCGGCGCCTTCAACTCCGGCGCCGTGGGCGAGCTCGTCGGATCGTCCGAGCTTCCCGTCGGCGTGCGCGACCTGGAGGCCCAGCAGGTCGCCGATCTCGCGCTCGTCGCCGGCAACGCCACCATCGCCAAGCACCTCGACGGCACCGCCATCGACGCGGGCGGCCTGGTGCCGGACGTGGTCGACTCCAACACCTGGGTGCAGAGCATCGAGCAGATCTCCCCGGTGGAGCTGCTCGAGACCCAGCTGTGCAACTACACGGCGCCGTTCATCCTCATCAGCAAGCTGCGGCCGGTGATGGCCGAGGCCGCGAGGAAGGCCGCCAGCGGGCGTTCCTACGTCGTGAACGTCTCCGCCATGGAAGGCGTCTTCAGCCGCGGCTACAAGGGCGCGGGGCACCCGAACACCAACGCGGCCAAGGCCGCGATGAACATGGTGACGCGGACCAGCGGCGAGGAGATGTTCAAGACCGACGGCATCCTCATGACCTCCGTCGACACCGGCTGGATCACCGACGAGCGTCCGCACTTCGACAAGCTGCGCCTCGCCGAGGCCGGTTTCCACGCCCCGCTCGACCTGGTCGACGGCGCGGCCCGCGTCTACGACCCGATCGTGCGCGGCGAGGAGGGCGAGGACCTCTACGGCTGCTTCCTGAAGGACTACGCCCAGGCGAACTGGTAGGAATCCGGAATCCCGCCCGGACCCCTCCTCATGGGGTGATAAGCGGATTTCGCTGTCCTGACAAGAGCGCCCCACCGGCCCGGTGGGGCGCTCTTTCGGCTCGATTCACCCGAACGCGTCACACTTCGGAGCCCGGTAGAGCGCGGACGCGCTCATTTGGTTACTCTGATGTTCACGGTCGGCCACCGAGGAGACACACCGTCCTCACGGCCTTCCAGGGACAGGTCTGCCACCAAGGCCGCGATCCCGCCCGACGAACGGCGCCACCGCGACCGACCGGCACTTGTCCTACAGGTACGCGACACAGAGGAGTGCGCGGTGACATCCGAACTTACGAAGCAGGAACCGCGACCGGCCGAACCCAAAGACCGGCCGCGCAGGAACGGCGAGCTGGGGAGCCTCGAAGTCTGGGCCCACGCGGCCCCGATCCGGCTCGCGGGCTACGAGGACGACCTCGCCGAGCCCCACATCCTGCCCGGCATCGACTGATCCCTTGCTTCACCCGGTGCCCCCGGCCGTGCCCGGCCGGGGGCACCGGTGCGTTCCGCGGCGGTGACCTCCCCGCTCATCGCGGTCGGCGGTCCGCCGGTCGCCGCAGCCGGGTCGGCGGCAGGTACTCCCGGACGAGCGTGCGGTGCCACCAGGCCCCGGTCGTGCGGAGCTCGTGCCAGGTCGTGTACCGGTAGCGGTACAGCCGGGCGCGGACGAAGGCCGGCGGTGCATCGGGGAAGGGGTTGCTCGCGAGCAGCCGCAGGGTGTCCCGGTCACCGTCGAGCAGCCGCTCGACGAACGGACCGAACCAGTCGCGCGCGTACCCGGGGCTGAGCGCCGCGAACCACATCAGCCAGTCGAGCCGTAGGTGGTACGGGGCGAACTGCCGGGGGAGCCGGCGCGGATCGCCGGGCTTGCCCTTGAAGCCGTACTCCCGCCACACCGTCCCCGCGTGCGGTACGGGGTCGTCGGTGCCCTCGACGACGATCTCGTCCCTGACCCGGCCGACCGTTCCGAAGGCTCCGTACGTGTTGACCAGGTGGTACGGGTCGTACGAGCGGTTCATCGCCTGGTTCCGCGAGAGCAGGTTGCGCACCGGGCGGTAGCTCCGTACGAGGACGAGGGCGGTCACGGCGACGATCACGACCACGTACCAGAGCGGCGGGTCCGGCCGGGCGTGCTCGCCGGTGACGGGGGAGGCGTCCACGACGGAGAGCGCGAGCACGACGGTGATCCAGTTCAGCCAGGCGAAGTTGCCGGAGAGCACCAGCCACAGCTGGGTCGCGATCATCAGCCCGGCCGCGATCGTCGCCACCGGCTGCGGGGTGAACAGCAGGAACGGCACGAACAGCTGGACGACGTGGTTGGCCGCGACCTCCACCCGGTGCAGCGGGCGCGGCAGACGGTGGAAGAACCAGCTCAGCGGCCCGGGCATCGGCTGGGTCTCGTGGTGGTGGTAGAGACAGGTCAGGTTCCGCCAGCAGGGGTCGCCGCGGATCTTGATGAGCCCGGCGCCGAACTCGACCCGGAAGAGCAGCCAGCGCAGCAGGAACAGCACCAGGACGGGCGGGCCGACGTCGTCGTTGCCGAGGAAGACCGCCAGGAAGCCGGTCTCCAGGAGCAGCGACTCCCAGCCGAAGGCGTACCAGGTCTGGCCCACGTTCACGATCGACAGGTACATCGCCCAGAGCAGCAGCCACAGCAGCATCGAGACGGGCAGCGGCACCGCGTCCCCCGCGCCCGCCACGAGCGCGAGGGCGAGTGCGGCGCCGGACCGGGCGACGCTCGCGAAGAGCCGGTCGGAGTAGCGCCAGTGGAAGAGCGAGGGGGTGTGACGGGGGCGCGTCCCGCGCACGTACTCCGGTACGGGGAGCATGCCGCGCTCCCCGATCAGCGCCCGGAACTGAAGGGCCGCCGAAAGGAACGCCACGCAGTACAGCCCGGCGAGGCCCCGCTGGAAGACGATCCGGCTCAGCCAGTGGTCGGGTGCGGTGAACCACTCCATCGCTTCCAGTATCTGCCCCGGATCAGCTCCTGACGAGACGCCGCAGAGTCCGGCCCAGCCGGCGCGCGTACGCCCGCTGGAACAGCGGCACCACCGGGCCGCCGAGCCGGGTGTACCAGGCGGCGGGGCGGCTGAACGCGGTGACCGCGAACCGGACCGTGCCGTCCGGCTCCAGGTGGACGATGAAGGACTCCTCGCCGCACTCCGGATGTCCGGTGAGCGTGCCGTACGCGAAGCCGACGCGGTCGTCCTCGTACGCCGTCCAGATCACCGAGCAGGGGGCGCCGAGCCGGAGCGGGCCGATGCCCGCCGATATCTCGACTACGGTCCCGGCCTCGGCACGGTCGGTGTCGGCGAGGAGACGCGCCCCGGTGGCGCGGTGCATCCGCCAGGTGGTGACGGCGGCGCCGGCGGCCTCGAAGGCGGCACGGCCGTGGCCGACGACCGCGCTGTGCCGGAGGAGGTGGTAGCCCTCGGGGAGGGCCGCCGGGGTGCGGGTGGCGCCGACCTCGCGGTAGGTGAGGGCGGGGCGGGGGCGGTCGGGCCGGGACAGGCTGTTCAGGAGGCGGGTCATGCCGGGAGCTCCGTTCGCGGGCGAGCCGTGCGGTACGGGTTCTGGACGGGTGTCGAGGGTGCGGGCGCCGATGGGGTGGAGGGCGGTGGTCCGGATGCCGGCGGTGCGAGGGCCGGTGGTGCGGAGGCCGGTGGGCCCGGCGTCGGCGTCTCGGGTGGGGTGGAGCGTTCCGAGCGGAGACGGCGGTGGGCGAGCAGGGCGCAGACCGTGAAGCCGAGGGCGTTGCCCAGACCGTGGGTGGCGGCCGTCCAGGTCAGGTCGAGGTGGGGAAGACCGGTCGCCTCGCCGAGCGCCCAGCTCAGCGCGAGCAGCATGGTGACGAGGAGGACCAGGGCCGAGACGGCGAGCAGCCCGCGGGTGAGGCGGTCGGTCGCCGTCTCGCGGCGCTCGCGCAGGGTCAGGAGCGCGACCGCCGTCATGCCCGCCGTCAGGACGACGGCCCCGGCGAGCTCGGCCCAGTCGTCGACGAAGTAGCCGAGCAGCACGAGCAGGGTGCCCGCGGGGACGCTGAGCGCGGCGAAGCGGGCGGTGGGGCCGTCGGAGACACGGCAGAGGAGTCCGGCGACCAGGGCGGCGCCGAAGCCCGCGAAGTGGAAGTGCGGGACGGTCAGCGCCAGGATGTCCAGGTCGAAGCCGAAGAGCGGGTACGAGGCCCGTTCGGCGACGAGCGCGAGGCCGGCGACGGAGGGTGCGACCAGGGCGGTGAGGACGGCCACCTCGCCCGGCCGCGGGGAGCGGGTCAGGAACAGCCGGGCCGGGGCCTGGAGCGCGAGTGCCAGCGTGGCGAGGGCGTAGACGGCGGCGAGCGCGGCCGAGAGGCCGGAGCGGGGCAGCCACAGCGCCAGCGCGCCGGGGACTGCGAACAGCGGCCAGGCGCGCCGGAGCGGCTCCCAGCCCGGTGGCCGGGGGCCGTCGAGGAGCGCGAGCCCCGTCGGGACCACCCAGAACATGCCGAGCGTCACGACCGATCCCACCAGGACCGACAGCGCGGTCATATGCCACCACCCTCGACTTGAACGCGTTCAACTGGCGGGTCCGAGCGTAGGGCCTTTCTTGAACGCGTTCAAGTGGCATGTTCCCGCCGGTCTACCCGGTCGGCCGCCCTCCGCTTGCGGGGTCGTGCGCGCTGCGACAGACATGAGGGACTGGCCGGAACCGGGCGCCGTGGCCCGGGGGAGAGAAAGCGGGAGAACCAGGTGCGCTCAACCCCTCGCCGGACCCGGCGAACCCCCGCCGATTCCCGCGCTGCCGACCCCACGACCTCCGGTGCGACCGATCGCGCGACGTCCCGTGCGTCCCGGCCCACGACCTCCCGCACGTCCGGCCCCACCGCGACCCGGGCGCCCCACCGCGCCGCCGCCCGGACGATCCCGCGCGCCGCGGCCCGCTCGGCACTCGCGGCGCTCACCGCCTCGCTCCTGCTCGCCGGCTGCACCTCCGTCTGGGAGGGTTCCCGCGGCGGCTCCCAGCCGGCAGCCGCGGGATCGGCCCAGGACGTGTTCCTCCAGCCGATCGCCGCGCAGGGCCCGGACCCGTTCACCGCGTCCACGGCCCGGAGCACCGCGCGGGTGAACGCCCCGGGCCGGTCCGCGGACCCCGACGCCGAGCAGGTGCGCGAGGTCACCGGCTCCACCCCCGGGCTCTACGGCGGCACCCGTGCGGAGGGCAGCTGCGACGTCGAACGGCAGGTCTCGTACCTCGCGGCCGACCAGGACAGGACACGCGCCTTCGCCGAGGCCGCCGGCATCCCCGAGAGCCACGTCGGCGACTGGCTGCGGGGGATGACCCCGGTCGTCCTCCGCGCGGACACCAGGGTCACCAACCACGGCTACAGCCAGGGCCGGGCCAACGCCTTCCAGTCTGTCCTCCAGACCGGTACGGCGGTCCTCGTCGACCAGTACGGCTCCCCGCGCGTCCGCTGCGCCTGCGGCAACCCGCTCCGCACCCCGGCCGCCGCCCGGGACGGCGTCCACCAGGGCGAACCCTGGGACGGCTTCGACCCCGACCGGGTGATCGTCGTCCGGCCGACCACCACCGTCGTCACCAGCCTGGTCATCGTGAACGCCGCCGACCGCAGCTGGATCGAGCGGCGGACCGGCAGCGACGGCGGCGAGGACCGCAAGCCCGCCGTCGAGCCCGCCTGCGACCCGGACGAGTGCGCCCTGACCCGCTCCGCCACTCCCGACCCGGCCACCCCCGACACCGGCACGCGCGATCCGAGCGCCCCGGACCGCCGGACCTCCCCGGACACGTCCTCCCGTGCTCCCGTACCCCCGGCCCCGGAGGACTCGCCGCCGGTGAGCCCCGACGCCTCGGGGACCGGGGGCACCGGCACCGAGCCGACCCCGGGGGATCCCGACCCGTACCCCGTACCCGACACGGAGCCGTACCCCGACCCCCGCACGGACCCCGACCCCTATGCCCCGGGCGAGGCACCCACCGCTCCGGACGGCGGGCTGCCGCCCGAGCTCTTCCCGGCCGAGATGGTCCCGGACCGGCCCGAGACCTTCGAGGGATGAATCGGATCTTCATGGTGCGCACGGGCGGAGCTGCGCCTAGCGTGGCCCCATGAACGCGGGCAACGGGGGCGGGGAGGCGGTCGAGCGCCGCCGCGCGCCGGAAGAGCCGGCCGTCGGGTCGGGTAGCGAGCCGGCCGTCGGCCCGGGGAGCGAGCGGGTCGACGCGGCGCGGATCCTCGCCGACTTCGGCTCCGCCTTCCGGATGGGCGGCTTCGACTGGGACCTCACGGCCGGCACGATGCTCATGGACGAGGCCGCGCTCGACGTCTTCGACATCGACCGCGCGGAGTACGACGGCCGCCCCGAGTCCCTCAGCTCACGGGTCCTGCCCGACGAGGGCCGCCGCCTCGACACCCTGGTCGCCCAGGCCCTCAAGGAGGGCAGCGACGAGTACGGCGCGTACTTCCGCATCCGCCGCCGCGACGGCAGACATCAGTGGACCCACACCCAGGGACTCGTCCACCGCGACGACACCGGCCGCCCGGTGCGCATCGTCGGCGTCATCCGCGACGCCACCCACGAGCTCACCGAATCCGCCGCCAGGCTCGGCCTCGACGAGGGGCGGCGCCAGCGTGCCGGCGTCGTCGAGGGCACCACGGCGGCCCTCGCCTACGCGCGGACCGTCAAGGACGTCATCGACCTGCTCAACGACTCGCACGCGCTCGCACACTTCGGCGCCGCCAGTCTCGTCATGGGTCTCCTCGACGCCGGCCGCATCCATCTCGTCGCCGAGGGCCCCGAGGGCGCCTTCGTGCCGGGCACCCGGTTCACCCGGGTGGACGAGCCGTACCCGATGAGCGAGGTGATCCGCACCCTGCGGCCGCGGTTCATCGACTCGGCCCGGGACTTCGCCGACTCCTTCCCGGTGCTCTGGCCGCACATCAGGGGACTCGGCATCACCGCGGCCGCCTATCTGCCGCTCATCGCGCAGGCCCGGCCCATCGGCGCGCTCGGACTGCTCTACAGCGACAAGACCGGCTTCAGCGAGGACGAGCGCACCCTCCTCGTCGCCCTCGGCAGCAGCATCGCGCAGAGCCTCCAGCGGGCCATGCTCTACGAGCAGGAGCACGACCTCGCCGAGGGGCTCCAGCAGGCCATGCTGCCCCGGCGGATTCCCGAGGTGCCCGGCGCCCAGACCGCCGTCCGCTACCGCTCGGCCCGCCTCGGCCGGGACATCGGCGGCGACTGGTACGACATCATCCCGCTGCCCGGCGGACGGGTCGGCGCGGTCATCGGGGACGTCCAGGGCCATGACACCCATGCGGCGGCCGTCATGGGCCAGCTGAGGATCGTGCTGCGGGCGTACGCCGCCGAGGGGCACACCCCGGCCACGGTGATGGCCCGCGCCTCCGTCTTCCTCCACGAACTCGACACCGAACGGTTCGCCACCTGCACCTACGCCGAGGTCGACCTCGGCACCGGGGTCGTCCAGGTGGTGCGCGCCGGCCATGTCGACCCGCTGATCCGCGAGATCGACGGCCGCTGCCGCAGGGTCCCGGTGGAGGGCGGGCTGCCGCTCGGGCTCTCCGCGGAGTTCGGCCGGCTCGACTACCCGGTGACCACCCTGGAAGTGGACCCCGGGCAGACCCTGATGCTCTACACCGACGGCCTGGTCGAGAAGCCCGGCGCCGACCTCGACGAGGGCCTCCAGTGGCTCTCCGCCCTCGTCCGGCGCGGGCCCGCCGACCTCCAGGAGCTCGCCGACCATCTGTGCGAGGTGGTCGCGGACCGGGGCGGCGAGGACGACGTCGCCATCCTGCTGATGCGCCGCATGGGGGCGTCCGCCGGCCATGGCGCGGGCCGCTTCCAGCAGCATGTGGCCCAGAGCGACCCGGAGGCGCTGAGATCGGCCCGGCACATGATCAGGGCCGCCGTCCGGGCCTGGGGGGCCGAGGAGCGCGCGGACGAGATCGAGCTGGTCGCCGACGAGCTGATGACCAACGCGCTGATGCACACCGACGGCGGGGCGATCGTGACCCTCCGGATCCTCGGCGGGGCCGAACGGCGGCTCCGGGTCGAGGTGGAGGACCGGTCCAGCGCGCTGCCCCGGCGCCGCGAGGCCGGGGAGGCGGGGGTGTCCGGCCGCGGGCTGCTGCTCGTCGACCGGATCTCCGACGTGTGGGGCGTGGAGTCGCGGGGCGGCGGCAAGTGCGTGTGGTGCGAGTTCACCGTGGAGAGCTGAGCCCGTTACACGGATGTGGCACTGTTCACCGAAGAATGAGCCTGTTAACTGAGCGTGAACTGATCGTACTTGACCGTAACTGTCGGTACGCGATTCACTGCGTTCACCCGGCTCTTTGTGCAGGACGTGAGGACACCCGTGAGCAGCGAGCTACTGGCACCGCTAGACCTGGCCTTCTGGCACCTGGAATCCACCGCGCACCCCCTGCACCTCGGGGCACTCGCCCACTTCGGCCCCGTGCCCCCGGACGGCGGCCACGAGCCGCCCGACGTCCTCGCCCTGCTCGCCCGCCGCGCCGCCGCCGTCCCCCGGCTCCGGATGCGCGTCCGTGACGTCCTGCTCCCCGTCGGCGGCGCCGCCTGGAGCGCCGATCCGGACTTCGACGTGCTCCGCCACGTCCACGAGATCACCCTCCCCGGAGCCGACTTCCCCGCCGAGGCGGCCCGGCTCGCCGCCGAGCTCATGGAACGGCCCGTCGCCCGCGGTCTGCCGCCCTGGGAGATGTACCTGCTCAGCGGCGCCCCCGACGGCTCCTTCGCCGTCCTCGTCAAACTCCACCACGCCCTCGCCGACGGCATGCGGGCCGTCGCCATCGGCGCCGGGATCTTCGACGAGATCGCCGCGGGCCACCGCCCCGCCAGCCGCGCGCGTCCCGTACCCCCGCGCTCCTGGCTCCCCGGCCCCGGCCGGCTCCTCGGCATGGCCAGGGACCGGCTCGGCGACCTCGGCCGGGCCGTCGAGGTCGGCGCCTCCGTCGTCCGTGCCAGCCGTTTCGACGGGCGGCCCACCGCCGCACTCGCCGCCGAGTCCAGCGGAACCCGCCGGATCGCCACCGTGTCCCTGTCCCTCGACCGGGTCCACCGCGTCCGCCGCACCACCGGCGGCACCGCCAACGACGTCCTCCTCGCCGTCGTCGCCGGAGCGCTCCGCCGCTGGTTCGACGGACGCGGTCTGCCCCTCCCCGAAGCCGACCCCCGGGCCCTCGTCCCCGTCTCCCGGCGCCGCCCCGGCGCCCCGCCCGGCCCCGGCAACAGCCTCTCGGGCTACCTCCTCGACCTGCCCGTCACCGAGGCCGACCCCGCCGCACGGCTCGCCGCCGTGCGGAGCGCGATGGACCGCAACAAGACCGCCGGACCGTTCCGCGGCGCCGGGGCCGTCGCCCTCCTCGCCGACCAGCTGCCCCCGCTCGCCCACCGCTTCGGCGCCCCGTTCGCCGCGGGCGCCGCCCGGCTTCTCTTCGACCTCCTGGTCACCCAGGTGCCACTGCCCCGCTCCGCGCTCTCCCTCGGCGGCGCCCCGCTGCGCGCGCTCTTCCCCATGGCCCCGCTCGCCCGCGGTCAGTCCCTCGCCGTCGCCATGTCCCCGTACGGTGGCCGAGTCCACATCGGCCTCGTCGCCGACGGCGAGGCCGTACCCGACCTCGACGCGCTGGCCGCGGCGCTCACGGCGGAACTCGACCTCCTGGACCCGCCGGACACGCCGTAGCCCTCGCTGTCGTGCCGTCCAGGCCGGTGTGCCGTCCACCGTGCCGCCGCGATGTCGTCATGCCGCGCAGGTCGTGCCGGGGCGGACCTTCGTGAGATCGATCAGATACTGCTCGACCTTCCTGTCGACACAGGAATTGCGGCCGTAGCCGGTGTGGCCGGGGGAGTCGAAGGACAACAGCATGCCGCCGGGGAACTGGCGCGCCAGGCTCACGGCCTCCGCGTACGGCGTCGCCGGGTCGCCCGCCGTGCCCACGACGAGGACCGGCGGCACCCCCGCGGCCCGCACCCGGTGCGGGCGCTGGGGACCGGCCGGCCAGTCCCGGCAGACCAGCTCGTTCGTCACCCCGGTCGTGCCGTGGACGCCCGCCGCCCTGTCGGCCGGGGCGAGCGCGTCCCAGTAGGCACGGGCGTCGCGCGGGTGGGGGACGTCGAGGCAGTTGATCGCGATGAGGGCGGCCTCGCTGTTGTCCTCGGGCACGGCGGTCGCCGACTCCTCGGGGGCGGTTCCCGCGTCGGCATCGTCCGCCGTCTCGTCCGTGTGCCCCGAGTCCTCCGTGTCGCCCGAGCCGCCCCCGTCCTCTCCGTCCCCGCCGGTCTCCTCTCCGCCCGACGCCAGGGCCGCCAGCTTCGTACCGTCCCCGTCGTCCGCGGCGCGCAGCGCTTCGGACAAGGGCTCCCACTGGGCCTCCGGCGTGTACATCGACAGGCCGAGCGCGGAGACCAGGGTGGCGGCGTCGAGACCGGACGCGGAGCCCTCGACCGGCAGCGGCTCGCGCTGCGTCCGCTCGACGAGGCGGTCGATCAGCGCGCGTATCTCCTCGGGCGTCGCGCCGGGACAGGCGTCGCCGACGGTCTCGGCACAGGACGCGGCGTACTCCTCCACCGCCTTCCTGAACCCGGTGGACTGGCCGAGCACGCGCTGCCGCCAGTCGAGCGACGGATCGACCGCCCCGTCCAGGACCATCGCCCGTACGCGGCGGGGGAACCGCTCGGCGTACGAGGTGCCCAGGCTCGTGCCGTACGACCAGCCGACGTACGTCAGCCGGCGCTCGCCGAGTGCCGCCCGCAGCACGTCGAGGTCGCGGGCGGCGTCGTCCGTCCCCACGTGCGGGAGCAGCGGACCGCTGGCCTTCCGGCAGTCGGCGGCCATGGCCCGCGCCGCCGCGAGGGCGTCGGCACGCTCGGCCTCGGTGCGGGGGTGGAGGGGAGCGGCGGCCGGCGTCCCGCCCGGGTCGTCGGAGGCGGGCTCGGAGGGGCCCGGAGGGACACAGGTCAGGGCCGGCCTGCTCTCCCCGACGCCGCGCGGGTCGAAGGACACGATGTCGAACCGCTCGCGCACACCCCGGCCGATGTCGTCGGCGACGCCGTCCTGGATGAGCCGGACCCCGCGCTCACCGGGCCCTCCGGGGTTGAGGACGAGCGAGCCGACGCGCTTCCCCCGGGTCGCGGTGACGGCCTTCGCGACCGGCAGGACGAAGGTCTTGCCGTTGCCGGGGCGGGAGTAGTCCATCGGCACGGTGAGCGAGGCGCACCTGTGGTCGCCGCAGGGTTTCCAGACGAGCTTCTGGCCGTAGAAGCGCCGGAGGTCGGGACGGGCGGCGGGGTCGGCGGGCCCGGCCGAGGACCCCGGCCGCCCCTCTTCCGGGCCGGAGCCGGCGGTGCAGGCGACGAGTGAGGTGGCGCCGAGCACGGCGAGAGCGAGAGCGAGGGCCCGACGGCGGCGGGTGGGGGCGGTGATCACGAGGTACTCCCGGGGATGGACGGTCCAGGGAAGGATCACGCGCGCATGCTGAGGATTTCCTGAGGCGGCCCGGCCCGGCCCGGCGGCTCGGCTCGGCTCGGCTCGGTGGCCCGGCCCGGCCCGGCCCGGCTCGGCGTCTCGGCCCGGCTCGGTGGCCCGGCCCGGTGCGGTCCGTCGTCCCGGTTCCGTCCGCCACGGGGTCGGCGCTCGGTTCGGCCCGCCGGTCCGGTTCAGTCCGGTGTCGGCAGCTTCAGTACGAACCTGGCGCCTTCGGCGTCCCCCCGGCCCGCCGTGAGCGTCCCCCCGAGGGCGTGTGCCACCCAGGAGGCGATCGACAGACCGAGACCGGTCGACCCCGATCCGCTGCGGAAGCGTTCGAACAGGTCGGCCGCGACCTCCGGCGGCAGGCCGGGACCCGCGTCCTCGACCGTCAGCGTGCCGTCCCGGGTCACCGTGATCCGCACGTCCGCCGGGACGCCCGGCGCGTGGCCGTGGGTGAGGGCGTTGCCCAGCAGGTTGCCGACGGCCCGGCGTACCAGGTCGGGGTCCGCGACCACGACCGTGTCCTCGGCGTCGACCCGGACCCGATGGCCCTCCGTGGGCGCCTCGTCGACGACCGCCTCCACCAGCTGGTCCAGACGCAGCGGCTGACGCGCCACCGTGGCCGTACCGGACATCAGCCGGGCCCGGGTGAGCAGCCCGTCGACCAGCCGCCCCATGCCCTCCGCCAGGCGCAGCGTGCGCCGGTGCACGTCCGTGCTGTCCGTCTCGCCCCGCAGCGCCGTCTCCGCGAGCGTCCGGAGCGAGGCGGCCGGGGTCCGCAGATCGTGCGCCGCGTCCGCGAGAAACGCCTCCTGGCGGCCGAGCGCGGTGAGCGCGGGCCGGACCGCCCGTCCGGACAGGATGTGCCCGACGGCCGCCGACAGCAGGACGAGCAGCGCGCAGCCGCCGGTCACCCGCCACACGAGCCGGCGGTGGTCGTCCTGCTGGGCCGTCACGTCGGCCAGGGTGACCAGGACGCCCTGCGGCTCGTCGCCGTCCACCGCCTCCGGCGGGTAGAAGGGCAGCGCGAACACCCGTACCGGCCCGCCGCCGGTCGTGCTCCGGTCGAAGGCCCGGGGCTCCCCGGACCGCGCCGCCGCACGACCGGCCTCCATGACCACGCCGGAGCTCACCGTCAGGCACGGCGCGGCCGGTGTGTGCTGGACGGTCAGGTCACCCGCGGGGTCCGGGACATCCGGGTCGTCACCTCCGCCGGTGCCCGGGGCGTCCCGCCGGCCGTCGCCGGCGACGAGGAGCACGGTCAGCGGCGGGCAGCCGGTGTTCACGGTGTCCGCCATGACGTCCGTGGCCAGCCGCCCGTTCTCGTCGGTCTCCAGGAGGCCGAGGGCCCAGCTGGTGTCCACGTCCATCGAATGGTCGAGCTGCTCCCGCCAGCGCGCGCTGTCGCCGCGCACGGCGAACACGGCCATCGCGATCAGCCCCACGGCGCTGGTCAGCGCGAACAGCAGACTGATGCGGCGCCGCAGCCTCAGCACCCGCGCCGTCGGCGCCCCCGGGGCCGAGGCGGGAAGCGGCCGGAACCTCACCGGGTGCCGTCGGGCGCGAGCCGGTAGCCGATGCCGCGCACGGTGTGGATCAGGGGCGGGTCTCCGAGCTTGCGGCGGAGCTGGGAGACGAGCACCTCCAGGACGTTGGACTGCGGCTCGGCCATCTCGTCCCAGCAGCTCTCGATCAGCTCGGCGCGCGGGACCGCCTGGTCGGCGCGGGCGGCGAGGACCTCAAGGACCGCGAACTCCCTGGTGGTGAGGGTGAGGAGCACCCCGGCCCGGCGGACGAGCCGGCGGGCGGTGTCGATCTCCAGATCGCCGACGTGGTGCACCGGCGGGCGGACGACCGCGGAGCGACGGCACAGACTGCGCACCCGGGCCACCAGTTCGGGCACGGCGAAGGGCTTGACCAGGTAGTCGTCGCCGCCGCTCGCGAAGCCCTCGACCCGGTCCGCCACCGTGTCGCGCGCGGTCAGGAACAGCACGGGCACGTCGCGTCCGCCCCGCCGCAGTGCTTCGACGAAGGCGGCGGCGTCGCCGGAGGGCAGCATCCGGTCGAAGACCGCGCAGTCGTACGCGGTGACGAACAGGGCCTCGTCGGCCCGGGGCAGGTCGGCGGCCTCGTCGACGGCGAGCCCGGCGGCCCGCAGAGCGGCGGCCACCCCGAACCGGAGGTCTTCGTCGTCCTCGACGAGCAGTACGCGCACGCCGCCCACCCTAATCGCCGCTCCGGCGCCGCTCGCGACGCCTGGCGCGCGACCCCGTCGGCCGTGCGGCAGGGTGGAACCATGCCCGAACTCCCCGAGGTGGAAGCGCTCCGCGCGTTCCTCGACACGCACCTGGTGGGCAAGGAGATCGCCCGCGTACTGCCCGTGGCGATCAGCGTCCTCAAGACGTACGACCCGCCGCTGAGCGCCGTCGAGGGCGCCGAGGTCACCGCGGTCGGGCGCCACGGGAAGTTCCTGGACCTCACCACCACCGGCGCCGCGGGCGAGCTCCACCTGCTCTTCCATCTGGCGCGCGCGGGCTGGCTCCGCTGGCAGGACCCGCTGCCCTCGGGCCCGCCCAAGCCCGGCAGGGGCCCGCTGGCCCTGCGGACCGCGCTCACCGGCGGCGACGGCTTCGACCTCACCGAGGCGGGCACCACCAAACGCCTCGCCGTCCACCTCGTCCACGACCCCCGGGAGGTCCCGGGCGTCGCGCGGCTCGGCCCCGACCCGCTAGCCGAGGACTTCGGCCCCGAGGAGTTCGCGGCGCTGCTCGCCGGCGAACGACGCCAGATCAAGGGCGCCCTGCGCGACCAGAGCCTCATCGCGGGCATCGGCAACGCGTACAGCGACGAGATCCTGCACGCCGCGAGGATGTCCCCCTTCAAGCCCACCCAGAACCTCACCCCGGAGGAGACCGACGCCCTCTACACGGCGATGCGGACCACCCTCCACGAGGCCGTCGAACGCTCCCACGGTCTCGCCGCGGGCCGGCTCAAGGCCGAGAAGAAGAGCGGCCTCCGGGTCCACGGCCGCACCGGCGAGCCCTGCCCGGTGTGCGGGGACACCATCCGCGAGGTCTCCTTCAGCGACTCCTCCCTCCAGTACTGCCCCACCTGCCAGACCGGCGGCAAGCCGCTCGCCGACCGCCGCCTCTCGAAGCTCCTCAAGTAGCTCTCCGGGCCGGGGAGGCGTCGAGGACGCCCGTTACACTCCGCCGCATGCTGCGCGTACTGGCCGTCGACGACGAGGAACCCGCCCTCGGGGAGCTGCTCTACCTGCTGCGCGCCGACCCCCGCGTCCGCAGCGCCGAGGGCGCGGGCGACGCCACCGCCGCGCTCCGCAGGATCGGGCGCGCGCTGGAGGCCGGGCCGGACGGCGGCGACGCGATCGACGTCGTCTTCCTCGACATCCACATGCCCGGCCTCACCGGTCTCGACGTGGCCCGGCTCCTCGCCGGATTCGCCAGGCCGCCGCTCGTCGTCTTCGTCACCGCCCACGAGGGCTTCGCGCTCCAGGCCTTCGACCTGAAGGCGGTCGACTACGTCCTGAAGCCCGTCCGCCGCGAGCGGCTCGCCGAGGCCGTCCGCCGTGTCCACGACCTGGTGCACGCGGCCGCCGCTCCCGCTCCTGCCGCGTCCGCCGTACCCACCGTCCCCGAGCAGATCCCCGTCGAGCTCGGCGGGGTCACCCGGTTCGTCTCCGTCGACGACATCGCGTACGTGGAGGCCCACGGCGACTACGCCCGCCTGCACACCGACCACGGCAGCCATCTCGTCCGCATCCCGCTGTCCACCCTGGAGGAGCGGTGGGCCGCGCGGGGCTTCGTCCGGATCCACCGCAGCCATCTCGTGGCCCTGGCCCGGATCGACGAGCTGCGGCTCGACGGCGGCGCCACCTCGGTGCGGGTCGGGGACACGGACCTGGCGGTCAGCCGCCGGCACGCCCGCCCGCTGCGGGACCTGCTGATGCGGCGCGCCGGGGGCTGACCGCAGCTCTTCCGTCCGCCCCTACCGCGGGTGCTCCCACCTGCGTAGACTCCACGCGTCCCGGGCCCGATGGCCGCCACTTCCGACGGAGGCGGACGCCGATGTCCGAGCAGCACCCTCCCCAGGCCTCCGGCCGGGGGGACCCGCAGCGCAGACCCCGCCGCGAGACCGTCACCTACGCCTCCGCCCACGGCGCCGACGGCGTGCCGGGCCCCGCCCGACGGCAGCCCGTCCACCCGCCGGCCCGCTCCGAGATCGACGAGCAGACGACGCTCGGCCACACCTACGTGCGCTCCCTGATGCGCAGCCAGCTGCGCGCCGCCCTCACCGCGCTCGGTGCCCTCGCCCTGCTCGTCGGCTCCCTGCCGCTGCTCCTCGCCCTGCCCGCCCCCGAGATCTACGTCTGGGTCGTCCTCGGCGTCGGGGTGTACCCCGTCGTCTGGGGCATCGCCCACTGGTACGTGCGCCGCGCCGAACGCAACGAGCGCGACTTCACCGGCCTGGTCGAACGCTGAGCCGCCCCGCGTGAACCAGACCCATGCCGTCGCCGCCGTGACCGCCGTCGTCCTCGCCACGGTCCTCATAGGCGCCCTCGGGCTGCGGATCTCCCGGACGACCTCCGACTTCTACGTCGCCTCGCGCACGGTCGGGCCGGGCCTCAACGCCGCCGCGATCAGCGGCGAATACCTCTCCGCCGCCTCCTTCCTCGGCATCGCCGGACTCGTCCTCGTCCAGGGCCCCGCCATGCTCTGGTACCCGGTCGGCTACACCGCCGGATACCTCGTCCTGCTGGTCCTCGTCGCCGCCCCGCTGCGCCGCTCCGGGGCGTACACCCTCTCCGACTTCGCCGAGGCCCGGCTCGAATCCCCGCAGGCGCGCCGGCTCGCCAGCCTGTTCGTCGTCGGCATCGGCTGGCTCTACCTGCTGCCGCAGCTCCAGGGCGCCGGGCTCACCCTGGAGATCCTCACCGGCGCCCCCGACTGGGTGGGCGGACTGCTCGTCGCCCTCGTCGTCACGGGAACCGTCGCCGCGGGCGGGATGCGCAGCATCACCTTCGTCCAGGCCTTCCAGTACTGGCTGAAGCTCACCGCCCTGCTCGTCCCCGTCCTCTTCATGCTCGCCGCCTGGTACGGGGACGGGGCGCCCCGGGCCCGCTTCGACGCCCCGGCCGTCCTGCGCGGTCACACCGTCGTCACGGTCGCCGACACCGTCCGGATCGGTCTCGACGAGCCGCTCACCGTCACCGTCACCGGCAGCGTCGACGCCGTCCCGTACGAGCGGCGGACCGTGACTCTCGCCCCGGGCATCCATCACGTCCTCGGCGGCACCACGCTCGCCTTCGCCCCGGGTGCCGAGCTTCCCGAGCGGGTCGCCAGCGGCACCGACCCGCTCGGCTGGTCCCAGCCGCTGGCGGGCGGCCGCGACGGGCACCAGCTGTACGCCACGTACGGGCTGATCCTGGCGACCTTCCTCGGCACCATGGGACTGCCGCATGTCGCCGTCCGCTTCTACACCAGTCCGCACGGCCGCGCCGCCCGCCGCACCACGCTCGTGGTGCTCGGACTCGTCGGCGCCTTCTACCTGTTGCCGCCGCTCTACGGGGCCCTCGGCCGGATCTACGCCCCCGAACTCGCCCTCACCGGCTCCGCCGACGCCGCCGTCCTCGTCCTGCCCGACCGGATCCTCGGCGGACTCCTCGGGGACCTCCTCGGGGCACTCCTCGCGGGCGGGGCCTTCGCCGCCTTCCTCTCCACGGCCTCCGGACTCACCATGTCCGTCGCCGGGGTCCTCACCCAGGACGTGCTGCCGTCCCGGGGCGTACGGCACTTCCGTCTCGCGACCCTGCTCGCCACCGCCGTCCCGCTCGCCGTCGGGGTGGTCGCCTCGAAGGTGCCGGTCGCCGACGCGGTCGGTCTCGCCTTCGCCGTCTCCGCCTCCTCCTTCTGTCCGTTGCTCGTCCTCGGCATCTGGTGGCGGCGGCTCACCCCGCCGGGCGCCATGGCCGGGCTGCTGCTCGGCGGGGGTTCCGCCCTCGTCGCCGTGATGGCGACCCGGGCCGGGCTCGCCCCCGAGGGCTGGCCGCACACCCTGATGGCCTGGCCGGCCGTCTGGTCGGTCCCGCTCGGTTTCCTCACCATGGTCCTCGGCTCGCTGGCCACGCCCGGCCGGGTCCCGCCCGGCACCCGGGCGCTCCTCGCACGCCTCCATCTGCCGGAGGAAGTCACCGGCCTGCCGGGGGAGGTCACCGGCCCGCCGGGGGAGAGCACTTCCGTCGGGAGGAACACCGGTGCCCTCCCCGCTCCCGCCCCGGAGGTACGCCGATGAGCGGCATCGCCCTCGCCGCCGCGGCAGCCGCCGGGGCCGTACTGCTCGCCGCGGGCTTCGTCCTGGGGCGGTTCGCCGCCCGGCGCGGTGGCCGTGCCGCCGACCCCGATCTCGGGACGCCCGTCGAACGGGCCACCTTCCACACCCTCCACACCGCCTCGCTCGCCGCGCCGCCGCTGCGCGCCGGACTCACCGAGGAGACCGCCCGCAAGGCGGCCGGCACCCTCCGCTCGCTGCTCGGCACGGAGGCCCTCTGCCTCACCGACCGGGGCGCGGTCCTCGCCTGGGACGGACCGGGAGAGGACCATCACCGCGCGCACGTCCCGGAGCAGGCCGCCGAGACCCTGGAGACCGGCCGCAGCCGGTCCGCGCCCACCGGCTGCGCCGACCCGGCATGCCCGCTGCGCTGGGCGGTGATCGCCCCGCTCACCGGCGAGGACGGGGTGCTGGGCGCGCTCGTCGCCTACGGTTCGCGGGAGTCGGCCGTCCTGGTGCGGGCCGCGACCGAGGTGGCCCGGTGGTCCTCCGTCCAGCTGGAGCTGGCCGAACTCGACCGCTCCCGGACCCGGATCGTGGAGGCCGAGATCCGCGCGCTGCGCGCCCAGATCTCCCCGCACTTCATCTTCAACTCCCTCGCCGCCATAGCCTCGTTCGTCCGCACCGACCCCGAGCGGGCCCGGGAACTCCTTCTGGAATTCGCCGACTTCACCCGGTACTCCTTTCGCAGGCACGGGGAGTTCGCCCAGCTCGCCGACGAACTGCGTGCCATCGAGCAGTACTTGGCGCTCGCCGGGGCCCGCTTCGGGGACCGGCTGAAGGTACGGCTGCAGATCGCACCCGAGGTGCTGCCGGTGACGCTGCCCTTCCTCTGCCTGCAGCCCCTCGTGGAGAACGCCGTGAAGCACGGGCTGGAGGACCGGGAGCGCGGCTGCCGGGTCACCATAGCGGCCCGCGACGCGGGCGCCGAGGCCGTGGTGACGGTCGAGGACGACGGCATCGGCATGGACCCCGAGCTGCTGCGCGCGGTCCTGCGGGGAGAGCACCCCGCCGGCTCCGGCATCGGCCTGTCCAACGTGGACGAGCGGCTGCGCCAGGTGTACGGGACGGAGTACGGGCTCGTCATCGAGACCGGGGTCGGCGCGGGGATGAAGGTGACGGTACGCGTCCCCAAGTACCGCCAGGGAGTGCATCGTTCGCCGCCGTGACCGCCCGTGGGCCGTTCAGCGCAGATGCAGCGACAGATGGGCGAGCGGCAGTCCCAGCTTCCAGGCGGGCAGCCAGATCTGCTCGTCCTCGTCGACCGGCGATCCGGTGCCGTCCTCGGTCCGGCCGTCGAGGTCGGCGGCGCGGACCCAGGTGTCCCGCAGACGCCGCCAGGCCGTCTCGGCGAGCGCCAGGTCCGGGCTGTCGCCGCCGGCCGCGCGCCGGGCGGCCAGCCGCTCCTCGATCCAGGGCGGCCAGGGCCGGTCGTAGGCCGTGTGCCGCAGCCACTCGTCGATCCGGCCGGCGGACCGCCCGGCGGCCGGTCCGTCCGGTTCCTCGGAGAGGTGGACGGTGAGGGTGAGGGCCTGGAGGCCGGCCCGGTACTCCAGTGAGCCGGGTGCCACGAGCGCGGCGGCCCGCAGCACCTCGTCGGCCAGGTACTCGGCGCACAGCCAGGCCATCGGGACGGCGAGGCCGCCGCCACTCGTGCCGCCGGCGCCGTTCGTGCTCTCGGGGCGCAACGCTCCCACCTTCTCCCGGACATCGGGGACCCGGACATGTGGGGACCCGGGGGAGAGCTTCCTCCGAGAAGGGCGCCCGCGGGTCCCGCTTTGCTCAACTCGCCCGTGTGGTTTCGGATACGTTTCCCGGCCGGATAGGTGCCGGTGGGATTCCTGATACCAGGGGAGGCGTACGGGGCGGGGGAGGTGTTTCCGGGGGAACCGGCCGACAGGGAGAGGGGTCTCCCGGCAGGCGGTCGGGCGGCAGGCGGTCGGGCGGGCAGGCGGCCGGGCGGCGCGGGGCTCAGCCGAGCAGCGCGTACACCGCGGTCGCGTGGGCCGCGGTCTCCTCCGAGCCCTCGGCCGTCATGGTGATGTCGGCGAAGGCCATCCGCTTTCCCGCCTTGGTGAGCCGGGCCCGCACCAGGACGTCGGAGCCGACGACCGCCCGCTGGAAGCTGATGGACTGCTGGACGGTGGTCATCGGTACGAAGCCGCCCCGCGCCGCGGCGACCGCGATCACCGTCGCGGTGTCGGCGGCGGCCATCAGGGCCTGGCCGGAGAGGCCGCCGCCCTCCCGGGCGAGCCGGTCCGACCACGGGAGCCGGAGCACGGCCTCGTGGCCGTCGACGGAGGCGACGGAGAGTCCCAGATCGAGGACCCAGGGGGCGAAGTTGTCGGCGAGGATCTTTTCGGCGGCGGCGAGTGTCAGCGTCACGGCGTCATTGTGGGGCCGTGACGCGTGGCCGGGCAACGGCCGTGCGGGGCGGCCGGTAGCCGGGCAGCGACCGGCCGAGCTGGCGCAGCGCGTAGTGCGAGCGGGACTTGACGGTCCCGGCGGGGATGCCGAGTTCGACGGCGGCCTCGTTGACGGTCAGACCGTGGAAGTAGAGCCGGACGAGCACGGCGCGGTGCTCGGGGCTCAGCTCGCGGACGGCCGCCCGTACGTCGAGCGCGGCCTCGGCCGAGGCGGTGGGGTCGGCGGGGTCGGGCGTCACCGCGAGGACGCCGTCGCCGATCTCCGCGGGCCGGGCGAGCCGCGAGCGCCGGGCGTCGATGGCGAGACGGCGGGCCACGGTGAAGAGCCAGGGGCGCATCGACGTGTAGGGGCCGTCGAAGGCCTCGGGGTGCTGCCAGGCCCGTACCAGGGTCTCCTGGGCCAGGTCCTCGGCCCGCTGCCGGTCCCCGTAGGTGAGCCCGAGCAGGAAGGAGAGGAGCGCGGGACCGTGGTCCCGCTGGAGCTTCTCGAGGGTCCGTTCGTCGGTGGTCGCCGTGGTCATGCTCCCCGCCTCTCCCGCGTCGTCGTCCGGGGCGTATACGAACGCATCCGGGCGGCGAGGGACAGGGAACGGACATCGGTCTGCGACGAACGGTCGCACCGAGCGGCGAATGGTACGGCGAGCGGTCGTACGGCGATCAGCCGGAGTCGTTGCGTCCGTTTCAGCGGGGTTCATGACTTTCCGCGGCCTTGACCCTTGACTGCGGCTTTCCCGCGAGATGAATTCGTGTGAACAAATGTTCATCACATGAATCGGGCGGAGTGCCGTACATGACCTCACGCACCAGACCCGCGGGCGTGATGGCGCTCGCCGCCGTCCTGCTCGCCGCGGCGACCGGCTGCACCGGCGGGAGCGAGGCGAGTGGACCGGCCGGAGGTTCCCCCACCCCCGAGGCCACCACCGGACCACCGGGGTCCGCACACCCCGCCGCCCCGTCCGCCGCACCCGGCGGGGCCTCCGCGCCCGCCGGATTCACCCTCGTCGCCTCCGGCGACGTCCTCCCGCACGACTCGATCATCCGCCGCGCCGCGCAGGACGCCGGAGGCGACGGCTACGACTTCGCCCCCATGCTGTCCGGGGTGAAGTCCGTCGTCTCCGCGGCGGACGTGGCCATCTGCCACATGGAGACCGTGTACGGAAGGGACGGCGGGCCCTACACCGGATACCCCGCCTTCAAGTCCCCGCCCGAGGTCGCCGCCGCCCTGAAGGCCACCGGATACGACTCCTGCTCCACCGCCTCCAACCACACCCTCGACGACGGCGCCGCGGGCCTCGCCCGCACCCTCGACGCCCTGGACAAGGCCGGTGTCCGCCACGCCGGATCGGCCCGTACCGCCGAAGAGGCGTCGACGCCCACCCTGCTCACGGCGGGGGGCGCCACGGTGGCCCAGCTCGCCTACACGTACGGCACCAACGGCTATCCGCTGCCCGAGGGGCAGCCCTGGGCGGTGCGGCTGCTCGACGAGCGGAAGGTCCTCGCCGACGCCCGCGCCGCCCGCGCGGCCGGCGCCGACGTGGTCGTGGTCAGCGTCCACTGGGGCAGCGAGTGGCAGACCGCACCCGACGCGCGGCAGCTCTCCCTCGGCCGTGCGCTCACCGCGTCGAAGACCGGCGGCCGCCCCGACATCGATCTGATCATCGGCACCCACGCCCATGTCCCGCAGGCCTACGAGAAGGTCAACGGCACCTGGATCGTCTACGGGATGGGCGACCAGATCGCCGGGGACATGATCAACCACGAGGGAGCCTTCGACCCCCGCGGCAACGAGGGCGGCATCGGCCGCTTCACCTTCGGCCCGCCCCGGACGCCCGGCGGACGCTGGGAGGTCACCAAGGCCGAGTTCGTCCCCCAGTGGTTCGACACCGCCCGGGGCAGGGTGGTCAACCTCGGCGCGGCCGACGGCTCCGGTCCGCGCCACGGCGACATCCGCGAGGCCATCCGGCAGGTGGTCCTCAGCCGGGGCGCCGACCGGGACGGCCTGGTGATGGGCAAGTAGCCCGCGACCCGCCGAGGGGGCCGGTCACGGTACGACGGTGACCGGCCAGCGGCCCGCCTTCACGAGCCGGACGGCCACCGAACCCATGAACCGGTGGCCGGCCGACTCGGAGGCGCCCACCACCACGGCGTCCGCCGTCAGTTCCTCCGCGGCCTGCACCAGGCCCGCGTAGGCATCGCCCCGGAAGGTGTGGAACTCCCAGCGCATCCGCCAGAGGTCCTTCACCCGCTCGGCCGACGCGCGGATCTCCGCGACCAGTTCCTCGGCGATCTCCTCGGTGGTCCCGACGGTCGGCGCGCCCATGGCGGCCCCCGCCGGGAGCAACGGCTGGACGTACACGAGCGCGAGCAGCGCGTTCTGCCGCCGGGCGAGTCCGGCCGCGTACGCCGTCGCGCGCAGCGACGACGCGGAACCGTCGACCCCCGCCATGATCACTTTCGGGCCGTCGGTACCGCGCTCGAACCGGCCGGGCTGCTGTTCGCTCACGCTTCGAGGCTATCCGCTCATCGGGTGCATTCGGACAGGTGGTCGGTGTCGATGAGCCACGCGGGCCCTCATCCGTATGAACCATTAGTCATGAAAAAGGATCAGATGACCAGTGGGCGTCGGGCGGTGCTGCGACTCGCCGCCGCTCTCGGGGCCACGGCCACCGTCGGAGTCCTCGCGACGGACCGGCTCGCCGGGCCCGGGCATGGCGCCGACGCCGCACCCCCGGGCCCGCCCCACGGCGGCACCGCCGGAGCGGCGGGCCCCCAGGCGCAGGCCGCCCGGCCGCGGCCGAGTTCCTACCGGCTCCAGCCGATGACCGCGTACGCGCCCCCGGCTTTCCGGCGTGCCGTGCCGCCGGTGCGGCAGCGGCCCTTCCTCAGCATGTCCGGAGTCGGCCGGTCGATGGTGCTGAGCTTCGACGACGGCCCGGACCCCCGCTACACCCCGGCCATCCTGGAGACCCTGCGCCGCCACGACTGCCGGGCCATGTTCTTCGTCTGCGGCGAGATGGCCGTCGAGAACCCGGACCTCCTGCGGGAGATGGCCGACGACGGGCATGTGGTCGGGAACCACTCCTGGTCCCATCCGCTCATCACCAAGCTGCGGCCCTCCCGGATCCGCGACGAACTCGGCTCCACCAGCGAGGTCGTCGAACGGACCCTCGGCGCGGCCCCGCTCTGGTACCGCGCGCCCTACGGGGCCTGGAACCGGCACTCGTTCGAGATCGGGGCCGAACTCGGCATGGAGCCGCTCGCCTGGACCGTGGACACGCTCGACTGGAAGGAACCCGGCACCGGCACCATCGTCCGCAGGGTCCTCGACGGCGCCGCCCCGGGCGCGGTCGTCCTCTCCCACGACGCCGGCGGCGACCGGGGCCAGAGCGTCGCCGCCCTCCGCCGCTATCTGCCCGAACTCCTCGACGCCGGCTACCACATCACCGTGCCCCGGCGCTGACCGCCCGGGTGCGCGGAAGGGCCCCGGCACCTCCTGGCGCCGGGGCCCTTCCGCGGTCCTGCCGCCCGCAATGCGCCGCCCGCCGCCTAGCGGGTGGCGACCATGCGCGCGTACACGACGACGTTCCCGTCGTAGCCACGCGCGCGCGTGTAGCCGCCGCCGCAGGTGATGACCCGCAGCTCGGGCTCACCGGTGTCGGCGTACACCTGCACGCCGGGGAAGTTGTCCTTCGAGTACACCTCGAGCCCGTAGATCTCGAAGACCGCGACCCGGCCGTCGTAGCGCTCGACCTCGATGTGCTGGCCCTTCTCCAGGGAGCCCAGGCCGTAGAAGACCGCGGGGCCCTGTGCGTTGTCCACATGGCCGACGACGACCGCGGTGCCGCGCTGGCCGGGGGAGATGCCGTTCTGGTACCAGCCGGCCAGGTTGGCGTCCTGGGGCGGCGGGGCCGCCACCCAGCCGTCCGGGTCCAGGCCCACGTCCATGACCGGGGCCGCGACCTGGATCGCCGGGATCTTGATCCGGGAGGCCGGGGCGAAGGGCAACGGCTCCAGACCCTCGGTCGCCCCGTCCGGCGGGGCGACGGGGCGCGCCGCCGGACGGGCCGCCGCGGCGGGCTGCGGAGGCCCGAGCGCGACGTCCGCTCCGTTGCGCATCATCGCGATCCCGGACAGCATGGCGAGGGCCAGGACGCCCCAGGGTCGGCGTCTCCTGCGTTCGAAGACGCGGAAGTCCTTCGGGGGCATGGTTCTCCCTTCGTGGCGTCGTCAGAACGGTAAGCGGGACCTGACGGACCGTCGCGCCGAGCGGTGCGAACGGGTGGGGGCCGCCGCCGGACGGGTGCCGGAGCCCGGTGCGGACACGGGCGGCGTGCGGGGTGGGGGCCTACCGGGAGCGAGGGCCGTCGCCCTCCGGAGCGCGTGCGGCGCGTGCGGCGCGTGCGGTCGGGCTCCCGGGAGCGCATGCGGTGGGGAGCGCACCCCGGGCGGCGGGGCGCCGACAGGTGGGTGACACGGGGCTGACCCATCCGAGTAATCGTCAGATAAGCAGCCCACTCGGCTCTGACCTGCGGTTCTAGCCCCTGCGAGACCCTGATCCCGGGCGTGTCGCCGCACCGTGTGGACCAGTGCCGAAGTGCACAGCCCGCCCCGACTTGTGATGGTTCGTCATGGAAGGCGTACTCGTCGAAACTCCCGGAGCACCGCTTTGGGGCGTCTTCCACTGGAGGTTCAACCATGCGTGCTGCACGCACTCTGGCGGTGACCGCCACCGCGATCGCGGCGGTCGGCCTTGCGGCCCCCCTCGCCGCCGCCACCTACGGTCCGGGCAACGTGCTCAGCGGTGGCTCGAACAACACCCCGAGCAACGTCACCGTCAGCCCCTTCGAGGTCCACCCCGGGTCGACGCTCACGATCACCGCCAGGGGTTGCAACCGCGGCGGCACGGTCACGTCCAACGCCTTCCCGGACACCACCCTCTCGGGCGGCAACGGCGTCTCCACCGCCGTCGCCCGCGTCTACAACAACGCCACTCCCGGCAACTACAACCTGGCCGTCAGGTGCAACGGCGGCTCCTCCGTGGTCACGGAGCCGTTCCGGGTCCTCCCGGGCCGCGGCGCCCAGGGCGGTCTCGGCGGTTCGCTGGCTCCCAGCTCCACCGAGATGGCCGTCGGCGGCAGCCTGGTCGCCGCGGCCGCGCTCGGCGGCGGTCTCTTCATCGTCCGTCGCCGCCGTATGACCGGTGCGGGCGTCTGACCGGTCGAACCTCCCGGTCGGCCCCGCTCCGCCCGTCGCCCCCGAGTCCCTGCCGGGACCCGGGGGCGACGGGCGTCCGCGGACGCCCGGCACCGAACCGGCCACGACGGCCGCTCAGTGACGACGGGCCGCGCCGGAGCGGCGACGCACCACGTACACGCCGCCGACTGCCGCGGCGAGCACGAGCGCACCGCCGGCGGCCAGTTCGAGCGGCTCGACGCCGCCCATCGAACCGCCGAGACCGCCCTGCACACCCCGCGGGGGAGTGAGGATGGTGGAGCTGATCGTCGGGGCGGCGGTGGGCGTGCCGCTGATCGTCAGGGTCACGGTGTCCTGGATTCCGCCGGTGCAGTTGAACGACACCGTGTAGACGGCGCCGCGCCGTGCGTCCAGGTCCACGGTGGCGAGGGCCGCCGAGCCCGGTGCGATGGTGACGGTGTCGAAGATGCCGGCCGAGGCCGTCGCCGTGCTGGCGCAGCCGGGGGCGCTGAGCGTCACCCGGCCGCCCGGGGCGACGAGCGAGGGCGACACGACGAAATCGCCCGGTGCCTTGGCCCGTGCTGCCCGCGGGTTCGGTGCGGGAGCGCCGTCAGCCGCGACGGCGGCGGGGGCGGCCAGGGCGAGGGCGGCCGCCCCCAGCAGGGCAGTGGACGCGGCACGTATCGCGCGCATGGTGAATCCTCCGGGTCCCGAGGGGCAGCCGCAGAAGGGGGTTTCCGCGAAAGACCGTGCGTACACCTCGATGCCGGACACGCTAGGAGCGCACTATCACAGCCGCGATCCCAGACGTGCGAATGGGGCACGGATGTCCCTCGACCGGCCCACACGGCCGTGTCGCCTCACGGTGTGAGCTGCGGGAACAGGTCGATGAACGGCGCGGCGGTGGCGGAGATGCCCCGGCCGAACGGGGCGTCGAAATCCCAGATGAGGAACAGCAGGAACGCGATCAGCACACTGAAGAGCCCGGCGAGCAGCAGCTCCCGCCCGGTTCTGCGGATCTGCAGGGTGAAGATCAGGCCGACCGTGACCAGGGCGCCGATGATCAGGCCGAACCACACCACGCCCGGCATCGTCGCCCCCGCGTTCTGCCCCCGGGCCCCCCGGGCGTCGTCGGCGGCCGCCACCTGGTCCACCAACGGCTGGTAGGCCTGCCCCTCGAAGTCGTTGGCCGGCCGGTAGTCGGTGACGCTGCGCCGCACCCGCTCCAGGAGCGCGGTGCCCTCCTCGCTCAGCTCGCCCTCCTCGGCCATGTGCGTCCACTCGTCGTCGACCACGAACGTGACGTACGCGTCGACGTCCGCGCGGATGCGGTCGCGGACCTGCTGCGGGTACACCTCGGCGCGGGCCGAGATCTCGTGCATCGCCTGTGCCTCCTGCCGCACGGTCTCCTGGGCGGCCCCGCGGGCCTCCCAGACGCCCGCGATGGCCAGGCCGAGGACGATCGCGTAGATCACGCCGATCATCATCGTCATGTACTCGATGACGTCCGGGGTCTCGCTCGGATCGTCGTCCTCGGGGATCCGGCGGTTGTTGATGACGACGATGGTGAGGACGACGGCGCACGCGGCGGCCATCGCAAGGGTGAGAACAAGCCATTCAGACATGGATTCCTCTTGCGGGAGTCAGCGGGAGTCAGCGGGAGCCGGCGGGACGAAGGGGTCGACGGAGCCGACGGGGCGGCGGGTCACTTGGACCGGGGGCGCAGGATCGCCGTCGCGAGCACGGCGGGCGCCGTGATCATGAGGGTCGCGGTGACGATCGAGGTGCCGCTCTTCCGCTCGGTGTGCGTGGCACGGCGGTAGTGGGGCAGCGCCACGGGGCCTGGCGCGGGGGGCCTGGGGCGCACGGTGGGCGGAGGCGTCGGGCTCGGGCTCGGCGGAGGCGGCGGAGGCGGCGCGGGAGCGGGCGCCGGCGGCCTCGTGGTCGGAGCCGCGGGCGGCGGCGGCTCCGGGCGCGGTGCCGGCCTGGCGGCCGGTGGCTTCGGCACGGGCCGGGGCGGGAGAGGCGTGGGCGGAGGCGGCTTCGGTGAGGGCGTCGGGGACGGGGACGGCGGTTCGGGCGTAGGCGTCGGCGTGGGCGAAGGCGTGGGCGTCGGCTCGGGTGTGGGGGACGGGCACGGCGGGGGCGGCTCGGTGGGGCAGGGCTTCGGGTGGTGGTGATGGCCGTGCCCGTCGCCCTTTCCCTTGCCGTGGCCCTTCCCGTGACCCTTGCCCTTCCCTGAACTGCCGTCGCCGTCGCCGCCGTCGCCGCCGTCGTGGCCGGTGCCGTCGTCGTGGCCGTCGCCGGCGATCGCCACCGCGACGTGGGAACCGCCCGGGCCGGTCGAGGCGTAGGCGCAGGCGTCCGCGGCGGCGGGCACCGGGGTGGCGAGCAGCCACACCAGTCCGAGGGCCGCCAGCGGCCGCGCGAGGAGTGATCCGTACAGAGACACGCCGTCGAGCTTGATCACATACGCGCCGCGCCGGGGCGGAATCGCGTGGGATTCGCCGGATGGAGGGGATCTCCGGAGGTGCTGGTTTGACGTTTCGCCTCGCACGGCGCCGGAAGCGGCGCAATGCCGGGTATCGCGGCACCCGCGAAGGCGGAGAAGACGGCCGACTCGGCGCGTTCCGGCCTTCGGCTCGATATCTGTCCGGTTGTCGCCCTGTCGGACAGGGGGGTCAACGGGGCATCCTGCACCGGCGACCAGGCCCCGACGGCGGCAACGACCGAGGTACGGGCGGGGCCTGGACGCCCATAGGGTGAAACCGCGGCCGGCCGAAGAGCCGACGCACACTCATATGCACGTGAATTTGCACAGCCTGAAGGCGTGAACTCTTCGCTGCGAGAGCACGTGCCAATGGCGTGTGACCAAGAACGGACCGCGAATTTCCGTTTCTACTCGCTCTCTCGGCGGGCGATCAGTAGCCTCACCTCGAACACCGGCCGCGAACACATGGCCGCATCCCCCATGGCGACTTGTTGGAGACATTGATGGAGCGTCCCGCCTGGGCTCCGCCTGGTATCGACATCTCGGTGCCGAGCGTGTCCCGTATGTACGACTTCTATCTGGGCGGCTCGCACAATTTCGAAGTGGACCGGGAAGCGGCGCGCAAGGCCATGGAGTTCATGCCTGGCCTGCCCAAGATCATGCAGGCGAACCGCGCCTTCATGCGACGCGCCGTCCGCCACGCCGTTGACAACGACGTCACCCAGTTCCTGGACATCGGCTCCGGCATACCCACCTTCGGCAATGTGCACGAGGTCGCCCGCACCGCCGACCCCTCCGCGCGCGTCGTCTACGTCGACCACGACCCGGTCGCCGTGGCCCACAGCCGCGCCGTCCTGGAGGGCGACGAGGGGGCCGCGGTCGTCGCCGCCGACCTGCGCAAGCCGGCCGACATCCTGCACAGTCCCGAGGTGTCCCGACTCCTCGACCTGAAGCGGCCGGTGGCGCTGCTCCTCGTCGCCGTCCTGCACTTCCTGGAGGACCAGGACCGGCCCTACGAGGCCGTCACCGAACTCCTCGACGCCCTCGCGCCCGGCAGCCTCCTCGTGCTGACCCACGCCTCGTACGAGGGCATCCCGCTCTCCGAGGAACAGGCCGGCGGCACCGTCGGGGTCTACCGCACCATCCGCAGTCCCCTGGTGATGCGATCCGGCGCCGAGATCACCCGTTTCTTCGAGGGCACCGACCTGGTCGAGCCGGGCCTCGTCCCGATGCCCGACTGGCGACCGGAGAGCCCGGTCGAGGAGGAGGATCCCTACGCCTTCTCCGGTTTCGCAGGGGTGGGGCGCAAGGCGTGAAGGTCCCGTCTCAGCCGTCCGGCGGCCTCGCCGAAGCCGACGGCCCCGAGGACAGACTCAGGCGGTTCGTCACCATCTGGAGCCGCGCGATCTTCCCGGTGACCGCCACCTCGCTGACCCGCGCCGAGTTCGAGGTGCATCTGCTGCCGCTCGCCCGCACCCTGAACGACGCGCTGCACGCCCGGCCCTTCGACACGGCCCCGGCCCAGCGCACCGGCGCGGCGCTCGTCGCCGCCCACTGCACCGACCCGGACTCCCTCGGCCGCAGCCTCGGCGTCGTCGACTCGTATCTGGTGCTCTACTGCGGCACGGAGTCGGAGCTTCCGGCCGAGGAGCTCCGGGCCCGCTGCGCCCGGCTCCAGCACGCCATGGCCACCGGCTACGCCCAGGCCCTGCGCGAGCGGACCCGCGCCGAGCAGGAGGCCATCGCCCGCTCCGCGCTCTCCGCCCGCAGCGCCGCCGAGATCGCCCTGCACGCCACCGAGAGCCGCTTCCGCGCGGTCTTCGACGGGGCGGCGATAGGGATCGGCATCGCCGACCTCGACGGCAACGTCCTGGAGGTCAACGAGACCCTCACCCGGATGTTCGGCGGGATGGAGGGTCCGCTGCGCAGCCGGAAGGTCAGCGAGTGGGTCCACCCGGAGGACGGTCCGCACGTCTGGAAGCTGTACGAGGAGCTGGTCCGCGGCGACCGCGAGCACTACCGCGTGGAGAAGCCGTACTACCGCGGCGACGGAACGGTTCTCTGGACCAACCTCACCGTCTCGCTGCTCCGCGACGCCGAGGGCAACCCCCAGTACCAGCTGGCCCTCATGGAGGACACCACCGAGCGGCGCCTGCTCCATCTGCGCCTGCGGTACGAGGCCACCCACGACGCGCTGACGGGACTCCCCAACCGGACCCTGTTCTTCGAGCGTCTGGAGAAGGCCCTCGCGCCCGGCGACAACGCCCGTTTCGGCCTCTGCTATCTGGACCTCGACGGCTTCAAGGTCATCAACGACAGCCTCGGTCACTCCACCGGCGACCGGCTGCTCGTCGAGGTCGCGGACCGGCTGCAGAGCTGTGTCACCGGGGCCGGCGAGATGGTGGCCCGGCTCGGCGGGGACGAGTTCGTCGCCCTCACCACCGGCGCCGCCGGCGAACGGGACGTCACCGAACTCGCCGACCGCATCCTCGCGGCCCTCTCCACCCCCCTCCGCATCGACGGCCGCGAACTGACCGTCCGCGGCAGCCTCGGCGTGGTCGAGGGACCGGCCGGCGAGCGGACCCCGGCCGAGGTGCTCCGGAGCGCCGACATCACCATGTACCGGGCCAAGTCCGCGGGCGGCAACCGCTTCGAGCTCGCCGACGCCGAGGCCGACGCCCGTGCCATCACCCGGCACGGCCTCACCACGGCTCTGCCGACCGCCCTGGAACGCGGCGAGTTCTTCATCGAGTACCAGCCGCTCGTCCACCTCGACGACGGCAGCGTGCACGGCGCCGAGGCGCTCGTCCGGTGGTGCCACCCGCAGCACGGCGTACTCGGCCCCGACCGCTTCATCCCGTTGGCCGAGGACACCGGCCTCATCGTGCCGCTCGGCCGCTGGGTGCTCCAGGAGGCCGTGCGCCAGGCCCGCTTCTGGCAGACCCGGCACTCCGACGGCGGTCCGCTGCGGATCAACGTCAACCTCTCCCCGACCCAGCTCCACCACCCGCGCCTGGTCGCCGACACCGTCGACGTCCTGGAGCGGTCGGGGCTCGAACCGGGCGCACTCTGCCTGGAGGTGACCGAATCGGCGCTCATCGGCGCGGACGAGGACCTGCTCAAGCCGCTGCGGCAGCTCGCCGAGATGGGCGTCGACATCGCGCTCGACGACTTCGGCACCGGCTACTCGAACCTGGCCAACCTGCGCCGCCTTCCGGTGAGCGTCCTCAAGCTCGACCGGTCCTTCACCCGGGGCATGCAGCAGCACCCGGTGGACCCGGTCGACCTCAAGATCGTGGAGGGGATCGTCTCCCTGGCGCACAGCCTGGAACTCGCCGTCACCGTCGAGGGCGTGGAGACCGGTGCGCAGGCCCGTCAGCTGCGCGACCTCGGCTGCGACACGGCGCAGGGCTGGTACTACGCCCGCCCCGGCGCCCCGGACCGCATCCACTCGCTGCTCCTGGCGGACGCGGTCTGAGACCCGCGCGTACGAGACCGGCCTCCCCGCGCGAAGCGGGGAGGCCGGGAAGAGTACGGGGGAGGAAAGCGGGGAGGCTATTTCATTGGAGTGGTAGAAGGAAGCCCCTCCATGGCCTCGCCCCGGAACGACCGTAGCACTCAGGCGGGCAGCAGGTCGCGCAGATTTTCCGGGGTGATCACGCGCGAGCCCGGAGGCAGGCCGTCCGGCCGCTCCAGGCCGAGGTACGTGACCGGGGTGTCCGGCGGCGTACGGCCGTCCCACAGCGTCGTCCGCGCCCCCGACTCCTCCATCAGCGCCACGATATGACGTACCGTCAGGGGAGTCCGCCCGAACAGGCCGCGCAGCAGGACCGCGATCGACACCCGGTGCTCCTCGACCCGGTTCGCCGACGGCGTCCCCCGCAGGTACAGATGCAGCCAGTGCGCGTGCCAGTGGCCCTCCTCGTCCCGCCGGAACGCCAGCGGCAGCGCGACCCGGCCGGGCCCCCGGAGGTCCGACTTCATCCGGACGGTCCGCGGCTCGAACGGCCGGCCGCCTTGCTCGCCCTCGCGGAGCATGAACCCGAAGAAGCCCTCCGCCACCTCGTCGAAGCCCTCCCCCGAGAACACGTGCACCTGCGGAACGACGAATGTGCCGCGTACCGCGCCCAGCCGCAGATCGATGAACTCCGAAGCCCCGTCCGGCGCTTCGGTGATGTCACCGGAGTGGCTGCCCTCGACGTCGGTGAGCGCCGTGTACGAGAGCCAGGTGACCGTCGCGAAGTCCTCGTCGAGGACCAGCGCCGACAGATCGTGGTCGGTGGTGCGGGCGGCCTCCCTCCAGTACGTGAAGAAGCGCAGCAGCTCGCCCTCGACCGGGGAGACCGAACCCCGGGGCAGGACGCCGAGCCCCGCCGAGGCCGCCCGGCCGCTCAGCGGCAGGGCCACGTCCAGCACATCGGGATCGATCAGGAGGTGCCCGGGGTCCGGCAGCCGGCGCCGGGTCTCCGCGTCGAGCACCTCGACGAGCCGCTCGCGGACGGCGTCCGCCAGCGGCGGACGGGTGTCGGCGGCGACCCAGGCCCTCCCCTCCCGGTTCACGAACACACGGCGCTCCCGGCCCGCGCCCGCGCGGTTCTGGACGTGCTCGCGGACCGACAGGACGACCCGGCCCGACACCTCCGGCGCGGCCCGCTCGACGGCCGAGAGAACGGCATCCCGCTCCTTGCCCTCCGCGGCGCCGCGGAGGAGCCGGTCCACGGCGCGGAACAGCCGCCCCGGAGCCCCGGTGGCCAGCAGCTCCGCCGCGGCCGCGACATCGCCGTGTGCCAGCAGCTCCTCCACACGGCTGTCGAACGACGGCACCCTCCGCTCGCCCCGGGCCACGGCGAAGACCTCGGCCGCGTGCGGCCAGTGCGGGTACTCGTGGGGGTGGAGCCGCTCCCCGAGCCGCTTCCACGCCTCCCGGTGCGCGGACACGTCCGCGAGCTTGGCCGGGGACGCGGCCACCACCGCGTCGAGCCCCGCGAGCAGGGCACGGCGGTACGGACGGGAGAGCGCGCGGAACGGGGTCGGCTCGCGCAGGGCGACATCGCCCTCCGCGAGGGCGCAGGCCAGCCGCAGCACGTCGGTCACGGTGTCGAGCAGCGGGGCGGCGCCCGTCCGCAGCCGGGCGCGGTTGACGACGGCGCGGTTCTCCCGAACGGTGATCGTCTCCGGCTGCGGGCCGTCCACGCAGTGCTCGGCGAGCACGGCCAGATCACGCAGACCCTCCTCGCCGAGCGGGGTCGTGCTGCCGGCCAGGGCCAGATAGAGCCCGGTGACCTCGTGGTCCGCGTCCCGGCCCGGACGCAGCACCGTCAGCCGGTCGCCGGCCGCCGCGATCAGCTCGTCGTGTGCGGCGAGCATCTCCTCGTACGTGTGGCGGTAGCGGCCGTACGACGGGAGGGTCAGCAGGTCGAGGAGGCCCGCGCGCAGCTGGTCGACCGCGCCGGCGCGGGCGTCGCCGTCGCTGACCGCCTCGGCCACGCAGGTCATCCAGAAGTCGAGGGTGTCCGGCACGTTGGCAGGGAAGTCGACGAAGTAGACGTTGTGCCGCACATGGTCGCCGACGAGTTCGCGGACCGTGGCCAGGGTACGGACGGCGGTCTCGACGACCGTGGGCCCGGCCAACCCCGACAGGCGCTCGATCAGCTCTCCCGACAGCTTGAACCCGGCGGTCATCAGGGCCGCGTCGAACCTGCGCGCGGCGGCGGCCCCGTCCCCGGCCGGACCGGTGGGGGAGGGGAGGCGGTGGGTGTGCCGGACGACCAGGTGTTCGAGAGCGTGGACCATGGAGGCATGCTCGCAGCCGCCCGCCGCCCCTCGCACATGGATTTACCGGGGTCCGGGAGAGGCGGACCGCTCGCGCGCCGACCGCCTCAGCCGGCGTCCATCGCCTGCTCGGGCCTGCCCCGGCGCGAGGCCAGCAGCATTTGCTGGAGCTCCCGGGCCGCTCGCGGCGGCGCCACGTCGCTCCGGTGTGCCAGCGCGATGGTCCGCCGCAGCCCCGGCCGGGCGAGCGCGGTGACGCGCAGGTCCCGGCCCGCGCGTGCCGCGACCATCGCGGGGACGACCGCGAGCCCGAGCCCGGCCCGTACGAAGCCGAGGACCGCGTCCAGCTCGCCGCCCTCGACGGTGAAGGTGGGCTCGAAGCCCTCGGCCCGGCAGGCGGCCACCGTCAGTTCCCGCAGGTCGTAGCCGTGCCGGAACATCACGAGCGGCTGGTCCCGCAGGTCGGTGACGCGCACCGGTCGGCACGGCGCCGGGGCCGAGGCCGAGGAGACCACCACCAGGTCCTCCCGGAGCAGTTCCACGGTCGTCAGGGCCGGTGACGGGGTCGGCAGCGGCAGCACCACCAGTGCCAGGTCGAGGGCCCCGCGGGCCAGCTCCCGGACGAGGTCGTGCGAGCCGCCCTCCTCGATGAGGAGCTCGATCCCCGGATGCAGGTCGTGGAAGGCCCGCAGCACGTCCGGGAGCAGCCCGGTGCACAGACTGGGGGTCGCGCCGAGCCGGACCCGGCCCCGCTTCAGCTGGGCCAGCTCCTGCACCTCGATCCGGGCCGTCTCCGTGTCGGCGAGGATCCGGCGCGCGAGCGGCAGCAGGGCCTCGCCCGCGTCGGTGAGCGTGATGTTGCCCCGGGCGCGGCTGAACAGCTCGGCGCCCAGCTCCTGCTCCAGGGCCTTGATCTGCTGGGAGAGGGAGGGCTGCGAGACATGGACGCGCTCGGCGGCCTGGGTGAAGTGCCGGGTCTCGGCCACGGCGACGAAGTAGAGGAGCTGCTGGAACTGCATGGGCCCAGCCTAGGGGACGTGGATAGGCCGCGCCTATCGAGATCAGCCGGACCATGTCTTGGACCTCTGGGGCCCTTCGGCCCTAGCGTCGGGAACATGACTCTGGCACCCACGAGGGACCGGACGACACGCCGCCCGCCGTCCCCCACACCGTCACGCGGATTCCTGTCATCGACCCTCGGCAAGAAGACGGTCATGGCCGTCAGCGGGCTGCTCATGCTCGGCTATCTCGTCGCCCATGTCGCCGGCAACCTGAAGGTCTTCTTCGGCCCCGAGGAGTTCAACGCCTACGGCCACTGGCTCCGGGTCATGGGCGCGCCCGTCCTGCACCACGAGTGGGCGCTCTGGCTCGTCCGGATCGCGCTCCTCGCCGCCGTCGTCGCCCACGCCGTCTGCGCGTACCAGCTCAGCCGCCGCGACGTGAAGGCCCGCCCCACCGCGTACGTGCACCGCCGCCGGCGCGCGTCGTACGCCACGCGCACCATGCGCTGGGGCGGGATCATCCTCGCCCTCTTCATCGTCTGGCACATCCTCGACCTGACCACCGGCACCGTCCACCCCGGCGGCTTCGAGGAGGGCAAGCCCTACCAGAACGTCGTCGACACCTTCTCGACCTGGTACGGCAACGTCATCTACATCGTCGCCATGCTCGCCGTCGGCCTCCACGTCCGCCACGGATTCTGGAGCGCCGCCCAGACCCTCGGCGTCGGCAACGCCCGCCGCGAACGCCTCCTGCGGGCCGCCGCCGACATCCTCGCGCTCGTCCTGACCGCGGGCTTCGTCTCCGTCCCCGTCGCCGTCATGACCGGAGTGGTGAGCTGATCCATGAACTCCACCGAATACGCGGACTACGCCACCGGCGCCCCGCTCGCCGACACCAAGGCCCCCGCCGGCCCCGTCGCCGAGCGCTGGGACACCCGGCGCTTCGAGGCGAAGCTGGTCAACCCCGCCAACCGGCGCAAGCACCGGATCATCGTCGTCGGCACCGGTCTCGCGGGCGGCTCCGCCGGCGCCACCCTGGCCGAACAGGGCTACCACGTGGTCCAGTTCTGCTTCCAGGACTCCCCGCGCCGCGCCCACTCCATCGCCGCCCAGGGCGGCATCAACGCGGCGAAGAACTACCGCAACGACGGCGACTCCGTCCACCGCCTCTTCTACGACACCGTCAAGGGAGGCGACTTCCGCGCCCGCGAGTCCAATGTCCACCGGCTCGCCCAGATCTCCGTCGAGATCATCGACCAGTGCGTCGCCCAGGGCGTCCCCTTCGCCCGCGAGTACGGCGGGCTCCTCGACACCCGCTCGTTCGGCGGCGTCCAGGTCTCCCGCACCTTCTACGCCCGCGGCCAGACCGGCCAGCAGCTGCTCCTCGGCGCCTACCAGGCCCTGTCCCGGCAGATCGCCGCCGGCAACGTCGAGATTCACGCCCGTACGGAGATGCTCGACCTGGTCGTCGTCGACGGGCGGGCCCGGGGCATCGTCGCCCGCGACCTGATCACGGGGGAGATCTCCACCCACTATGCGGACGCGGTCGTCCTGGCCAGCGGCGGCTACGGCAACGTCTTCTATCTGTCGACGAACGCGATGAACTCCAACGCCACCGCCGTCTGGCGGGCCCACCGGCGCGGCGCGTACTTCGCCAACCCCTGCTTCACTCAGATCCACCCCACCTGCATCCCGCGCACCGGCGACCACCAGTCCAAGCTGACCCTGATGAGCGAGTCGCTGCGCAACGACGGCCGGATCTGGGTCCCGAAGGCCAAGGGGGACACCCGCCCCGCCGCCGAGATCCCCGAGGACGAGCGCGACTACTACCTGGAGCGGATCTACCCCTCCTTCGGCAACCTCGTGCCCCGCGACATCGCCTCCCGCGCCGCGAAGAACGTCTGCGACGAGGGGCGGGGCGTCGGCCCCGGCGGGCAGGGCGTCTACCTCGACTTCGCCGACGCGATCCGGCGGATGGGCCGCAAGGCCGTCGAGGAGAGGTACGGCAACCTCTTCGACATGTACGAGCGGATCACCGCCGAGAACCCGTACGAGGTCCCGATGCGGATCTACCCCGCCGTCCACTACACGATGGGCGGACTCTGGGTCGACTACGACCTCCAGACCACCGTCCCCGGCCTCTTCGCCGTCGGCGAGGCCAACTTCTCCGACCACGGGGCCAACCGGCTCGGCGCCTCCGCCCTCATGCAGGGTCTCGCCGACGGCTATTTCGTCCTCCCCGCCACCATCAACGACTACCTCGCCCGGCACCCCCACGCCGAGCCCGTCACCGACGAGCATCCCGCCGTCCGGGAGGTGCTCGCCGAGACCGAGGACCGGCTGAACCTCCTCCTCGCCGTCGACGGCGACCGCACCCCCGACTCCTTCCACCGTGAACTCGGCGAACTCATGTGGGAGTACTGCGGGATGGCCCGCACGGAAGCCGGCCTGCGCACCGCCCTCGCCCGGATCCCGGAGATCCGTGCGGAGTTCTGGAGCCGGATCAAGGTCCCCGGCTCCGGCCAGGAGTTCAACCAGTCCCTGGAGCGGGCCAACCGGATCGTCGACTACCTGGAACTCGCCGAGCTGATGTGCCTCGACGCGCTCCACCGCGCCGAGTCCTGCGGCGGCCACTTCCGCGAGGAGTCCCAGACGCCGGACGGCGAGGCCGCACGCCGCGACGAGGAGTTCTCGTACGTGGCGGCCTGGGAGTTCGGCGGCACCGGCGGGCCCCCCGTCCTCCACAAGGAGGACCTCGCCTTCGAGTACGTCCACCCCACCCAGCGGAGCTACGCATGAGGCTCACCCTGCGCGTCTGGCGCCAGCGGAACGCCGACACCCCCGGCGCGATGTCCACCTACGACGTGGACGGCATCTCCGCCGACATGTCCTTCCTGGAGATGCTCGACACCCTCAACGAGGACCTCACCCTGCGCGGCGAGGATCCCGTGGCCTTCGACCACGACTGCCGGGAGGGCATCTGCGGGGCGTGCAGCCTCGTCATCAACGGCGACGCGCACGGACCGGAGCGGACCACCACCTGCCAGCTCCACATGCGGTCCTTCCGCGACGGAGACACCATCGACGTCGAACCCTGGCGGGCCTCCGCCTTCCCCGTCGTCAAGGACCTGGTCGTCGACCGCTCCGCCTTCGACCGGGTCATCCAGGCCGGCGGCTACATCACGGCCCCCACGGGCGCGGCCCCGGAGGCCCACGCCACCCCCGTCCCCAAGGCGGACGCGGACTCCGCCTTCGAACACGCGGAGTGCATCGGCTGCGGCGCGTGCGTGGCGGCCTGCCCCAACGGCTCGGCGATGCTCTTCACCTCGGCCAAGGTCAACCATCTGAACGTGCTGCCGCAGGGCTCGCCCGAGCGCGAGACCCGGGTCCTCGACATGGTGGCCCAGATGGACGCGGAGGGCTTCGGCGGCTGCACACTGACGGGCGAGTGCGCGACGGCCTGCCCGAAGGGGATCCCGCTGCCGTCGATCGCGGCGATGAACCGGGAGTGGCTGCGGGCGCGGCGGAAGCCGGCCCGGGGCTGAGTCCGGATCAGGACAGTCTGAGGGCGTGGGCTCCACCACACATCGCACCCCGGAGCGAAAGATCATTCACATAATGATCACTTTCTCCGTAAGATTTTCGCTCCGGGGTGCCCCTGTCCGCGCGGACAGCAAGATCAACTCCGTTCAACTCTGTACTTTTCATGACAAGTTGTCCACTTCACGGCCAACCGGCCGGTGGCGATTTCCGGCGCGCCCGAACCCCCGGGTACTGATGAGGGCTGCCGGGGGCATATGACCAAACCCCCGGTCGCACAGACCACTTGGGGGTTCCATGTCCAACATCACCCGCCGCCGGGCTCTCGGCGTCGCGGCCGGCGCCGCGGGCGCCGCCGCAGGCCTCGCCCTGGCCGGCTCCGCCGTCGCCGACGCGCCCCGCCCCGCCGCTCCCGCGGCCGGCCCGGCGTCCTTCGACGAGGTCTACCAGGGCCGCCGCATCAAGGGCGGGCCCTCGCACGGCGGCGGCCACCACGGGGGACACCACGGAGGCGGCTACTCCGTCACGGTCGACGGCGAGGAACTGCACGTCATGCAGAACGCCGACGGCACCTGGATCAGCGTGATCAACCACTACGAGCCCGTCGCCACGCCCAGGGCACTCGCCCGCGCGGCCGTCCGCGAACTCCAGGGCGCCCCGCTCGTACCCCTCACCCTCGGCTGACCGATCCAGGAGCACGCACCACCATGACCGTACGCAAGAACCAGGCCGCCCTCACCGCCGACGAGAAGCGACGCTTCGTCAACGCCCTCCTGGAGCTCAAGCGCTCCGGGCGGTACGACACCTTCGTCACCACCCACAACGCCTTCATCATGGGCGACACCGACAACGGCGACCGCGTCGGCCACCGCTCCCCGTCGTTCCTGCCCTGGCACCGGCGCTTCCTCATAGAGTTCGAACAGGCCCTGCGGTCCGTCGACCCGACCGTCACCCTCCCCTACTGGGACTGGACGGTCGACCGCACCTCCCGCTCCTCGATCTGGGCGCCAGACTTCCTCGGCGGCACCGGGCGCGCCCGCGACGGCCAGGTGACCGACGGCGCCTTCGCCCGCAGCGGCAACCGCTGGACGATCACCGTCCGCGTCGACGGCCGCGACTACCTCAGGCGCGACCTCGGCGCCGGCGGCCGGCAGCTGCCCACCCGCGCCGAGGTGGACTCCGTCCTCGCCATGGAGACCTACGACACGGCCCCGTGGAACAGTTCGTCGGACGGTTTCCGCAACCACCTGGAGGGCTGGCGCGGCGTGAACCTCCACAACCGCGTCCACGTCTGGGTCGGCGGCCAGATGGGCACCGGGGTCTCCCCGAACGACCCCGTGTTCTGGATGCACCACGCCTTCATCGACAAGCTGTGGGCCGACTGGCAGGCCCGCCACCCCCGGTCCACGTACCTGCCCGCGGCGGGCACCGCGAACGTCGTCGACCTCGGCGACACCATGCGCCCGTGGAACGACGTCACCCCGGCGGACATGCTGGACCACACCCGCCACTACACCTTCGACACGGCGGCCTGATCCGCCGGACGGGCCTCAGCTCCGTCCGGTGAGCCCGAGCGAGCGGGCCAGATACGGCGCGGTGCGGCTCTCCGCCGCCCGCGCCACCCCCTCCGGGGGCCCCTCGGCCACGATCCGGCCCCCCTCGTCGCCGCCGCCCGGCCCGAGGTCGACGACCCAGTCGGCGGTGGCCACGACCTCCATGTCGTGCTCGACGACGATCACCGAATGCCCGGCGTCCACGAGCCCGTGGAGCTGGCGCATCAGCACCTCGACATCCGCCGGGTGCAGACCGGTCGTCGGCTCGTCGAGCACGTACAGGGTGGGGGAGCGGTGCGGCCGCTGGAGTTCGGAGGCGAGCTTGATCCGCTGCGCCTCGCCGCCGGACAGCTCGGTGGCCGGCTGGCCGAGCGTCAGATAGCCGAGGCCCACGTCGAGCAGCGTGCGCAGGCTCCGGGCCGCGGCCGGGACGTCGTCGAAGAAGGCGGCGGCGGACTCGACCGTCAGATCGAGGACCTCGGCGATGGTGAGGCCGCGCAGCCGCACCTGGAGGGTCTCGGGGTTGTAGCGGGCGCCGTGGCAGTCGGGGCAGGGCGCGTACGTACTGGGCAGGAAGAGGAGCTCGACCGAGACGAAGCCCTCGCCCTGACAGGTCTCGCAGCGGCCCCCCGTGACGTTGAAGGAGAAGCGGCCCGCCTTGTAGCCGCGCGCCCGCGCCTCCTCGGTCTCGGTGAACAGCTTGCGCACGACGTCGAACAGACCGGTGTACGTGGCCAGGTTGGAGCGCGGAGTCCGGCCGATCGGACGCTGATTCACCGTCACCAGACGTTCCACTCCGGGGAGTTCCCCGGTGAGTGCGCCGACGAGCGTGGACTTCCCGGAACCGGACACCCCGGTGACGGCGGTCAGCACCCCCACCGGGAAGGCCGCGTCGACCGCCCGCAGATTGTGCCGGGTGACCGGCCCGGTCCGCAGCCAGCCGGCCGGTGCGCGGACCTCCCGCGCGGGCGCCGGCTCCCGGTCGAAGAGGAAACGGCGGGTCGCCGACGCCTCGACGTCCGCCAGCCCGCGCGGCGGGCCGCTGTGCAGCACCCGCCCGCCGTGCACCCCGGCGCGCGGGCCGACGTCCACGAGCCAGTCGGCGTGCCGGACGACGTCCAGGTGGTGCTCGACGACGAAGACGGAGTTCCCCGAGGCCTTCAGCCGGTCGAGGACCACGAGCAGGGCCTCCGTGTCGGCCGGGTGCAGTCCGGCGGACGGCTCGTCGAGGACGTACACCACACCGAAGAGTCCCGAGCGGAGCTGCGTGGCGAGCCGGAGCCGCTGGAGCTCGCCGTTGGAGAGGCTGGGCGTGGCGCGGTCGAGGCTGAGGTAGCCCAGACCGAGTTCGGTCACGGTCGCGATCCGGGCGACGAGATCCTCGGTGAGGACGCGTGCGGTCTCCTCGCCCTCGGCCGTCGATTCCCTCGCCGCCGCGGAGAGGAGCCCGGACAGGGCCGTCAGCGGCAGCGCGGCCAGCTCGGCGATGGTCCGGCCCCCGAAGGTCACCGCGAGGGCCTCCGGCCGCAGCCGCCCACCGCCGCACACCGGGCAGGGCGCGCTGGTGAGGAAGCGCTCGGCCTTCGCGCGCAGCGACGGGCTCTTCGAGTCGGAGAACGTCTTCAGCACATAGCGCCGGGCGCTCATGTACGTCCCCTGGTAGGGGCGTTGGATGCGGTCGGCGTCCCGCACCGGATGGACGGTGACGACGGGCTGCTCGTCCGTGAGGAGGATCCACTCCCGGTCCTTCGCGTCGAGCTCGCGCCACGGCCGGTCGACGTCGTACCCGAGGGTGTCGAGGACGTCCCGCAGGTTCTTGCCCTGCCAGGCGCCCGGCCACGCGGCGACGGCCCCCTGACGGATCGACAGCTCCGGCTCGGGGACGAGGAGTTCCTCGTTCGTCTCGTGGATCCGCCCGAGCCCCTGACACGAAGGGCAGGCGCCCGCCGCCGTATTGGGGGAGAAGGCGTCGGAGTCGAGCCGCCCGGCGCCCTCCGGGTAGCGCCCGGCCCGCGAGAACAGCATCCGGAGGGAGTTGGAGAGGGTGGTGACCGTACCCACGGAGGAGCGGGCGTTCGGGGAGGACCTGCGCTGCTCCAGGGAGACCGCCGGCGGAAGCCCCGTGATCTCGCCGACCGAGGGCGCGCCCACCTGGTGGATCAGCCGCCGCGCGTACGGGGCGACCGATTCGAAGTAGCGCCGCTGGGCCTCCGCGTAGATCGTGCCGAAGGCCAGGGACGACTTGCCGGAGCCGGAGACCCCGGTGAAGACGACGAGCGCGTCGCGGGGGATGTCGACGTCCACGCCGGCGAGGTTGTGCTCGCGGGCACCACGGACACGGACGTACGGATCATGGGCTCTGTCGTGCATGCGGTGATTTTATCCTTTGGTCCGCTCTCGTCCTGATGGGGCCGCCGGGGGTGCGGCCGGGACGGTGATCGCGGTCCGGAACGCGGGCCGTCCGGGCGGGTCGCCTCGTGGAGGCGACCCGCCCGGACGGGGCGTGCGACTAGCGGACGTCGTAGGCGCGGGTGACGGTCTGGGTGACCGCGTTGCCGCCGGCGTCGGTGAGGGTGGCCCTGGTCATGACCTGCTTGCCGGTGGCGCCGGTGTGGTCGAGGACAGCCGTCCAGGTGCCGCCCTGCTTCCGGGTCGGCGCCTCGGTCCAGGTGGCGCCGCCGTCGTAGGAGTACGACAGCGAGGCCGCCGTGATCGCGCCCGGGGTGTACCCGGCGTGGCCCTCTACCGACAGGCCGACCTCGATGCCACTCCGCGCGGGCAGGGTGTTCAGGCCGTCCACCGGCAGGTCGTAGACCGGGGTGAGGATGGGAAGGCCGCGCGAGTAGACCGCGGGCTCCTTGTGGGAGCGGAAGCTCCAGGTGGTGGTGGCGGCGGTGGAGCGCAGCCAGTTCCGGTCCGCGGACGGAATCTTCTCCAGGATCTGGGTGAGCTCGTACGCGGAGTCCTCGTCCGGCACCTCGAACACGCCGTACGGATCGACCCTCGTGGCGATCTGCTCACCGTCGCGCTTCAGCACCAGCTTGCCGAGGTCGCCGAACGACCCTCCGTAGGTCCAGTGGTCACCGGAGCCGTCCAGCCAGAGCGCGTTCTGGAAGCCGATCAGGTCACCCTGCCGTTCGGCCGCCAGCATCGGCTCGCCGTCGGCGTCGCGCGGTGCGGCCGGCCGCAGCGGACCGCCGTACCACTCCTCGGAGCTCCGCTGCCCGGTCCGGTAGGTGCGCTCCTGGTCGCCCATGAAGGCGGCGAACGGGAAGCTGGTCATCGCGCCGTGGTACCAGGCGTCGTCGCCGGTCGTGTAGTACGCCGTGCGGATGGTGGGCACGTGGACCTCGCCCATCGGCGTCACGGGGACGTAGGCGCCGGCACCCCCGTTGGGGCGGATGAACAGTGCGTCGACGTAGTCGGCCTCCTTGCCCATGGCCCTCCACGTCTCGGTGACCTGGGCCAGCCTGGAGTCCTTGGGCCGGTAGACCTGGTCGGAGGAGAGCGGACCCTCGGTCGGGTACGACAGGTTGTAGACGTAGGGCGAGCCGCTCTCGGCGCCGGTCGCGCGCCAGGTGGACCGGAACTCGTAGGTGCCCTTCCGGGCCCGCCCGTCGACGTCCGCGTAGAAGTTCCGGATGGTGTCGGCGGGGGTCAGCGATCCGGACGTCTGCCAGGTGTCGTCCCACGTGCGGGCGTAGCTGAACGTGGCGCTGTCCAGTGTCGAGGTCCGCTCGGTCCGCAGGCTCAGCCGGTGGGCCTCGCGGGCGTCCAGGACGACCGTGGTGTCACGGGTGATCCGGAACTCCGGCTGCGCGAGGTAGCTGATCGACTCGGCCGCGTCCGCGGCGTCGTACGAGGTCACGAAGCTGCTCAGGGCGTAGTCGCCGGGGCGCACGCTGAACGTCTGGTCCGCCGCTCCCGCGTTGACACGGCGCTCGCCCTTGTCGATGTCGAGCTTGACCAGGTCCAGGGACGAGGGGCCGGTCGCGGGCTTGCCGTCGCGGTCGATGAGCTTGACGCGGAGGGTGACCGTCTCGGGCTGGACGTAGAGCGTGAAGGGTACGGAGACGTGCGCACCGCCGCCGGTGGCCAGGATCCGGCCGGTGACGGCGCCGTACTGGGAGGCCTTGAGGCGGGCGGTGGGGTCGATCCGCAGCGGCACCTGGACGGTGGTCCCCGCGGGGACCGTCACCCTGCCCTCCGCCGGCTTCGCGATGCCGGAGCGGACCTCGCTGCCGTCGTTGCCGCGCACCCCGCCGACCTTCAGATCCAGGGTGAGGGCGGCGGTGCCGGTGTTGGTGAAGGGCACCTGCACCGTCCTGCGGTCCGAGGCGTCCTGCGGCCAGTTGTAGCTGCCGGCCTGGACGGCCGGCGCGGAGAGCACCTTCTGGTTCACCGCGCCGAGCACGTCGAGCACGCCGGCGCCGGTCTCGTCGGCGCCCGCGATCTTCCCGCCGGTGCGCGCGGAGGAGACCAGGGCGGCCTTGACCTGCTGCGCCGTCCACTCCGGGTGGGCCTGGCGGACGACCGCCGCGGCGCCCGCGACATGCGGGGTGGCCATGGAGGTGCCGGACATCGCCCGGTAGGCGTAGAGGCCACGGCCGCCCGCACTGGCCGCGGAGATGCCGACGCCGGGGGCGGACAGCTCCGGCTTGAGGGTGTGGGTGGCGGCCACCGGACCGCGGCTGGAGAACCACGCCGTGGTGCCGTCGCGGTCGACGGCGCCCACGGTCAGCGCCTCGGACACACAACCGGGCGAGGAGACGGTCTCGGTGCCCGGACCGGAGTTGCCCGCGGCGACGACGAACAGCGAGTCGCTGCTCTGCGCGAGCCGCCTCGTCGCCTGCGCCACCGGGTCCGTGCAGTCACGGGCCGAGGCGTTGCCCAGGCTCATGGAGACGACATCGGCCTGCTGGTCGACGGCCCACTGCATACCGGCGATGACCCAGGAGTCCTGACCGGAGCCGTAGTCGTTGAGGACCTTGCCGATCAGCAGGGAGGTACCGGGGGCGACGCCCCTCATACGGCCCTCGCTCGCCGCACCGGACCCGCCGACGGTGGAGGCGGTGTGGGTGCCGTGACCCTGGCGGTCGTCGGTGGTCGTGGAGTTCGTGAAGTTCTTGGACGCGGTGACGCGGTCCGCCAGGTCCGGGTGCTCGGCGTCCGCGCCCGTGTCGAGGACGGCGACCTTGGTGCCCTTGCCGTCGTAGCCGGCCGCCCATGCCTCGGGAGCGTGCACCTGGGCGGTGGACCGGTCCAGCGTGGCCTCGACCTTGCCGTCAAGCCACAGCTTCTTGAGCGTGGCGGCGGAACGGGAGCGCGGGTTGGTGATGTCCTGCCAGAAGGCGGCGGCGGTGTCCTTGCCGGCCTTGAGCGCGACACCGTCCACCGCCGGGAGCGCCAGACCACGCTCGGCTCCGCGAGGCGCCGCCGGAGCGCCGTCGAGGACGTTCACGCCGGGCTGGTACGTGGCGATGAGCGGCAGCGCGTCGGTCCGCGCGTCGTCGTATCCCTGGCGGATGAGCCCGGTGACGTTGAAGAGCTGCTCGTCGACCTTGCCCTCGGCGATCGCCTCGGTGGCGCCCTCCGGGTAGACGTAGAGGTCCTTCCCCGTCTGACGGGTCTGGAGCGTCGGCCGCGTGCCGTCCTCGCGGGGCAGGACCGCCGCGGAGCTGCGACCCGACGGGTCCGTGGTCACCAGGATCTTGTCGCCGGTGACGAGGGTGACCGTCACCTGCTTGCCGCTCGTGGCGGCGGACCCGCCGCCGACGATCGGCCTCTTGCCCGAGGCACCGTCAGGCGGGGTCTCCGCCGCGATGGACGGTGCGACCGTGGTGACGGCCAGGACGGCGGCGGTTGCCGCGCCCAGGGCTGTACGCGTTATGGAGCGCATGGATCTCCCACTCGAAACCGTGAACATGTCGGGCTGCAGCTGCAGCCTGGCAGACGCACGGATCAGCGAGGGATGCCGGGCGTGGCGGGTTCCCTGCATGTCGGCTACCCGACACGTGCTCGCATCCGGCAACGCTCCGTCCCGGTGGAACCCCGGGGCGCGCGGGTGGGGGAAGGCCCGCCCCGGACGTGGACACCACACTGCGCACGGCGTTCGCCTCAGGTCCTCGGTGAGCGGCCCCCGGCCCGATGCGGAGCACGTCGGCGGCGCACTCCCGGCAGGCCGGTCACGCTCGGGAAGGCCGGCCGGCCCGCGGCCGGCACCGCGTCGGGCGGCGAGGAGGTCAGAGCCAGCCCGCGCGTGCGGCGTGCCATCCGAGTTGCAGGCGCGAATCCGCTCCGGCGCGGTCCATCAGACGGCGGGTGCGTCGCTCCACGGTGCGGATCGAGAGACCGAGCTGCGAGGCCACCCGCCGGTCGGAGATCCCGGCCAGCAGCAGGGCGAGGACCTCCAGCTCCCCCTCGGTCGGCCGGTCGTCGGCCGTCGGCTCCGCACGCAGCCCCGTGGAGGCGTCGAACAGCGGCCGGGCCAGGTCCCATTCCCGCTCGAAGAGATGGACCAGGGCCGTCAGCAGACCGCTGCGGTGCACCACGATGGCGCTCGGCTCGTCGTCGGAGTCCATCATGTCCAGCGGCACCATGGCGCGTTCCCGGTCCGACACCATCATCTTCAACGGCAGGGACTCGGCCAGGCGAATCGAGAGGCCCGCCGACATGCCCGCCCTCACGTCGCTCCCGATGCCGGGACTGTCGAGGTAGTCCTTGGAGGCCACGACCCGGAAGTCGACTCCCCGGTCCAGCGCGGAACTCTCGGACATGTCGGCGTCCTCGCGGGCCACCGCGATGCTCTCCCCGACGAGGAACACGAGCAACTCCCGCTGCGCTCCCCGCTGCAGCTGGTGGAACCGGTGCGCGACCTGCTCCACGCCGACGACCACCTCCACCACGCTGCCCGCGGGATGCCCGGCGGTACTGCGGTACTGCTCGGTCAATATCGAGAACGCGGCCTCGGCCCGATGCAGCGCGTTGCGCTGCTCGACCAGGAGCGGGGCCAGCGCCACGGAGGGAGGGGTGAGCCGGTAGCGGGCGGGCAGCGGGCCGGCATCACCGCCGGGGGAGTCGGCTGTCCCGCCCCCGGCCTCGGCGGTGATCGCCACCAGGCCGCGTGTCGACAGTTCGAGGAGGACGCGGTCGACCTCGGGGTTCTCGAGTCCGGTCTGCCGTACGAGGTCGTGCGCGGAGGCGGTCGGGAGGGTCAGCAGTGCGGTGTAGACGGCCTCTTCGGGCAGGCTGAGCCCCAGTGCCTGCAGCAACAGGTCCCCTCCCGGGCGGCAGCCGTGTCCGTCCTCTGCGCAGCTCGTGCGGACCGAGCGGACTCACATCGGCCGCACCCTATCCCACGGCCCCGACACCGGGACGGGCGCCGTCGCCGGCCCGGACACCGAGGCGGGAATCGTCGCCGGACCCCGCGAGGGACCGGGTGTCCGGGGGTGCGGGGATTCCCGAAGGGGGCTCCTAGGCTGGGCCCGTGACAGCCGACCACCGGCCTCTGGCCGTCTTCGACCTCGACAACACGCTCGCCGCGACCGCCCACCGCCAGCATTTCCTGGAGCGGCGCCCCAAGGACTGGGACTCCTTCTTCGCCGCGGCGCCCGACGATCCGCCGCTGGACGAGGGGGTCGCGCTCTGTCGTGAGGCGGCCGAGGAGTGCGACATCGTGTATCTCACCGGGCGGCCGGAGCGCTGCCGCCGGGACACGCTGGAGTGGCTGGCGGCGCAGGGGCTGCCCGAGGGGCCGGTCCACATGCGCCGCAACCGGGACTTCCGGCCGGCCCGGGTGACCAAGGTGGAGACCCTCCGCCGGTTCGCCGCCGACCGCGCGGTCAGGATGCTCGTCGACGACGACCTGCTGGTCTGCGACGCGGCGGAGGCTGCCGGTTTCCACGTCGTACGCGCCTTGTGGGCGACCCCCTCGCAGGAGCTGAGGGACGCCCAGGAGAAGGAGGGCCGGACCTGACCGGGGGCGGGGTCAGCCCTCGTCCTCCAGGCGGAAACCGACCTTCAGGCCGACCTGGTAGTGCTCGATCGCGCCGTCGACGATATGGCCGCGGACCTGGGTCACCTCGAACCAGTCGAGGCCCCTCAGGGTCTGCGAGGCGCGGTTGATGCCGTTGCTGATGGCCTCGTCGACGCCCTCGGTGGACGTGCCGACGATCTCGGTGACGCGGTAGGTGTGATTCGACATGGGGGCCGAACTCCTCTCGGTGCGGTCTCTCCACGGTGCCCCAGGCCGCGTCGCTCCGCGACACGACGCGGCCGGGTGGCCGACGCCCCGAGCGCCGCGTCGAGTGCCGTGCCGGTCGTGGTGTCGAGCGGCGTGTCGAGATGCGCGGCGGCCGCCGTTTCGGCCGATCAAAAGCCACCGACGGGTAGTTACCGTTGGTAACGGAACAGATGGTGCGTCCGTGGCGCGGAACGGGATGGTCAAGGACTTGACCATCCCGTTGGTCCAGACCAGAATCCAGGCCACATACCCGCGCGAACACCCCGTTCGGTCCCCCCATGTCGGGTCAGCCCCCCCCATGCCGCACGACCCTGTGCTGAACCCGCAGAAGGTGACCCACGTGAAGAACCGCCATCTCGTCTGCCCCCTGGCCGCCGCCACCGCGCTCGCCCTCGCCGGCTGCGGGATGCTGCCGGGCGGGGGCGGTGGGACGAAGACCGTCAACATCTGGCTCATGCGGGACAGCGCCAGCGAGGACTTCATCAACCGCTTCACCGAGGCCTACGAGGACGAGCACGACGGCGTCGACCTCAAGGTCACCATCCAGGAGTGGACGGGCATCGGGAAGAAGGTCACCGAGGCGATCCAGGGCTCCGGCGGACCCGACGTCATCGAGGTCGGCAACACCCAGGTCGCCCAGTACGCCGACACCGAGAAGCTCTACGACCTTACCCTGGAGTCGGTCCGCGACCTCGGCAGCGAGGACTGGCTGCCCGGTCTCGCCGAACCCGGCAGCATCGGCGGATCCCAGTACGGCATCCCCTGGTACGCGGCGAACCGCATCGTCATCTACAACAAGGACCTCTTCGCGGACGCCGGCATCGACAAGCCGCCCGCCACCCGCGCCGAGTGGCTCACCGACACCGAGAAGCTCAACAGCAAGGGCTCCCAGGGCATCTACCTCGCCGGACAGGACTGGTACACCCTCGCGGGCTTCATCTGGGACGAGGGCGGCGAACTCGCCACCGACAAGGGCGGCGAGTGGACCGGTGCGCTCGACAGCGCGGCGGCCCAGCGGGGCATGGCCTACTACAAGGAGCTCCAGTCCCTCGGCTCGGGGCCGAAGGACGCCGACGAGCAGAACCCGCCGCAGGCCGACGTCTTCGCCAAGGGCGACGTGGCCCAGCTCATCGCCACGCCCAGCGCCGTCGCCGCGATCCTCAAGACCAACCCGGATCTCAAGGACAAGCTCGGCTACTTCCCGATACCCGGCGCCAAGGCGGGCCAGCCCTGCGCCGTCTTCACCGGCGGCTCCGACCTGATCATCCCGGAGAACGCGCCCCAGCGCGGGGCCGCCCTCGACGTCGTCAAGGCGCTCGCCGGCGAGAAGTGGCAGTCCGAACTCGCCCGTGCCATGGGCTACGTGCCCAACAAGAAGGGCCTCGCCTCCGTCGTCGCCGGCCAGGAGGCCACCGCCGTCATGGCCAAGGGCGCCGCACGCGGCCGGGCCACCCCCAACTCCCCGCAGTGGGCGAACGTCGAGGGCGACAACCCCATCAAGCCCTACATGACGGCCGTCCTCCAGGGCGAGGACCCGCTGAAGGCCGCCAAGCGCGCTTCGACCGAGATCACGGACACCCTCGCCGAATAGCATTCAGCGCCTCCACACCCGCGAGCCCCCGGACGGTCATGTCGAATCCAGCCGGTGACGGAAGAAGTAAGGAGCCGGGCCACCGCTCACACGGCCCGGCGCCGCCCCTTCCCCTTCCGTACGCCGGAGGAGCCCGACATGGCCGCACCGACCCCCACGCTCACCGTCCCCGCCCAGCCGCTCGCCGTTCCCGCCCAGCCCGGGGCGCACGCCGGGCGGACCGTGTCCCCGGCCGACGCCGGGCAGCCCACGCCGCAGGCTCCCGCCGAGGAGCCCACGCCCCGGTACGTCGTCGGTCTCGCCCGTGACCAGGAGGACGTCCGCGCCGCCCAGCGGCTGCGCCACCAGGTGTTCGCCGGTGAACTCGGTGCCCGGCTCGACGGCCCGGAGCCCGGCCTGGACACCGACGCCTTCGACGCGTACTGCGACCACCTCCTCGTACGGGAGGAGACCACCGGCGAGGTCGTCGGCACCTATCGCATCCTGCCGCCCGACCGGGCCGTCGTCGCGGGAAGCCTCTACTCCGAGAGCGAGTTCGACCTCACCCGGCTCGCCCCGATCCGCCACGACCTGGTGGAGGTCGGGCGCTCCTGCGTCCACCCCGCCCACCGCAACGGCGCCGTCATCGGTCTCATCTGGGCCGGCCTCGCGCGCTACATGACGGACACCGGCCACAACTGGCTCGCCGGGTGCTGTTCCCTCCCGCTCGCCGACGGCGGCACGCTCGCCGCCGGCACCTGGGACACCGTCAAGGCCAAGCACCTCGCCCCGGAGGAGTACTGGGTCACCCCGCACAAGCTCTGGAACGCCGAGGGCGTCACCCGCGCCGAGGGCCGTACCGAGCTCCCGCCGCTGCTGCGCGGTTACCTCCGGCTCGGCGCCTGGGTCTGCGGTGCTCCGGCGTACGACCCCGACTTCGGCGTCGCAGACGTCTACGTCCTGCTCTCGCTGCGCCGGACCAACCCGCGCTACCTCAACCACTTCCTCTCGCTCGTCCCGGCGCGGTGAACGGGACCACGGCCCTCTCGCCGTGGCTCCCCACGGCGCCCTGCACCCCGGGCCACTGCGCCGCCCATCCCGAGACCGCCCATCCCGAGACCGCTCGTCCGGAGACCGTCCACCGCGAGATCACCCCTCTCGGGACCGTCCCCCCCGAGAGGACCCACCGTCCCCGCGGGGCGGCGGACCCGGCCGGGACCCTCCGGGCGGCGGTCCGGCTGACCGCCGGACTCTGCGCCGTCCTCCTCGGCATCCTGCTCGCCCCGGCCGCCGGACTCCTCCCGGCCGCCACCCGCTTCGCGCTCGTCCGGTCCTGGCTGCGGGCGATGATCCGCGCCTTCGGCGTCCACGTCCGGTACGAGGGAGCGACCGCCCCGCCCGGCGGCCCGCTCCTCGTCGTCGCCAACCACGTCTCCTGGCTCGACATACCGCTGATCGGGGCCGTGCTGCCCGGCCGGATGGTCGCCAAGTCGGAGGTGCGCCGCTGGCCCGTCCTCGGCACGCTCGCCGCGCTCGGCGGCACCCTCTTCATCGACCGGAACGGCCTCAGGGCGCTGCCCGGCACCGTGCACACCCTGGCCGGAGTCCTCGCGGGCGGCGGCCGGGTCATCGTCTTCCCCGAGGGCTCCACCTGGTGCGGGCGGGCCCGGGGGCGCTTCCGGCCGGCCGCGTTCCAGGCGGCCCTGGACACCGGAAGCGCCGTGCAGCCGGTACGGATCGACTACCGGCCCACCGACGCCGCCGCGTACGTCGGGGACGATCCGCTCGGCTCCTCACTGTGGCGGGTCGTCTCCGCCCGCAGGCTCACCGCCGTCGTCCGGCTGGAGGAGCCGCTGCCCGCCGCCCCGTACCCGGACCGGCGGGCCCTGGCGGCCGCCGCTCAGCGGGCCGTCGCCAGCGAGAGCGCGAACCTGCCCTCGCTGTCGGTCCACCAGCGGTCCAGATCGAGGTCCGCCTCGGCGAGCTCGGCCCGGACACCCGCCTGACGGAACTTCGCGGACACCTCCGTCCGCATCTCCTCGCCCGCCGCGAACGGCACCACGAGATCCAGCTCGGGGATCTTCACGGTGAGCGCGCGGCGGGCCCGCAGCCGCATCTCGATCCACTCCCGCCCGGCGTCCCACACCGCCACGTGGTCGAAGGCGTCCGGGTCGAAGTCCGCGCTCAGCTCCCGGTCGATCACGGACAGGACGTTCTTGTTGAAGGCGGCCGTCACGCCCGCCGCGTCGTCGTAGGCCGCCACGAGGGTCGCCTCGTCCTTCACCAGGTCCGTGCCCAGCAGCAGGGCGTCGCCCGGTGTCAGCATCGCCCGCACCGAGCGCAGGAAGGTCCGCCGCTCACCGGGCAGGAGGTTGCCGATCGTGCCGCCGAGGAAGGCCACCAGACGCGGTCCCGGTGTCCCGGGCAGCGCGAGCCCCCGGGTGAAGTCGGCGACCAGGGCGTGCACCCGCAGTCCGGGCCGCTCGGCGAGCAGCGCCTCGGCCGCCCCGGTCAGCGCGGACTCGCTCACGTCGACGGGTACGTAGCTGTCCAGGCCGGGCAGCAGCGCGTCGATCAGGAACCGGGTCTTCTCGGAGGAACCGGAACCCAGCTCCACCAGGGTCCTGGCCCCGGTGGCGGCGGCGATCTCCGGCGCCCGCTCCACCAGGATCTCCCGCTCGGCCCGCGTCGGGTAGTACTCGGGCAGCCGGGTGATCTCCTCGAAGAGCTCACTGCCCCGGGCGTCGTAGAACCACTTGGGCGGCAGCTCCTTGGGGGTGCGGGTCAGCCCGTGGAGGACGTCGGCGCGCAGATCGGCGCCGGCGGCGTCGGGGGCGAGGGTACGGGTCAGCTGGAACGGGCTCACGCGGAGGGCTCCTTGAGCGGGGTGAGGGTGACATCGGCGCGGGTGGCGGTCACGAGCGTGTGCTCGGGGACCTCCCGCCAGCGCGGATCGTCGTCGTACGGTTCGGAGGCCACGACCACCCGGTCGGGACCCGTCAGGTACCAGAGGCTGTTCTCCCAGGCGGTCGCCGCGATCCGCGTGCCGTCGGTGAGCAGCAGGTTCAGTCCGGAGCCGGGGGCCGCCCCGGCGGCCTCCCGGACCGTGTCGGCCAGGGCGGGACCCGGAGCGTCACCGGATCGCAGCCGGTGCAGTACGAGTGCCCAGAGCAGCGCCGAGTCGGTCCGGGCCTCGGTCCGGAGGAGTTCGCCGGCCGACAGGGTTCCGGCGAGCGGTTCCAGGGAGTCGGGCCAGCCCGTGACGGCGCCGTTGTGGCTGAACAGCCAGGGCCCGGCGGTGAACGGCGCCGCCGCGGCCTCACCGTCGGCGCCCGGCAGGGTCGCGCCGCGGACCGCGGCGAGCAGCGCCCCGGAGCGCACCACCCGTGCCAGGTCGGCGAAGGACAGGTCGCCCCAGATGGGGCCCCGGCGCCGGTAGCGCGCGGGCACCGGATCGCCCTCGGCGTACCAGCCCACCCCGAAGCCGTCGGCGTTCACCACGCCGCTGGTCTGTGCGCGGGGCTCCCAGGACTGGCGCAGCAGGGCGTGGTCCGGGCGGACGATCAGCTCTCCCAGCGCCACCGGCTCGCCGACGTAGGCGATATGACGGCACATCAGTCGAGCTCCGCGTTCCGGGCGGTGCGGAAGCCGGAGAAGATCTGGCGCCGCACCGGCAGGTCCCAGTTGCGGAAGGTGCCCCGGCAGGCGACCTGGTCCACCGCGAACGAACCGCCCCGCAGCACCTTGTGCTCCGGGCCGAAGAACACCTCCGAGTACTCCTTGTACGGGAAGGCGGTGAACCCCGGATACGGCAGGAAGTCGCTCGCCGTCCACTCCCACACGTCACCGATCAACTGCCTTACGCCGAGCGGCGATGCGCCCTCCGGATAGCCGCCGGCCGCCGCGGGCCGCAGGTGCCGCTGCCCGAGGTTGGCGTGCTCGGGGCCCGGGTCGGCGTCCCCCCACGGATAGCGGCGCGAACGCCCCGAGTCCGGGTCGTACCGCGCGGCCTTCTCCCACTCGGCCTCCGTCGGCAGCCTCCGGCCCGCCCAGCGGGCGTAGGCGTCCGCCTCGTACCAGCTCACGTGCAGGACCGGTTCGTCCTCGGGCACCGGCTCCGTCACCCCGAACCGGCGGCGCAGCCACTGGGCGCCGTCCCGGCGCCAGAACAGGGGCGCCTCGATGCCGTGCTCCCGGATCTGCGCCCAGCCGCCCGGCTGCCACCAGCGCCGTTCCGCGTATCCGCCGTCGGCCATGAACGCCAGATAGGCGCCGTTGGTGACGGGAGTGGTGTCGATGTGGAAGGCGGGCACCACCCTGGGGTGAGCCGGCCGCTCGTTGTCGAGGGCCCAGGGCTCGTCCGAGGTCCCCATGGTGAACGGACCGCCCGGGACGAGGACTTCGGCGGGCAGTGGGCCGCCGCGCGGGGCCGGGGGCGGGGGAGCGGTCAGGGCGACCGGCCCCTTCCGCAGCTGATGGGTGATCAGCATCGTCTCGTCGTGCTGCTGTTCGTGCTGGGCGATCATGCCGAACGCGAAGGCGGCGTCGAGCAGCGGTCGTCCCTCGAACGGGGTGCGCTCCAGCACGTCGAGGACCCGGAGCCGTACGTCCGCCGCGTAGGCGCGCGCCTCCCCCGGCGCGAGGAGCGGCAGCGACGGGCGGGTGGCACGCGGGTGCTCGAAGGCGTCGTACAGCGAGTCGATCTCGGGCCGCAGCGCCTCCTGCCCCGCGACGGCCCGCCACAGCCACTGCTCCTCCTGGTTGCCGATGTGCGCCAGGTCCCAGACCAGCGGAGACATCAAGGGGGAGTGCTGGGCGATGAGTTCACCGTCGTCGACAGACGAGGTGAGCAGCGCCGTACGGTCCCGTGCGACGGTCAGGGCCTCCAGGGCCCGCCGGCGCAGGGCCTCCGGCCCGGTCCGAGGTCCCGTCTCCGTCGTCGTCATGACGCCATCACCTCGAAGTCGTCGGCCGGGCAGTTCCCGGGAACCACGTACCGCTCCTGGAACGCGGCGACCGCCCGCCGCACCTCCTCGCTCGCCCCGATCCGGGGCAGCGCCTCCAGCGCGGTGGCGAACACGGTGCGCGCCGCCGCGTGCAGCTCGGGGTCGGCGAGACCGTCGCGGGCCGCCGAGAGCCAGAGCGGATTGCGCGGGGCCGGACCGTCACCCGCCCGCTCCGCGAGCGGCTTCACCGCCCGGTACACCGTCTCCGCCGCCTCCGGGTCGTCGAACACCGCCGTCGTCACCGCCACCGGCACCATCCAGCCGTCCGCCCCCGGCTGCGCGTCGACCATCCGCAGCTCCAGATGACCGCGCGGCCGCACCGGAGGGAACAGCGTCGTCATGTGGTACCGCAGATCATCGGCGTCGGCCGGCCGGGGCAGGCCGGTGCGCAGCCACTCGCGGAAGGTCAGCCCCTCCGGTACGGCCCACGGGCCCTCGTCGGCCCGTACGCACATCACCGGGGTGTCCAGGACGTGCGCCGCCCACTCCGCGCGCGGCTCACCGTCCGGGGAGGGCGCGAGCGCCCGCCGGGGGTCGAGGTCCGTCCACAGCGACTGCCGCGTCGAGCGCCAGCCGGTACGGCGGCCGCCGTGCAGGGGCGAGTTGGCGAAGGCGCCCACGAGCACGGCGCCCAGCAGATGGGCGAGCTGCCATCTCCGGTGGTAACCGAGCGGGCCGGGCTCCTCCAGACCGGCGTCGAGACAGATCTGCACCGAGGCCGACTCGCACATCATCGCCCGCCCCGCCGGGCCCGTACGGTCGAGCGCCGTCTCCATCGCGTCGTACCGGGGCTCGTGGAGGACCCGGCCGCGCGGCGCGTGCCAGGGATCCACCCCGTAACCGCTGAGGGCGAGGCCGAGCGGTCCGAGCGCCGACCGTACCGCCCGCAGATCGGCGGCGAGGGAGTCGAGGCATTCCATGAGCGACCCGGCCGGGCGCGAGCTGAGCTCCAGCTGCCCGCCGGGTTCGAACGTCAGGGACGACACCAGCGGCAGGGCCCGCACGGTGTCCAGGGCCGCCGCGAGCCTCGGCGGCCGTACGGGGAGCCGCGGGTCACGCAGCTCGTGGACGAGCCACTCCAGCTCCACTCCCACGGTACGGGGTGGGCCGGTCTTGAAGCAGATACATCGCAGCAGGTCCTCCGCCTCCATCTCGCTGAGAGGGGGGCCGCCACGCGGTATGCCGCTCGACGACATCCGTGCACCTCCTGGTCATCGGGCCGGTCGTCCGGGACCGGGGTCCCGGCGAGTCGTTGTCTCCACCTAAAGCCACCATCGAGCGGTGTGCAAGAGCGCCCCGAACCGGACGAACGCGCCCTCTGTGCCTCCGCCCGGCCGAAACTGCCCGGTCGCACGGTGTCCCCGGAAGCCCCTCGCACCGTCCCGGGACGTCCAGGGACGGTCGCGGGAAAATCTGTTGTCCCGGCCGCGGCACGACGATCATCCTGAGGTCATGAGTGCACGACTGCGCGCGATCGCGCGGCAGACCGAGGAGATCGTCGCCGCGGGCCATTACCGGGCCCCGGACGGCCGGACCGTCTCCCTCGCCGAGGACCTGACCGCGGCCCTGGCCGGAACCCGCCTCCACGGCCCCGACCCCGTCCCGGTCACCCCCGACACCCACCGCACCCCCACCCTCGACGTCACCGGCGAGAGCAGCCTGGTCGCCGCCCGCAGGATGACCGCCGCCGACGCCACCCGCCCGGTCGCCGTCCTGAACTTCGCCTCCGCCCGCAACCCCGGCGGCGGCTACCTCAACGGCGCCCAGGCCCAGGAGGAGGCGCTCTGCCGCTCCTCCGCCCTCCACACCACCCTGCTCCGCGCCCCCGCCTACTACGCCCACCACCGCGAAGAACGGGACGCCTTCTACACCGACCGGGTCATCCACTCGCCCCGGGTACCGGTCTTCCGCGACGACCGGGGCGGCCTTCTCGCCGAACCCTTCACGGTCGGCTTCCTCACCTCGCCCGCCCCGAACGCGGGCGTCGTCCGCCGCCGTACCCCCGAACTCGCCGGCCGCCTGCCGGCCGCCCTCGCGTCCCGCGCCGAGCGGGTCCTGGAGACCGCGGCCGCGACCGGCTACCGCCGGCTCGTGCTCGGTGCCTGGGGATGCGGGGTCTTCCAGAACGACCCGGAGCAGGTCGCCGGCGCGTTCAAGGCGCTGCTCACCGGGGACGGCCGCTTCGCGGGCCACTTCGAGGAGATCGTCTTCGCCGTCCTCGACCGGGCCTCCGGCACCCCCACGCTGGCCGCCTTCGCGCGGGTCGTGGGCGCGGCCGCCTGACATGCGGCCTTCGCACCCCCGTGCCAGGCTGAGGGGATACGGACCACAGTCCGACACCCGTCACGGGAGGCACGATCGTGGGCAAGAAACAGACCCGTTCGAACCGGGGAGCCCGTACCGGCGGCCATGAGCACCGCACCGAGGCGGCCGCGAAGGAGCAGACCGCGGCGGTTCCGAGGAGAGAGAGCCCGATGCCGCTCGTCGAGCACGCGTCGCACCGCAAGGAACGGAAGTTCGGCCACAACTGAGCGCCGCGGCTGAAGGCCTCGACCGGAGGCCCACGACCGAGGGCCGCAGTTGAAGGCCCCGACCGGAGGCCACGACCGAGGGCCCCATGGAAGGCCGCGGCGAAGACAGTACGACCCGAGGCGGCACAGCCGAGCACAGAGCGAGGCGGGGAGCCGACGGGGTGAGGGCAGGGGCCCGGTGGCAGACACCACCGGGCCCCTGCCCCTGTGCGACACCCGCTCGGCGCGGTTACTCCCCGTCGCCGACCGTGATCTCCACGCTCTCCGCCGACACCCGGGCCGCCGGCGGCACCGTGCCGCCCAGCCGCTCCTGAGCGGCCGGGTTCATCGTCGAGAGCAGCTGCCGGGCCAGACCGAGCCCCGTCCCGCCCATGGTCAGCGCCTTGGCGAACACGTCCGCCATGCCGTCGGCGCCGTTGAGCAGCACCATCTGGTCCACGTTCCCGAACGCCGACGCACCCGCGGAGACGATCTCCGGCCACTTCTCCGCCAGTTGCTGGGCGACCACGGCCTCCTGGTTCTCCGCGAGCGCCGCCGCCCGTGCCTTGATCGCCTCGGCCTCCGCCAGACCCTTCGCCCGGGTCGCCTCGGCGACCGCGAGCCCCCTGGCGTGCTGCGCCGCCGCCTCGGCCTCACCGGTGAGCCGGGTCGCCGTGGCCTTGGCCGCGCTCGCCAGCTCGGTCTCCTTCGCGTCGGCCTCGGCCGCCGAGATCCGGGCGTCCCGCTCGGCCGCGGCCAGCGTCCGGGTCTCGTACGCCAGCGCGTCCGCCGGCTTGCGGACCTCCGCCTGGAGCTGCTGCTCCTTCCGGTGTCCCTCCAGCTCGGCGACCCGGGTCTCCTGGACGACGACCTCCTGGCGCGAGGCCGCCTCGGCCAGCGGACCGGCCTGCCGGGCCCGCGCGGAGGCCTGGTCCCGCTCGGCCTGGTAACCCGCCTGAAGGATCTCGCTGTCGCGGGTCGCCTCCGACATGCGCGCCGCGGCCTGCTGTTCGGCCTCGGTCGCCCGCCGGTTGGCCTCGGCCTGCGCGATCCGCGCGTCGCGTGTGACGGCGGCCGCGTGCGGGGCGGCCAGGTTCTTGATGTACCCGGTCGGGTCCTCGATCTCGTGGATCTGCAGCGAGTCGACGATCAGACCGAGCTTCTCCATCTCCGTGCCACAGGCCGAACGGGCCTGCCCGGTCAGCTTCTCCCGGTCACGGATCATGTCCTCCACGGTCAACCCGCCGACGATGGCGCGGAGATGACCGGCGAAGACGATGTGCACCCGCTCGCTCATCAGCTTCTGCTGGTCGAGGAAGCGGCGTGCGGCGTTGGCGATCGACACGAAGTCGTCACCGACCTTGAAGATCACCACACCGCGGACCTTGAGCGGAATGCCCTGGTGGGTGACGCACTCGACGGACAGCTGGGTCTCGTTGAGGTCGAGCGAGAGCTTGCGCACCGCCTGGACCCCCGGCAGGACGAGCGTGCCGCGGCCGGTGACGATGCGGAACCCCATGCCCGCGCCGAGACCCTCGTTCTTGTGGTTGGAACCGGAGATGATCAGCGCCTCGTTGGGTTCCGCGACGCGCCACATCATTTTGAACACACCGATGAGAACGGCGAAGGCGCCGACGACGACGCCCGCAAGGATGCCGATGCCCATGGACCAGATCCCCCTTCACCGGAGCCGAAGCGGATCCGGTGAAGGGAGTGTGCGCCTGTGGCGGGCGCCACTCAACGGTTCGGTCAACTGTCGTACGCGGCTGTGACATAGACGGTGCGTGGAGGGAGATGTTCCATGACCATCACGACCGTTCCGACGTCGATCCGCTCCTTCGGGGAGGCCGGATGGGCGAGGAAGTGCTCGGCACCGCCCCGGATCCGGACGATCACCTCACCGACGAGACCGGGCCCGACGGTGCCGGTCACCCGGCCGAGCAGTCCCACCATCGACGCGTCGTCCATGTCTGAACGGTACGTCAGATCCAGCTTTCCAGCGCGGACATGAACCCGTCGAAGTCCTCCCGGTGGATCGTGTGGCCCGCCTTCGCCACCGTTCGGACGGTGAACCCGCGGCCCTCCAGCATCGTGGCGTCCTCGGGCCACACCAGCGTGCTCGGGTCGGCCCGCACGACCAGCGAGGGAACGGCGGCCCGGGCAGGCCACAGATCGGCGCCCACGAAGTCCTCGAGACCGTACGCCGACCGCCGGTCCCAGACCCGTACCGACGCCATCTCGGTGTCGAGGTCCTCGTCCGACCAGTCCGGGTTGAAGCCGCGGACCTGCTCCCGGGTCATCGTCGCGCCCCGGACGAAGGCCGCGGCCCGGTAGCCGGCCGGTCCCGCCCTCAGGTGCCAGGCGGGGTCGGAGTAGACCGCGCGGGCGGGCTTCAGCCGGTCGAGGGCGCGGGCCAGGACGAGCCCGCCGAGCGAGTGCCCGACGGCCAGTTCCGCGCCGGCCGGAAGGGTTTCGGCGAGATCGTCGGCGTAGTCGTCCGGCCCGTACTCCTCCGGGCCCGCGGCCCGCCCGCTCGCCCCGTGCCCCCGCAGGTCCACCGCGACCACCCGGTAGCCGCGCTCCGCGAGCGCCGGTCCGACCCGCCGCCAGGTGCGGTGGTCGGCCATGAGGCCGTGGACGAGCAGGGCGATCCGGTCACCGGATCCCCAGGTGGTGGTGTGCAGGCGCACGGTGCCGCCTTTCCGACGGTGTACTGCGGGCGCCGACGGGGGATCAGCGCACGCTGCGGATGGGGCGCACGGCGAGCGCGCCGAGTACCGACAGTACGGCGGCGATCAAGAACAGTGCCGTGTATCCGCCACTCAGCGAGACGACCAGCGAGGCCACGAAGGGGGCCACGATCTGCGGACCCGCGTTGGCGACGTTGAGGACGCCCATGTCCCGGGCCGCGTCCTCGGCCTTGGGCAGCACCATGGTCACCAGGGCGGTGTCGACGGCCATGTAGCAGCCGAAGCCGAGGCCGTTGACCATGGCGAAGACGAGCATCGCCGTCCAGCTCGTCGAGGCGGCCGGGATGAGCAGCGCGACGGCGGCGAGCGCGGCCGAGGCGCTCACGAAGAGCTTGCGCCGGTCGAAGCGGTCCGACAGCCAGCCGCCGAGCACCGTGGAGACCACCATGGCGACCGCGTTGAGCGGCATGAGGATCGCCACGGCCTCCTCGGGGCTCAGCCCGGCGGGCAGTTCGGTGTGGTCCTTGAGGATGTACAGCTGGAATCCGGCCACCGCGAAGTAGCCGAGGATCAGCAGGGCTCGGCCGATGAAGGCCCAGCGGAAGTCGTGGTTCCCGAGGGCGCTGCCGAAGGCCGCGATCTGCTCCTTGACCGGCAGTGAGGCCTTGGGGGGCATCCGCCGTTCGCGGGCGCAGACCGAGAACAGCACGGCGGTGGCCGCGACGATCGCTCCGAAGACCAGATAGCCGGTGCGGTAGTTCTCGGAGAAGGCTGCGCCGACGAGGGCGCCGATCGTCGAGCCGATGGGGAGGCCGAGACCGACGGCGGCCGAGGCCTTGCCCCGGGCGGCCACGGGGACCCGGTCGGGCACCACGGAGGTCAGGGCCGCCTGGTAGATGTTCATGACGGCCTGGCCCAGACACCAGGCGATGGTCACGAGCAGGATCGTGTGCACGCCGCCGAGGAGCAGCATCACGGGGAGGGCGAGCAGCCCGCCCGCGAGGATCCACGGGTTGCGGCGGCCCGAGCGGTCCGAGAGGGCGCCCGCGACCGGGTTGAAGACGGTGGCGAAGATCGCGGATATTCCGGAGACGAGGCCGAAGTTGGCGACCTTGTCGGCGGGGTCGATGTCCTCGATCTGGAGCGCGAGGAGCATGCCGGGAACGCCGACGTACAAGGCGTACATCGCGGTGTTCCCGGCGAGGAGCAGGGGCAGCAGGCCGCGCGTCGGCCGGTCGGCCGCGGGGGAGCCGGGGCCTGTCGTGCCGGTTTCGGAGCCGGTTTCGCGGGAGGAAAGGGCCACTGTGCCCTCCTGGGGAGATCGCCCGACGAAAGGGCGAGAGGCGGATCGAACGGTAGGGTTACACGTGTCAGTGACACGTGTGAGCACTGTGTAGCACTCGATTCCGGCCATCCGCCAGACCCGGGGCCGGATTGTTCTGGAAAGATGCCGGAGCGATGAGCCAGCCAACCGAACACTCCCCCGAACGCCCCACCGGGCGCGCGGTCCCGACCAGCGCCGATGTCGCCCGCCTCGCGGGCGTCTCCCGGGCCACCGTCTCGTACGTCCTCAACAACACCTCGGCCGTCCGCATCAGCGAGCCCACCCGCCGCCGGGTGCGCGAAGCGGCCGAGGAACTGGGATACGTGCCCCACGCCGCCGCCCGCAGCCTGCGCGCCGGCCACAGCCGGATGGTGCTGCTGCCGGCCTCCCACGTCCCGGTGGGACCGCTCTACAGCCAGTTCTTCAACGAGTTCCAGTGGGCGCTGCGACGCCTCGACTACACGGTGGTCCAGTACGGCAGCGTCGGCCTGGAGGGCGAGGAGGCCGCCCGCGCCTGGGCCGAGCTCCGGCCGGTGGCCGTGGTCTCGCTCGGCGAGGTCCAGCTCACCGGACAGGGCGTCGAGATCCTCAAGCGGTCCGGGGCCCGGGCCGTCATCACCCTCGGCACCCGGGGTGTCGAGGGCACCCATGCCCTCGTCATGGACCAGGGACGGGTGGGCGAGGTGGCCACCGCGCACCTCGTGGAGAGCGGGCGGCGCCGGATCGGCGTCGTCATCCCCGAGGAGCCGGGCCTCGGGATGTTCTCCGGCCCGCGTCTCGACGGCGCGCGGCGCGCGGTGGAGGGCACCGGCGCCACCGTCGTACCCCTGCCCCTGCGGTACGAGGAGGAGTCGGCGAACAGTCTCGCCGCCCGCTGGCGCGAGCTCGGCCTCGACGGCGTCTTCGCCTACAACGACGAGTACGCGATGCTCCTGATGGGGGCGCTCCAGGACGCGGGCGTCGCCGTGCCGCAGGACACCGCCGTCGTCGGCGCCGACGACCTGCTCCTCGGCCGGCTCCTGCGACCCCGCCTCAGCACCGTACGGATCGACATGGTCCTCGGGCGCGAGCTGGCCGAACTGGTCGACCGGGCCGTCCGGGAACCGGAGGCCCCGCCCCGCACCCGCGCCCTGCTGGCCTCGCAGGTCGTCCGGCGGGAGTCGAGCTGAGCGCTCGCCCGGTCGGCGCCGGGGCGAGCGGGCGCCGGACGGCAGGCCGGTGGGTCGGCCCGGGTGTCCGGGTGGCGGTCTCGGCGGGTCTCGGCCCGGTGTCCGGGTGGCGGCCCGGCGGGTGTCGCCCCCGGCGTCCGGCCGTCGGCCCGGCGTCCGTCCGGCGGGACCCCGGCCGAACGCTTAGCGTCGGTGCATGAGCACAGTTCCGCAGCGTTTCGAGATCCTGCTGGTGCCCGCGCACGTCGAGGACCGGGGCGGCGCCTCCGTCACGGACAGCGCCGTCCGCACGGCCGTCGTGGAGGCCACCGGGCGCCACGGCGAGTCGGGTTACCCGATCTACGAGGGGCACGGCATCAGGGCCGACATCGACCCCGGGACGCGGACCGTGGAGGCGCTCCTCGTCGACGGGCGCGAGCTGGACTACGGTCTGACCGCCCTCGTCCGCCCGGCGGCACGCGACTGACCTGGGACGCTTTCCCGCGCGATGTCCCGAAACGGCCCGTTGACACAGCGGTCCTCCCGGCAGAGACTCTGCGCGCGCGCCAAGACGAAAGCCTTCGAGGCGAACGTCTTGTCACCAGGCGAACAGAGTCGTTCCGAAGGTCACGTGGGAGAGAACCGATGAGCATCCGCGACGTCTACATCGTCGACGCCGTCCGCACCCCGATAGGGAAGTTCGGGGGCGCCCTCGCCTCCGTGCGCCCCGACGACCTCGCGGCACATGTCGTCCGGGCCCTCGTCGACCGCTCGCCGGCGCTCGACCCGGCCCGCGTCGACGACGTCTACTTCGGCGACGCCAACGGCGCGGGCGAGGACAACCGCGACGTGGCGCGGATGGCCGTCCTGCTCGCGGGGCTGCCCGTGTCCGTCCCGGGCGTCACCGTGAACCGCCTCTGCGGCTCCGGTCTCGAGGCCGTCATCCAGGCGGCCCGCGCCATCGCCCTCGGTGACGCGTCCGTGGCGATCGCCGGCGGCGTCGAGTCGATGTCCCGCGCCCCCTGGGTCCTGCAGAAGCCCGAGCGGGCCTTCCCCGCGGGTCACCAGCAGCTCCACTCGACGACCCTCGGCTGGCGCATGACGAACCCCCGCATGCCCGCCGAGTGGACGGTCGCGCTCGGCGAGGGCGCGGAGCTGATCGCCGACAAGCACGGCATCACCCGTGAGCAGCAGGACGCCTTCGCGCTCGCCAGCCACCGCAAGGCGGCCGAGGCCTGGGCGAAGGGACTCTACGACGACGAGGTCGTCCCCTACCCGGGGGCCGAGCTCGCCCGCGACGAGTGCATCCGCGACTCCACGTCCATGGAGGCCCTCGCCAAGCTGAAGCCCTCCTTCCGCCCCGACGGGGGCACCGTCACGGCGGGCAACTCCTCGCCGCTCAACGACGGCGCGGCGGCCCTGCTGCTCGTCGACGAGGACGGACTGCGCGAGACCGGCCGGGAGCCGCTCGCCCGGATCCGGACGTCCGCCGTCACCGGGATCGAGCCCCAGCTCTTCGGCCTCGGACCGGTCGAGGCGGCCCGGCGGGCCCTGGACAGGGCGGGGCGCTCCTTCGCCGACCTGCGGACCTTCGAGCTGAACGAGGCCTTCGCGGCCCAGTCGCTCGGCTGCCTCGCCGAATGGCCGGAACTCGACCCCGAGATCGTCAACCCGCGCGGCGGCGCCGTGGCCATCGGCCACCCCCTGGGCGCGTCCGGTGCGCGCCTCGCCGGATCGGTCGCCCACCAGCTGGCCGCGGCCGGCTCGGGCACCGGCCTCGCGGCGCTCTGCATCGGCGTCGGCCAGGGGCTCGCCCTGGTCCTGGAGCGCTGAGCCGCAGGACGGCACGGGCCGGGCGGCGCCGGACCGGAGAGCAGGGGACCGGACGGCACGGGACCGGACAGCACGGCCCGGGCGACACCGCACCGGAACGCACGCGAGGGGGGTACGGGAGAGCATCCCGTACCCCCCTCGCGGTGGGTCACGCCTGCTTGGCGTCCTCGACGGACTTGCGGACCTCGTCCATGTCCAGCTTGCGCGCCTGGCCGATGACGTCCTCGAGCGCGGCCTCCGGCAGCGCGCCGGGCTGCGCGAAGATCGCCACGTTGTCCCGCACGATCATCAGCGTCGGGATCGAGCGGATCTCGAACGCGGCCGCCAGCTCCTGCTGCGCCTCGGTGTCCACCTTGGCGAAGACCAGGTCCTGGTGACGCTCCGACGCGGCCTCGTAGACCGGGGCGAACTGACGGCAGGGACCGCACCAGGAAGCCCAGAAGTCGATCAGGACGAACTCGTTTCCGCTCACGACCTCGTCGAAATTGTCCTTGGTGAGCTCTACGGTGCTCATGCTTCCTACCTTTCAGGTCTCCTGGCGGTGTCCTCACGGTCCCCTGGGGACTCGCCCCGCACAACCGCGTATCGAGCCGCGCTATTCCGTACCGCTGAGCCAGACTGTCACTCATGACACGAACGGTGGAAAGCGAGCACGAGTACGCGTACGACGTGGTCGTCCTGGGCGCCGGCCCGGTGGGGGAGAACGTCGTCGACCGGGTGCGGGCCGCGGGCCTCAGCGCCGCGATCGTCGAGAGCGAGCTGATCGGCGGCGAGTGCTCGTACTGGGCCTGCATGCCCAGCAAGGCCCTCCTTCGCCCCGTGATCGCCCGCTCCGACGCCCGGAAGGTGGCGGGCCTGCGCGAGTCCGTCTACGGCCCGCTGGACGCCCTGGAGGTCTTCGCCCATCGGGACGCGGTCGTCGGCGACTGGAAGGACGACGGCCAGCTGGACTGGCTGGACTCGATCGACGTACGGATCTTCCGGGGCCACGGCCGCCTCCTCGGCCCCCGCCGGGTCGAGGTCGCGGGCCCCGAGGGCGAGCGTCATGTCCTCACCGCCCGCCACGCCGTCGCCGTCTGCACCGGCAGCCGCGCCGTCCTCCCCGATCTGCCCGGCCTGCCAGGGGCGCGCCCCTGGACCAGCCGCGAGGCGACCAGCTCCGACCGGGTGCCCGGGCGGCTGATCGTGGTCGGCGGGGGAGTCGTGGGCGTCGAGATGGCGACGGCCTGGCACGCCTTCGGCGCGAAGGTGACGATGCTCGTACGGGGCGGGGGGCTGCTGCCCCGGATGGAACCCTTCGTCGGCGAGCACGTGGCCGAGGCCCTCACCGCGCGCGGCGCGGACATCCGCACCGGCGTCTCGGTCAGCGCGGTGGTGCGCGACGGAGGTACGGGACCGGTGACCGTGGTCCTGGAGGGCGGCGACCACGTGGAGGGCGACCAGGTGCTCTTCGCGACCGGCCGGGCCCCGCGCACCGAGGACATCGGCCTGGAGGAGGTCGGCCTGGAGCCGGGCTCCTGGCTGGACGTGGACGACAGCCTCAAGGTCGTCGGCACCGACTGGCTGTACGCCGTCGGGGACGTCAACCACCGCGCGCTCCTGACCCACCAGGGCAAGTACCAGGCCCGGATCGCCGGCGCCGCCATCGCGGCGCGTGCGCAGGGCGACGGGGCCCTGGACGAGTCGAGCTGGGGCGCGCACGCGGCCACCGCCGACCACGCCGCCGTACCGCAGGTGGTGTTCAGCGACCCCGAGGCGGCCGCCGTCGGGCTCTCGCTCGCCGAGGCCGAGCGGGCCGGACACCGGGTCCGGGCCGTGGACATCGACATGAGCGGGGTCGCCGGTGCGGGTCTCTACGCCCAGGGCTACCGCGGGCACGCCCGGATGGTCGTCGATCTCGACCGAGAGGTGATCCTCGGCGCGTCCTTCGTCGGCCCGGGGATCGGCGAGCTCGTCCACTCGGCGACGGTCGCGGTCGTCGGCGAGGTCCCGATCGCCCGTCTGTGGCACGCCGTACCGTCGTACCCGACGCTGAGCGAGTCGTGGCTGCGTCTGCTGGAGGCCTACCGGGGCTGATGATCCGTCACTTCGCTGCGTCGTAAGGGGTGTCGGCGGCTTCGGGGCTGTAGGGGGCGATCAGCGCCCGGGCCGCCGAGCGGGCCGCCTCCAGGGCCGGCCGCGGATCGCGGCCGGACTCCTGGCCGAGGACGACCCGGGTGCTCAACCCGTCGAGGAGGGCCAGGAGTTCGGAGGCGCGGGCGCCGGCGTCGAGCGGGGCGAAGCGCCGCCGCGCGACCCCGGCGGCGAGGAGCGACTCCAGGTCCTCCTGCCAGCCCCGGTCCAGCTCCTCCTGGGCCTCGCCGAGCGCCGTGTTTCCGGGGGTTCGGGCCCAGAGCTCGATCCACAGGGTCCAGCGCGGGTCGCGCGGCCCGCGCGGCAGATAGAGCCGGAGGAACCCGTCGAGCTTGCGCTCGGCGGGGACCCGCCGGGACAGCAGTGCCCGGCGCTCCTCGGCCAGCGCCGCCTCGCTCCACCGGAGCGCGGCGAGCAGCAGGAGGTCCTTGCTGCCGAAGTAGTACAGGATGTGGCCGCCGCTCGTGCCGAGCCGCTCCGCGAGCGCCGACATCGTCAGCGAGGAGAGGCCGTCCTCGGCGATCGCCGTCATGGCCTCCTCCAGCATCCGCTCCTGGGTGACGTGCCCGTCCCGCCGTCGTGCCGCCCCTGCCACCGCCACTGTCCCCGTTCCGTCGTTCCGTCGGTGTTCCTGCTCGGGGTCGACCTTAATCGCAACCCCCGGAGGTCTTGACGTGGCCGGAACCCATCGCACATCTTGAATGCCATTCAAGAACTTAGAACGGTATTCAAGATCAGGAGGTGCGGTGTGCTCGGACACGAGACGGCGCCCGGGACCACGGCGGCCGGGACCACGGCGACCAAGGCCCGGGACGAGGTGTTCCAGGTCGAGGAGCACGGGATCGACCCCATCCCCGACGCCGAACGGCACGGCGGCGCCAAGGACGTCTTCTGGCTCTGGTTCGGCTCGAACCTCACCTTCACCTATGTGATCAACGGCGCCCTCGCCGTCGCCTTCGGCCTCTCCTTCTGGCAGGCCACCGCCGTCGTCGTGATCGGCGGCCTCTCCTTCCTCGCCATCGGCGCGGCCGGACTCAGTGGTGTACGGACCGGCACCGCCACCCTCGTCATCTCCCGCGCGGCCTTCGGTCCGCGCGGCAACTGGCCCGCCGGCCTGCTCAACTGGATCGTCAGCATCGGCTACACCATCGTGAACACCGTGGTGGGCACCCTCGCCCTGGAGGCCTTCTTCGCCGACCTCGGCTGGAGCGGCGGGGGTGCCGCCCGTGCCCTCGCCCTCGCCGTCACCCTCGCGTTGACCTTCGCCGTCGCCCTCTGGGGCCACGCCACCGTCCAGTTCGCCGAACGCTGGATGGCCTACGTCCTCGCCGTCGGCTTCGCCGCCCTGCTCGTCCTCGTCCTGCCCGGCGCCGACACCTCCGCCCCGTCCGCCGCGCCCGGCGCCGCCGGCTGGAGCCTCGCCTTCGTCGTGATGCTCGCGGGCCCCTTCTCGTACCTCCCCATGCCCGCCGACTACACCCGCTATCTGCCCCGCACGACCTCCCTCAAGGCCGTGACCTGGAGCGGAGCGCTCGGCGGCTTCGTCTCCTCCGTGGCCCTCGGGGTCGCGGGAGTGGCCGCCGCGACCCAGGTCGACATGACCGACGCCGTCGCGGGCACCGAGAGCCTGCTCCCCGGCTGGTTCCAGCCGCTCTTCCTCGCCCTGGTCCTCGGCGGATCGGTCACCAACTCGATCATCACGCTCTACTCGTCGAGCCTGAACCTCCAGGTCCTCGGCATCCCCTGGAGCAGGGCCCGCGCCATCGTCATCAGCGCCGCAGTGACCGCAGTCGGCTCCCTCGGAGCCCTCTTCCTCACCGACTTCACCACCTCGCTCCTCTCCTTCCTCTCCCTCCTGATCATCGTCTTCGCCCCGTGGGGCGGCGTCTTCCTCGCCGACATGGTGCTCCGCCGCTGCACCTACGACTCCGCCGGACTGCACGCGACCACCGGCGGCGCGTACTGGTACCGCGGCGGCTGGCATCCGGCCGGCCTCACGGCGCTCGTCGCCGGCCTGCTCTTCTCGGCGCTCACCTGCGACTCCGAGCTGTGGACCGGCCCGCTCGTCGCCCCGCTCGGCGGCGCGGACCTCACACTGCTCGGCGCGGGAGTCTCGGCCCTGGTGTACGTGCTCCTCGCCCGACGGAGCGTGGCGCCGGTACGCCCCTGAGGCCGGCCCGCCACCGCCCGCACGCCACCCGCCACCGCCGGCACCCCACCCGCACCCTCCACACGCCCTCGCGCACCCCCGCACACCCTCGTACGTACGTCACGGAGTCACCCCGTATGAACGCCACCAGCCCCGCCACCGCTCCCTCCGCCCCCGCCGACCTCCTCCTCGTCGGGGCCCGGATCCACACCGTCGACCCCGCGCTCCCCGAGGCCCAGGCCCTCGCGGTCCGGGACCGCCGCATCGTCTGGATCGGCTCCGACGCCGAGGCCGGAGCCTGGACCGGGCCCGGCACCCGCGTTCTGGACGCCGGCGGACGGCTCGTCCTCCCCGGCTTCGTCGACGCCCACAACCACGTCCGCCTCGGCTCCGACGACGCCTGCGTCCAGCTCGCCGGAGCCCGCACCCTCGAAGCGATCCACGACCGCGTCCGCGCCTGGCACACCGCGCACCCGGACGCCGAGTGGATCGAGGCCGAGGCCTTCGACTACTCCGCCGTCCCCGGCGGACGCATGCCCACCGCCGCCGACCTCGACCAGGCCACCGGCGACACCCCCGCCTTCGTCCTCAGCTACGACGTCCACACCGCCTGGCTCAACACCGCCGCGCTCCGCCGCCTCGGTGTCGACCGCGACCACACCGACCTCCCCTTCGGGCGGGCCGTCACCGACCCGACGACCGGCGAGCCCACCGGATTCGTCAAGGACTTCGCGGTCAAGGGCCTCTCCCGCGAAGGCCACCGGGCCCTGCGCGAGCTCGGCGTGCCGTGGGCCTCGCCGGACCGGCAGTACGGCCGGCTCGCGAAGAGCCTCGACGACGCCATAGGCTTCGGCATCACCACGGTCGTCGAACCGCAGAACTCCCTCGACGACCTCGCCCTCTTCGCGCGCGCCCGCGCCGAGGGCCGCCTGCGCTCCCGGATCGTCGCCGCGCTCTTCCACCCGCGCGGCACGACCGAGGCCGACCTGGACGAGTTCGAGGCCGCCGCCGAGGAGTTCGCGGACGACCGGCTGCGCGTCGGCCCGCTCAAGCTCTACATCGACGACGTCGTGGAGCCCCGTACGGCGGCTCTCCTGGAGCCCTACGCGGGCTGCTCCCACCACCGCGGGGACACCTTCTACCCGCCCGAGGAGTTCGCCGGACTGCTCACCCGCCTCGACGCGCGCGGCTTCCAGTGCTTCGTCCACGCCACCGGCGACCGGGGCATCCGCACCGTCCTCGACTCCGTCGAGCGGGCCCGCGCCGCCAACGGGCCGCGCGACGCGCGCCACCAGATCGTCCACGTCGAGTGCCTCGACCCGGCCGACACCCCGCGCTTCGCCGAGCTCGGCGTCGTCGCCTGCATGCAGCCCCGGCACGCAGCCCCGGACATCGCGGGTCCGGGCCAGGACTGGGCCGAGAACGTCGGCCCCGAGCGCTGGCACAAGGCCTGGCCGCTGCGCAGCCTGAGCGAGGCGGGCGCCGTCCTCGCCCTCTCCAGCGACTGGAACGTCGCCGAGATGGACCCGATGGTCGGCATCCACGCCGCCGTCACCCGCCGCCCGCCCGGCGGCGGGGAGGCATGGACGGCGGGCGAGACGATCGACGTCGAAACCGCGGTCGAGGGCTACACGAGGGGTTCGGCGTACGCGAACTTCCTGGAGCACGAGCGGGGGTCGCTGACGGTCGGCAAGCTGGCCGACTTCGTCGTCCTCTCCCGCGACATCCTGCGCATCGCCCCGGAGGAGATCCCGGGCACGGTGGCGGAGACGGTCGTGGTGGCCGGGGAGGTCGTCGTGGAGAGGTGAGGTGGGCGTGGAGGGGTGAGGTGCCGTGGAGCGCGGAGGCGGTCGTGGAGCGGCGAGCGCCCATGTGAAGCGGTGAGCGCCCTCGCGGAGTGCGGGGACGGCCCGCCCCGGGAGGGGCGGGCCGTCGTGGGCACGGGGGAGTGCCCGGTCAGATCCGGTCGAGGATCTTCCGCAGGGCGGTGACCTCGGCGGACTGGGTCCGCACGACGTCGTCGGCGAGCGCCTTGGCCGTGGCGTTGCGGCCGTTCCTCTGCTCGTCCCTCGCCATGTCGACGGCGCCGTCGTGGTGGGCGATCATCAGCTCGGCGAACTTCCGGTCGAAGGCCTTGCCCTTGACGGCGGCCAGGTCCTTCATGTCCTGGTCCGACATCATTCCGGCCATGCCGTGACCGCTCCCGCCGCCGGAGCCGTGACCGGCGGAATCGGGCCGGCCCCAGCCCTTGAGCCAGGCCTTCATCTTCTGGATCTCCGGATCCTGGGCCTGCTCGATCGCGGTGACCAGCTTCTTGACCTCGGCGTCCTCGGCGCGTCCCCCGGCGAGCTTCGCCATCTCCAGGGCCTGCTCGTGGTGGGGGATCATCATCTGCGCGAACATGACGTCCGCGTCGTTGAACGCGCCGGTGGCGGCGGCCCCGGTGGCGGAGGGGGCCGCGGTGGCGGTGACGGCAGGGGCGCCGGACACGGACGGATCGCCGTGGTCCATGCCGCTCTTGCCGTCGTCCGTGCCGCAGGCGCTGAGCAGGAGCCCGGTCGCGGTGGCGGCGCCGACGAGGGCGATCTTCCGGGTGGTGCGGCGGGTGAAGGAACGCATGGGTGAGACCTCGAGTGCTGTGCGTACATTCGTACGGACGGAAAGGGGTGGCCGAAGGCGTTCACGGGCAGCGCGAGGCGCCCGCGGTGGCGTACGGCCTAGATCCGCAGTACGGACAGTCGTGCGAGGTCGGGAGCTCTGGGCGGGGGTGCGGGCGGGCCCGTCGCGGGGGCGAGCCCCGTGAGAAGGAGGGTGAGCCGGTCGGGGCGGCGGCCGAGCGCGGCCCGGACGAGGCCGGTGAGCAGCCAGCCGGCGAGGACGGCCACACACAAGGTGGTCATGTCCATCCCCGTACCGGCGGGCTCGTGCCGGGTGCCGGAGCCGTCGCCGTCATGGGCGCCTGTGTCGTGGACGGCGGTGGTGGCGGTGGCGGAGGTGGTGTCCATGCCGTCGCCGGACCCCTCGGGGTGGCCGACGGCATGCATCAGGAACACCCCGAGCGCGAGCACGACGACGAGCAGAAGGTGCGCGAGGGCGCCTTCCGCTCGTCTCGTTCGTTCCGCTCGGTGGGTGTGCACAGCCAGGACCTCCTGGCCGCCGAATATACCGGACGGGGGTATCAGGAACGCGTCAGGGACCTGGGGTGTGTCAGGCCTCAGGAGGGTGGGGTCTCGCCCGCCATGGCGGCGGCCATCCGCAGGTGCGGCGCGGCCTCGTCCGGGCGCCCCAGGCGCTCCAGGGTCCGGCCGAGCATCAGCCGGGCGTAGTGCTCGACCGGGTCGAGCTCCAGGATCGCCCGCAGCTCGGTCTCGGCCCGGGAGAGCTGGGCGGAGTGGTAGTAGGCCCGCGCGAGGAGGAGCCGCTGGGCCGTCTGCTCCGGGTGCTCGGCGACCAGGCCGCGCAGGATACGGACGGCGGTTCCGTACTCCTTCGCGTCGAAGAAGAACCGGGCGCGGTCCCAGCGTTCTCCGGCCGTTCCGAACTCGTAGTACGTGTCGCTCACTTGCCCGCCCTTTCCAGAGGCCCGGATCTGCCACCCTGTGGGGTGGTCGACCAGGTCAACACATCGAGATCGTTGAACATTCCACTACTGTCACCTCCCCGGACAGGAACAGGTTGAGCATGAGCAATCTTGATCGCCAGGCCCCGCTGACCGTGTGCGGCGGCCGCGGCTTCGTCGTCGCCGAGCCGGTACGGGAACTCCTCAGTCCCCGCCACGTCCGGCTCGGCGAGTCGACCGAGGTCCGCCGACTGCTCCCGAACCTGGGCCGTCGGATGGTCGGGGCCTGGGCCTTCGTCGACCACTACGGGCCGGACGACATCGCCGACGAAGCGGGCATGCAGGTCCCGCCCCACCCGCACATGGGGCTCCAGACCGTCAGCTGGCTCCACGACGGAGAAGTCCTGCACAGGGACTCCACGGGCAGTCTGCAGACGATCCGCCCGCGCGAACTGGGCCTGATGACCTCGGGCCGGGCCATCTCCCACTCGGAGGAGAGCCCGAAGCCGCACGCCCGCCTCCTTCACGGCGCCCAGCTCTGGGTGGCCCTCCCCGACGCCCACCGCCACGTGGAGCCGCACTTCCGGCACCACGCCGACCTGCCCCGGGTCACGGCCCCGGGAATGACGGCCACGGTCATCCTCGGCGACCTCGACGGCGCCACCTCGCCCGGCACGACATACACCCCGATCGTCGGCGCCGACCTCGCGCTCACGGCCGGCACCGAGACGAACCTCCCCCTGGACCCCGACTTCGAGTACGCGGTCCTGGCCATGTCCGGCGAGGCCCACGTCGACGGCGTCCCCGTCCTCCCCGGCTCCATGCTCTACCTCGGCTGCGGCCGCACCGCACTCCCCCTCCGCGCGGCCTCCGACGCCGGCCTCATGCTCCTCGGCGGCGAACCCTTCGAGGAGGAGATCGTCATGTGGTGGAACTTCGTGGGCCGCACGGACGAGGAGATCCGCGAGGCGAGAGAGGCCTGGACGGCGAGCGACCGCTTCGGCGAGGTCAAGGGCTACGACGGCGACCGCCTGGACGCCCCCGAGGTCCCGGCGACCCCGCTGAAGGCCCGGGGGAGGGTGCGCTGACCTGCGCCTTCCTCTCTGTCCGGCGTGCTCGTACGACCCGGCGCCCACCTGTCGCACCGTCGACGAGGTCGACGCCCGGCGCGGTCGGCCGCGTCTGCGGCGGCCGGGCGGGACATTCCCGGTGAGTCGGAGGAGCATCTATGGATGTGAGGCCGGCACGGCACGCCGCGCCGCCGAGGGGAAGGAGGCGGCGCACGTCGGCCGGCCGCGAGGAGGCGGCCATGATCGTCGACTGCGCTCATTACCGGGACGGGCGTCGGCAGCACGAGGGCGCGATGCCGCTGGAGCAGGCGGCCGCGCACTGCAGACTGGGCGGATTCGTCTGGCTGGGCATGTTCGAACCGAGCCCCGAGGAGCTGAGCCGGGTCCGTGAGGTCTTCGGACTGCACGAGCTGGCCGTCGAGGACGCCCGGACGTTCCACCTGCGGCCGAAGGCGGAGCAGTACGAGGACGGCACCGAACTGATCATCCTGCGCACCGCACGCTACGACGACGAGCGGGAGGAGATCGACACCGGCGAGATCAGCATCTTCCTCGCCGAACACTTCGTGATCACGGTTCGCCAGGGCATCGCGAGCGAGCTGCACGAAGCCCGGAGCCGGCTCGAGAGCCGCCCCGAGCTGCTGAAGACCGGCAGTGCCTCCACGCTGTGGGCCATCTTCGACCAGGTGGTCGACGGCTACGCACCGGTCGTCGAAGAGCTCGAACGCGACATCGAGCAGATCGAGGCCACCGTGTTCTCCGGATCGGTCGCACCGACCCAGCGGATCTACTTCCTGCGCCGTGAGGCGACCGACTTCTACCGCGCCGTGCACCCACTGCTCTCGGTACTGGGGCGGCGTCTGCAGTCCGGCAAGTCGCCCCGCGCGCTCCTCCCGTACATCCGCGACGTGCACGACCACCTGCTGCTGGTCAACGAGGAGGTCGCGGCCCAGCGCGACCTCCTGACCACCGTCCTGGAGGCGAACATCGCGGTGATCTCCGTCGAGCAGAACAAGATCAACCTCCGGCAGAGCGCCACCATGGAGCGGCTCACCATCCTCGCCAGTGTGTTCCTCCCGCTGTCCTTCGTGGTCGGCTTCTTCGGGCAGAACTTCGAGTGGCTGGTACGCCACATCAGCGGCTTCCCGGCCTTCCTCGTCCTCACCCTCTGCGGACTGCTGCTGCCCTGCCTGATGCTCTACGCCTGGCTGCGCCGCCGCCGCGGTCACCTGCCACAGCCGACGCCGGAGGTGACCAACCCGGTCCCCCGGGATCCGCCCGCCTCCACCGAGTGAGGACGGCACCGGCGCACCCGGTGGCCGCCCCACCGCCCGCGGGATATCGGGATATTCAGTGGGGCCACGGAGCCCTCGTCGGGCACAATGCCCGCGATGATCTCCACTGCCGACCAGCTGCTCGCCGCCCTCGAACCCCTGCCGCACGCCGCCCGGCTCCGGTTCACCGCAGTCACCGCTCACCGGCTCGCCGCCGGGGACGGACTGCGGCCCCTGCTCCTCGCCCTGGCCGCGGGCGGCCCGTACGAACGCCGCCTCGCCGCGCTGGCGGCGCTCGCGGCCGGAGAGCCGGACCACCTGGTGACCCGGCTCGCTGACCCGGACCCCGTGGTCCGCCGGTACGCACTGCGCGGCGCACGCCGACTGCCCGTCCCGGACGCCGCTGTCGAGGCCGCCTACGACGACGCGCCCGCCGTGGTCCGCGCCGACCTCGCGCGGCTGCTGCGCGACGGTCGAAGGCCCGGACTCGCCGAGCGGCTCGTGCTCCGGGTGCGCGGCGAGTACGGCGACCGGGACGCGGCCCGCCTGCTGCCGGGTTGCTCGACGGAGTTCACCGCACGACTGCTGCCCGAACTCGCGGGGGCGCTCGCGTCCGAGGGCTGGAGCGCGCTGGCCGTACGCCATCACGCCGCCGTCCTCGACCACGCGGAGCGGGAACTCGGGGGCATACCCCAGCGGTTGCGCGAACACTGGTGGAGGCGGCACGCCGCCGGAGTCGCCGCGGCGCTGCCCGCAGCGCCGGGGCGCGTCCTGGACCTGCTGGAGCGGTACGGCCCCGACAATCTGCCCGGTCCGCTGCACGACCGGCTGGGCGACCTCGTCGCGGTCGACGCCGAGCGTGTCGTGCGCTGGTTCGCCGCCCCCGACCGGACGGCCGCACGGTGGGAACGGACCCCAGGCCGAGCCGTCATGCGGCAGCTGGTGGCAGCGGACCCGCCGTCGCTGCCCCTGCTCGGGGCGCGGTGGTTCCACCGGGAGGCGTTCGGTGTGCTGCTGCGGTCGATGCCACCGGGGCGCCGGGCCCGCTTCGTGGACGCGGTCGTCACCGCGGGCGATCCGCGCGGGAACGTCCGCGCGCACGCGGGGGTGATCGCCCCGCTGCCCCCTTCGGAGCGGCACGCCCGTGCCCGTACCGCGATCGAGGCGGTCCGCGCCGAACCCCGTGGGGGCTGGGACCTCTGGGGCCTCCTCGCCCTGCTGCCGCCTGCCGAGGTCCGCCCCGAGCTGCTGGCCGGCCTCGGTACCGAGGACGCCGACGAGCGCGGGACGATCTGGTACCAGCTCATCGCGAACGCCGGCCACAGCCGGGAACCCGGACAGATCGCGGAGGTCCTCGCGCTGGCCTCCGGCCGGCTCACGAACGAGCGCGACCCCGTACGCGAGGAAGCCCTGTCCGCCGTCGCCGACCTGCCGGCGCCCGCACTCGTCGCAGCCCTCACGATCCGCGCCTCCGCCGGGGGGCGCACCGGGGCCGCGTCCGTGGAACGGCTCTGCCTCGACGGCCTGAGGGCCCGGGACTGCTCGCACACGACCCGGGACACGATCCGGACGCTGGCCGTCACACTCCTGTCCAGTGCCACGGAAAGGAACGTCGCCGACGGCGCGGCCCCCGCCGACGCGCCTGCCGAGGCCGTCGGTGCCACCGCCCTGCGGACCGCCGTCCGCCTCGTCGAGGCCCTGACCGCGCACACCGGAGCGATACGGCTCGAAGCCCTGGGCGCCCTGGTGGGCGGCGGTGGTGCGGGCGCCGTGCTCGGCGCGATCGGACCGTGGCTGGACCGGGCCGCCGCCTCCGGAGACGTCGCGCCGCTGCTCGCGCTGGTCAGGTCCGCCGGACGCCACGCGTACCGGATCCCGGACCTCCAGAAGCGTCTCGGACAGGCCCTGGGCGCCTGCCCCGACGGGGTCTACGGGGAGGTCGCCGCGGCCTGGCTGGCCGACCCGGCGTCGCGGGGCGACCGCGTGGCCGAGCTGCTGGCGCGGGAGCCGTCCGCGGCCTTCGTACCCGAGGTGCTGGCCGTCCTCGCCGCGGAACGCACCGACCTGCTGGACCGCGCCCTGCTCGGGACACCTCCCCCGGGCGGCCGGTTCCCCGCGGCCGGGGCTCCCCGGCCGTTGCCCCCGTTCCGGTACGCCGACCGGTGGCTGCCCCGGCAGCAGGAGGCCGCGGTCCGGCTGGCCGCGACCGTCATCGCCGATCCCGGCCGTGGTCTCGACGAACGCGCCGCGCTGCTCCGCGCGGTGGCCCCGGTGCCGGAGCACGGCAGGGCTCTCCTCCAGCGGTACACGGCCCCGGCGCGGAGCCTGCCCGGGCCGGAGGGGACGGAGGATCCCTCGGCCGACGAGGCCGGGTCCCCCCTGACGGCGGCGGCTCTGGACGCGGCCGCCCACACCGACGACCCGGCCTCGGCCCTGGGCGCCCTTCTCGACCACGCGGGCGACGACCGGGCGGCGGCCGCCTGGTCCGCGGCCGCCCGTGCCGCGGCCCACGCCCGGCCCAGCCGGGTGGCCGCCCTGCTCCATGACGTCCTGACCCGTGAGACCGGAGTGAAGGTCACCGTCAGGAAGGCAGCCGCCCGGCTCGCCGCCCGCCACCTGCCCCCGGGCGCCGCCACCGCGCTCCTCTCCACCGTGGGCCGTACCCCGGACATCCACCGGGACGTGCACGCCACCGTCGTCGGCCTGGCCGCGACGCTGCTGCCGGACGAGCGGATGTGGGCCCTGCTGGAGTCGGCGGTGGCCGACGGCCCCGAGACCGCTCGCGACGCGGTCCTGGACCTGAGCCCGGCGGACCTGGCCCCCGCCCACCGGTCGCGGTACGGGGAGTTCGTCGCCCGGCTGGCCCTCGCCCCCGGGGAACAGACGGCGGACCAAGCCCTGTTCGGCCTCCGCGACTGGGCGCCGTACACGCCCGCGGCCGGAAACGCCCTGGCGGACATCTACACGGACCTCGCCTCGCCCCTGAGCGTCCACCGGGCGGGGTACGCACTGACGGAGCTCGCCCAGTCCGGACTGCCCCACCCGATCGGCGGCGCGGCGCGCGGCACCCTTCTGCACGATGTCGTGGACCGCCTGCTGCTGCTCGTCGCGGCCGGCGAACCGGAGGACGGCGGGCGTGGCGGTGACCTCCCGGCGCGGCGTCGCCTCGACTCCCTCCTCGGCTCGGCGATCCGGGACCCTCGGATGTGCGCCGTCCTCGCCCGGCGGCTGGCCGCCGAACCGGCGGTCACCGCCACCCGCACCGCGCTCCTCGTCCGGGCGGTCGACCTGGCGGCGACGGAGCCCGAACTACTCCTCTCACTGTGTGAGTTGACCGCCGCGATCGCGGGTCGACCCGTCCTCGCGGCGCGAGTGGCTGAGGACATGGAGGAGGTACACCGATACGGCAGGCCGCTCGCCGGCCCCGGCGCCGTCCTGACCGCGGTGCGCGTCCTGAGCGGCGACGGCGGCCTCGTCGAAGGCCTTCTCGCCGTCGGTCTCGCCACGGCCCTCGGCAGCCGCCTTGACTGGCCGGAGCGTTGCCGAAAGGCCGTCGTGGAACTGCGCCGCCACCCGGAGTTGGAGGTCCGGGAGGCCGCGTACGCCACGGTCGTGGGCGGCGGCTGAACCCGCCGAGGGCGGCGGTGCGAAAATCGCTCGATCAGCCATGCCCTCGCGGTCTAGGGTCAGCGACGTGGCAACGAAACTCAATCAGATCATCGCAGTGGAAAAGGGCGTCAAGTCCCGGGCGCATCATGACCTGACGGCAGCTCATCACGGCCTGCAGAAGCCCGCGTTGCTCGCCGGCATCTCCCGCACCTACCAGCCGAAGGACGAGGAGGGTGAGCAGCTGCCGCCCGAGTCCACGCTGGTGCAGGTGAAGGCCGAGGACGTCCTGCGCGACACCGCGCGGGCGCTGACCCGCCTGTTCGATGTGACGGCCACCAAGGACTGGGCGAACTGCGAGGCGCGCGCCGACGTGACGGTCGACGGGCGCGTGCTCGTGGAGCGGGTGCCCGTGGCGTACCTCCTGTTCCTGGAGAAGCAGCTCACGGACATCAACACCTTCGTGCGCAAGCTTCCGGTGCTGGACGCGGCGGAGTCGTGGACGCAGGACCCGTCGACCGATGCCTGGAAGACCGAGATCGTGCGCACGGTCCGTACGAAGAAGGTGCCGCGCAACCACGTGAAGGCGGAGGCGACGGACAAGCACCCGGCGCAGGTCGAGGTGTACTACGAGGACGTGCCGGTCGGCTACTGGACCACCGTGAAGTTCTCCGGCGCGCTGCCGGCCCGGCGGGTCAATGAGCTGCTCGAGCGGGTGGAGAAGCTCCAGCAGGCGGTGAAGTTCGCCCGCGAGGAGGCGAACAGCGCCGAGGTCACCGACCAGCGGGTCGGCGACGCCGTCTTCGGCTACCTCTTCGGGTAGCCGGGACACCACAGACTCCCCGGCCACAGAGAACGGCCGGGGTGCGCGAGGAGCGCAAAGCTGAAGCTGAGCCTTGTCGTGACATCCGCGGTTCCAGTGGAGGTTCGAGTCCTCCTCCCGGCACTTCCCGCCGGGATGGCCCAACCTGGCAGAGGCAGACCGCGGTCAATCTCAGACTATTGCTCCAGACTCAGCATTCGCCGCTCATCGCCGGATCGACCGGGCCCGGGCCCTGGTGCGTCGAGATGCCAGTTCGAATCTGGTCCGCCGAGCTCGATCGGCGGTGGTCCAAAGGCAGGACGCGACGCAATGACGAATGACCCGGGTTCTCAAGTGTGCCGGCGTGTGATGTGAGTGGCATCGACAGGGTCCGGGGGCAGGCTACGCCCTCGGACCCGCTCCTTTTCCCGGGACCTGCCCCTCTCGTGGCCGATGCCGCGGCGCCGCCGGGGGTGCGTCCTCAGGCGCGTGCGCCGAATCCGTACTCCGTCCACCTCTCCATGACCCGGCGGCGTACGCCCTCGGGAAACGAGTTCTCGAAGGACGCGGTGCAGAAGGAGGACCAGTTCCTCGGCCTGCTGCGGCGACTGGTCCAGGGGCCGAACACACCCTGAACGCACGCCCGCTCCCGCCGGGGCACGGTCCCGATGCCGATGCCGATGCCGATGCCGATGCCGATGCCGATGCCGATGGCGATGGCGATGGCGATGGCGATGGCGATGGCGATGGCGATGGCGATGGCGATGGACGGCGGCCGGGACACCCGAATCGGTGCCCCGGCCGCCCACGAGCCAGAGGGTGTCCCGCCGATCGGGCCGGCCTCGCGGCGTGATCGGCAGGACACCCCCGCGCGTCACCCGATCTCGACGAGGAGGTCGCCGCCCTCCACCTGCTGAATCCTGGTGATGGCCAGTCGGGACACCCGACCGCCCCTGGGCGCGGTGATCGAGGCCTCCATCTTCATCGCCTCGATGGTGGCCACCGTCGCACCGGCCTCGACCTCGTCGCCCTCCGCGACGGCCAGCGTGACCACCCCGGCGAACGGCGCGGCGACATGGCCGGGGTTGCCCCGGTCGGCCTTCTCGGTCACCGGGAGATCGGCGGCCGCCGCGTTGTCGCGTACCTGGATCGGCCGCAGTTGGCCGTTCAGGGTGGACAGGACCGTGCGCATACCGCGTTCGTCGGCCTCGCCGATGGCCTCCAGCTCGATCAGCAGCCGCACACCGGGCCCGAAGTCGACGGTGTACTCCTTCCCGGGGCGCAGCCCGTAGAAGAAGTCCTTGCTGTCCAGCACGCTGGTGTCGCCGTACGCCTGACGGTGTGCCTCGTACGCCTTCGTCGGGCCGGGGAAGAGCAGCCGGTTCAGCGTCGCGCGCCGGTCCTCGGCCAGGCTGGCGCGGTCCTCCGCGGTCAACTCCGGCATCGGCCTGGGGCCGGCACGGCCCTCCAGCGCCTTGCTGCGGAACGGTTCCGGCCAGCCGCCGGGAGGCGTGCCCAGCTCGCCGTGCAGGAAGCCGATGACCGAGTCGGGGATGTCGAAGCGGTTCGGCGCCGCCTCGAAGTCCTCGGGCGCCACCCCGGCGCCCACGAGGTGCAGCGCGAGGTCACCCACCACCTTCGACGACGGCGTGACCTTCACCAGCCGGCCCAGCATCCGGTCCGCCGCGGCGTACGTCGACTCGACGTCCTCGAAACGGTCGCCGAGGCCGAGCGCGACGGCCTGGGTACGCAGGTTGGAGAGCTGCCCGCCGGGAATCTCGTGGTGGTACACGCGCCCGGTCGGCGAGTCCAGACCCGCCTCGAACGGGGCGTAGACCTTGCGGACGCTCTCCCAGTACGGCTCCAGGTCGCCGACCGCCTGCAGGTCGAGGCCGGTGGGCCGGTCGGAGTGGTCCGTCGCGGCGACGATCGCCGACAGCGAGGGCTGCGAGGTCGTGCCGGCCATGGAGGCCACCGCGCCGTCCACCGCGTCCGCCCCGGCCTGGATCGCCGCGAGATAGGTGGCGAGCTGGCCGCCCGCGGTGTCATGGGTGTGGAGATGCACCGGCAGGTCGAACTCCCTGCGCAGCGCGGAGACCAGCTTGGCGGCGGCGGGGGCCCGCAGCAGCCCCGCCATGTCCTTGACCGCCAGCACGTGGGCCCCCGCGGCGACGATCCTCTCGGCCAGCCGCAGGTAGTAGTCCAGGGTGTACAGCTTCTCCGCGGGGTCGGAGAGGTCGGACGTGTAGCAGAGGGCGACCTCGGCCACCGCCGTCCCGGTCTCCCGTACGGCGTCGATGGCGGGGCGCATCTGGTCGACGTCGTTGAGCGCGTCGAAGATACGGAAGATGTCGATGCCGGTGGCGGCGGCCTCCTGCACGAAGGCGTCGGTCACCTCGGTCGGATACGGGGTGTACCCCACGGTGTTGCGGCCCCGCAGCAGCATCTGCAGACAGATGTTCGGCACCGCCTCGCGCAGGGCGGCGAGGCGCTCCCACGGGTCCTCCGCGAGGAAACGCAGCGCGACGTCGTAGGTGGCGCCGCCCCAGCACTCCAGGGACAGCAGCTGCGGCAGGTTGTGCGCCACCGCGGGGGCGACGGCCAGCAGATCCTTGGTCCGGACCCGGGTGGCGAGCAGCGACTGGTGGGCGTCGCGGAAGGTGGTGTCGGTGACACCGATGGTCGGCGACTCGCGCAGGCTCCGGGCGAAGCCCTCCGGGCCGAGCGCGAGGAGCCTCTGCCGGGAGCCGGCGGCCGGCCCGCCGGGGGACAGCGCCGGCAGCTTGGTGGCCGGGGCGATCAGCTCGGGCCGGGGGCCGTGCGGCTTGTTCACGGTGACGTCGGCGAGATACGTGAGCAGCTTCGTACCGCGGTCGGCGGAGTGACGCGCGGTGAGCAGATGGGGCCGCTCCTCGATGAAGGACGTCGTGACCTGTCCCGCCCGGAAGTCCGGGTCGTCGAGCACGGCCTGCAGGAAGGGGATGTTCGTGGACACGCCCCGGATACGGAACTCGGCCACCGCGCGCCGGGCCCGGGCGACGGCGGTCGCGAAGTCCCGGCCCCGGCAGGTCAGCTTGACCAGCATCGAGTCGAAGTGGGCGCTGACCTCCGTACCGGCGTGGGTGGTGCCGCCGTCGAGCCGGATGCCGGAGCCTCCCGGAGAGCGGTACGCGCTGATCATGCCCGTGTCCGGGCGGAAGCCGTTGGCCGGGTCCTCGGTGGTGATCCGGCACTGCAGGGCGGCACCGCGCAGAACGACGGACTCCTGTGTCAGGCCGAGGTCGGCAAGGGTCTCGCCGGCGGCGATGCGCAGCTGCGACTGCACCAGATCGATGTCGGTGACCTCCTCGGTCACCGTGTGCTCGACCTGGATGCGCGGATTCATCTCGATGAAGACGTGGTTGCCCTCGCGGTCGAGGAGGAACTCCACGGTGCCCGCGTTGCGGTAGCCGATCCGGCGGGCGAACCTCACGGCGTCGTCGCAGATGCGCTGCCGCACCACCGGGTCGAGGTTCGGGGCGGGCGCGAGTTCGATGACCTTCTGGTGGCGCCGCTGCAACGAGCAGTCGCGCTCGAACAGATGGATGACGTTGCCCTCGCCGTCGGCGAGGATCTGCACCTCGATGTGGCGCGGGTCGACGACGGCCTTCTCCAGGAAGACGGTCGCGTCGCCGAAGGCGGACTCGGCCTCCCGGGCCGCCGCCTCGATGGACTCGCGCAGTGTCGCCGGGTCCTCGACCCGCCGCATGCCGCGACCGCCGCCGCCCGCGACGGCCTTGACGAACACCGGGAAGCCGATGCCCTCGGCGGCCGCCACCAGCTCGTCCACATCGGTGGAGGGCGCCGAGGAACCGAGCACGGGTACGCCCGCCTCGCGGGCGGCGGCCACGGCACGCGCCTTGTTCCCGGTCAGCTCCAGGGTCTGGGTGCTCGGGCCCACGAAGGTGATGCCCGCCTCCTCGCAGGCGTGCGCCAGTCCCGGGTTCTCGGAGAGGAATCCGTAACCCGGGTAGACGGCGTCGGCCCCGGCCAGGCGGGCCGCCCGGATGATCTCCTCCACGGAGAGATAGGCCCGTACGGGATGGCCGGCCTCACCGATCTCGTACGCCTCGTCGGCCTTCAGCCGGTGCAGAGAGTTGCGGTCCTCGTGGGGGAACACGGCGACCGTGCGCGCCCCCAGTTCATAGCCGGCGCGGAACGCGCGAATCGCGATCTCACCGCGATTGGCCACCAGTACCTTGCGGAACATCATGATCCCTTCACCTTGCCGGTGATGAGCAACGGGTTGCCGACACCTCCCCGCGGGGGTCGTGCCCGGAGCGGCACTCGCCCGCGTCGCGCCCGGCTCGTTTCGGCAACGCTAAGGGGTGCGCCGTGGCCTTCTGAAGGTCCCACGACAGTGACATGGATCATCGCCGCGCCGCTGTTTGTACGCGCCGGTCCGGGGAGGGCGGTCGGCCCGGAGCGGCTCCGGCGGGTGCCGGGGCCGGAGCCGCCACGCCCCGGCCGTTCCGGGGCCGGGGCGTGGGCGGGAGCGCCGCGGACTAGGACGGGGGCCGCGGTGCGCTGCGGTGCCGGCCGTGTTCGAGGGCCGCGACGAGTTCCTCGGCCTGAGGCCACGGACCGTGTCCGGAGGCGGGGTTGACATGTCCTACGGGGCCGAGATCCACCAGGAGGCTCCGCCAGTCCCGCGCGAGTCCGGCGACGCGTTCCGGAGATCCCAGCGGATCGTCCGAACCGGCCGCGACGATGCTGGGGAAGGGCAGCGGTCCCCGGGGTACCGGTGTCCAGCCCTGCGCCGCCAGCTCCTCGGGGGTGGGGTAGCCGTCCGGCAGCGGCGTCCCGAAGTCCGGGGGCGCGACCAGCAGGGCGCCCCGGACGTCCGCGTCGTACCGCCGGGCCCACTGCACCGTGGTCATGACGCCGGCGCTGTGGGCGACGATGGTCACCGGCCCGGTGACCCGCGCCATCACCTCGGCCAGGTTGGCGACCTGGGCGTCACGGCTGAGCCGGTCGCGTCCCAGCGGGGGAACCGTGTGGACGGTGCGGCCCGCGTCGCCGAGCCGCCGGGCCAGAACGGTCTGCCAGTGGTCCTCGACATGGTCCCGCAGGCCGGGGACGATCACGATCGTCGGCACGGTGGTCCCCGTCATGAGGTCGTCTCCGATGTCCCGGTCCCGGTCCCGGTCCCGGTCCCGGTCCCGGTCCCGGTCCCGGTCCCGGTCCCGGTCCCGGTCCCGGTCCCGGCCGCCGCGGCGGGCGCGGTGAGGCGGTGGAGGTCCTGTGCGTACCGGCGGCGGCCGATCAGGAAGGCCGCCGTGGCCGCGATCGCCACGAGCGGGACGAGCCGGAGCGCACCGAGCAGACCGAACCGGTCCGCGAGCATGCCGGTGACGGCGGGACCGGGCGCCAGTCCGAGCAGGCTCTGGGCCAGCGTGAGCGTGGCGAACGCCGTGGCGGCGATGGCCGCGGGGGTCAGATTCGCCACCATGGCGGCACCGGGACCGGCCGTACCGGCGCACAGCAGGGCTCCCAGGGCCAGCGTCAGCAGTTGCACCGGGCCGGCGGGCAGACGGAACGCGGTCGTCAGCAGGACGAGGGAGCCCACGCTGCAGCAGATGGCGACGGACCACGTGCGGAGGGGGTCGCGCCGGCTGAACCGGTCCGAGGCGATTCCGCCGGCGATCATGCCGATCCCGATCATCAGGGCGAAGAGCCCCGAGGTGGCGCCGGCCTTCGCGGTCGGCATCTCGTAGTAGCGGTCGAAGTAACTGGGCAGCCAGGCGATCAGGGCGCCGGCGATGAACAGCTGGAGGCCGCTGCCGACATAGGCACTGACCACCGAGACGGAGGAGAACAGCCGCGGCAGGAGCACGCGGAGCCGCTCGTTGCCGCCGGAGCCGGAGCCGGAGCCGGAGCCGGAGCCGGAGCCGGAGCCGGAGCCGGGGCCGGGGCCGGGGCCAGGGCCGGAGCCGACGCCGACGCCGGTCGCCCGGTCGTCGGACGGGTCCGTCCGAGGAGCCAGCCGTTTCTCCGTGACCACGACGGCGTAGACACCGGAGAGCACCAGGCCGAAGACACCCATCACGGCGAACGCCGAGCGCCAGCCGTACGCCTGGGCCACGGCGCCGCCGATGGATATGCCGAGGACCGAGCCGAACGCCCCGCCGGCGATGAAGGCCCCCGAGAGCGTCGCCCGCAGGGCGTGCGGGAAGACGCTGAGGACCACGGCGATGCCCACGCTGCCGTAGGCGGCCTCACCGATGCCGACGAAGAGCCGGCCGGCGAACATCTGGCCGTAGCTCGCCGCGACCGCGCAGCCCAGGGTCGCCAGGCTCCACATCGTCGCGGCGACGACGAGCGACCTCACCCTGCCCCACCGGTCGGCCAGCAGCGAGAGGGGGAAGGTGAGCAGACCGACCATCAGCGCCACGATGCCGCTGAGGGACCCCAGCCGGGCGTCCGAGAGCAGCCAGTCGGCCTTCAGCATCGGGAAGACGGCGTTGAGCACCTGCCGGGACATGTAGTCCGAGAGCAGGAGTGCGAAACTCAGTGCGAAGACCACCCAGGCGTAGCGCCGGGGCACGGGCCATTCCGAGGAACCGGTACCGCTACCGGTTCTCTCGGTGGCAGGTGCCGCAGTGGTGAGAAACCCCATTGTCATCACCTCGACTGCTGTTGACGGAAGAAGCAGGGTCAGAAGGTCCTGTCGCCGACGATTCCGGCGCGCTCCATCCTGCGGACTGCGGGCCAGTAGTCCTGGACGGCGTAGTGCTGGGTGGAGCGGTTGTCCCAGATGGCGACGCTGTTCCTCCGCCAGCGCCAGCGGACCTGGTACTCGGGCACCGCCGCCTGGCTGATCAGGTAGTTCAGGAGCCGGCCGGCGCCCGGCGCGTAGTCCTGGCCGAAGCGGACGTTGGCGGGTGTGTGGTAGTTGACGAAATGGGTCGTGAAGGCGTTGACGAAGAGGATCTCCTCGCCGGTCTCCGGGTGGGTGCGTACCACCGGGTGCTCCGCGTCCGGGAACCGGGCCGCCAGCGCGCGACGCTGTTCCGCGGGCATGACCGCGCCGAAGCTCGCCTCGATGCTGTGCCGGGCCCGCAGGTCCCGGATCTGTGCCTTGACGTGCTCCGGGAGACGGCGGTGGGCCTCGACCATGTTGATCCAGATGGTGTCGCCGCCCACGGGGGGCGTCTCGACACAGCGCAGTACGGCTCCCATGGACGGGTTCTCGCGCCATGTGCCGTCGGTGTGGAGCGCGTTCTCGTAGTGCTCGGGAGCGCTGTCGAGGTCCTTGTAGATACGGACCAGGCCCGGGTGCTCCGGGTCGCCGCCGACGACCGGGTGGTCCTCCAGCGGTCCGAAGCGTTCGGCGAAGGCGACGTGGTCGGCGCGCGTGATGTCCTGGTCGCGCAGGAACAGCACCTTGTACCGCAGCAGCAGGCTCTTGATCTCGGCGAACAGGCCGTCGTCGCGGGCGGCGTCGGCGAGGCTCACGCCGGAGAGCTCTGCGCCGATGGAGCAGGTCAGCGGCTCGACGCCGAGGGAGGTGCGGAGCACGTCCGGGCGAACCAGGGCCGGAGTGTGTTCCTTCGGTCGGAGGGTTTCGGGCATGGTGCTCACTCCTGGGCTGGGTGGGGTGGTGGCGCGGTGTCCTCAGAGGGCGAAGACGGAGGATCCCGTGGTCCGCCCGGCCTCCAGATCGCGGTGTGCCTGCGCGGCGCCGTCGAGGGAGTAGCGCTGATTGATCTCGATCGAGATGCGCCCGGAGGCGACGTGACCGAACAGCTCGCCGGCCAGCGCGTCGCGCTCCGCCGGTTCGGCGATGTAGTCGGCGAGTGCCGGACGGGTGACGAAGAGCGAGCCGTTCACGGCCAGTTGCATGGCGTCGATCGGCGGCACCGGACCGGAGGCCGTGCCGAAGCAGACCAGGAGTCCCCGGCGCGAGAGCGAGGCCAGCGAGCCGGCGAAGGTGTCCTTGCCGACACTGTCGAGGACGACCGGCACGCCTGCGCCGTCGGTCAGTTCGCGCACCCGCTCGGCCACGTCCTCGCGCCGGTAGTGGATGATGTGCTCGCAGCCGTGCGCGCGGGCGATCTCGGCCTTCGCCTCGCTGGACACCGTGCCGATCACGGTGATGCCGAGGAGCCTGGCCCACTGGCTGACGATCAGACCGACACCGCCCGCCGCCGCGTGGAGCAGTACGGTGTCACCGGCCTTCAACGGGTGGATACGGCGCAGCAGATACGCCGAGGTGAGGCCGCGCATGGTCATGGCGGCGGCGGTCTCGAAGCCGATCTCGTCCGGCAGCCTGATGAGGTGCGAGGCGGGCATGACCCGCTCCGTGCTGTACGCCCCCAGCGGGCTGCCGGTGTACGTGACCCGGTCGCCCTCGGCGACGTGGGTGACGCCCTCGCCGACGGCCTCGACCACTCCGGAGCCCTCGACGCCGATGCCGTCGGGCAGCCGGACCGGGTAGAGACCCGTACGGAAGTACGTGTCGGCGAAGTTGAGACCGACGGCGATGTGCCGGATGCGCACCTCGCCCGGCCCGGGGTCGCCGACCGGGACCTTTTCCCAGGTCAGGACATCGGGTCCACCGGTTTCGTAGAAGCGGACGGCGTGGGCCACAGGATTGCTCCGATTGCTCGTGTGCGGGCGGGTGTGCGGTGGCGGGTGGCGGGTGGCCGGGTGGACGGGTGGCGGGTGGCCCGGTGGCCGGGCGACCCGGTCAGCTCGTGAGGTCGCGCAGCATGAAACCGCGCTGCCCGGGCCGGCGGTTCGGCACCATGCCGAGGCGGTCGACGGTCTCGTCGGCGTCGCGGTAGTACTCGCCGATCCTGTAGATCCTCTTGGCCTCGGGGCCGGTCGCGATGTCGCGGCCGAGGGTGTTCGCGATCCGGACCATCTGCTCGACCTGCTCGACGGAGGACATCCGCTCGCCCTTGCGCCGCCACAGGTTGTCCTCGTTGCCCACGCGGACGTGCACACCGAGCGCGATGGCGATCGCGTTCATCGGCGCCACGGCGCGCATGGAGCTCTCGACGGTGAGGACCGCGCCGTCCGGTACACGGCGGATGAACTCGATCAGGTCGGAGGGGTGCCGCCCGGCGAAACCGCCGCCGATCGCCACGTAGTTGAGGACCAGGGGGCCGGTGTGGACGCCGGTGCGGATCAGTCGCTCGACGGTCTCCAGCTGGGCCATGGTGGCCAGTTGGAAGTGCGGCTGGATTCCGTTCGCGTGCAGACGCTTGAGGTGTTCGAGGTAGAACTCGGGTCCTGCCTCCACGACCATGTCGCGGTAGGCCCGGTAGTACTCGGGCTTGGCGATCGAGGTGCCCTCCAGGTCGTCGTCGGTCATGATCTCGACGATGTTCATCTGGCTGGTGTTGATCGCGATGGTCACCTGGTCCGGCGCCGGCGTGAGGTCGGCCAGGAGGTGCCTGGTGTCGTAGGAGAGCCACTTGGCGTCGCCGCCCTCGCCCTCGGGGGCGAAGGAGATCGAGCCGCCGATCTGCAGGACCATGTCCGGAACCGCCTCGCGCAGCCGGCCCATCAGCTCGTTGAACATGGACATCCGCTTGGAGCCCTTGCCGTCGAGCTCGCGCACATGGATGTGGAGCACCGTGGCACCGGCGTTGTAGCAGTCGACGGCCGCCTGGACGTGCTCGTCCATGGTCAGGGGCAGGTCGTCGGCGTCGCCGGGCAGCCATTCGGGCCCGTACGGGGCGGCCTGGATGACGAGCCTCTCCTGGTTCTCGGGGAAGAGCGAGTCGTCGTGAAAGTGCACGGTCCTTCTCCTTCGTGTACGGGTGACCACCGGCCGGGGCCGTCGGCGTCCGGGGAGTCGCATCTCCTGGACGGCGGGTGCCGGCGGCGGGTGGGGGAGAGCAGCGGGCGCGCGGGCCCGGTCGTGCCCGGCCGGGCCGGAGGGGAGCGGGCTGTCGGGGGAACGGCCCGTCTCACCTCCGGCGGCCTACCGCCGTGAGCGGTGCAGCCAACGTAGGGGCGGGTGGGCGCGGCCGCTTGACCCGTGGTGACGGGTGACTTGTCATTTGGGGACAGGAGCGACCGGCGGCCGAGGCGCCGTCCGTGTCTTTCGTGCCGCCATGGGCGTCAGCCCAGGCCCGGGTGCCGCTCCTGGCCGTTCTCCTTGCGCCACTGCCTCGGGCTGCACCCGAACTGCTCGTGGAACCACCGAGAAAAGGCGCTCAGGGACGAGAAGCCCAGGAGGTCGGAGATCTCCGTCAGGGAGCGGCGGGGACTGGCCACGAACTGCTCCGCGAGCCGCGCCCGTGTGGCGTTGAGCAGCGAGGAGAACGTCTCTCCCGAGTGGGCCAGATGCCGGTGGACGGTGCGGCGGTCGACGCCGAGGCTGCGGGCGACCTGCTCGACGGAGCATCGGCCGGTGGGCAGCAGCGCCTCGATGAGTTCGCGCACCCGGTCCGCCACCGAGGTGTCCCTGGGCGCGGCGCCGATGGCGTCGAAGTACTGCCGGGCGTAGTTGCGCAGCTGCGGGTCCGCCATGGCGTTGGGGGCGTCGAGGTCGTCGGCGTAGAAGACGACGCCGTTGAACTCGCGGTCGAACTCGAGCCCGGTGCCGAACATGCTGCGGTGCCTGGCCGAGTCCGCCGGAGCGCTGTGGGCGAACCACACGGAGAGGGGCTGCCACCGCGGGTCGAGGAACCCTCGCAGAATGCGGGTGTAGGCGGCCACGATCAGCTCCGTCGCCTGCCGGGCCGGCGCCGTGTCACCGAGCCGGAGGTCCACCTTGAGGGTGGCCAGGCCGTTCCCCACGGACAGGCGCGTGTGCAGGAGCTCGTTGTACATGTGCTCGTGGCGCAGCAGCAGGGTCAGCGCGCTGCGTACGTCGGGTTCCTCGCGGACGACCAGGCTGATGGGGCCCAGGTTGGAGAAGCGGCGCAGCTCTGCCATGCGCAGGCCGAAGTCGGCGTGGTGCGAGGCGGCCGCGGAGAGCTCCAGGAGACGGACGGCGGCCGGGCCGGAGATCCACCGGTCCTGGACGGCGAGGTCCGCGGTGTCCAGGCCCACGCGCTTCATCAGCGCGCGCGGGTCGACGCCGAGGGAGCGGCTCAGCTCGACGTAACCGTTCAGCGCTGCGGTGCGGACAAGGGGCCTCATCGGCGTGCTCCAGGTGTTCGGTCCCCAGAAGTTAAGTTTCTCGTCCCGGCACGTCAAGCATCCGGAGTGAGCCCGTCCTAGCATCCCCTCAACGCGGTCCCGACGAGGGGCGTGCGGAGCCGCCCGGACGCGCCCGGGGACGGCCGCCGGTCCCGGGACGCGGACCGGCTCGCGGCTCGTCATGACACGGAGGCGAACATGCCCGACATCGAGGATGCGAGGGACATCTCGCGCAGGCCTTTCGTGGCCCCGGCGGTCCGGTACGGCCCGGCCGTCCGGGACAGCCCGGCGGTCTGGCACGGCCCGGACCTGGCCGGGAGCGAGGAGTGGGTCCTGCGGCTCTCGGCCCGGCAGACCGGTGAGCTGAGGGCGGCGCTGCGGACAGCGCGCAGACGCGCCACCACGCTGCTGAGGATGACCGCCGAGGACTTCCCGCTCCCCACGCTCGCCGGTGAGCTGGCCGAGGCGGCCGGAGAGCTGGCGACCGGCCGGGGGTTCGTCCTGGTCAAGGGCGTCCCGGTCGGTGAGCTCGGCGACCGGGACGCCGGTACGGTCCTCCGGGGCATCGGCCAGTACCTCGGGCGGCCCGTGCCCCAGGACGTGGACGGCCACACGCTCCGCCACGTCCGGCACACGCCGGGTTCCGCGGACGGCTCCGGGGTGCCGGGCCCCCGCTCCCGGGCGGGGGCCCCGTTCCACATCAGGAGTCGGATCTGCTCGGCCCGCTCTGCCTCGCGCCGGGCCGCCCGGGAGGACGCACCTCCCTCGTCAGTTCGGCCGCCGTCCACGAGGCCCTGGCGGACCGCAGGCCCGACCTCGTTGAGTGCCTGTACCGCACCCACTTCTTCGACCGACGTGACGCGCGGGCACCCGGCGAACGCCCGTATCTGGCCGCCCCCCTCGTGACCGGGCACGGCGCGGAACTCGGCATGCGCTACGACCGCGACCGGCTGGAGGCCGCGCGGAGCCTCGTCGGCGTACCCCCGTTGGAAGCGGCGGACACGGAGCTGTACGCCCTGGTCGACGCCCTGGCCGGGTCCTCCCGTCTCCGGCTGGACCTCTCCCTCGAAGCCGGCGATCTGCTACTCGTCGACAACCACGCCGTCATGCACGCCCGCTCGGAGGCCGAGGACCTCGACGCGTCCGAACCGGGGCGCCACCTGCTGCGACTGTGGCTGGCCCGGCACCGGGACACCGGTGCGCCGGACACGGCCGCCCGTGGTCCACGCGCCACGGAGACACGCCGTGGGATCACCCCGCTCGACGTCGTCCGGCCCCGGAGCCTGCGCCCCGGCCCCCCGGGCGGCGGATGCCGCGACCGTCGCCCGCACCGCGGCGACGGCTGAGACGAACAGACGAAGGAGACTGCCGCCATGACCAACCTCGCCGCCTTTCTGGTGAACTCCGCGGCGGCCCGCCGCGACCGGGTCGCCGTACGCCACGACGACACCGCCCTGACCTACGCCGAGCTGGACGACGCGAGTGCCCGGTTCGCCGCGGTGCTGCGCGACCGCGGGGTGCGGCCGGGCGACCGTGTGGCGATGACCATGCCGAACGTGCCCCTGTTCCCCGTCGTCTACTACGGGACGCTGCGGGCCGGGGGCGTGGTCGTGCCGTTGAACCCCCTGCTCAAGGCCCGTGAGGTGGCATACGTCCTGCGTGACTCCGGGGCCCGCGTCGCCGTGGCGTTCCCGCTGTTCGCGGAGGAGGTCGCGAAGGCCGCCGCCGAGCTGGGCACCGAGTGTCTGGTGACGGAGCCCTCGGCGTTCCGCGAGCTGCTCACGGCCGTCGAACCGCTGCCCGGCGTAGTCGACCGTGAGGACGGGGACCCGGCGCTGATCCTCTACACCTCGGGCACCACCGGCACACCCAAGGGAGCCGAGCTGACGCACGGCAACCTGGTCTCGAACACGACCACCACCGCCGAGACGCTGATCCAGGTCGGCCCCGACGACGTCCTGTTCGGCGGACTGCCGCTGTTCCACGCGTTCGGGCAGACCTGTGCGCTCAACGCGTCCGTGGCCGCGGGGGCGACGCTGACCCTGCTGCCGCGGTTCGATCCGCGGCGGGCGTTGGAGGTCGTCCACCGTGACGGGGTCACCGTGTTCCTCGGCGTCCCCACGATGTACTCGGCACTGCTCCAGGCCGAGCTGCCCGACGGCTTCGACGGCTCCCGGCTGCGCCTCGCCGTCTCCGGCGGTGCCGCGATACCCGTCGAGGTGCTGCACGGATTCGAGCGGCGCTTCGGCGCCCCGGTGCTGGAGGGCTACGGACTCTCCGAGACATCGCCGGTGGCCTCCTTCAACCACCCCGACCGCCCGCGCAAGGCCGGCTCCATCGGGGTGCCGATCCGCGGGGTCGAGATGAGGCTCGTCGCCGATGACGGCTCCGCGGCGGGCCCGGGCGAGGTCGGCGAGATCGCGATCCGCGGGGAGAACGTGATGAAGGGCTACGTCAACCGCCCCGAGGCGACCGCGGAGGCGGTGCGCGACGGATGGTTCCACACCGGCGACCTGGCCCGCGTCGACGAGGAGGGCTTCTACTTCGTCGTGGACCGCAAGAAGGACCTGATCATCCGAGGGGGCTACAACGTGTACCCGCGGGAGGTCGAGGAAGTCCTGTACGAGCACCCCGCCGTGGCCGAGGCGGCGGTGGTCGGCGTGCCGCACGAGGTGCACGGGGAGGAGATCGCGGCGGTGATCGTCCCGCGCGAGGGCGCGGACGCGACGGCCGAGGAGATCCGGGCCTTCGTCGGGGAGCGGGTGGCGGCGTACAAGTACCCGCGGATCGTCACCTTCGCGGACGGACTCCCCAAGGGCCCCACCGGGAAGATCCTCAAGCGCGAGATCGTCGTCCCGACGAGCGACCGATTCGGTGAGGCCGAGAGTGAAGAGTGAGGCCCAGGGGCCGGCGTGAGGCCGACGGTCAGTGCGAGGCCGAGGCCGAGGCCGACGTACGGCGCCGAGGCGCTCCGGCGCGCGCCCGTATGCCCGTCGGGCTGCCGCCGACGGGCTCGCTCCGGAGTGGGTTCCGGGTGTTCCGGACCCCTATCCGGGTGTCCCTGGTCTGCTAGGAGAGGCGTCGCTTGATCTCGTCACGCGCCTTCCGCGCGCTCTCGTGCACCTTCTCCATCGCCTCGCGGGCCTTGGCCGCCATCTGGTCGGCCTTCCCCTGCCGCTCCAGGCCCGCGTCTCCGGTCGCCTTGCCGACGGCTTCCTTGACCTTGCCCCTGCCCTTCTGCACCGTGCTCTTGCGCATGACCGGGTTCCTCTCGTGTGGGGTCTTCGGGCCGGTGCCCCGTGCACGCTCACTGCTCCGGTGCGCGCCTCCGCTCCCTTCGGCGCCGCACCGCGGACCGTACGAACGTCGTCAGGCACACCACCGTGACCACCCACACCGCGGCGAAGCCCCAGAGCGGCGCCGAGGACGAGGAGGCGCCGGCGAGGAGGAACAGGGCCACGGAGGCCGTGCCGAGAAGCGCGGTGCACCAGCCGAGGCGGTGCCGCGGAGACACGTCCCATCGGCCTCCCGCGCCGGTCCCCGCGCGAGGCTTTCCGAGGGTTCGCAGTGTGCGATCGAGGGACTCGTCGCTCCTGAGGCCCTCCTCGATGCCTTCGAGCAGCATGCGTTCCTGGTGGGTGAGCTTGGGATCGTGCATGACGAGCTCCCGTCGAGCGGTCCGGTCACCGGTCACGTCGTCACCGGTCACGTCCAGGTCGTGCGCAGACGTTCCTGGTGTCCCGCGAGCCAGGTGGCGAAGTCCTGGAGGGCGGGGTTGAGGCCCCGGACGGCGTCGATGTCCCGGGACTCGGTGAAACGCTGCTCGCAGTCCGTGTAGTACTGGAACATGTTCCCCGACTCGTCCGCGCCCGGGAATCCCTGCGCACGCCATTCGTCCGGAGTGAGGGGCCGGTAGCGCACCGGTTCGCCGAGCGCGCCGGTGAGAGCCGCGGCCATGGCGGCGACCTCGAGGTGCTCGCCGGCGATGCTCACCGTCGCGGCGATGAGGTCCGTACCGCGTTCGAAGACGGCCAGTGCCGTCCTGCCCACGTCGTCCGCCGCGATCCCGGCGAGCCTGGCCCCGCCCATCGGGAACGTGAGCCGCAGCGCGCCGTCCGGGCCGCGCTGCGGGGCGAACGAACCGAGCAGGTTCTCCCAGAAGAAGGTGGTCCGGAGGAACGTCGTCGGCACGCCTTCGTCGAGGAAGTAGTGGTCCGCCTCCGCCTTGCCGTCGAAGTGCGGCACCTTGTAGTGCTCCTGGAGCGTCGGCATCCGCTCGTCGTCGAGCGGAACGCACTCACGGGTGTCCTCGAGCGTCGACCAGATCGCGTGCTGCACACCCGCGTGCGATGCGGCCCGTGCCAGGGCAGCGGCCTGGTTCTTCTCCCGCTCCGCCGACATGTGCTCCCAGAAGTTCGTGACCAGGAACGCGCCGTACGCGTGCTCGAACGCCGGTCCGAGGCTCTCCGGGTCGTCCATGTCGGCCCGCACGACCTCGGCGCCCAGCCGCTTCAGTTCCGCGGCCGGCTCCCCGTCGGGGTGTCTCGTGACGGCACGGACCGAGAATGCTCCGTCACGGTCGGCCAGGACGGCTCGCGCGAGGCCGCCGCCCTGCCGGCCTGTCGCGCCGATCACCGTGATGATCTTCTTCGCGGTCATGTCTGGATCCGCCTCACAGCTGCGTGGTGCACCCGTGGAACCCGGGAGTCCTCCTCCGCGTGTTCCCGCGAACAGCCGCGGCACGCTACTGCCGCGGCGCGGGCTCGGAAGCCGACCCCCACCAGACTACCGCTCGACCCCGGAGGCGGTACGGGTGAGTGATCCCTCCCCGACCGCCGCGGGTGCCCCGTCCCGTCCCCCTGTTTCGGCAGGAGTCGCTGACCGCCGCAGGGGGACGGCGGCGGCCGCCGCCGGTCAGACCTTCGGGGAGCGGCCCAGCGCGCGGATCGCCGGAATGCAGAGCATGACGCCGATGAGCGCGATGCCCATCACCGACGAGAACAGCAGCACCCGGTCCGCGCCGTAGGCGTCCGCCGCGGGGCCTGCCAGGGCTCGGCCCAGGGGGATCACCATGATGGAGCCGGCCACGTCATAGGCCGACACGCGGCTCAGGACCGCCAGCGGGATGTGGGACTGCACGCTCGTCGCCCACATGACTCCCCAGAACGCGAACCCGCAGCCCGCCACGACCCCGGTGAGCGCCGTCGCGGTGAAGGACCAGCCGAGCGCGGGCGCCAGCGGATTGAGGGTGAAGAAGAACATCGCGCAGGCGCCCGCGACGAGCGGCCGTCGTGGCCGGACCCGCATGCCGAGCAGACCGCCGACGATCGTTCCGGCGCCGTCGGCCGAGGCGATCCAGCCGTATCCGCCGGCCCCGTGCTGCTGGGTGAGGAGCGCCGCGCCCAGCGGGAGCGCCGGGCCGAAGACGAAGAGGCCGTACACCGCCCACACGGCGATGACCCCCCACAGCCAGGAACGGGACCGGAACTCGTGCCACCCCGTGGCCAGCCGGTGCCACATCGGGTCGTCGCTCTCGTCCCGGGCCGTGCCGAGCCCGCGCAACGGCGCGAGGCCCAGTGCGCTGAGCGCGTACGCCGCGGCGATGACCACGAACGAACCCGCCACGTCCCAGTAGGCCACCAGGAGACCCGCCACGCCGGGACCGAGCAGGGTGCAGATCGCCTCGGAGACGCGCAGCAGCGCGTTGGCCCGCTGGATGTCCTCGGCGACCTGGGGGACCAGGCTCGCGAGACCCGGCTGGAACATCGCGGTCGCCGCTCCGCTGAGCGCCAGCAGCGCCATGATGTGCCAGAGCCGTATGTCCGTGGCGATCAGCAGCACCGCGAGCGCGAGCATGGCCACCATGCGCACCACGTCGGCGCCGACCATCATCACCTGCGGGGTGAACCGGTCGGCGAGCACTCCGCCGAACAGCACCAGCAGGACGATCGGCGCCATCCACGCGGCCAGCGCGTATCCCACACCGCTCGCCCCGTAGCCCGCCCCGAGTACGGCGGTCGTGAGCGACACCATCAGCATGCCGTCGGCGAGCAGCGACGTGCTGCGGGCCGTGAAGAACAGCCGGAAGCGACTCGACCGCCACGGGCTGGGCGGAGCGTCCTGCTCCCGCCGCTCGGTTACCTCATCCATCGTCATGTCACATCCGCCGGTCCCGGCCGGTCCCTTCCCTGAGAATCTGCTGCCGGAGCCAGGCGCTGCTCCGGTCCGCCTCCGCCGGCGGGTCCTGGACGATCACGTACCGGCGCGGTGCCAGTACGCCGGGGCGGCCGGGGAGCGCGTCCATCAGTGCCGTGTGGGCCTCCGCCGGTGCGAGGGGGGTGTCGCCGGCGGCGATGTACGCCGTCAGGGCCCTCTCCGGCGGCATGTACGCGTACGAGGCCTCCACGGTGACGTGGACGGGCAGGCCCCCCAGGACCTCGCTCAAGGTCTCCGCCACCAGCGGCGGCGACGTCCACGACCCGTCCACCCGGCACCACCGCGGACCCCGCTCCACCGGACGGACTCCCGTCACCCCGGTGAGCGACGACAGCGGTACGTCGTCCGTGGCGGCCGCCTCCAGGAGCCGTACCAGACCGGTGAGGAAGCCCTCCGCCTCGTCCTTGTCGAACAGCGCGGGATCCGCCCACAGAGCGAGGTGGATCAGCGGCTCGGTCGCGTAGACGAAGGTCAGGACACGGGTCGGCAGCACCTGGTCGGGACCCCAGCTCAGCTCCAGGTCCGGCCCTGCGGTGTCCTCCGGCCGGGCGGAGGCGCCCGGGACGACGGCGGAGGGGAGCGTGCTCACGTCGTTGAAGACGACGTCACGCGCGAACTGGCTGCCGCGCTCGAAGGTCGCCCGCCCGATCATCTCCCAGAGGCGGACCGCGTCGAACTGGCTGTGCCGGTAGGCGTCGAGCGCCCCTCCCCAGGACTTCTTGAGCAGGGCGTCGAAGGTCGGCACCTGGACGTCGAGGGAGAGCAGCGCGTCCTGGGACAGCGTGTTCACGGAGCGGGCGAGCCGGGAGTGGTACCGGTTGGAGGTGGGGACGGCGGCGACACACGCGGTCTGCGCCGTGCGGTGGGCGACGAGCGCGCACCACGCGGTCAGCAGCACGGTGGACGGCAGGCCGCCCGTGCGCTCGGCCACGAGCGCCAGGGCCCGCGCGCCCCGCCGCGACCGGAGGGTGAGCCGCGGCACCCGCACCTCGGTGCCCTCGGCGCCCGGCTCCGCGAACATGGCCTGCGGTCCGCCGCGGATGATCCGCTCCCAGTACCGCAGCGACGCCTCGGACTTGCGGAGTCCCGCCGGGGTCGACTCCTGGGCGGCGAGGTCGAGCGGGGTGAGGGAGTCGAGGGGCGGCAGTGTCCCCCCGGCCAGCAGACCCAGCCATTCCTCCTTCAGGACCGCGAGGGCGCCGACGTCGGTCACGGCGTGGCTCGCCGCCATGGCGACGAAGACGGGCGTGCCCGCCACGGCGACGAGGGAGACGCGGAGCGGGAAGTCCCGGTCCAGATGGAAGCGTTCGGAGCGGGCCTCGCGGGCCAACGACTCGGCGTGGGACTCGAGTTCTCCGGGAAGTTCGCCGGGGAGTTCGTCGTGGTCGACGAAGGTGACCGTGAACGTACCCTCGGACGCCACCACTTGCTCGCGGGGTGCGACCCCCGGGGCATGCGGAAAGGTCGTACGCAGCGCCTCGTGGCGTACGGCGAGCGCGCGCAGCGCGTCGATCGCCGACTCCGTCCGGGTGCCCTCGGGGACCGGCCACACATCGTGGATGTTGATGTGCTCGGGCTCGTCCCGCAGCATGCAGCGGATCATGTTGGCCTGCCCCATCGTGACGGGGCCCCGGCGCTCCTCACCGCCCGCGTACGCGACGGTGAGGGTGCGGGAGCTCCTCGGGGGACGGTGGCCGCTCATGCGGTGCCTTTCAGGGACTCTCGAAGCGGATCGGGGTGACGGTGCGACCGGCTCGCGCGGGTCAGGGCCTCCCACGTGTCGGTCAGGAGGGCGAACTCCTCCATGTCCTGACGGGCCTCGTCGAGGAGTCGTTCGCGGAGGGAGGCGAGGACGTCCGCCGCCGTGGCCCAGCGGCCGCCCAGGGCGCGGTACGAGCGGATGAGGACGTCCAGCCGGCCGGCGTTCTCGGCCCGGTCCACGCGGCTGCCGTGCGTGCTGTCCCTGGCGAACCCTGCGACGGTGTCGGCGCGGACGTGGCCCTCGTCGTCGAGCAGCGCGTCACCGGCCTCCTTCATCGCGGTGTACACGGAGGTGAGGTGCGGTGCGGCGAGGAGGAACTTGGCGAACCGGAGCTGATAGGCGAGGAACCCGGCGTCGGAACGGCGTTCACCCGTATGGAAATTGACGATGTGCCGGTTGTGCAGCACCCCCGGCAGCCGGGCGTCCTGGATCAGATGGAGGAGGAAGTAGTCGCTGCCGATGGTGTCGGTGGCGGGCGGAAGCGGCACCCGCGCGTACACCTCGCGGTCGAGGGCGATGTTGCACATGTCCACACGCATCGGGCTGACGCTCATGAGCGTGGAACGGTCGCCGGTGTACGGGGTGGTCCCCGCGCCGCGGAAGGACTCCGCGATGAGGTTCCTGCGCCAGATCTCCGGGTAGTCGGCGGGGACCGACAGACCGACGACGTCCTCGTACACGGCGGGGTCGAGCCGGCGGATCTCCTCGACGTCCACGGACATCTCGCCGACGAACGAGCCGCCGACCAGGGCCACCGGCCGGTCCGCGCACGCGGGGTCGAGTCTGCTCCGGGACACCAGACCGGCCGCGTCGGCGGCCCGCCGTCCCAGTGAGGTGAGCTCCTCGTGGAGCGGGAAGACAGGCTCGCCGTCCAGGTACTGGTAGCGGCTGTCCGAGTCACGGCGGTGGACCGACGTACAGCCCAGGGCCTCCGCGATGAGGAAGGCGCGGTTGGTGCAGGCCCCGTAGGAGACGCGGTCCGGCAGCATCAGGTCGAGCATCCGGTCGGGAGCGGCGACGCCGGACCGGGCGATCACCTCCCGGAGGAAGGTCCGCTGCTCGTCCTCGTCGAGGTGGTGCGCGATCACACCGGGGACGGCGGGCAGCGCGGCCACCGCCTCCCGGTGCTCGGCGAGCGCGGGGGCGTCGGAGGAGTCCAGGACGAGGAGACGTACCTCGGCGCCGAAGTGACGGGCGCCGTGGGCGGCTTCCTCGGCGACGGCCCGGATGGTCGCGGCGCAGGCCCGGTTGGTGGGAAGGGTCAGGCAGACACGGCGCACGCCGGCTCCCCGCCCTCGGTCCCGGTCTTGCCCGCGTCCTTCCAGGAGGTGAGCCCGAGCAGGCGGCTGCCGAGTTCGTTCAGGGCGGCCGTGGGGTATCGCTTGGACTCGTGCAGGACGGGGTCGCCGACGAGGGTCCGGTTCCAGCGCGGGGTCCGCAGGTGCCGCCAGGCGTCGACGCGGGACCGCCGCAGCCGCTCGTGCTCCTCCAGCGCCGGCATCATCGACAGGTACTGGACCGCGCGGACCTGGTCCCGGGAGACGTTGCGCGCCACACCGTGGGCGAGCAGGCCGTTCCAGATCAGCAGATCACCGGGGTGCAGATCGGGGCGTACGACGGGGTACTCCGTGCGGTCCACGGCGGGGCGGAGGGGGTCCCGGCCGGCCGGCTGGCCGACCTTCCACTCCTCGAACCGCCGGAACAGCTCCGGGTCGCACTGGAAGCCGCCGGACTCCGGCCGGGTCTCGTTGAGCGCGATGATCCCCTGCACCCGCTGCGGAGGGACGCCGAGCGTGGTGTCGATGTCCCAGTGCAGATCGATGTCGAAGCCGCGGTCGGTGGGCTCGATGAGGGCGCGGTCACGGTTTCCGACATTGGGCGGGTTGAGGTTGAGCCGGTCCTGGGTGACCCACAGTTCCTCGCAGTCCCACACGTCCACGAAGGCGTCGTAGACGCGCCGGGCCTGGCGGTTGTCCCAGAGGAGCTGGTGGTGGTACGCCTCCACGAAGCCGTAGACGTGCAGCTGCTGGTCCAGTTCGGAACGGAACGGCCGGTCCTCGTACCAGCTGTCCGGCCGGTCCGGGTCGAGGCCCTGGAAGTCCCAGGTGAAGTCGAGCAGACGCTTCGCGGCCTCCGCCGGGATCGCCTCGCGGACGATCACATAGCCGTACGTCTGCCAGTGGGCGAAGTCCTCCTCGGACAGCACGCGCAACGGCCGGGACTTCTTCAGCTCGCGCAGGGTGGTCTGCGCCAGATAGGACTCGCCGTCCGCGCTGAAGTACGGCAGGTCCGAGGACGCCCGGTGGAGATGCGGGCGACGGGATCGATGCGGGGCGGGTGTCGTCATGGTGGTCCCTCCAGGGCGGGAGTCGGGGGAGACGGTTCGGCTCGGCGGCCGGCGCGGGGCGCCGGGACCGCGGGGAACCCTTCGGGGCTTCTCCTCGGCCGGGGGACAGCACGGCGCGACCCTCGGCGCGGGGCCGGTGGCACACGGCATGGACGGACGGCGGGACGGACTGCGCGGACGGGCGGCAGGGACGGACGGCTGCGCCGTGGCGCGGTGCGGCGGCCACGTCATGCACAACGATTGGTTTAGACCATAGCCGCTGTCAAGTGTCATCTCAATATGCGGAGTTGTTCCGGCCCGGGGGTGCGCACGACGGCCGGGAGGGGCTCCCGGCCCGGCGGCTTTGGTCTAGACAACAGGGTCGCTACTCGCCTAGTGTCCCCCTGCGGAGTCCGGTCCCTGATGGCACATCAGCCGACGCGGCAGTGCATTCCTTCCGCCCATCCGACCGACACCCCTGACTGTTCGACCACGCCCAGAGGGAGCGGTTTCCATGAGCACACCCAGCACCACGGTCCTGCCGGACGGCGGCCTGAAGAGCCCAGGTGCGGGCCTGATCACACTGGACCCGGTCCGCACCGCGCTCCTGCACGGCCTCGACGACCTCCTCACCGGACTGGCCGCACGGCTCTCCGCACCCGAGGTCGTCGGACCGCCGCTGCTGTCCGTGGAGGGCCTGGCACGGCTCGACTTCTTCCGCAACTTCCCCCATCTCGGCGTCTCCGCCGGGCGGTTCGCCCCGGACGCGCTCGACGGCCTCGCGGCCGGTGAGACACCGGGAGAACTGCCGCTCCGGCCGACCGGCTATCTGCTGCCGTCCGCCACCTGCTACGGACTGCTGCTCTCCCTGGAGGGCCGGGACGTCGGCGAGGACGGCCTGCGGCTCTCCGCCGCCGGTCGCTGCTTCCGCAACGAGACCCACTACGACGGGCTGCGCCGCCTCTGGGGCTTCCACATGCGTGAGGTCCTGTACCTCGGCACCAAGCAGGGCGCCGTCGAACACCTCGCACACGGCGCCGAGTTCATCCAGGAGGCGGCCGCGCGCCTCGGTCTGGAGCTCACCAGGGCCGTGGCCGACGACCCGTTCTACGACAAGGGCGGCTCCCGGGCCAAGCTGATGGCCCTCGACCCCGTCAAGCACGAGTTCAGCGCGCCCGACGGCACGGCCATCGCCTCCGTCAACCGACACCGCAACTTCTTCGGGGAGCGGCTGGACATCCGCGCGGGCTCGGAGGGACCGGCGTACAGCGCCTGCGTCGCCTTCGGCGTCGAGCGCTGGGTCCACGCGATGATCCTCACCCACGGCAGCCCGGAGCAGGCCCTGGACCGGCTCGGCGAAGCCGCCCTCTAGGTCCTGTCGTCGAACGCCGCCGGGCCCCGGAGCCCCACGTACCCCCGCAACAGCAGCAAGGAGCGACCCCTTCCCATGGAACGCATCGCCGCGTGGCTTCACGAGAAGAACCCCGGCCTCGACGGCCCGATCGACACCGACGAGGACCTCATCGAGGCGCGTCTCATCGACTCGATGGACTTCCTGGAGTTCATCGACCTCCTGGAAGAGCTCTCCGGTACGAGCATCGACCTCCAGGAGGTCACCATCGATGACTTCCGCACGCTCGGACGCGTGCGGGAGCGCTTCCTGAGCGCCGCCGGGTGACCGTCCCCCGATGACCGCCAGTCCGGGCCGGGACACGGCCCTGGCCGTGGTGGCGACCACCCGTGAGGTCCTGGCCCGTCCGGAGCTGCACGAGGGGCTGCTCGCACCCTGGGAACGGCGCCGCCTCGCGGGCATCCGGCTGCCGAGCCGCCGCGACGACGTGGTGGCTTCGCGGCTCCTCGTCCGGCTGTGCGTCGCCCGCTTCACGGGACTGACACCGGCCGAATCGGCCCCTGACCAGCTGTGCCCCGACTGCGGCCGGCACGGCCACGGGCGTCCCTACCTGCGCGGCCGGCCCGGGGTCGGCGTCAGCCTGAGCCACGCCGACGGCCTGGTCGCTGCGGCCGTCGGCCCGGGCGCGGTCGGCATCGACGTCGAGCCCTCGACGCGCCGCCCCGGCCCCTTGCGCGTCCTGCGCCGGCTGCTGCCCGAGGCGGATCTCGACGAGGCCGCCGCCCTGCCGGACCCCGGCCCCGCACTGCTCCGCCTCTGGGTCCGCAGGGAGGCCCGACTCAAGGCGGGCCGGGACGACCTCCACCTGCTGGAGTGGACGGACCACGACCGGGCCGCCGTCGCGGCGGTGGCCGGTACGAGCCCGACGACGCTCTTCACCGTCTCCGGCGACACGCGGTAGACCCCGGCCGGACCGGCGGTGCGGCACGCGGTGGACCCCCGGTCGGACCGGCGGTGCGGCACGCGGTAGACCCCGGCAGGACCGGCGGCATGGAACAGCGGGGACGGGCCCCTACCCCAGCGAGCCCCTCCCCGTCCCTCCGGAAGGTTACGGGTGCTCCGTCGGCGTCCTCGTCGCTACGTTCCAAGCGGCCAGGAACCATGTTCGTCATGCGCCGACCAGGAGGTCACGTTGACCGCGCAGCACCCCACCCGCAGGAGCATCCTCAAGACGGCCGGCGGACTCTCGGCCGCCATGGCACTCGGCGCCGGAGGCGTCCTCGCGGGGGCTTCGACGGCCTCGGCGGCCGGTGACGGTTTCGGTCTGCGGATCGTGGACCGCAACGAGAGCGACCACCGGATGTGGTACTACCGCTTCGCGACCGACGCGATCGGCTGGAACCCCGCCGTGAACGTGCTGCTCCCCGACGACTACCACTGGAGCGGCCGGACCTACCCCGTCCTGTACCTCTTCCACGGCGGCGGTACGGACCAGGACTTCATCACCTTCGACCGCGAGGGCATCCGCGCCTGGACGGCCGGCAAGCCGATCATCGTGGTCATGCCCGACGGCGGCCACGCGGGCTGGTACTCCAACCCCGTCAGCTCCAACGTCGGCCCCCGGAACTGGGAACACTTCCACATCGCCCAGCTGCTGCCCTGGGTCGAGGCGAACTTCCGCACCTTCGCGGAGTACGACGGCCGCGCGGTGTCCGGGTTCTCCATGGGCGGCTTCGGCGCCCTGAAGTACGCGGCCAAGTACTACGGTCACTTCGCCTCGGTCAGCGCCCACTCCGGTCCCGCCAGCCTGCGCCGCGACGGCGGCCTCGTGGGTCACTGGGCCAACGCCTCGGCCGCGGCCCTCGACCTGAACGGCGGCACGATCTACGGTGCCCCGTTCTGGGACGAGGCCCGGGTGAGCGCCGACAACCCCGTGCAGCGGATCGAGAGCTACCGGAACAAGCGCGTCTTCCTCGTGGCCGGCACCAGCCCGGCCCCCATCAACTGGTTCGACACGGCCAACGAGACCCAAGTCCTGGCCGGGCAGCGCGAGTTCCGCTCGCTCCTCGGCAACGCGAACATTCCGCACGAGTGGTACGAGCTGCCCGGCGGTCACTTCATCCGCCACGACATGATGCAGCGCGACATCGACGGCATCATCGGCCGGCTCCGCAAGGCGTGACCCCGCGCGCTCCGCGCGACCCGCCACCGTCCCACCCACCCCGAGACGACCAAGGGGAGGAGCCTCCCGTGTTTTCCGGACCGCCTTCGACGCCCTCGAAATCCCCGGCGCCCACACTGTCCCGACGTGCCGTCACCTGCGTCCTCACGATGATCGCCGCGCTTCTGCCGGCACTGGTGGCAACGACCCCGGCCGCCGCCCGGACCACCACCTCCGCGGCCGCCTGCCCGACCACCGGGCAGGTCACCCAGCCCTATCACAGCGGTCACAACGGCGTGGACATCGGCGACGCCATCGGCACGCCGATCCACGCCGTGGGTGACGGCGAGGTCACCATCTCCGGTTACACCGGCGACTACGGCCAGTGGATCCGCATCCAGCACGCCGACGGGCGGATCTCCGAGTACGGGCACATGTACCAGCGGGACGTATCCGTCGGCGACCGCGTCGTGGCAGGCCAGCGGATCGCCCTGATGGGCTCCGAGGGCAACTCGTCCGGCTCGCACCTGCACCTGCGGATCTGGGGTGACCCGTCCGCCACGTACGGTATCGACCCGGAGCTCTACCTCGCGGAGGGCGGCATCTCGCTGCCCTGCGTCCCGGGCAGCGGCGGTCCGCCTCCGCGACCGCCGCTGGTGTATCCGGCGGAGTCGGGCCGGGTGGTGTCGGCGCGGTCGGCGGACGGGCGGCTCGAGGTGTTCGCGGCCGCCGCGGACGGTGTGCATCACGCCTGGCAGCTCCAGGCGAACGGGGAGTGGTCGGCCTGGGAGTCGCTGGGTGGTCCGGGCGGCGCGGAGTTGGCGATCGTGCCGAACGCGGACGGCCGGCTGGAGATGTTCGCGATCAACGGGAGCACCTTCCAGCACCGCTATCAGCTCTCCCCGGCCGGTGGTTGGTCGGGTTGGGAGGCCTTCGGGGGCGGTGGTCGTGATGTCGCGGCGGGTGTGAATGCGGACGGTCGCATCGAGGTCTTCGCCTCGGGGCCCGTGGGGTTGTTCCACCGGTATCAACTGGCACCCAACGGTGGCTGGGCGGAGTGGGAGCCCACGGGCGGTGGTCCCGCTGACGGTCGGGTGGAGATGGAGAAGGCTCCGGACGGGCGTCTTGAGGTGTTCGCGATGAACGGGGATGTCTTCCAGCATCAGTACCAGACGGCGCCGAACGGCGGTTGGTCGTCGTGGGAGACCTTCGGTGGCGGTGGGCACGACTTGACCGTCGATCACAACGCCGACGGCAGGATCGAGGTGTTCGCCTCCGGTCCGGTGGGTGTGTTCCACAAGTACCAGACCAGTGCGACCAGTTGGTCGGGCTGGGAGCCGACCGGTGGTCCCGTGAACGCTCAGCTCAGCAGCGAGCGCACGCCGGACGGCCGGGTCGAGGTCTTCGCGATGAACGGCGAGACGGCGATGCACACCTGGCAGACCGGTGCGAACGCACCGTACGGCGCATGGGCCACGTTCGGCACCGGCGGCACCGAGGTCACCGCCACGACCAACGCGGACGGCCGGATCGAGGTCTTCGGCACCAGCCACGCCGGTACGTTCCACCGGTGGCAGACCGGATTCTCCAGCTGGTCCGAATGGGCCTGGGTCGGCAACACCGCAGGTCCCGTCCTCAACTGACCGACCACGACATCCGAAGGAGGCCGTAGGTGACCAGCGTCCAGCGCTCCTCGCCGACGAGACCCACGCCATCCCGCCGCGGTCGCACGCACCGGATCGTTCTGTCGCTGCTGACGTCACTGCTCGTCGCCGGAGGAGTCCTCGTCGGCGCCTCGCCGGCGCAGGCGGCGGGCAGCGATCTGTGCGCCCGGACGGGCTATACCGCAGGCTTCCGGGGCGACGGTCTGGTGACCGCGATCGCCGTCGCCCTCGCGGAGTCCAGCTGCAACCCGTCGGCGTCGAACGTCCAGAACAACACGCCCCCGTCCACCGATCGGGGCCTGTGGCAGATCAACGACTACTGGCACCCCGAGGTGGACGACGCGTGCGCCTACGACGCCCAGTGCAACGCGAACGCGGCGTTCGAGATCTCCTCGGGCGGTACGAACTGGCAGCCCTGGTCCACCTACAACCAGGGCCTGCACTGGCGGCACATGGATGAGGCGCGGGCCGCCGTGGACCGCCTCGGTCACCAGGAGCCCGGTCCCGGCCCGCTGGTGTATCCGGCGGAGTCGGGCCGGGTGGTGTCGGCGCGGTCGGCGGACGGGCGGCTTGAGGTGTTCGCGGCCGCCGCGGACGGTGTGCATCATGCCTGGCAGCTCCAGGCGAACGGGGAGTGGTCGGCCTGGGAGTCGCTGGGTGGTCCGGGCGGCGCGGAGTTGGCGATCGCGCCGAACGCGGACGGCCGGCTGGAGATGTTCGCGATCAACGGGAGCACCTTCCAGCACCGCTATCAGCTTTCCGCGTCCGGTGGTTGGTCGGGTTGGGAGGCCTTCGGGGGTGGTGGTCGTGATGTCGCGGCGGGTGTGAATGCGGACGGTCGCATCGAGGTGTTCGCCTCCGGTCCGGTCGGACTGTTCCACCGGTATCAGGTCGGGCCGAACGCCGGCTGGGCGGAGTGGGAGCCCACGGGCGGTGGTCCTGCTGACGGTCGGGTGGAGATGGAGAAGGCTCCGGACGGGCGTCTTGAGGTGTTCGCGATGAACGGGGATGTCTTCCAGCATCAGTACCAGACGGCGCCGAACGGCGGTTGGTCGTCGTGGGAGACCTTCGGTGGCGGTGGGCACGACTTGACCGTCGATCACAACGCCGACGGCAGGATCGAGGTGTTCGCGTCCGGTCCGGTGGGTGTGTTCCACAAGTACCAGACCAGTGCGACCAGTTGGTCGGGCTGGGAGTCGACCGGTGGTCCCGTGAACGCTCAGCTCAGCAGCGAGCGCACGCCGGACGGTCGTGTCGAGGTCTTCGCGATGAACGGCGAGACGGCGATGCACACCTGGCAGACCGGGGTCAACGCACCGTACGGCGCATGGGCCACGTTCGGCACCGGCGGCACCGAGGTCACCGCCACGACCAACGCGGACGGCCGGATCGAGGTCTTCGGCACCAGCCACGCCGGTACGTTCCACCGGTGGCAGACCGGATTCTCCAGCTGGTCCGAGTGGGGCTGGCTCAACGGCACCGCAGGTCCCGTCGTGAACTGACTCCTCGTCCGACCGCCGCCGCATCCCCGACCGGTGGCCGGCCGCGCCCGAGCGGCACGGCCGGCCACCGGTCCTCCGAGGAGAGACGAACATGCTCCCGATCAGCAGACGGAACCTGTTGCGAGGCGCCGCCGCGGCGGGTGCGCTCCCCCTCCTCGGCACCGGCCGAGCCGGGGCCACGCCCGCCGCGGCCGCCTCATGGGTCGGCGCCGGGCCCTTCACCCACGTCCACGACCCGTCCACCCCCGCCGGGCCACGCTATCTCAACGACCACACGCTGATCCGGGCGCAGGGCCGGTGGCACCTGTTCGGCATCGTCGGGGACAGCGCACCGCCCGGGGAGGCCCCGGACAGCGCGGCGGAGATCTCCTTCGCCCACGCCTCCGCGCCGACCCCGCACGGGCCGTGGACCAGCCACGCCGACGCGCTCACCGTCGATCCCTCCTACTTCGGGGAGGAGCACCTGTGGGCGCCGCACGTCGTCGAGGCGGGCGGCAGGTTCTGGATGTTCTACGCCGCCGGCGGCGCGAACGGCGCCGCGATCAACCTCGCCACCTCGACCGATCTGTTCACCTGGACCCGTGAGCCGTCCGGCCCGCTGTTCCTGGGCCTCGCGGCGCGCGACCCGATGGTGCTCCGGGTCGGCGGCGAGTGGGTCATGTACTACACAGAACTGTCGGCCCCGGGCGGCCACCACATCGTGGCCCACCGGCGGTCCGCCGACCTGGTCCACTGGAGCGCGCCGGGCACCGTGTTCACCGACGCGAGCACCGCCACGACCGTCTCGGTCACCGAGTCGCCGTACGTCGTCGGACGCGACGGCTGGTACTACCTGTTCATCGGGCCCCGCAACGGCTACGAGGGGACCGACGTACTGGCTTCGCGCGATCCCTTCCACTTCGACCCGACCGGGTACGCGGGCCATGTCGCGGGCCACGCCGTCGAGGTCTTCGCCGACGGCGAGGACTGGTACGCGAGTGCCACCGGATGGTTCCGGCAGGGCCTGTACGTCGCACCCCTGGGCTGGCGGGACACGCCACCACCCTGGCAGAGCCCGGACAACCCGGTCGCCGCCCTCGACGCCGACGGACGCCTGACCGTCTTCGCGCTCGCCGCCGCCGACCGGTCGATGCTGCGGCGCGTCCAGCTCGATCCGTACACCGACACCTGGTCGGAGTGGGAGACGTTCGGCGGGCCCGCCGGGGCGGTCCCCACCCTGGGCCGCGACGCCGACGGGCGCCTTGAGGTCTTCTCCCTCGCCCCGGGCGGGGCCAACCTGCACCACCGGGTTCAGCGGACGGACGGCGGCTGGCACGACTGGGAGGAGTTCGGCGGTCCCGCGGGCGCGGCCCCCGCGGTCGCCCGCAACGCCGACGGACGGATCGAGGTCTTCGCCCTGAGCCCCGGCGGCGCCTCCGTCGCACGACGACGCCAGTGGTCCCCGGGTTCCCCCGCCTGGGACCCGTGGGATCCGGGGTTCGGCGGTCCGGCGGGCGCACCGCCGGTCGTCGCGTCCAACGCCGACGGCCGCCTGGAGGTCTTCGCCCTCGCGCCCGGCGGCGCGGCGATCGACCACCGGTGGCAGACGTCACCCAACGGTCCCTGGGCCGCGTGGAACCGCTTCGGCACGGCGGCCGGGGCCGCGCCCCGGGTAACCCGCGACGGCACCGGCAGACTCGCCGTCGTCGCCGTCGGGCCGTCCGGTGCGGGGGCCTTCCATCGGCGGCAGTCCGTGCCCAGCGGCGGGTGGGACGCCTGGCAGTCGCTGTTCGGCTGGACGGAGGCGGCCCCGATGCTCGCGCCCAGCGCCGACGGGCGGCTCGAGGCCTTCGCGCTGTCCCCGGGGGGCGCGCGCCTCGGCCATCGCCGGCACCGGACGCCGGGCGGCGCCTGGGATCCCGGTGACGACTTCGGCGAGCCCGGCGTCCTGCTCGCCGCGACGCCGACGGCCGCGGCGGACGCCACAGGCCGGCTGCATGTCCTCGCCGTCACGGCGGACGGCCGGATGCGCACCCGCGTACAGGATCGGCCGAGTGCCGGCTGGCGTCCGTGGACCGCGTTCGGCGACCGGCCGGTCGCCCCGATCCGGTCGGGCTGCCCCGCCGGCTGAGACGGCAACAGGGCGCCCTGGCAAGGCCGTTGCTCCGATGCGTTCGCCGGCCGAGCCGTTCTCCGGCTGACGCGGGAGCCCGGCCCGGCCGCCCGGAGGGCCGCTCGCCTTCTCCCGCTACCTCACGGTTCGACCGGGTCGCGGAAGTGGCCGATGCCATACGGTGAACCTCCGCGTACTACCGGTAGCGTTCTGCGTACATGACATCTGTCGACGCGCGGGACAGGGGGAGCGGTGAGCGGCATAGTCGTCCATCTGCCGCGGGGGAGCGGCGGCCTCGTCGACGGTGAGCCGTACGGCGACGCGGTGACCCTCCGGCTCGGCCCGGGGGAACGCGCCCGCTTCGGGCGTGGCTCGTCGCGGACACCGGTCGAACTCCGCCTCGCCGACGCCGCCATCTCCCGGCTCGCCGGAGAGATCCGGGTCACGGACGACCACTGGCAGCTGAGCAACCACAGCACGACCCACAGCTACCTGGTGGAGAACCCGGAGGGCGCGGGCGAGTATCTGCGCGTGCCGCCGCGACGGGCCGGCGCGCCCATCCCCTTCGAGTTCTCCCGGGTGGTGCTGCCGACGCGCCGGGACACCACGGTCTCCTTCCAGGTGTTCGCGCCCGACCACGTCTATCTGGACCCGCACGGCACGGGCGGATCCTGGGAGAGTCGTACGGTCATGGCCTACTCGCTCGACGAGACGGCCACCTACTTCCTGGTGCTCGCCGCGCTCTGCGAGCCGTGGCTGAGAGACCAGTCACCGGTCGCCGTACCGACGACCCCGCAGGTCGTCGAGCGGCTCAGGGGACATGCCGCCTGCGCGAAACTGACTCCCCGCGCGGTGAGTTCGCACATCGACTACCTCGCGGAGGAGAAGCTGAGGGTCGGGCCCGGCCCGGTGGCCGAGGCGGGCCGCGCCGACCGCCGGCACGGCAAACGCGAGGCCGTGGTGGGGATCGCGCTGAGATTCGGGATCGTACGGGAGGAGCATCTCGCGCTGTTGCCGCCCCGGGCCGAACCGGCCGAACGGGGACGGTAGAGGGCGTGACGCGGGTGCGCGGTCGGAGCACGTCATGGGGGAGTGACCGGGCGGAGCCGCTGCCACGGGGACACCGGGTCGGGAACTGGGTGGTCTCCGAGCCGATCGGGGCCGGTGGCTGGGCGACGGTCTACGCGGGACGGCCCGCGGAGGGCGGCGGGGACGAGGTCGCCCTCAAGGTCATGCCGACCGCCGGACTCGCGCCGCGCCAGGCCCGCCGCGTGGCGGAGGCCGCCCGTCGCGAGGTCGCACTCGGCCGCGCGGCGGGGCACCCGAGGCTGGTCCGGCTGCTCGACTCGCTGGTTCTGCGCACTCCCGGGCAGCCGTCCCTGGACGGTGCGATCGTCCTCGTCATGGAGCGTGCCCGGTGCAGTCTGCGGGAACTGCTCGACGCCGGGGTGACCGGGGCCGAGGGCGGCCGGCTGATCGCCGGCGTCTGCGAGGGCCTCGCCCATCTGCACGCGGCGGGCTGGGTGCACGCCGACCTCAAACCCGAGAACGTCCTGATCGGCGAGGACGGCTCGGTGAAACTCTCGGACTTCGGCCTCGCCACCGAGGTGACCGGGACGCACGGGTACGCGCCTCCGATGGGAACCCTCGACTACCTCCCGCCCGAGCGGTGGAGGGCCCCGCTGGGAGAGCACGGTGTGGAGGTCCGGCCGAGTGCCGACATCTGGGCCCTGGGCATCGTGATCCACGAGGTCTTCGCCTCGGGCGTGTCCCCGTTCGCCGGCGCCACGCCGATGGCGCGGGGCGCCGCCGTGCAGGAGTACGCGCAGGGGCGGGCTCCCTTACGGATGGACCAGGCGGTACCGGAGTTCTGGCGGGCCGTGGCCGCCGACTGCCTCGCCCCCACCCACGCCGAACGCGCCGCGCACACGGCCGCGAGTCTCATCGAGCGGATCGCCGCCCAGGAGGCCGGCAGGCCGGGGGAGACCGGGCGAGCCGGGGAGGCGGGCACGGCCGGGACGGCGGGGAAGGCGGGGACGGCGGGGACGGCTGGGACTGCTGGGACCGCGCCCGCGTCCGGCACCGTTCGTAGAGGCCGGCGGGCTCGGGCCGCGGTCCTCACCGTGACGGTGTGCGGGGCGGTGGGGGCGGCGCTCTGGACGTACGCCGGGCGCGACGGGGGGCCGGGGCGCCAGGACGGTGCCGGTACGTCCCCGGTCCGGGTCCGGGTGTTCAACGCCGAGCGCGGCTGCCAGGACCGCGCGGACCGGGACCCGCAGTGCAGCCTGGGCCTCGCGATCGACCCCCGGCGCCCGTACACGGCCGAGAACGTCGTACCGACCCGGGTGTGGCACGGCGATCTCCTCGACGCCGAGTGCGAGGTTCCCCGCGGGCAGTCGATCATCGACGAGGAGGACCTGGAGTCCACCCGCTGGTTCCGCGTCCGCCTGCCGCCGGGGGACGCGGGGACGGCGAAGGGGACGCGGACGGACGAGGGGACGGGTTCGGGGGCGGACGCGCGGACGGACGCGCGGGTCACCGCCTGGCTGCCCGCCGTCCGTACGAAGGACCGCCCGGTGCTCCCCCGATGCCCGTACCCCGCCCCGGCTCCCGCGCCGGCCGCCGTCCCGGCTCCCGCGCCGTGACAGGGCAGGCAGTGCGGGGCAGGGCGGGGCAGTGTGCCGGCGGCCTCGGACCCGGTCGGCCGAATGCCGCGTTGTCGGGCGAATGTCGGGCCCGGGGCGTGGCCCGGCACCGCCCCGGTGGTAGGTCGTCGCCATGCAGTCAGGCACACCGGCGACGGTGACCCCCATCCTTCGCACGGCCGCCGCCTACGCGTGGCGGCTGCTGATCGTCGGCGCGTTCGTCTACAGCCTGTTCGCGGTGCTCGGACGCTTCCACGAGATCGGCGTCGCCCTGTTCCTCGGGTTCGTGATCACCGCGCTGCTGCGGCCGCTCGCCGATGTGGTCGCCCGGGGGCTGCCCCGGTCGTTCGCGGTCACCCTCACCCTGCTCGGGAGCATCGCGCTCGTCCTCGGCGTGCTCGCCCTGGTCGGTGAGGCGGTGGCGGGGGAGCGGCTGACCCTGGTGCGCGAGTTCCGGGTCGGGGTCGACCGGATCGAGGACTGGCTGGAGAGGCCGCCGTTCCGGCTGAACCCGGGGGCGCTGTCCGACCTCCAGGCCAAGATCGGGGAGTACGTTTCCAGCCATCGTTCGACTCTGGTCAGTACGGCGCTGAGCGGTGCCCATCAGGTGGTGGCCGTGCTGACGACGCTCGCCCTCGCGCTGTTCTCCTCGGTGTTCTTCATCCACTCGGGGGACCGGCAGTGGGCCTGGTTCAAGGAGCAGCTGCCCCGGTCGGTGCGCGGCCGGGTGGCGATCGGTGGTCGCGCGGCCTGGCGGACCTTCACCGGCTACACCCACGGGATCGTCCTGGTCGCGGCGGTGAACGCGGTGCTCGTCGGGGTCGCGCTGTGGCTCCTCGGTGTCCCGCTCGCGGTGCCGCTGGCGCTCCTGGAATTCGTCGCCGCGTTCGTGCCACTGATCGGCTCGCCGATCGCCCTGGCCGTCGCGGCCGTGGTGGCACTGGCGTCGAAGGGCCCGCTGGTGGCCGCGATCGTGATCGGCCTGATCGTGGTGATCGGCCAGATCGAGGGGCATCTGCTCCACCCGCTCGTGATGAGCTGGGCCGTACGGCTCCACCCGCTGGTGGTGGCGATCTCGGTGATCGCGGGTTCGATCGCCGCCGGGATCGTGGGCGCGGTGGTGGCCGTGCCGCTGGTCTCGGTGTTCTGGTCGGTCCACACGGCGCTGCGGGAGGCCCGCGCGGCGACGCCGGAGACGGTGACGCCCGAGGGGTGACGCCGGAGGGGCGATGTCCGTCCGCACGTCCGTCTGCCGACGGGGCGATGTGCGTCAAAGGGGGCGTCCGCGCCCTGGGGAGCGCCCTGTTGTCGTGCGAGGTCTTGCGCGGGGGTGCCGGTCTCTCTACTCTCCCGGCCAATGGTTAGGAATATTTCCTAACCATTGGCCATGGAGGGAAAGGGAGTTGTCATGCGTCGACGAAGCGTCTCGCTTCTCGGGCTCGCGGGGCTGCTGGCGTTGCCCCTGACGGTGATGCCGCAGGCACAGGCCGCCGACGGAGTGGTCTCCACCGGAAAGACGGTGACGGCCTCGTCCGTCGAGACCTCGGCCTTCGGGGCCGGTCTCGCGGTGGACGGGAACGCGGCCACCCGCTGGGCGAGCCTCGAAGGGGTCGATCCGCAGTGGATCCGTATCGACCTGGGGGCCAACCACACCATCTCCCGCGTCAAGCTCAACTGGGAGGACGCGTACGGGAAGACGTACCGGATACAGACCTCGGCCGACGGCACGAACTGGACCGACGTCTACTCCACCACCGCGGGCGACGGCGCGACGGACGACCTGACGGTCTCCGGCAGCGGCCGCTACGTCCGGATGTACGGCACCGGCAGAGGTACGGCGTACGGCTACTCCCTCTGGGAGTTCGAGGTGTACGGCGCGCCCGCCGGAGGCGGCGGCGGGGGCGGCGGGACGGCCGTCCCCTTCGGAAGCCATCTCAAGCCCTACGCCGCCGGCATGCTGAAGCCCTCCGGTTCCCAGGCCACGATCGACCAGAAGGTCGTCGACTACTACAACCGGTGGAAGTCCGCCTTCGTCCGGCAGAACTGCGGCAACGGCTGGTACCAGATCATCTCGCCCGACGCCGACCACCCGTACGTCGCCGAGGCGCAGGGCTACGGCATGGTCGTCACCGCGACCATGGCCGGTGCCGACCCCGACGCGAAGAAGATCTTCGACGGCCTGGTCAAGTGGAAGATCGACCACCCGTCGGCCGTCAACCCGAACCTCCTCGCGGCCGAACAGGACGTCGCCTGCAAGAGCGTCAACGGCGGTGACGGCGCCACCGACGGCGACATGGACGTGGCGTACGGCCTGCTCCTCGCCGACAAGCAGTGGGGCAGCACCGGCACCTACAACTACAAGGACCTCGCGCTCAAGCACATCGCCGCGATCAAGAAGGACGAGCTCAACCCGACGACCAAGCTCCTGAAGCTGGGCGACTGGAGCGGCTCGGGCGACCAGTACTACTACATCTCCCGCACCTCGGACTGGATGGTCGACCACTTCCGCGCCTTCCGTACGGCCTCCGGCGACACGACCTGGGACGCCGTGCGCACCGCGCACCAGACCCAGATCTCCCGGCTCCAGTCGACCTACGCCTCGGGCACCGGCCTTCTCCCCGACTTCGTCGTCGACACCAACACCACGCCGAAGCCCGCCCCGGGGGAGGTCCTGGAGGACCCCAACGACGGCGCGTACTGGTGGAACGCCTGTCGCACCCCGTGGCGGATCGCGGACGACGCGGTGACCAGCGGGGACGCCACGTCTCTCGCGGCCGCGCGGAAGGTCAACAGCTGGATCAAGACGAAGACCGGCGGCGACCCGAACAAGATCGCCATCGGGTACAAGCTCAACGGCACGCAGATCTCCTCCGGCAGCGAGGCCGCCTTCTTCGCCCCGTTCGCGGTGGCGGCGATGACCGACTCCGGCAGTCAGGCCTGGCTCGACGCCCTGTGGAACAAGATGCTGGCCACCCCGATCGACACCAGCAGCTACTTCTCCGCGAGCATCCAGCTCCAGGTCATGATCACGGCCTCGGGCAACCACTGGGTCCCCTAGCGGTCCTCAGACGGCCTCCGGGTCACCGGGCGGTCCTCAGACGGCCGCCGGGTCACCCAGTGGTACGGACAGTGCCCTGAGGCAGCCGGACAGGGCCGCCGCGGTACCGCTCAGCGGGAACCGGGCGGCGAGCTGCCCGTCGGGACGTACGACGAAGCCGGTGCCGCCGTCGGGGAGATAGAGCCGTGCGAACTCCCCGGCGGCGTCGCGGTACGCCGGAACACCGAGGTCCGTGGCGGGGGGCGGCGCGGGCGGCCCGGAGGCGTCGGCCTCCGCCGCCCCCCGGGGCAGCACGGCTAGGACGGTGAGGGGGAGCAGCCCGCCGCACGCGCTCGCCTCCGTCGCCGCAGCGGCCAGCTCGGCGCCGTCGTCCCCGTACAGCAGGACCACATGCCCCGGGTGTCCGCGCAGGACGTCGAGCAGACGGAACGGGTGGACGGCGATCGGGGTGGTCAGACCACTGCAGTCCGGGGCCCGGTCGCCGGGCTGCGGGGCGCCGGCCGGCCCGTACGGGGCGCCGGAGAGCGGACCGTCCCGGTAGCCGACGAGCAGCTGGGCCTCGCGGAGGAGCACGGTCCGCGGGTCGTCGGGGTCGTTCTCGATGCCCTGGGTGGAGTGCCGGACGGTGCGGCCGACGACCTCCTCGCCCACCGGGCGCCGCTCGGCGTCATAGCTTCCGAGCAGCGCGGGACCGGCCTCGCCCCGCACCACGAGCGCGAGCTTCCAGCCCAGGTTGACGGCGTCCTGGACACCGGTGTTCATCCCCTGCGCACCGGTCGGCGGATGGATGTGGGCTGCGTCGCCCGCGACGAAGACCCGCCCCTCGCCGTAGCGGTCGACGATGCGGTGGCTGATCCGGAAGACCGAGGACCAGCGAAGCCCGGAGAGCCGGGCGGGGCGCGGAGCCAGCCGGTCCACGACCGCCTGGAGTCGTGACAGGTCCGGGCCCTGCCCGCCGTCGAGACCATGGGCGATTCCGTCCGACGCGGGCGCGGACGCGCTCAGTTTGGGCGGGACCGTCATCGACATCCGATAGCGCCCGGCGCCCGGCAGCGGGATGCAGACCAGCACGCCGTCGGTGGAACCGTCGGCGGCACGGTGCTCGGAGCGGAGCGCGTACCCGGCGGGCAGGTCCCAGTCGGACTCGGCCACGACGTCGCCGAGCATGTACGTGGCGGGAAACGCGCCGCCCTCGAACGACAGCCCCAGCGTCTTGCGGACGATGCTGTGCGCCCCGTCGCAGCCGATCAGATAGCGGACCCGCAGCTCCTCGGTGGCCCCCGACGCGGCACGTAGTGCGGCGGTTACGCCGTCGGGGTCCTGGCCGAACGAGACGAGCTCGGTGCCGCGTTCGACGGCCGTCCCCAGTCCCGCGAGGTACTCCTCCAGGAGCCGCTCGGTCTCGTACTGCGGCAGCGCGGCGAACCTGTACGGCACCTCCGAGGGCAGCACCAGGTCGATCCGTGCGGCCTCCCTGCCGTCGACGTAGGCCAGTTGGCCGCGCATCGGGACCGCGGCCTCCAGGACGGCACGGGCCAGCCCCATCCGGTCCCAGAGCTCCAGGGTGCGCGGCTGGATCCCGACCGCCTTGGCGAACGGGAGCCGGGCGGGCAGCCGGTCGACGAGCCGGCACCGCACACCGTGACGGCGCAGCTCGGCGGCGGCGCTCAGGCCGACGGGACCCGCGCCCACGATCAGTACGTCGGTGGTGGTGCCGGTGCGCGCCACGGGCCTCTCCCAGTCCTTGCCGGCTTCCGGTCGGTCCCCGTCTCCCATGGTCACCCGGGGCCGCCCGTTCGGCGAGCCGTGCTGCCGTCGTCGCTCCGGTGGGAGTACGCCGGTACGCCTCCGCGCCCGAGACGCCCGCACCTCGGTCGAACCGGCGTACGGAACCGGACCGGGGTGACCGGCGTCCCTCCCGGGCATGAGCGAGAACCCCGCACCCGAGCCCGACGACGTCGCGGAGAGCCCCCGGGGCCTGGACGGCGCCGCCGAGGACGACTCCGGCGACGGTCGGGCCGAGAGTGCCGTCGGCTGTCTGCTGGCCGTCGCCGGAGTCGCCGCCGCCGGGGTCTTCGCGCTGCCCCGGGCCGCGTTCAGCATCGACGGGGGTTTCGAGGGGCATGCCCGGGACTGGAGCGTCATCCTCGTCGACGTACCGCTGATCCTCCTCGCCGGTCTCCTCGTCCCGCCCATGACCTGGGCGGCCGCGACGCGACGGCTCCGCCCGTGGGCGGCGTTCCTGGTGTGCGCGGCCGTCGCCGCGCTCGGCCTCTGGGGCGTCTCGGCCGTGTGGCACCCGCGCCAGGACCCCGACCCGGGATACGGGCCCGGCGTCTGACGGCCGCCCGGCGAGCGGTAGCGTCCCGGTCACGGCACCCCGGCAGGGGGCGGAGGAGAGGACGACGCGCCCATGGCACAGGAGCACACCCGGCCGGAGGTCGTCTCGCACGCGATGGGTCATGTCGTCGGCGGGCGTGCCGAGGTACGGGACGACGACTGGGGCGATGTCGTGTCGGTCATCCGGCTGGACGCGGAGGCGTTCGGCCCCGAGGCACTCGCCGGTCTGGACGCCTTCTCGCACCTGAAGGTGGTCTATCACTTCGACCGGGTACGCCCCGACGCCGTCGAGAGCGGCGCCCGCCACCCGCGCGGCAACACGGAGTGGCCGCTGGTCGGGATCTTCGCCCAGCGCGGCAAGAACCGCCCCAACCGCATCGGCGTCCCCCGCTGCCGACTGCTCCGGACGGAAGGGCTGGACGTCCATGTGCGGGGCCTGGACGCGGTCGACGGCACACCGGTCCTCGACATCAAGCCGTACATGGCCGAGTTCGGCCCCCAGGGCCCGACCACCCAGCCGGCCTGGGCCGACGAGATCATGCGCCGCTACTACTGATCCCGGCGGACGGGCGGACGGGCGCGCCGGCGGTGCGCCCGCCCGGTCGACGGCGACCCGCCATTCCCGTCGTGGGGCTTCCCCCGGCACGGCGAAATCCGACGGGTCATGTTCGTCATGTCCGCGTGCCTCTAGTGCTCCACGACGCCCCGGGCGACACCCAGGTCGACCAGATCCTCCGGGCGCAGCCGGAGCTGGTCCGCCGTCGTGGCGGATTCCTCCGGCGGGCGCTTGAGGATGGACGCGGCCGCCTCGGGGGCGATCACCGAGAAGTAGCTGTCGGGTGTGGCCCAGAGGTTGCCGGGCGCGGCCAGGGCCAGTGCGCCGCCCGAGCCGCCCTCGCCGATGAGGAGGGAGGTGAGGGGGACGCGCGCCGAGGCGACGGCGGCGAACAGATCGGCGATGGCGGGGCCCGCGCCCGCGTGTTCCGCCGCCGGGTCGTTGGCGGCCCCCGGGGTGTCGACGAGGGTGAGGACGGGGACGCCCAGCCGGTCGGCGAGCCGCACGAGGCGGGCGGCCGTACGGAAGCCGGCCGGGCGGGTCGCGGTCCCGCACTGCGCGGCGTAGGCGACGGTACGACCGTCGGGGAGCCGCCCGAAGCCGCAGCGCATGCCCGGGTCGACGCCCCCGGCCCGGTCGCCGGAGATCTCCTCGCGGTCGGTGAAGTAGCCGTCCAGGTACGCGTCCGCCCGGGGCCGCTCGGGGTGCCGGGCCCGCGCCACGGCCTCCCGGCCGCTCGCGGCGGGCGGTGTCCCCGGGGCGCCGAGCGCGCGCGGCGGTGCGACCGGGCCCACGGCGGGGCGGGTGAGCAGCGAGAGCCAGTGTCCGAGGGTGTCGCGGAGGGCGTCGGGGGCCACGATCGCGTCGATGTGGCCGTGTGCGAGCTGTGCCTCCGCGGTGTACGCGGCGGGGTCCGCGTCCGGCGGCCGGACGCGGGAACCGGCGAAGCCGACCTGGGCGCCGGGCAGGGCGAGGACCACGTCCGATCCCGCGCCGAGGGTGGCCCAGCCGCCGCCCGTCGTCGGATCCCTGAGGACCGCGATCTGCGGCAGGCCGGCGGCCCGGGTGAGGGACGACTCGCGTGCCAGGAACTGGAGTTGGAGCAGGGCGCGCATGCCCTCGTGCATCCGGCTGCCGCCGGTGGCGGGCAGGACGACCACGGGCAGCCGCCGTTCCCGGGCCAGCGCGTGGGCGGCCGCCGCGCGTGTGCCGGTCCGCTCTCCGAGGGACCCGCCGAGGAACCGGAACTCGAAGGAGATCACGACCGCCTCCACCCCGCCGATCCGGCCCGTGCCGCAGACCACCGACTCGGTCTCGCCGGTACGGGCGGAGGCGCGCGCGTGGGCGTCGGTGTAGCCGGGCCATCGGATCGGCCCGTCATCCTTCAAAGGGCCCTCGGTGAAGGGGAGTTCGGTGAAGTCGTCGCCGGTGACGAGGGTGATCGCCTCGCGTGCCGTCGTCGGGTCGCTCATCCGGGCCTCGCAGCTCGTCGACGGAGGGTGGGGGAGGGGTGAACCGGGGGCCGGGAGCCGCCCGGGTCCTGCCCTCCCACCGTACCGCCCTACCGCGCCCCGCCTCCTTCGGCCCGTGCCGGCCGGGTGTCCAGCGCGTCGAACCAGTCCGCGATCCGCGGGGCGGAGGTCCCGAACGCGCCGAAGTGGTTCACCGCCCCCTGGTCGACGACGGTCGCCTTCCGCCCGTGCCGGGCCAGGTCCGCCGCGCAGGCCCGGGAGTTGGCGATCGGCACGTCGCGGTCGCCGGCGGCCGTGTAGAGGCGCACCGGCACGTCGGGTCGCCAGTCGCATGTGACGTCGTTGGCGCGGAACGTGCGCAGCAGCTCGCCCGAGGGGTGTCGCAGCCTCTCCAGGAAGTCCGCGGTGAACAGCTCATCCAGGGTGCCCGGCAGCCGCCCGACGATCTCCTCCTCGCCGTGGGTGCCGTCGAAGAGGTCCTCGACGAACCCGGCGTACGGCGCTCGGAACACCTCGGCCGGGTCCCGGTAGAGCGGACGCAGCCGGTTCTGGGCGGTGAGGAAGTACGAGAAGTAGAAGACGGCGCTCCCGGGCTCCACGCGGCCGTCGAGGGCCCCGGGGGTCTCGCTGCCCTCGATGTCGTACGGTCCGCTGATCGGGGCGAGGGCCCGCAGCCGGAACCCCGGGTCGGCCCCGCGGGTCAGCTCGCGGCCGAGCCCCATCGCCACCTGCCCGCCCTGGGAGAAGCCCGTCACGTACACGTCGCCGGTCAGCGGCCGGTCGAGCCGCCGGGCGGCCTGCCGGGCCGCCCTCAGCATGTCGAGCGAGGCGGAGACGGAGGAGCGGGTGTCCATGTACGGGTGGCGGCCGGGGCCCCGGCCGAGCCCCAGGTAGTCGGGCGCGGCGACGGCGCGGCCCCGGGCGGCGTGCAGATACGGGGAGAGGCGGCCGAAGCTCTCGCCCACCGACGGCGCGTAGTCGCGGTGCGCCATCGTGCCGTGCGTGTCGGAGACCAGGGAGAGCCGGTGCGCGCCGCCCCGGGGCAGGACGAGGAGACCGGTGGCGGTGGTCGGCGCCCCCGTGGGAGTGACGGTCCGATAGGTGAGCCGGTAGGCCCTCACCCCGTACCGGACTCCGCCCGCGTCGATCCCCGTCCCGGAGAGGAACGCGGATACCTGTTCGCGGTCGAGGGCGGCGACCGGGGTGATGTCGAGGAGTGCGCCACGGCGACCCTCGTCCTGCCGGTCCTGCCGGTCCTGCCGATCCGCCGCACTCGCTGCCGCCGCCCCGGCGGGGCCGGACGCGGTGGCGGCGGGGGCGGCCGCGAGCAGGGCCGTGACCAGGAGGGTTCCGGCGGCGACGGTACGCCGTGCGGTCCGGCGACGTCCCGCCCGTACCCGAGAACGCGTGTCAGTTGTCATGGCGACGACGCTAGGTCCCGCCGCCCCGCCGCGGACATCCCGCGGTCCCCCGGACGAGGGGTGGGGCTACCCTCAACAGCCAGCGGACGGAGGCGGGTTCGGCGGCCGTCCCGCTGCCGGGCTTCCGAACTCCCGTACTCCAGGAGGTCCGTGACCCGGCAGCGGCTTCGAGACGCCGGCCGTCAACCCGCCGTCGCCGATGCCTCCGTGCCGCGCCCCGCCGGTCCCTCCGTGCCCTGCCCGGCCGTCCGCGGCTTGCGGCGCCAGGGGCGCCACCCGGTGCGCCGGGGCCGGTCGGGGAGCCAGCCGAAGGCGAGCGAACTGCCGACGAGGCCCAGCATCATTCCCACGAAGAATCCGCCCAGGTTGGACGTGACCCAGCTGCCCAGGGACGCCAGCACACCGACGACCGAGTAGAAGAGCCGCTGGCGCGGGTTGAGGACGACGAGCAGTCCGCAGATGACCATGAGCACGGGCAGGACGTAGCCGACGAGGCTGTCGGCTCCGGCCGTGAGGATCACGTTGATGCTCGCCCGCTGGGTCAGCAGGATCTCCGCCCCGCCCAGGGCGAGCGCGAGTCCGGCCCCGAAGGGCCGCCGGTGCCGCCAGCGGCGGAAGGTCCGCCAGGGGTGCCGTGGACGGCGGGGCGCCACGCTCAGCAGCCCTTCGAGCTGAAGCGCATGTGCAGGTCGGGCAGGGTGAACCGGACGGCGGTCGTGGCGTAGTTGGTCTGCCGCAGGTCCTTGATGGTGACGGTGTCGGCCTGCTGCCCGAAGGAGCCGAGCGGACCCTTGATCGGCGGCTTCTCGAAGGTGCTGGCGTCCCCGCCGATCTCGATGTTGTCGAAGTCGGCGAGCTTGCCGGAGATGTCGGTGGAGTCGGTGGTGAGCCCCGAGGCCTTGACCGGGGTGCCCTCGCCGCCCGCCGTGATGTGCAGATACGTGCCCCCGAGCTCCACGCTCTGGCAGAGGTTGGTGAGCTTGGCCTCGCGGATCGCGGTGACGATGACCAGCACCTGGCCGCCGGTGTCGCCGGCGTTGGGGCTGCCCTCGGCCATGTTGTCCAGGGCTCCGAACTGACCGAAGCCGGTGCCTTCCATGGAATCGGCGGCGACCGTGAACGGCATGCCGGAGATGGCGAACTGGGCGGCGAGCGCCCCTTGCGCGGTCAGCACCACGAGGGTGGCCGCCACGGCCAGGGCGGGTACGCCCATGAGGGCGGCGCGACGGAAGCGGACCCGGCCGCGTCTGCCGGAACCGTCCTCCGGTAACGCGGTGTCGGTGGTGCTCTCGGGGGTGCCTTCGGACAGGGCCATGCGGTGCTCCTGACATGAGTGAGGAAACAGACCTGCGCGGCTTCGTCCTGGCGCGGACAGTTCCCCAACCCGCCCGGGTCTTCCTCGCGTGGTGCGGAGGCAGACGTGCCGCAGGGAACCGTTCGGACCGTAAGGCTTGCTGTTACCCGGGGTCAACCACCGTGCAACGGCGGGCTGTCGGCGCCCTGACGATCGATCATTCGGAGGTGAAGGGGGCCACCACGACATGCACCAGACTGTCGAGGAGCAGGGGAAGATCACCGGTCCGTCCCTCGTCGACAGCCCGGTGCACCGCGGCGTGGACGGCACCCACCACGGTGTCCACCAGCTCGCCGCGCGCGACCCACGGTGGGCCCGGCGGGGCGTCGGTGAAGAACCGTCGAAAACTGGCCAGAAGTTCGGCGCGTGCCCGGCGCCCCGCGGGCCCCAGCGACTCGATCTCGACCACCATCGTGGCGAAGGCCGGGGTCTGGGTGAGCAAGGTCAGTAAGACCCGCAGCCCGGCCCGTACGGAGCTCGGCCAGTCCGTCGCGCCGCCCGCCTCGTCGTACGCCCGCTGCATGGCCCGCACCACCTGCTGCGTGCCGCCCCGGTAGGCGGCGACGACGGCGTCCTCCTTGCCGGAGAACAGCTCGTAGAAGACGGGTCGGGTCACTCCGGCGGCCCGGCAGATGTCGCTGATCCGTGCGCCGGCGTAGCCGTTCGCGGCGACCGTCCTGGCGACTCCGTCGAGCAGTCGCTCCCGTTGCCGGGAGGCCACCTGCTCGGGTGTGAGCCGGCGCGGTCCGGGGCGCAGCGAGCGCTCCGGCTCACGTCCTGAGCGGGCCCCCGGCAGGACGAGCCCCTCCTCGGTTCCGTGAGCACTCGTCATCGGCCACATCCTCCGCGGGTTGTTGACGTCGCATACTCGGCAGGATTACAACCCTCATGGGTTTTCCTCTCGGCGCGTCCCCACCGCGCACCGCACCGAGTATCACGCTCCCGCACCTCTCGCGACACCGCTGCCGGACATCCGTGGCGCCGGATCGTTCCGGCGGCGGTCTCGCGCACCACCCCCGTACCACCACTCACCCCTGCGTGGAGCCGCTCGACCCGACACGGATCCGCACCTGGATCCGCTCGCTCCCGAGGGAGCCGCTCGACCCCAGGCGGAGCCGATCACCTCTGTCGCCCACCCCTGCGTACAGCCGCCCGTCCCCGCCGCTCCTGGCTCCCGCACATCCCCGTACTCCCCGCGGACCCACGCACACCGCCGAGTACGGCAGCCGCTCCGGCGCACACAGCCGCCGTCCGGCAGCACCACTGTCGAAGTACAGCCGAGTTCCGCACCCCCACCTCCGTACGGAAGGAAGCACCCTCATGCGCAAGCGCGCACTCCTCGTCTCCCTCGGCCTCGCCGTCTCCGCCGGCCTGGCCGCGACCGCCCAGGCCGGTGCCACCGCCGCCGCCGGCAACGTCCTGACCACCGGCGGCCCGGCCGGCACGGCCGTCGCCGTCGGCGACGTCCTCACCGCCACCCTCCCCGCCGGGACGCAGGCCCGGATCGCCACCACGTCCGGCGGCAGCACCGGCATCACCTGCAACACCTCGGCGTTCACCGCCACCGTCACCGGCAACCCCACCGCGCCCGGCACCGCGACCGAGTCCGCCACCGCCCACACGCTCAGCAGCTGCACCACCAACATCATCGGCGCGACGGGAGTCCAGAGCATCACGGTGAACAACCTGCCGTTCGCCACCGCCGTCGTCTCCGGCGGATCGCTCACCGTCACCGCGGGCGCCGCGGGACCGATCCAGACCACCCTGAAGATCAACACCATCCTCGGCCTGACGACCTGCGTCTACCGGGCCACCAGCCTCACCGCCACACCCTCCAACACCGACAACTCGCTCACCTTCACCAACCAGCTGTTCACCAAGACCAGCGGACCCGGCACCTGTCCCGCCAACGGCTACTTCTCCGCGAAGTACGGCCCCGTGCAGGACACCAGCCAGGCCGGCAGCCCCGCCGTCTTCGTGAACTGACCACGCGCCCCGGCCCCCTCGTACCCGGGTACGAGGGGGCCGGAGCGTTCGCGCCAGGATGCGTTCAGGCCAGGATGCCGCTCCCGTGCGGGGCGTACAGATCGAGGAGCCTGACCCGGGTCACATGAAGGCGATGCGCGAGGATCGCGCCCACCCAGAACATGACCGAGGCACCGAACTCCGTGTCCGAGCGGCACATCGACCGGACGGCCGGGGCATTGAACTCGTGTGCCCGCACCGGCGTCATCGCCTCGGCCCCCGACTGACACAGATAGGGCGGGAACAGCCACGAAAGGCCGACCAGCTCACCGTGGCGCAGGGTCTCGATCACGGGTGCCCCCCGGCCGGGGACCTTCGCGTCGAGCGTCACCGCGCCCGTCTTCACGATCCAGAACCGGTCGGCGTGCTGCTGCTCCTCGAACAGCCGGTGACCGGAATCGAAGTACACGTCCTCCGCGAAGGCCATCAAGCGCTCCCGGTGCTCCGGCGGCAACGTGCTGGCCTTGGGTGCGGCACTGCTCATGGCGGACCCTCCTCGCGCACTCGGCTCCCACCCCCCAGTGTCCGCCAGGCCGCCCCCACGCGCGCGTACGCGGGTCGTCGGGTCCGGCGCCCGTGCCTCACGCGCGTGTCCCCGTCCGGACATGCGTGCCCGCCACCGCTCCCGTACCGTGACCGCGGGGGTACGGGGCGGGAGCAGGGGCGGGATCCATTCCTCGCGCAGATCGGTACGGAACCCATGGCAGACAAGCCCGCGATCGTCCTCGTCCACGGCTTCTGGGGCGGCGCCGCCCACTGGTCGAAGGTGATCGTCGAACTCCACCGGCGTGGTCACCACCGCCTGCACGCCGTCGAGAACCCGCTCACCTCGCTCGCCGACGACGCCGAGCGCACCCGGAAGATGGTCAAGCAGATCGACGGGCCCGTGGTGCTCGTGGGCCACTCGTACGGGGGCGCCGTCATCACCGAGGCGGGCGACCTGCCGAACGTGACCGGACTCGTCTACATCGCCGCCTTCGCCCCGGACGCCGGGGAGAGCCCGGGACAGATCAGCCAGGAGAAGCCGCCCGCCGCCTTCGAGAACATCGCCCCCGACTCCGACGGCTACCTCTGGATCAAGCAGGACACGTTCCACGACAGCTTCGCCCGGGACCTGACGAAGGACGAGGCCCTGGTCATGGCCGTCACCCAGAAGGCACCGCTCGCCTCCACCTTCGGCGACAACGTCACCGCCCCGGCCTGGCGGGCCAAGCCCACGTACTATCAGGTCTCCACCGAGGACCGCATGATCCACCCGGACAACGAGCGCCGCATGGCCGCGCGCATGAACCCGCGCAAGACCGTCGAGCTCGACGCGAGCCATGCCTCGCTCGCCTCCCGGCCCCTCGACGTGTGCGACCTCATCGAACTCGCCGTACGCGAGACGGGCGCCTGACGGCCCCGCCCGGTCGCTCCCGACGTGGCCCCCGGCCCCTCGGCCGGGGGCCACGTCCCGGTGTGCCCGCTCACCCTCCGTGCACCCTCCGGAGTGCGGGGGCCGGGCGGAGGGCGGAGCATGAACGTGAGGAGGGAGCGGCAAGCGGGGGCGCGAGCCAGGAGGGTGCCATGCCCGTCCCGGAAGGCGGCGACGAGCTTGTCGTGCTGCGCGAGGTCGACAAGCACTTCGGCACCCTGCACGTCCTCCAGTCCATCGACCTGACGATCCACCGCGGCGAGGTCGTGGTCGTCATCGGGCCGTCCGGATCGGGGAAGTCGACGCTCTGCCGCGCGATCAACCGCCTGGAGACCATCGACAAGGGGGAGATCGTCGTCGACGGCCGGCCCCTCCCGGCCGAGGGACGCGAACTCGCGGCCCTGCGGGCGGACGTCGGCATGGTCTTCCAGTCCTTCAACCTCTTCGCGCACAAGACGGTGCTCGACAACGTCACCCTCGGCCAGATCAAGGTCCGCAAGAAGGACCGGAAGGCGGCCGAGCAGCGCGCCCGCGCCCTGCTCGACCGGGTCGGCGTCGCCTCGCAGGCGGACAAGTACCCGGCCCAGCTCTCCGGCGGCCAGCAACAGCGGGTGGCGATCGCCCGCGCCCTCGCGATGGATCCGAAGGTGATGCTCTTCGACGAGCCGACCTCCGCGCTCGACCCCGAGATGATCAACGAGGTACTGGAGGTCATGCAGCAGCTCGCCCGGGACGGCATGACGATGGTGGTCGTCACCCATGAGATGGGCTTCGCCCGTTCCGCCGCCAACCGCGTGGTCTTCATGGCCGACGGCCGGATCGTCGAGGAGACGACCCCGGACGAGTTCTTCAACAACCCGCGCAGCGACCGTGCCAAGGACTTCCTCTCCAAGATCCTCCACCACTGAGCCGCACCGCACCGCACCAGGCCACGGCACGGCCGCCGCCCGACCAGCAGCCCCCAGGGGTGATCCTCATGAACGCGACCAGGACCCGCAGGGCAGGCGTCCGGACCGGCAGGGCCACCGTGGCCGTCGCCGCGGCCGTCGTCCTCTCCTTCACCTCCGCAGGATTCGCGAACGGCGCGACCGGTGCCGTGCCACGCGACCACGGCGGCGACGAGATCACCGTCGGCATCAAGTACGACCAGCCCGGCATCGGCCTGAAGACCCCCGACGGCACCTACACCGGCTTCGACGTCGACGTGGCCACGTACATCGCCAAGGAGCTCGGCCACGACCCGTCCGACATCGTCTGGAAGGAGGCCAAGAGCGCCGACCGGGAGACGCTGCTCCAGCGCGGTGACGTGGACTTCATCGCGGCCTCGTACTCGATCAACGACAAGCGGGCCGAGAAGGTCGACTTCGCCGGCCCCTACCTCCTCGCCCACCAGGACGTCCTGATCCGGGCCGACGACGACTCGATCAAGAAGCCGTCCGACCTCAACAACAAGAAGCTCTGCTCGGTCACCGGCTCGACCTCCGCGCAGAACGTCAAGGACAAGATCGCCCCCGACGCCCAACTCCAGGAGTTCGGCGGCTACTCCGAGTGTCTGACCGGTCTCGAGAACGGTGTCATCGACGCCGTCACGACCGACGACTCGATCCTCGCCGGATACGCCTCGCAGAGCGAGTTCAAGGACAAGTTCAAGCTCGGCGGCTTCAAGATGAGCAACGAGAACTACGGCATCGGCGTCCAGAAGGGCAGCGACCTCAAGGTCAAGATCGACACGGCCCTGGAGAAGATGGTCGCCGACGGTTCCTGGGACGCGGCGGTGAAGAAGAACTTCGGCCCCGCGAACTACCAGAACGAACCCGCCCCCAAGATCGGCGTCATCGTGAAGTGAGCGGGCCGTCGTGTTCGACTTCCTCCAGGGGTACGACCTGCTCGGAGCCTTCTGGGTGACGGTGCAGCTCACCGTCTACTCGGCGATCGGCTCCCTCGTCTGGGGGACGCTGCTGGCCGCCATGCGCGTCAGCCCCGTCCCCCTCATGCGGGGCTTCGGCACCGTCTACGTCAACATCGTCCGCAACATCCCCCTCACCGTCATCATCGTCTTCACCTCGCTCGGCCTCTTCCAGACCCTCGGCGTCGACATGGGCGCCGACCGCTTCACCACCATCAACTTCCGGCTGGCCGTCCTCGGCCTCATCGCCTACACCAGCGCCTTCGTCTGCGAGGCACTCCGCTCCGGCATCAACACCGTCCCCCTCGGACAGGTCGAGGCCGCCCGGGCCATCGGGCTCAGCTTCCCCCAGGTGCTGCGGATCATCGTGCTCCCGCAGGCCTTCCGCTCGGTCGTCGGCCCCCTGGCCAACGTCCTCATCGCCCTCACCAAGAACACCACCGTGGCCGCCGCCATCGGCGTCGCCGAAGCCGCCCTGCTGATGCGCGAGATGATCGAGAACGAGGCCCAGCTGATCCTCATCTCCGCGATCTTCGCCGTCGGCTTCATCTGTCTCACCCTGCCCACCGGCCTCTTCCTCGGCTGGGTGGCCAAGAAGGTGGCGGTGAAGCGGTGAAGACCCGGCCCACCGTCCTCTACGACGTCCCCGGCCCGCGCGCCCGGCGGCGCAACCTCCTCTGGACCCTGCTGTTCGTCGTCGGACTCGCCGGCGTCGTGTGGTGGGTCGTGGCGAGCCTCGCCGACAAGAACCAGCTCGAATGGGCCAAGTGGGCGCCCTTCTTCACCGACGCCCGCGTCTGGGAGACGTACATCCTCCCCGCCCTCAAGAACACCGTGATCGCCGCCGGTCTCGCCATGGTGATCGCGCTGCCCCTCGGCGCCCTCCTCGGCATCTCACGCCTCTCCGACCACCGGGCCGTACGCGGCGCGGCGGGCACCGTCGTCGAGTTCTTCCGCGCGATCCCCGTCCTGATCCTCATGCTCTTCGCCAACGCGGCCTACTCCGAGTTCACCGACATCAGCCCGGAGACCCGCCCGCTGTACGCCGTCGTCACCGGCCTCTTCCTCTACAACGCCTCCGTCCTCGCCGAGGTCGTCCGCGCCGGCATCCTCGCCCTCCCCGCCGGCCAGACCGACGCGGCGAAGGCCATCGGCATGCGCAAGGGCCAGACCATGGCGTACGTGCTCCTCCCGCAGTCCGTCACGGCCATGCTGCCCGCCCTGGTCAGCCAGCTCGTCGTCATCGTCAAGGACACCGCGCTCGGCGGCGCGATGCTCGGCTTCTCCGAACTCCTCGCCTCCGTCCGCCCGATGAGCGCCAACTACGGGGCCAACACGATCGCCTGCTTCACCGTCGTCGCCGTCATCTTCGTCATCCTCAACTTCGCCCTCACGAGCTTCGCCTCCTGGCTCGAAGGCCGGCTGCGGCGCGGCAGGAAGTCCACCGGCGCGGTCGTCGGCGCGGGGGCGGTGGAGGAACTGGCCACTCCGGGCGAACACCTGGGCCCGACCGACGGGACCAGGTGACCGGTGCGCGGCGGCCGCGCCGAGGCGCGGATCCGCCGCGCCTCAGACCCGCGGGAAGGCGAGCAGCGCCACCGGGTCGGAGGTCGGCCGCGGTGAACCGCCGGCGGGCTCGACGGTGACCCCCATTCCCGAGGCCCGGTCCACCGGGCCGTCGAGGAGGGTCGCCCCGGCGGTCGCCCCCGGGTCCATCAGCCCCGCGGACCGCATCGTGCCCCCGTCGTCGTACCAGAGCTGGTAGACCTTGCCGGCCGGCGGCGGCGCCATGCCGGAGGCCGCGAACACCGCACGGTCGAGCGAGGCCGAGACGACGACCGTGCCCACGGCGCCCCCGTCGAGCCGGCTGGTGGAGACCCGGGCGTCCGGTGCGGCCAGGACCTCGGCGACGGCGTCGTTCGACTGACGCGCCCGGGCCGTCTCCTGCCGGGCGTCCTCGGCCAGCCCGTGCTGCCGGACCGCGACCCCGCCGAGCCCGACGGCCCCGGCGAGACAGGCCGCCAGCGCCCAGTGCGACCAGCGGTCGAAACCGCGCCGCCCCCGCGGGGTCCGCACCGTCCTGGTGGTCGGCGGCGGTTCCTGGCGTACGGTCGCGATCCGGGCCAGCACTCCCGACCGCAGGGCGGGGGTCGGCGTCTCCGCGACGGCGAGACCGAGCCGGACCACGGTCTCGGAGAACTCCCGGACCTCCTGGGCACACGAAGGGCACTCCGCCAGATGGCGCCGTACGGCCTCGTGCTCGTCGGAGTCCAGTGCGCCGAGCGCGTACGCGCCGGTCAGCGTGTGCGGATCGACGGCGTTCACACGCCCACCCCCAGACAGTCCCGGAGCCGGACGAGACCGTCGCGCATCCGCGCCTTGACGGTGCCCAGCGGCACGGCCAGCAGTTCCGCGACCTCGCGATAGGTGAGGCCCCGGTAGTACGCCAGGGTCACCGACTGCCGCTGCAGCTCGGTGAGACCCCGCATGCAGCGCCGGACCTGCTCGCGCTCCAGTCGGCTCTCCACCTGCTCCACCACCCCGTCGTAGGCGGTCGTGTGCTCCAGGAGCGCCACCCGCTTCTCACGGTTCGACGCCGCCTGTTCCGAGCGCACCCGGTCGACGGCCCTGCGGTGCGCGAGCGTCAGGACCCAGGTCAGCACCGACCCCCGCGCGGGCTGGTAGCGGGCCGCGGTCCGCCACACCTCGACCAGCACCTCCTGGGCGACCTCCTCCGACTGGGCGGAGTCCCGCAGCACGGTGCGGACGAGGCCCAGCACCGGCCCGGAGACGGCCTCGAAGACGGCCGTGAAGGCCTGCTGGTCGCCGAGCGCCACCCGGCCCATCAGCTCGGGAAGGTCCGGAGGCGAGGGCCGGACACTGCCGATCCACACGTTTTCTGTCACCGGCGATTTCCTCCAGGAGCGGCTTGGGTACACGAGGCATTCGGAGCCGGCTGCCCGGCGGACGGGTCGCGTCGGAGGCTTTTCCGCGCGACCCCGCCCGCCGAGGCGGGCCTGCCGGTCCTCATCACTCCTTCGGGTGATGGGAGGCATCCGGACGCGGCCGCGCACCGAATGACTGGTGTGGGTCGCCGACCGGTGGACCCGAAGCCTCAGGAGTGATCATGAACACCCAGACCTACCGTCGCGCCGCCGTCGCCCTCACCGCCGCCGTGCTGTTGCCGCTGGGCCTGACCGCCTGTTCGGCCGAGGCGAGCGGCGACGGAGCGGCGGCCCCCGCGGCGGACTCGTCGCAGCCGGCCACCACCGCCGCGACGGCCGACGGCCCCTTCGGCCCCGGGTGCGCCTCGGTGCCGAAGGAGGGTGCCGGTTCCTTCGACGGCATGGCGAAGGACCCGGTGGCCACAGCCGCCTCGAACAACCCCGAACTGTCCACGCTGGTCGCGGCCGTCAAGCAGGCCGGTCTCGTCGACACGCTGAACAACGCGGAGAACATCACGGTGTTCGCGCCGACCAACGCCGCCTTCGCCAAGATCCCGAAGGCCGATCTGGACAAGGTCCTCGCCGACAAGGCGATGCTGACGGACATCCTCACGTACCACGTCGTGGGCCAGAAGCTGACCCCGAAGCAGCTCGAGAACGGCTCCTTCGAGACCCTCCAGAAGGGCAAGCTGACCACCAAGGGCTCCGGCGAGTCCTTCACGGTCAACGACTCCGCGAAGGTGGTCTGCGGCAACGTCCCCACCGCCAACGCCACGGTCTACATCATCGACACCGTGCTGATGCCTAAGTAGGCCCGGCACCCTCCCGAGCGGTACCGGTCTTCTCCGGCCCCGTCGCGCCCCGGCTGAGCCTGCCCGGCCACCACGCGACGGGGCCGAGGTCCCGTACGAGGGCCGGTACGAGCAGCGAGCGGACGACGAGGGTGTCCAGGAGGACGCCGAACGCGACGATGAACGCGATCTGCACCAGGAAGGCGAGCGGAATGACGCCCAGGGCCGCGAAGGTGGCGGCCAGCACCACACCGGCGGACGTGATGACGCCGCCGGTCGCGGTCAGCCCGCGCAGGACGCCCTCGCGGACCCCGTGCCGCAGCGACTCCTCCCGGACCCGGGACATCAGGAAGATGTTGTAGTCGACACCCAGCGCGACCAGGAACACGAATCCGTACAGCGGGACCGAGGAGTCCGTGCCGCTGAAGCCGAAGACGTGGCGGAAGACCAGGGCCGACACCCCGAGGGTGGCGAAGAAGTTCAGCGCCACCGTGGCCACGAGGAGCAGCGGCATCACGACCGAGCGGAGGAGCAGCACGAGGATGGCCAGGATGACGGCGAGCACCACCGGCACGATCAGCATCCGGTCGCGCTCGGCGGTCCGCTGGGTGTCGTACCGCTGCGCCGTGTACCCGCCGACGAGGGCGTCCGCCCCCGGCACCGCGTGCACGGACGTGCGGAGCCGGGCCACCGCCGCCTTGGCGGCGTCGCTGTCGGCTGCGTCGGTCAGGGTGACGTCGATCCGGACCCGTCCGTCGACGACCAGCGGTGCTCCGGCCCCCGGCCGGCCGGAGGCGGTGACCGCGGCGGCCGAATCCACTCCCTCGACCCGCTCGGCCGCCGCGGTCACCCGGGCCGCCGCGTCCGCGTCGGCGATGACGACCGCCGGGTTGCCGGCTCCACCGGGGAAGTGCCGTCCGAGCGTCTCCTGCGCGGCGACGGAGGGGGCGTCGTTGACGAAGATCTCGTCGAGCGGAACCCCCTTGGACTCCAGGACCGGGGCGAAGGCGGCGCAGGCCAGGAGTCCGGCGAGCGTCGCCGCCCACACCTTGCGGGGAGCACGGTCCACCAGCGCGGCCACCCGACGCCAGATGCCGTGGCCGCCGCTCTCGGCGTCGGACGGCTGGGGGCGGGAGGGCCAGTACGCGGCGCGGCCGAGCAGGACCAGGACGGCGGGCAGGAAGGTCAGCGTGCTCAGTACGGCGCAGACGATGCCGATGGCGCCCACCGGGCCGAGGGCCCGGTTGTTCGTCAGATCGCTGAACAGCAGCGCGAGGAGGGCGAGCGCCACGGTGGCCGCGCTGGCCGTGATGGGACCGGCGGACTGGCGCAGCGCCGCGCGCATGGCGGGGACACGCTCTCCGTCGCGGCGGGCGAGCTCCTCGCGGTAGCGGGCGGCGAGGAGCAGTGCGTAGTCGGTGGCGGCGCCGATGACCAGGATCGACAGGATGCCCTGGACCTGTCCGTCGACCCGGACGATGTCGTGGTCGGCGAGCACGTACACGACGGCGCAGGCGAGGGCGAGCGAGAGCACCGCGCCGACGATGATGATCAGAGGCAGCAGCACACTGCGGTACACGAGCAGCAGGATGACCAGCACGGTGACCAGGGCGACCACGAGCAGCAGGCCGTCGATGCCGGCGAAGGCGTCCGACAGGTCGGCCTGCGTGGCGGCGGGACCGGCGAGCCACACGGTCGTCCCGGGGACCGATGAGGCGGCCCGGTCGATCGCCTGGAGTGTGGGAGTCAGCTCCTCGCCGAGGTCGGGGCGCAGCTGTACGACGCCGCGCAGCGCCTCCTCGTCCTCGGAGGGCAGGGCCGGGGTCGGGCTGCCGACGACACCGGGCTGCCCGGTGAGCGTGGCCAGCGCGCGGGTGGCCGCGGATCGGGTCTCCGGGGTGATCTTCCCGCCGCCGGGCGAGGTCCAGACGACGAGTGCGGGAAGTGTCTCGTTCTGGTGGAAGGCCCGCTGGGCCTCGATCACCCGGGTGGATTCGGCGCTGCGGGGGAGGAAGGCGGCCTGGTCGTTGGTGGCCACCTCGCCGAGCTTCCCCGCGTAGGGGCCGAGGCCGCCGCCGACGGCGAGCCAGAGGACGAGCAGGACGAGGGGCAGCAGACGGGCTGCCCATCGTGTGGGGCGGGGCATGCGGACTCCAGGGAGGGGGTCTCTCGACACGCGATCAAGTATCTCAAAGAAAAAGAATCTCAATGATTGAGAGAGATTGAAGCATGCCGGGACCGCGAAGGGTGGCACGGGGGTCGAGGGCACGCCGGAGCGCCGGACTCCTCCGGTCAGCGGCGGGGGACGTTCACCTCGCCGAGTTCCTCGTTCAGCGCGTCCAGAAAACGTACGGCCGCGGCGAGCTCCTCCGCGTCGAACCGCAGCCGGGCCCGCTCCGCCGCCTGCGCCAACGGCATGAAATAGCTGCGGGCCGCGGCCTTCGCGCCCTCCACGTAGTGCACATGGACGACCCGGCGATCGGCGCTCTCCCGGGAGCGGCGGATGTGCCCGGCCCGTTCGAGCCGGTCGAGACAGGCCGTGACCGCCCCCGAGGTCAACCCCAGGTGCTCCCTCAGGCGCCCCGGCGTCAGCGGCTCCTGGCTGTCGAGGACGACCGACAGCGCCTGGACGTCCGTGGGATGCAGACCCTGCGCGGCCGCGAAACCATGGACCAGTCGATTGATCTCACCGTTCGTCCGGCGCAGGGCGCGGGCGAAACTCTGGGCATCACCCGGCACGCGCCCGGGCGCGGCTCCGCCCGTCTCGGATTCCTCTGTACTGGCCACACGATCAGCCTATAGAAGCCGGCCCGTGCATCCGCGGCGGCCGCACCCCCGGAAGAGAAAGCGGCAACATCCCCGGAAAGCGGCGGCATCCCGGGACCGAGGACCCCCGGCCGACGGGGGAGCAAGGCACCTTCCCCGACAGCGGAACGGAGCAGATCCATGAGCGACGCGTCAGCGCACGAGACCCCGGGACCGCTGTGCCTGGTCACCGGCGCCAGCGGCTACATCGGCGGGCGCCTCGTCCCCGAACTCCTGGAGGCCGGTTTCCGGGTGCGGTGCCTGGCCCGTACCCCGGCGAAGCTCCGGGACCATCCCTGGGCCGGAGAGGTGGAGATCGTCCCGGGCGACGTCACCGACGCCGAGACGCTCGCCCCCGCCTTCCGCGACGTCGACGTCGCCTACTACCTGGTGCACGCCCTCGGCGCCGGGAAGGGCTTCGAACGCACCGACCGCACGGCGGCCCTGAACTTCGCCGGGCAGGCCCGCGCCGCCGGGGTCGGCCGCATCGTCTACCTCGGCGGCCTCACCCCGCGCGACATCCCCGACCGGGAACTCTCGCCGCACCTGCGCTCCCGTGCGGAGGTGGGACGCATCCTGCTGGAATCCGGAGTACCCACCACGGTGCTCCGCGCCGCCGTCATCATCGGCTCGGGCTCCGCCTCGTTCGAGATGCTCCGCTACCTCACCGAACGCCTGCCCGTGATGGTCACCCCGAGCTGGGTCCGCACCCGGATCCAGCCGATCGCCGTCCGGGACGTGCTGCGCTACCTCGTCGGCAGCGCACGGATGCCCGCGGACGTCAGCCGGGCCTTCGACATCGGCGGACCCGACATCCTCACGTACCTCGGCATGATGCGCCGCTACGCCGCCGTCGCCGGACTGCCCCGGCGGCTCATCCTCACCGTGCCGGTGCTCACCCCGCGCCTGTCCAGCCACTGGATCGGACTGGTCACCCCGGTGCCCCGGTCCATCGCCCGCCCCCTCGCGGAGTCCCTCCGGTACGAGGTCGTCTGCGACGAGCACGACATCGCCGACCACGTGCCGGACCCGCCCGGCGCCCCGCTCGGTTTCGACCGGGCGCTCGCGCTCGCCCTCCAGCGGGTCCGCGAGGCCCGGACCGTCACCCGCTGGTCCTCCGCGTCCGTGCCCGGCGCGCCGAGCGATCCCCTGCCCACCGACCCCGACTGGGCCGGCGGCAGCCTCTACACCGACGAGCGCGAACTCACCGTCGGCGCGTCACCGCAGGCGCTGTGGCGGGTCGTCGAGGGCATCGGCGGCGAGAACGGCTGGTACTCCTTCCCCCTCGCCTGGGCCGTCCGCGGCTGGCTCGACCGGCTCGTCGGAGGCGTCGGTCTGCGCCGGGGCCGCCGCGACGCCCTGCGCCTGAGAGCGGGCGACTCGCTGGACTTCTGGCGGGTGGAGGAGATCGAACGGGGCCGGCTGCTGCGGTTGCGCGCCGAGATGAGGCTCCCCGGACTGGCGTGGCTGGAGATGTACGCCGAGCGCGACGACAGCGGGGCGACCCGCTACCGCCAGCGGGCGCTGTTCCACCCCCACGGCCTGGCCGGCCACGCCTACTGGTGGAGCGTCTCGCCGTTCCACGCCATGGTCTTCGGCGGAATGGCCCGCAACATCGCGCGGACGGCGGAGGCGAGCGAGGCGGAGGGGACGGTCGGGGCCGAAGGGGCGACAGGGGCCGCCGAGTCCGCAGCGGTGGCAGGGCCCACGGGGAGCGCCGCCTCGGGGCCCCGCCCCGCGTCGTCCGGTCACCACCCCCGGCCCGGCACCCGGCCGGGCGACGGCCGGTGAAGTGCCCGGGATCCGTGCCTCCTCGCCCGCATCCGGCACGCCCCCGCGGGGCGAATGACCTCCGCACATCAGTACAGCGACGACCGGGGCGGCGGCTCGCCGAGCCGGTCGGTCACCCCACGCCAGGAGCGGTGCCATGAACGTGTCGGTCGTCCTGTTCACCTCGGACCTCCGCGTCCACGACCATCCGCCCCTGCGTGCCGCGCTGGGCAGGGGGAACGAGGTCGTCCCCCTGTTCGTACGCGATCCGGCCGTGGCCCGCGCCGGCCACGCGGCGCCCAACCGGGACGCCTTCCTCGCGGACTGTCTCGCGTCTCTCGACGACGCACTCCGCGAGCGCGGCGGCCGGCTCGTGGTCCGCTCGGGCGACCCCGTCGACGAGGTGTGCGCCGTCGTGCGGGAGGCCGACGCCGACGAGGTCCACATGGCGGCCGGCTGCAGCGGGTTCGCCCGGCGCCGTGAGGACCGGCTGCGCCGCGCCCTGGAGGCGGACGGGCGACGCCTGTACGTCCACGACGCCGTCGTCACGGCGCTGCCCGCCGGCGCCGTGACACCGGACGGCTCGGACCACTACGCCGTCTTCACGCCCTACTTCCGGCGCTGGTCGCGCGAGCGTCTGCGCGAGCCGCTCGCGGCGCCGCGGGTGGTCCGGACGCCCCGGGGGCTCCGCTCCGAGGACCTTCCGGCGCGCGCCGCCGTCCCGTCCGTCTCCGAGGGCCTGACCGCGGGCGGCGAGAAGAAGGGCCGGGAACGGCTCACCGCCTGGCTGGCACGGGGCGCCGACGCGTACGAGGACGGCCACGACGACCTCGCGGGCGACGCGACGTCACGCCTCTCGCCGTACCTCCACTTCGGCGCCGTCTCCGCTGCCGAAGCGGTCCACCGTGCCCGGTCGCGCGGCGGGGCGGGCGCCGAGGCCTTCGTACGCCAGCTCTGCTGGCGCGACTTCCACCACCAGGTCCTCGCCGCCAGGCCCGACGCCGCCGCCGACGACTACCGCACCCGTCACGACCGCTGGCGGCACGGGAAGGAGGCGGAGGCCGACCTGCTGGCGTGGCGGGAGGGCCGCACCGGCTACCCCGTCGTCGACGCCGCGATGCGCCAGCTCGCCCACGAGGGCTGGATGCACAACCGGGGACGGCTGCTCACCGCCTCGTTCCTGACCAAGACGCTGTACATCGACTGGCGCGAGGGCGCGCGGCACTTCCTGGACCTCCTGGTCGACGGCGACGTCGCCAACAACCAGCTCAACTGGCAGTGGATGGCCGGCACGGGCACCGACAGCCGCCCCAACCGGGTGCTCAACCCGGTGATCCAGGGCAAGCGGTACGACCCCGACGGCGCGTACGTACGGCGATGGGTGCCCGAGCTCGCCGGGCTCGACGGGCCCGCGGTCCACGAGCCGTGGAAGCTGCCCGGCCTGGAAAGGGCCCGGTACGACTACCCCGACCCCGTGATCGAACTCGCCGACGGTCTCGCCCGCTTCCGGCACGCCCGCGGCCGGGACTGAGGGACGGAGCCCCTGCCCGCGCCGGGCGACAGGGCCCGCGCGCCGAGCGACGGCGTCCGGGCCCGCGCCGAGGAGCGGAGTCCGGCGGGCCGCCGAGCGTCCCGGCTGGCTCAAGCCGCAGGCGGAGACGCCGTCGGTGCCTCGCCGTCCCGCGCCGTCGCGCACAGACCGCGCAGCAGGGACAGCGCCTCCCGCAGACCGGCGGGCCGGAACATCCCCGGTCCTGGAGTCCGGCCCGCCCAGCCGGGACCCGCGAGAAGGACCGCCGTCCGGGTCCTGGCACCTCTGACGCCCCACGAGGTGTCGGCGACGTGGCGTGCCAGGGGATGGTGCGCCGTGGAGCGCGCCTGGGCCCAGAGCACGACGGCGGCGGGACCGGTCCTCCGTACCGCCTGGTCGAGAGCCTCGGGCGGTACGGCCGCGCCGAACATCAGGGCGGGCACCCCGATCTCGGCGAGCCCCGCGGCGAGTGCCTCCAGCGGGAGCGTGTGCTGCTCGTTGGGTACGCAGGCGAGCAGCACCGGGGGAGTGCCGGTCTCCGGGGGCCCGGCGGACTCCGAGGGGCCGACCCGGCGCAGCGCCGTCGACACGTGCCAGGACAGCAGATGCTCCACCTCGACGTAGCGGTCCTCCGAGGTCTCCCACTTGCGGCCCACCGCGTGAAGGGCCGGCGCCAGCACCTCCTCCCAGGCGGTGACCAGACCGTGCCGCGCGATCACGGACTCCAGGAGCTCGTCCATGGCCTCGGAGTCGAGACGGACGGCCGCGCGCCCCAGGCCCCTGAGCTCCCGTCGTACGTCCGCGGGGGTCAGGACCCGGGCAGCGGGCCCGGCGGGGGCCTCCTCGGTGGCGGGCGGCGTCGGGGCGGCGCCGGCACGGGCGGCACGGGCGGCCTCCGCCGGAGGGACTCCGGACGCCGTCAGCCGGCACATCTCCTGCAGCACGGCGATGTCGTCCGGGCCCCACCGCCGGTGCCGCCCGCTCTCATGGGCGGCGGGCCCGATGCCGTAGCGCCGGTCCCAGGAGCGCAGGGTGGTGGGCGCGACGCCCAGGCGGCGCGCGACCGCGCCGCTGGTGAGACCTGGCGAGGGTTCGCTCATGCAGCCCACGATACGACGCACGACCGATGCGAATGGTGCGGGCGCCGTGCCGGGACGGAGCCTTGGGGTGCCCCATGAGGGGACCCCCGCCCCGCCGACCGGTCGCCTCCGGTCCCGGCCAGAGGAGCAGTCGCCATGACCGCACCGAGTGTCGTCGCCCCGCCCCCGCTCCGGAGCGAGCCGCGGCCCCTGTCCGACCGCGAGGTCGCCGACGGCTTCGTACGCGGCGACGAGCGCTGTCTGGCCGCCGCGTACGACCGGTGGCACGGCCTCGTACAGACCCTCGCGGCCCGCACCCTCGGAGACGTGAGAGAGGCCGAGGACGTCGGCCAGCAGGTCTTCCTCGCGGCCTGGCGGGGCCGTGCCGGCTACCGTCCGGAGCGCGGTCCCTTCCCCGGCTGGCTCGTCGGCATCACCCGGCGGAAGATCGCCGACTCCCTCTCGGCACGCACCCGGCGCCGGGACCTGGTGGTCGCGGCCGGGGCGCGGCTGACCCCCGACGGAGTGACCGCCCCGGATCCCGACGGGGTCGTCGACCGGCTCGTGGTCACCGGCGAGCTGGCGAAGCTTCCCGCCGCGCAGCGCGAGGTGCTCGCCATGGCCTTCTACGGGGACCTCACCCAGGTCCAGATCGCCGAGCGCACCGGCCTGCCGCTCGGCACCGTGAAGAGTCACGCGCGACGCGGCCTCGACCGGATGCGCCGCTCCCTGAGCGAGGCGCCGGGCGCGCGCGCCACGGCCGCCGCGAGCTGAGCATCGCCCGGACGCCGCCCGCGCGCGGCGATGCCCCGGGGAGGTCGCCGGGCTCCCGCCCGAGTCAGTGGTCCGGGGAAGTCACGGGGCTTGCGCCCCGCGTCGGCGGATCGGGGAAGCCACCGGGCTCCCGACCGCGGCAGCGGCTCGGGGAAGTCACCGGTGGCTCCCGCCCGGGGGGAGCCACCGGACCGCACTCCCGTCCACCTTCCAGGTGAATCCGCCCATCCGGAGCGCCGTCGATGCCGAATGAGGAGCATGACCCTCTCCGCCCCACCCCCTGAGCCGACCCGCACGGACCGACTCCTCGCCGCCGTCGGCGGTCTCATCGCCGGATACGTCTCGCTGGCCGTCGCGGACCTCGCCGCCTTCTGGGTGCGGCCCGAGGCGAGCCCCGTGCCCGCCGTCGGCGGCGCCGTCGTCGACCGGACACCGGCCGCCCTCAAGGAGTGGGCGATCCGCACGTTCGGCGAGAGCGACAAGGCGGTCCTCCAGCTGGGCATCCTGATCATCCTCGGGCTGCTCGCCGTCGGGATCGGGCTGCTCGCCCTGCGCCACCGCCTGCTCGGCTCGGCGGCGGTCGGCGCCTTCGGCCTCCTAGGCGCCCTGGCCGCCGTCACCCGCCCCGACTCCGACTCCGCCCTCGACGCCGTGCCCTCGCTGGTGGGCGCCGTCGTGGGCGCGGTCCTGCTCTACGGCCTGATCGGCCTCCTCTTCGCCCGGAGGTCCCGCGACGGTTCCGGGGGCGCGCGCGCCGACCGCCGGAACTTCCTGGTCGCGGCCGTGTCGGCAGGCTTCGTCGCGACCGGCGCCGCCGCCGTCGCCAGGGCGGTCGGCAGTCCCGTCGAGGAGAACGCCGTGGCCTCCCGGGCAGCCCTGAGACTGCCCCGGCCCGCCTCCCCCGCACCGCCCGTACCCGCCGGAGCCCAGCTCCGCGTCCCCGGCATCAGCCCCTTCGTCACCCCCAACCGCGACTTCTACCGGGTCGACACGGCGCTCGTCGTGCCCCGGGTCGACGCCGGGCGCTGGCGGCTGCGCCTCCACGGCAGCGGAGTGCGCGAGGAGCTCACCCTCACCCTGCGGGACCTCATGGCCCGGCGGATCGTGGAGCGGGACATCACGCTCGCCTGCGTCTCGAACGAGGTCGGCGGCCCGTACGTCGGCAACGCCCGCTGGCTCGGCGTATCCCTCGCCGACCTGCTCCGCGAGGCCGGCGTCCGCCCGCCGTCCGAAGGCGGCCCCGCCGACCAGCTGGTCGCCCGGTCCGTCGACGGCATGACCATCGGCACCCCCGTCGAGCAGGTCATGGACGGCCGCGACTCCCTGCTCGCCTTCGGCATGAACGGCGAACCCCTGCCCTTCACCCACGGCTTCCCCGTCCGCATGGTCGTCCCCGGCCTCTACGGGTACGTGTCCGCCTGCAAGTGGATCTCGTCGATCGAGCTGACCACCTTCGCCGCCTACGACGCCTACTGGGTCCCGCGAGGCTGGGCCGCCCAGGCCCCCGTGAAGACCCAGTCCCGCATCGACACCCCCCGCTCCTTCGCCCGCCCCGCCGCCGGCACCGTGGCGGTCGCCGGGGTCGCCTGGGCCCAGCACCGGGGCATCCGCCGGGTGGAGGTACGGATCGACGACGGCCCCTGGCAGGAGGCGGAGCTCGCCGCCGAGGACAGCGGCGACACCTGGAGGCAGTGGCTGTACCGGTGGGCTGCGACACCCGGCCGGCACACCCTCACCGTCCGGGCCACCGACGGCACCGGCGCCGTCCAGCCGGAGGAGCGCACCGACACCATGCCCGACGGGGCGCAGGGATGGCACTCGGTCGTCGTGACGGTCGAAGGAGGGTGACCCGGGGGATGGCGTTCGAACAGGGGGTAGCCGTGACGTCGTGCGTGCGGCATCGTGACCGTCGGAAAGGCGTCGCCGGATCGGTCCGAGCGCGTAACGAACCGGTGCCGCCCGCCCGTTCACCGCTCTCATGAGGGAGACTGCTCCCGTGCGTGGACATCTGCCGGACGAGAACCCCGGTTTCGTGGGACGCCGCACGGAACTGAGGCGTGTCTCCGCCGCGTTGGCGGAGCACCGTCTCGTCACCGTGACCGGCGTCGGGGGAGTCGGGAAGACCCGGCTCGCGCTGCGTGCCGCGCACCGCGCCGCCGACGGGTACGCCGACGGAGCCTGGTGGACCGACCTCACCCCGCTCGACGGCGACCGGCTCCTCGTCGCCCTCGTCGCCGACTCCGTCGACCTCGCCGACCACACCCCCGGCATGGCGACCACCGGGCTCTGCCGCCGGCTCGCCGACGACCGGCTGCTGCTCGTCCTCGACTCCTGCGAGCATCTCGCCGAACCCTGCGCCCGGCTCGTCACCGAACTCCTCGCCGCCGCCCCCGGGCTCACCGTCCTCGCCACCAGCCGGCGTCCCCTCGGCGTCGAAGGGGAGCGGGTCGTCGCCCTCGACCCGCTGCCGCCGGCCGGACGCGACGCCCTGGAGCTGCTCCGCCGGGCCGCGGGGGAGAAGTTCCCCGCCGCCGGTCCCGCCGGCGAGATCTGCGTACGCCTCGAAGGCATCCCGCTCGCCCTGGAACTGGCCGCCGCGCAGATCCGCCTCCAGGGCGCAGAAGCCGTCCGGGACCAGCTCGGCACCCGCTTCGACGCCCCGCCCGCCGCCCGCTTCGACCTGCTCGCACACACCGAGCGGGTGTGGCCGAGCCGCCACCAGACCCTGCGGGCGGCCATCGGCTGGAGCCATGAGCTGAGCGCGCCGCTCGAACGCCTCCTCTGGGCCCGGCTCTCCGTCTTCCGGGGCCCCTTCGACCTGGCGTCGGCGACCGCCGTCTGCATCGGCGGCCCGTTGAACAGGGCCACCCTGCCCGACGCCCTCGACGGTCTCGTCCGCGCCTCCGTGGTCCGCCCGCCGGACGCGGCCGGCCGGCTCCGGATGCTCGACACGATCCGTGCGTACGGGGCGACCTGGCTGGACCGCACCGGAGAGACCGGCACCGTCGCCGACCGGCACGCCGCCCACTTCCGGGGCCTGGCGCGGCGGGCGGAGACCGAATGGCACGGTGCCCGCCAACTGCGCTGGTACCGGACCGTCGACGCCCATCACACCGATCTGCGCACCGCCCTCGACCGGCTGCTCCGGACCGACCCCGACGGGGCGCTCGACCTCATCGGCTCCGTCGCCTTCGCCTGGTCCTGCCGCGGCCGGCTCCGCGAGGCCCGCGACGGCCTCGAACAGGCCCTGCTGCTCAGCGGCGCCCGCGGCCGCACCCGGGCCCGTGCCCTGTGGGCCCTCGGCGTCACCCTCGTCCTCCAGGGCGAGTTCGGGCCCGCCCAGGAGGTCAGCGAGCGCTGCGCCCGCGAGGCCCGGTACACCGAGTACACCGAGCGCACGGCGGACGCCGAGCAGGCACGTAGCCCGGAGTACGCGGAGTACGGCGACGGTCACCGGCAGGCCGGTGACCGGGGACGCCCCGGCGGCGAGGGGCATCCCGAGGACCGGGGACGCCTCGGCGACCTGACCCTCGACGCCGCCGCCCTCGCCGGACTCCTCGCCCTCACCACCGGCCGGCCGATGGCCGCGTACGTCGTCGTGGGGCACGTCCTCGACGCCGCCCGCGGCGGCCCCGCCGACTCCGCCGCCCGGCTCCGCTGCCACCTCGTCCGGGTCTTCGCCCTCACCGGCCTCGGCCGGCTCCCCGAGGCCCGGGACCGGGCGCTCGCCCTGCGTGCGCTCTGCGAGGAGCTCGACGAGCACTGGACCCGGACCGCCCTGGAGTACCAGCTCGCCCTGACCGGTCTCCTGGAGGGCGACCCGGCGGCCGCCGCGGGCCATGCCAGGGCCATGCTCGAAGGCACCCGCGGACTCGGCGCGAGCCTCGGTGTCGCCCTCGGGCTCGACGTCCTCGCCACCGCCCTCGCGGCGGCCGGTGACGGCGAGCGCGCGGCCGACGTCTCCGGCACCGGGGAGGCGTACTGGCGCTCCACCGGACAGCCCCGGCGCGGACTTCCCGGCCTGCGGGCCCTGCACGAGAAGTACACGGACACCGTCCGCGCCAGCATCGGCGAGCCCGCCTACGAGGAGATCTTCGTCCGCGCCCTCACCGGTCTCCCCCAGGACGGCCTGGACCGGGCGCTGCGCGGCTCCCCGCAGACCTGAGGCCCCGCGCCGCCGCCCGCCCGGGGCCACGCCCGCGCCGACGTGCCGCACCCCCGGGCGCGGCGCACCATGAGGGAATGGACGGATCCCTGAGCGGTCTGGGCGACATCAGCGCACCGGGACGCGTGGCGGGCCCCGACGAAGGCATCACCGCGCAGGAGCTTGCCCTCGCCGCCCGCAACCACGGGCTTCCGCTGGAGGCGCTGCGGTACGACGTCACCCCGCCCGGACTCCACTACGTCCTCGTGCACTACGACATCCCCGCGACGGACGCGGACGGCTGGCGGCTCACCGTCGGCGGCCGGGTGCTCAGGCCCCTCGACCTGGACCCGGCCGCGCTCCGGGCCCTGCCCGCCGTCACCCGCCGGGTGACCCTGGAGTGCGCGGGGAACGGCCGGGCCCGTCTGACACCCCGCCCGGTGAGCCAGCCCTGGCTGGTCGAGGCCGTCGGCACCGCCGACTGGACCGGCGTCCCCCTCACGGCACTCCTCGCGGAGGCGGGAATCGCGGAGGACGCCGTCGAGGCGGTGTTCACGGGCGCCGACCACGGTGTGGAGCGGGGCGTCGAACAGGACTACCGGCGGAGCCTCCCCCTCACGACGGCCGCCGACCCGGCCCGGGACGTCCTGGTCGCGTACGAGATGAACGGGGCGCCCCTGCCCCCGCAGCACGGCAGCCCCCTCCGGCTCGTCGTCCCCGGCTGGTACGGCATGGCCCATGTGAAGTGGCTCCACGACATCACCCTCACCGCCACCCCGTACACCGGCTTCCAGCAGAGCGTGGCCTATCGCGTACGGCAGGCCGCCGAGGATCCGGGGGAGCCGGTCACCCTCATCGCGCCCCGGGCCCTGATGGTGCCGCCGGGATTCCCCGACTTCATGTCCCGGACCCGCGTCGTCCGCCCCGGGCCCGTGCCGCTCGCCGGCCGCGCCTGGTCGGGGCACGGCCCGGTCGCCCGCGTCGAGGTGAGCGAGGACGGCGGGGCGGCCTGGACCGAGGCCTCGCTCGTCCCGGACCCCGGACACCCCTGGGCCTGGACCGCCTGGCACACCACCTGGACGGCGACCCCGGGCCTGCGCCATCTGACGGTGCGGGCCACCGACGCGGAGGGCAACGTCCAGCCCCTGGCCGAACCGTGGAACCGCGGCGGGTTCGCGAACAACCTCGTCCAGCGGGTCGAGGTCCTCTGCGCCCCGGACCCTGTCCGCGGGGCGGCATAACCACCGCTCGGACCCGGCCCGCGGGGCGGCGTAACCACCGCGCCCTCGCCGAAGCGGCGCCGTCGCGCGCGGAGCACCTCCGTCGGGCCGGCGGCGGTGGACCGGGTCCCCGACCGGCCCCGTTACGTGACGCCGGTGCCCGGGCACACATCCGACCGGCCGCCGTCACGCGGCCACCGGGGACGTGCCCGGCGTCCTCGTCCGCGCGCACCGGGGCCTGGCCCGCACCCTGGAGGCCTCCTCCGGCAGCTGACGGCGGCCGCGGGACGCCCGCACCGCCGACCGGCAGGTCAGGAGGTACGGGGCAGGGCGACGTGCGCCGGCCCGGGTGCGTAAAGTCGACTGCCGTAGCCCCTGACACGACGAGGAGACCCCCCGTGACCGACCCGGCGTCCACCGCCCTCCAGCAGCAGATCGCCCGGGACCTCCAGGTGGCCGAGACCTTCGACCCGCGGGCCGAGATCGAGCGCCGCGTGGCCTTCCTCACCGAGCGGCTCACCTCCACCGGTCTGCGCTCCCTCGTCCTCGGCATCAGCGGCGGCGTCGACTCCACCACCGCCGGACGGCTCTGCCAGCTCGCCGTGGAGCGGGCCCGCGCCGCCGGTCACGACGCCACCTTCCACGCGATGCGCCTGCCGTACGGCGTCCAGGCCGACGAGAAGGACGCGCAGACGGCCCTCGGCTTCATCCGCGCCGACTCCGTCCTCACCGTGGACGTGAAGGCCGCGAGCGACGCGGCCCTGGCCGCCGCGCTCGCCGGCGGCGTGGTCTTCCGCGACGCCCACCACCAGGACTTCGTGCAGGGCAACATCAAGGCCCGCCAGCGGATGGTCGCCCAGTACGCGGTCGCCGGCGCCCACGACGGGCTCGTCGTCGGCACCGACCACGCCGCCGAGGCCGTCTCCGGCTTCTTCACCAAGTTCGGCGACGGCGCGGCCGACGTCGTCCCGCTCACCGGTCTCACCAAGCGGCGGGTCCGCGCGGTCGCCGCCGAGCTCGGCGCCCCGGCCGAGCTGGTGTGGAAGACGCCGACGGCCGACCTGGAGACCCTGGACCCGGGCAAGCCGGACGAGGACGCCCTCGGTGTCACGTACGACGACATCGACGACTTCCTGGAGGGGAAGCCCGTCGCCGAGGCCGCCTTCGCCTCGATCGTGCGCCGTTACGAGCTCACCGAGCACAAGCGGCAGCTCCCGATCGCGCCCTGAGCGACGCACGCGCCACCCCGGGCGACCGCGCGTCACCCGGAGCGGCGGGCGGCGGGCAGTCGGCGGATCCTGGAAGGGGTGCCCAGCGCGGGCCCCCGGAAAGGAGTACGTCATGTTCGGCGAAACCCCGGCATTCAGCGGCTTCTCGGTCGACGACCTCGAAGCCGCCCGGCGCTTCTACGGGGACACCCTCGGCCTGAAGGTGGGCGAGGAGGGGCAGGGCGAGATGCGGATGCTCTTCCTGACCCTGGCGGGCGGGGCGAGGGTCTTCGTCTACCCCAAGGACGACCACACCCCCGCCTCCTTCACGATCATCAACTTCGCCGTCGACGACATCGACCGGGCCGTGGACGAGCTGACGGGGCGCGGAGTGACCCTGGAGCGGTACGACGGCTTCGAGGCAGACGCCAAGGGCATCGTGCGGGTCGAGGGCGGACCGGCCATCGCCTGGTTCACCGACCCGGCGGGCAACGTCCTGTCGGTGCTCCAGGAGTCCTGAGACACCGGCACCCCCGTCCGACCCGAGCGGATCGGCCGTAGCCCGTCCGACCCGAGCGGATCAGCCGTGGCCCGTCCGCCCCCGAACGGACCGGCCCACGTGCGCGGCAGCGCCGTACCGCCTCGAATGGGGGGGTGATCGCGCCGCCCGACGACTGCCTCGCCCGCAACGAGTGGATCTGCGGCGCCTATCTCTCCACCCGGAGCGAGATCCTCACCGACGCCGTCGTCCAGCACCTCCAGCTGACCTGCCTCTCCGTCGCCCTCGGTCTGGTGCTCGCGCTGCCCCTCGCGGTGGCCGCCCGCCGCTGGCGCTGGGCGGCGGGGCCGGTCCTGGGGGTCACCACCCTGCTCTACACGATTCCGGCCCTGGCGATGTTCTCGCTGCTCCTGCCGGTGTACGGGCTCTCCGCCGCGCTCGTGGTGGCGGGCCTCGTCCTGTACTCCCTCACCCTTCTCGTCCGGAACATCCTCGCCGGGCTCCGCGCCGTCCCCGAGGAGACCCGGCAGGCGGCGCGCGGTCTCGGGTACGGCCCGGTCCGGCTCCTCCTCGCCGTCGAGCTGCCGCTCGCCCTGCCCGCCGCGATGACGGGGCTGCGGATCGCCACCGTCTCCGCCGTCTCCCTCGTCACGATCGGCGCGATCGTCGGCCACGGCGGTCTGGGGAACCTCATCTACTCCGGGATGAACACCTACTTCAAGGCGCAGGTCCTCACCGCCTCCGCGCTCTGCGTGCTGATCGCCGTCGCCGCCGACCTGCTGCTCCTCGGCGCCCAACGCGTGCTCACCCCCTGGACCCGGGGGCGGGCCGCGTGAACACCCTCGCCGAGGCCTGGTCCTGGCTCACCACCGCCGCACACTGGTCGGGCGAGAACGGTGTCTGGCACCGGCTGGGCGAGCACCTCTTCCTCACCGTCGTCTCCCTCGTCATCAGCTGTGCGATCGCCCTTCCCGTCGGCCTGGTCCTCGGGCACCTCGGCAAGGGCGGCGCGCTCGCCGTGAACCTCTCCAACGCCGGGCGGGCCGTCCCCACCTTCGCGGTCCTCGTACTGCTTCTGCTCAGCCCGATCGGTTCGTACGGCGACTGGCCGACGATCATCGCCCTGGTCCTGTTCGCCGTGCCCCCGCTGCTGACCAACGCGTACGTGGGGGTGCGGGGCGTCGACCCCGATGTCGTACGGGCCGCCCGGGGCATGGGCATGACGGGCCGCCAGACCCTCGCCCGGGTCGAGATCCCCCTCGCGGCGCCGCTGATCCTCACGGGGGTACGGATCGCCGCCGTCCAGCTGGTCGCCACCGCCACCGTGGCGGCGCTCGCCGGCGGCGGCGGGCTCGGCCGGATCATCACCGCCGGGTTCAACCTCGCCTCCACCCCCCAGGTCGTCGCGGGGGCCTGTCTCGTCGCCGTGCTCGCGCTCCTCGTGGAGGGGGTCTTCGAGGGCGTCCAGCGTCTCGCGCCCACCGGGGGGCGGGGGAGCGGCGCGTGAGGAGACCGCCGGGCGTCCCCGGCTCCGGCCCCGTCCCCGGCCGTGTCCGCGCCGTCGGCCCCGCCGCCGGCCCCGCCCCTGCCCCCGGCCCCGTCCGCGCCGCCGTCCTCGGGCTCGTCCTGGTCGTCTGCGGCGGCCTGGGCGGCTGCTCCGCCGGACCGTCCCTGGAGGACCAGGGGGCGGTCACCGCCCCGCCGGGCGACAGCCGCCATCTGACCGTCGGCTCGGCCGGGTTCACCGAGAGCGACCTCCTGGCCCAGATGTACGCCCTGCTGCTCCAGGAGGCCGGTTACGGGACGAAGATCCTCTCCGTCACCAACCGCGAGCTGTACGAACCCGCCCTGGAGCGCGGCCAGATCGACGTCGTGGCCGAGTACGCGGCGACCTTCGCCGACTGGCTGAACGCCAAGGCCAACGGGGCGGACGCGCCGACCGTCGGCTCGCCCGACCTGGCCGAGACCATGACCGCGCTCCGCGCGCTCGCGGGCCCGCGCGGGCTCACCGTCCTCGACGCGGGCCACGCCGTCGACCAGAACGCCTTCGCCGTGACCGCCGCCTTCGCCGCCGAGCACCGGCTGAAGACCCTCAGCGACCTGGGTGCCACCGGTCTGCCCGTCCGGCTGGCGGCGGGTGACGAATGCGTCCGGCGGCCGTACTGCGCCCCCGGTCTGAGGGAGGTCTACGGCATCGACGTGACCGCCGTCGACCCGAAGGGCGTCGGCACCACCCCGGCCAAGCAGGCCGTGCAGAACGGGCAGGACCAGCTGGTGCTCACCACGACCACCGATGCCACGCTCGACGAGTTCGGGCTCGTTCTGCTCGACGACGACAAACACCTGCAGAACGCCGACCACGTCGTCCCCGTCGTCAACCGGGCCCGGGCCGGGAGCGAGGGCGTCACCCGGGCGCTCTCCCGGCTCAACACGGTTCTGACCACGGCCGATCTGGCGCGGCTCAACGAACAGGTGGACAGCTGGCGACGCCTTCCCGAGGACGTGGCGCGGAACTATCTCGTCGACGAGGGGCTCATTCCGCGCTGAGGGCACGCCGCTCGTCGCACCGCCGGAATCCGGGCCCGGCTGTCAGCCCGCTGAACAGCGTCTCTTGTCATGACCCTTGCGAGGCGGTTCTCGGCCCTGCTATTCATCCGTTAGGAAAGTTTCCTTCCAGTCCAAGCTTTCCGCCCGTCCCACCGCACTGTCCTCAGACCTCGTTCGTCGTACCGTGGAGACCCCCATGACTTCGGCACGATCCGTACGACCCGGCCTCCGGCGCCTCGGCGTCGCGGGAACCGCCCTCGGAGCCCTGCTCCTCGGCCTCGCCACGGCCCCGCCCACCGCGAGCGCCGCACCCGTCACCCACGAGGCCGAGACGGCCACCGTCTCCCAGGGCCTCGTCGAGTCCAACCACACCGGATTCACCGGCGACGGATTCGTCAACTACGACAACACCACCGGCGGATACGTCCAGTGGAACGTCGACGCAGCCCAGGCCGGCCCCGCCACCCTGACCCTGCGCTACGCCAACGGCACCACCACCGACCGCCCCATGAACATCGCCGTCAACGGCGCCGTCGCCGCCTCCGGCAAGTCCTTCGCGGGCACCGGAGCCTGGACGAACTGGGCGACCACCACCGTCACCACCACCCTCAAGGCCGGCGCCAACACCGTCCGCGCCACCGCCACCACCGCCAACGGCGGCCCCAACGTCGACCACCTCGCCGTCGACAGCACCACCACCCCGCCGCCCACCACCGGCAGCACCCCCGCCGCGATCAACGGACAGCTCAAGGTCTGCGGCACCAAGCTCTGCAACCAGTACGGCAAGCCCATCCAGCTGCGCGGCATGTCCAGCCACGGCACCCAGTGGTACAGCCAGTGCCTGACCGGCGGCTCGCTCGACGCCCTCGCCAAGGACTGGAACGCCGACGTCCTGCGCGTCTCCACCTACGTCCAGGAGGAGGGCTACGAGACCGACCCGCGCAAGTACACCGACCTCGCCCACTCCCTCATCGAGCAGGCCACCGCGCGCGGCATGTACGTCATCGTCGACTGGCACATGCTCGACCCGGGCGACCCGCACTACAACCTCGCCCGCGCCAAGACCTTCTTCACCGAGATCGCCCAGCGCCACGGCGCCAAGACGAACCTGCTCTACGAGATCGCCAACGAGCCCAGCGGCGTCGCCTGGTCCCGTATCAAGAGCTACGCCGAGCAGCTCATCCCGGTCATCCGCGCCAAGGACGCCGAGACCCCGATCCTCGTCGGCACGCGCGCCTGGTCCTCGTTCGGCGTCTCCGAGGGCGCCAACGAGTCCGAGGTCGTGTCCAGCCCGGTGAACGCCACCAACATCATGTACACCTTCCACTTCTACGCGTACTCGCACCGGGACGAGTACCTGAACACCCTGTCCCGCGCCGCCGACAAGCTGCCCGTCTTCGTCACCGAGTTCGGCACCCAGAACTACGCCGGTGAGGGCGGCAACGACTTCCCGATGTCGCAGCGCTTCCTCGACCTCATGGCCGCCAAGAAGATCAGCTGGGTCAACTGGAACTTCTCCGACGACGAGCGCAGCGGCGCCGTCTTCAAGACCGGCACCTGCACCGCCGGCGGAACCTGGACCGGCACCGGCTCGCTGAAGCCCGCCGGTGTCTGGATCCGGGACCGCATCAGGACCGCGGACGACTTCCCGACCTCCTGACGCCCCGGGCCCCCCGAGGCTCCGGGCCCACTGAAACTCCCGGCCCCTGACGCTCCCCGCCCCCGGTACGCCCCCGCCGTGTGATCCACTGTCCTCGCGGGGGCGTACCGAACAGGAGCAGCGACAGCGTGACCACCTACCGGCAGCCGGGACTCGTCCTCACCGACCACCGCTTCCCCGTCCCCCTCGACCACGCCCGCCCCGACGGCGAGCGGATCGAGGTCTTCGGCCGCGAGGTCGTCGCGAGCGGCCACGCCGGAGCCGACCGGGACCGGCTCCCCTGGCTGGTCTACCTGGAGGGCGGACCCGGCTTCGGCGCCCGCCGCTTCATCGGCCCGCAGGCCTGGCTCGGCCGGGCCGTCAAGGAGTTCCGCGTCCTCCTCCTCGACCAGCGGGGCACCGGCCGCTCCACCCCCGCCAACCGCCAGACCCTGCCGCTCCGCGGCACCCCGGCCGAGCAGGCCGACTACCTCGCCCACTTCCGCGCCGACTCCATCGTCGGGGACTGCGAGACGATCCGCCGCCGGCTCACCGGCGGCGCCCCCTGGACCGTCCTCGGCCAGAGCTTCGGCGGCTTCTGCGCCACCCACTACCTCTCCACCGCCCCCCAAGGCCTGGAGCGGGTCCTGATCACCGGCGGACTGCCCTCCCTCCACGCCACCGCCGACGAGGTCTACCGCGCCGCCTATCCCCGGATCCGGCGCAAGAACGAGGCCCACTTCGCCCGCTACCCGCAGGACGCCGAACGGGCCCGCGCCATCGCCGCCCACCTCCTCGCCCACGAGGTCACCCTCCCCGGCGGCGGTCGGCTCACCCCCGAGGCCTTCCAGTCCCTCGGCATCCTCCTCGGCTCCGGCGACGGCACCCACCAGCTCCATCTGCTTCTGGAGGGCGCCTTCGTCCCCACCCCGGGCGGACCCGAACTCTCCGACGCCTTCCTGGAGCAGGTCCAGGCCCACCTCTCGTACGCCGGACACCCGCTGTACGCCGTGCTCCACGAGGCCATTTACGCCCAGGGGCAGGGCCCCACCGACTGGGCCGCCGAACGCGTCCGCGCCGACCACCCCGAGTTCGACGCCCGCACCGCGCTCGCCGAGGGCGGACCGCTGCTCTTCACCGGGGAGACCGTCCACCCCTGGCACTTCACCATCGATCCCGCCCTCCGCCCGCTCCGCGAGACCGCGGAGCTGCTGGCGGCCCGCACCGACTGGACCCCGCTCTACGACCCCGAACGGCTCGCCGCCAACAAGGTCCCGGTCGCCGCCGCCGCCTACCACGACGACATGTACGTGGACACCGCCCACTCCCTCGACACCGCGCGCACGATCCGCGGTCTGCGGACCTGGGTGACGGACGAGTTCGAGCACGACGGCGTACGGGCCGGGGGACCGCGCGTCCTCGACCGGCTGCTCGCACTCGCCCGGGACGAGATCTGATCACTTCCGCGTAGGATGCGGCGCGCCGTCGGACCAGCCGGGGCGCCACGCGCACGAGGGGGTCCGGATGACGGGACGCGAGACACCGGCCTCCGGCCGGGAGCTGAAGTTCCGGGCCCTCACGGCCGAGCTGCGGCGCGGCATCCTCGACGGCACCTGGCCGCCCGGCAGCAAGCTCCCCACCGAACGCGCCCTCGCCACCGAGACCGGCCTGTCCGTGACGACCGTCCGCCGCGCCTACGAGGACCTCGTCGCCCTCGGGCTCGTCGAACGCCGCCAGGGCGCGGGCACGTTCGCCGCCCACCGGCCCGAACGCGGCGACACCGGCCGGCGGATCGTCGGCGTCCTCGTCCCCGACACCACGTTCTACTACCCGAGGGTCCTCCAGGGCATCGAGAAGGAACTCGCGGCGGCCGGCGCCCGCCTCGTCCTCGCCTGCTCCCACTACGACCCCGACGAGGAGGACGCCGCCGTCGAGCGCCTCCTCTCCGCCGGGGTCCACGGGCTCCTCCTCGTCCCCAGCCTCCACACCGCCACCGACCCCGGCCGGCGCGCCGAGGAGCTCCTCGCCCTGCCCGTCCCCGCCGTCCTCGTCGAGCGGCGGCTCGCCGCCCACGGCCCGGGCGACCCCACCGAGCACGTCTGCACCGACCACGAGGGCGGCGCCTACGACGCGGTCCGCCATCTGCGCGCCCTCGGCCACGAGCGGCTCGGGCTCGTCGCCCGTACCGACGCGCCCACCACCGCGCCCATCGAGTCCGGCTTCGCCCGCGCCCTCGGCGACTTCGGACTGTCCGAGGCACCGCCGTACGAGCGGGACGTGATGGCCCGCTGGGACCCGGACCGCGCCGACCTGGCCCTCGCCGCGCTGCGCGCCGCCGGGGTCACCGCCGCGCTCTGTTTCGGCGACCGGGAGGCCGCGCTGATGCTCGGGGCGGCGCGCCGCGCGGGGGTGCGGGTCCCGGACGACCTCGCCCTGATCAGCTACGACAACGAGTTCGCCGATGTCGCGGAGACCCCGCTGACCGCCGTCTCGCCGCCCAAGTACCAACTCGGCCGGCTCGCCGCGCAGATCCTGCTCCGGCGCCTGGCCGAGGGCGAGGCCGCCCCGCTGCACCAGGTGCAGCTGCGGCCCAGGCTCGTCGTCCGCGCCTCGTGCGGCGGCGGACGGGGTGGCGATCGCTCCACGGGCGGCGACGGAGGGGGCTCGGGCGGCGTTCAAAAGTCCAAGGGGTGAGGTCCCATTGCTCATGGAGTGCTCATGGCGCGTGCCGGTAGAACTCGGTCCGGACCCCCGCGCGGGGATCCCGCGAGGAGAGGACCCGGACATGAGCACCCACGTCGGCACGGAGATAGCCGCCCAGCCGGACTGCTGGCGGCGGGCCGCCGAGATCGCCTACCGCGACGCCGACCGGCTGCCGGCCCGCGGCGAGCGCGTGGCGGTGGTCGGCTGCGGCACCTCGTACTTCGTCGCCCGCGCCTACGCCGCCCTGCGCGAGTCCCTCGGCGCGGGCGAGACCGACGCCTTCCCCGCCTCCGACTCCACGCCGCTCGGCCGGGGTTACGACCGCATCGTGGCCCTCACCCGCTCCGGCACCACCACGGAGGTGGTACAGCTGCTCGCCGGCGCGGCGGGGAGGATCCCGACGCTCGTCCTCACCGGCGCGCCCGACAGCCCCGCCGGGCAGCTCGCCGACCGGGTCGTCGGTCTCGGCTTCGCCGACGAACGCTCCGTCGTCCAGACCCGGTTCGCGACCACGGCCCTCCAACTCCTGCGCGCGGGACTCGGGGTGGACCTCGGGCCCGCGATCGCCGACGCCGAACTCGTGCTGTACGAGCGGCTGCCCGCGGCCTGGGAGCGGCGCGGCCAGTTCACCTTCCTCGGCACCGGCTGGACCGTCGGACTGGCCGACGAGGCGGCCCTCAAGCTGCGCGAGGTGGCCCGCGCCTGGACGGAGTCGTACGCGGCGATGGAGTACCGGCACGGCCCGATCAGCATCAGCGACCGGTCCAGCCTGGTCTGGTGCCTGGGCCCCGCGCCGTCCGGCCTGCGGGACGAAGTGGAGTCCACGGGCGCGCTGTTCGCCGCCGACGCGATCGACCCGGTCGCCGCGCTCGTACGTGCCCAGCGGCTCGCGGTCGCCCTCGCGGACCGGCGCGGACTCAACCCCGACCGGCCCCGGAACGTGTCCCGTTCGGTCATCCTCTCCGGCGGGTTCCGCCCGACCGCCGCGGAGGCGGCCCGTATCCTGCGATCATGAACGGAACCGATGTCGCGGACCTCGCGGAGATGCCCGGCGACTGGCAGCGCGCTCTCGCCGTCGTCGCCCACCCGGACGACCTGGAGTACGGCTGCGCGGCGGCCGTCGCCGGCTGGACGGATGCGGGGAAGGAGGTCGTCTACGTCCTCGCCACCCGCGGTGAGGCGGGCATCGACGGCCTCGCCCCGGACGTCTGCGGTCCGCTGCGCGAGCGGGAGCAGCGGGACAGCGCCGCCGTCGTCGGGGTGGACACGGTCGAGTTCCTCGACCACCGCGACGGGGTGATCGAGTACGGTCTCGGGCTGCGCCGCGACATCGCGGCCGCGATCCGCCGGCACCGACCGGAGCTCGTCATCACCCTCAACCACCGCGACACCTGGGGCGGGGGTCCGGGCGCGCCCTGGAACACCCCCGACCATCTCGCCGTCGGCCGGGCCACCCTGGACGCGGCGGCCGACGCGGGAAACCGCTGGATCTTCTCCGATCTCGCCGACGAGGGCCTGGAGCCGTGGAACGGGGTGCGCTGGGTGGCGGTCGCCGCGTCCAGCACCCCGACGCACGCGGTCGACGCGGGCCCGGGCCTGGAGCGCGCGATCCGCTCGCTCCTCTGTCACCGCGCCTACATCGAGGCCCTGACGGACGAGGACCCGGAGGGGTACGTCCGTTCCTTCCTCACCTCGGCGACGGGCCGCTCCGCCGCGCGCTTCGGCGACCGCCCCGCGGTGGCCTTCGAGCTCTTCGCCCGCTGAGGGCGGCCGGGCCCGGCCGCCACCGGCCGGGCACGGCGCGGGGCCGTCAGCGGCGGCGGGTCAGCACCCGGGTGGTGCTGCCGTCCTCCTCGGTGAGGTCCCGGACGTGCGTGAAGCCGATCCTGCCCAGCAGGACCAGCGACGCGGTGTTCGGTTCGGCCACGGTGGCGTGCACCGCGGGGAGTCCGAGGGTGTCGAAGCCGTAGGCCACGAGGGCCTCGGCGACCTCGGTGCCCAGGCCGGCACCCCAGGCCGCCGGGGCGATCGCGTACACGATCTCGTGGCCTCCCACCTGCTCCGTCGGCTTGATCTCGGCGTGCCCGACCAGCAGGCCGTCCCGGCGGACGGCCCAGACGGCGAACAGGTCCTGGGCGTAGACCTTGCTGAAGATCCGGCCGAACAGCGCCCGGTCGTCCTCCTCGGGAACCGGGCCGTCGCCCATCCACCGCGCCACCCGCGGATCCTGGAAGAGCGCCGTGAAGGCGTCCTCGTCCGCGGGGACGTAGGGCTCGAACAGGAGCCGTTCGGTACGCAGCGTCGGGATCATGAGCGGCGACGCTACCCACCGGCCACCGCCCCGGCAAACCACTTTCACCCGCGGGGCGGGTCAGCCCATCGGCGCCGGCTTCAGGACCGCGAAGGTCGCGCCGAAGGGGTCGGCGAGCCAGGCGATGCGGCCGACGTCGGGGATGTCGGCCGCGGGCATCAGGACCGTGCCGCCGTTCCCCTGCGTCGAGACGGCGATCGCGTCCGCGTCCTCGACCGCGAAGTACGGGATCCAGCGGGCCGTCTCGCTCCTGTCCTGGAGTTCGGCGGCGCCGCCGAAGGAGGCGTCCTCCTGGTCCCCCTCGGCGGTGGAGAGTACCTGGTACATCATGCCGGGCGCCGCCATCTCCGCCGATCGCCAGCCGAACAGCGTGCGGTAGAAGCCGAGGACGGTCTCGGGGTCGGTGACGTGGAGCTCCGCCCAGACGAGGGTGTTCGTCGACGAGGTCCGCTCGAGGCCCTTGTTGGCGCCGGGCTGCCAGACGGCGAACCGGGCGTCGCCCGGGTCGGTGAGGGCGGCCATGCGGCCCGCGTCCATGACGTCGACGGCCGCGACGCGCACGGTGCCGCCCGCGGCTTCGGCGGCCTTCTGCGTGGCGTCCGCGTCCGGGGTCTGGAAGTACACGGTCCAGGCGCTCTGCGCGCCCTCCTCGGTGAGCGGCCCGAGCGCGGCGACCGTGAGGCCGTCCTGCTGGAAGAAGCCGTAGCCGCCGGTGTCGGGTCCCGCCGAGTGGAACTCCCAGCCGAAGACGGCGCCGTAGAACGCCGCCGCCGCCTCCGTGTCCGGGCTGCCGAGGTCGATCCAGCAGGGGGAGCCCTTGGTGAACTGCGTACCGAGCATGGGAGGTGTCCCGTCCTTCCGTCGTCGCGTGCCGATTCCGGCCACCGTGACCGATCCTCACCCCTCGGTACGCGCGACGCAGCCCCAGCCGCCGCGGTTCATCCGACCGGCCGACGGGCGACCTTCTCCTCGAGGTCGGCGAACAGCAGCTCGGCGTTGAGCGCGACACCGGCCCGATAGCCCCGGCTCACGGCGTTGACCACCTGTTCCTGCGGCCCCGTCACGTTCCCGGCCGCCCACACGCCGGGCACGCTCGTCCGCCCCGTCTCGTCCACCACCACGAACTCCCCGAACGGGGTCGCGCGCAGCTCCGCGCCGAGCTGCCGCAGTACGGCGTCCCGGGCCGCGAGGCGCGAGGCCCCGGCGAAGACCACCGAACGGGCCACGGTCCGCCCGTCGGCGAGCCGCACGCCGGTCAGCCGGTCGTCCTCCACCGCGAGACCCGTCACCTCGCCCCGCTCGACGCGGACGCCCGCCGCGTCGAGGAGGGCCGCGTCGTGCTCCGACGGCTCGCCGGCGGTGTGCAGGAACAGGGTCACGTCCTTCGACCAGTGCGCGACCATCAACGCCTGGTGCGCGGGCATCGCCGGGTGGGCGATGACGCCGAAGGGCTGGTCACGGACCTCCCAGCCGTGGCAGTACGGGCAGTGCAGCACGTCCCGTCCCCACCGCTCGGCGAGCCCGTCGATCGCGGGGAGCTCGTCGACGAGCCCGGTGGTGACGACGAGCCGGCGTGCGCCGACGGTGTCCCCGTCCGCCAGGGTGAGGGTGAATCCGCCCCGGCCGTCCGGCACCGCGCCCGTCACCTCACCGGCCCGCAGCCCGACCCCGTACCCGGCGATCTCGGTCCGGCCCGCGGCCAGGAAGTCCGCCGGGCTCATGCCGTCCCGGGAGAGGACACCCTGCATGTGGGCGGCGGGGGCGTTGCGCGGCTCGCCCGCGTCGACGACCAGGGTCCGGCGCAGCGACCGCCCCAGGACCAGGGCGGCGCTGAGCCCGGCGGCGCCTCCGCCGACCACCACGGCCTCGTACGTGTTCTCCAGATGTGCGTTCATGGGGCGAGGGTGCCTCCGTCCGACGGGTCCGGCAAGCAATCTTGCCGTTTCTGCAACACTGGACGTATGACCGACGACGACCGCACCGACGCCGTACTGAACGAGGTCGGCCCCCGGCTCCGCCGGATGCGCCGCGACCGCGGGGTGACCCTGGCCGAGCTCTCCGCCGACACCGGTATCTCCGTGAGCACCCTCTCCCGGCTGGAGTCCGGGCAGCGCAAGCCCAGCCTCGAACTGCTCCTGCCGCTCGCCCGCGCCCATCAGGTCCCGCTCGACGAGCTGGTCGGCGCCCCCGCGACGGGCGACCCCCGGGTCCGGGCCAGGCCGATCGTGCGCCACGGCCGCACGATGTTCCCGCTGACCCGGCAGCCGGGCGGCCTCCAGGCGTACAAGGTGATCCAGGAGAAGACGCAGGGGGAGGATCCGGAGCCGCGTGTCCACGAGGGGTACGAGTGGCTGTACGTGCTCTCCGGCAGGCTCCGGCTCGTCCTCGGTGAGCACGATGTCGTCCTGGGTGCCGGCGAGGCGGCCGAGTTCGACACACGCGTTCCGCACTGGTTCGGACCGGCGGGCGAGGCGCCGGTGGAGTTCCTGAGCCTCTTCGGCCCGCAGGGGGAGCGGATGCACGTACGGGCCCGCCCGAAGAAGTCCGACTGACCGGCCGGCCCGCCGAGAAGCCCCGCCGGCGTGCCGGCCCGCTGGAGCCGCCCCGCTGCTCCGTCGGCCCGCCGGAGAATCCCCGCCACTCCGTGGCGCTGCCCGAAGAAGTCACGCCCAGACGTTCCCCCGGGTGCAAGCGACCGCTTAGTATGCCACCGACCGCTCGGTACGGAGGAGGCTTCCGGATGCAGGCATGGCGTGTGTACGAGAACGGGGAACCGGGCGCGGTGATGCGCCGCGAGGAGGTGGCACCACCCACACCCGGCGACGGCCAGGTCCTCCTCAAGGTCCGCGCCGCGAACGTCAACTTCCCCGACGCGCTGCTCTGCCGCGGCCACTACCAGGTCCGCCCCCCGCTGCCCTTCACCCCCGGCGTGGAGGTCTGCGCCGAGACCGAGGACGGCCGCAGGGTGATCACCACCGCGGCCCTCCCGCACGGCGGCTTCGCCGACTACGTGCTCGCCGACGCCGCCGGTCTGCTCCCGGCCCCCGAGTCGCTCGACGACGCCGAGGCCGCCGCCCTCCACATCGGCTACCAGACCGGCTGGTTCGGCCTGCACCGCCGCGCCGCCCTCCAGGAGGGCGAGACCCTCCTGGTCCACGCGGCGGCCGGCGGAGTCGGCAGCGCGGCCGTCCAGCTCGGCAAGGCGGCCGGCGCCACCGTCATCGGGGTCGTCGGCGGACCGGAGAAGGCCGCCGTCGCCCGCGCGCTCGGCTGCGACGTGGTCGTCGACCGGCGCTCCGAGGACGTCGTCGCCGCGGTCAAGGCCGCGACCGGCGGCCGCGGCGCCGACGTCGTCTACGACCCCGTCGGCGGGGAGGCGTACCAGCAGTCCGCGAAGTGCGTCGCCTTCGAGGGCCGGATCGTGATCGTCGGCTTCGCGAGCGGCACCGTCCCGACTCCCGCCCTCAACCACGCCCTGGTGAAGAACTACTCGATCCTGGGCCTCCACTGGGGCCTGTACGCGGCGAAGGACCCGGCCTCGATCGGCCGCTGCCACGAGACCCTGACCGCCTACGCGGCCAAGGGCCTCATCAAGCCCCTCATCGGCGAACGCGTCCCCTTCGCGGGCGCGGCGGACGCCGTCCAGCGCGTCGCCGACGGCACCACCACCGGCCGCCTGGTCGTCCTCCCGGAAGGAGCCCACGCATGACCGACGCCGAGGAACTCCTCGTACGCACCAGGAAGCTGCTGGCGGAGCACCCGCCCGCCACCACCGGCCGCACCGACTTCCTGCGCGCCCGCTTCGACGCCGGCCTCGCCTGGGTGCACTACCCGGTCGGCCTCGGCGGACTCGACGCGCCCCGCGCGCTCCAGACCGTCGTCGACGCCGAACTCGCCGCCGCCGGCGCCCCCGACAACGACCCGCGCAAGATCGGCATCGGCCTCGGCATGGCCGCCCCCACCGTCCTCGCCCACGGCTCCGACGAGGTCAAGGAGCGCTTCCTCCGCCCGCTCTGGGTCGGCGAGGAGGTCTGGTGCCAGCTGTTCAGCGAGCCCGGCGCGGGATCCGACCTCGCCGCGCTCGCCACCCGGGCGGTCCGCGACGGCGAGGACTGGGTGGTGGACGGGCAGAAGGTGTGGACCTCCAGCGCGCACACGGCCCGCTGGGCCATCCTCATCGCCCGCACCGACCCGGACGCGCCCAAGCACCGGGGCATCACCTACTTCGTCTGCGACATGACCGACCCCGGCGTGGAGGTCCGGCCGCTGCGCCAGATCACCGGCGAGGCCGAGTTCAACGAGGTCTTCCTCACCGGCGTCCGCATCCCCGACGCCCACCGCCTCGGCGAGGTCGGCGACGGCTGGCGGGTCGCCCAGACCACCCTCATGAACGAGCGGGTCTCCATCGGCGGCGCCCGCATCCCGCGCGAGGGCGGCATGATCGGGAAGGCCGCCACGACCTGGCGCGAACGCCCCGAGCTGCGCACCCACGACCTCCACCGGCGCCTCCTCGACCTGTGGGTCGACGCCGAGGTGGCAAGGCTCTCCGGGGAGCGGCTCCGCCAGCAGCTCGTCGCGGGCAGGCCCGGCCCCGAGGGCAGTGCGATGAAGCTCGCCTTCGCCGGTCTGAACCAGGCCATCAGCGGTCTCGAGGTGGAACTCCTCGGCGACGAGGGCCTGCTGTACGGGGAGTGGGAGATGCGCCGCCCCGAACTCGTCGACTTCACCGGCCGCGACGCCGGCTACCGCTATCTGCGGTCCAAGGGCAACTCGATCGAGGGCGGCACCAGCGAGGTGCTGCTCAACATCGTCGCCGAGCGGGTCCTGGGCCTGCCGCCCGAGCCCCGCAACGACAAGGACGTCGCCTGGAAGGACCTCGCCCGATGACCGAGACGACAGCGCCGGCGGAACAGCCGCTGGACCTCCTCTACTCCGAGACCGAGGACGACCTGCGGGCCGCCGTCCGCGCCCTGCTCGCCGACCGGGCCGGCCACCGGACCCTCCTCGGCCGGATCGAGACGGACAGTCCCTATGTCCCCGGTCTGTGGAAGTCCCTCGCCGCCGACATCGGCGCCGCCGGACTCCTCGTCCCCGAGAAGCTCGGCGGCCAGGGCGCGAGCCACCGCGAGGCCGCCGTCGTCATGGAGGAGCTGGGCCGTGCGGTGACCCCGCTGCCGTACCTCACGAGCGCGGTGGTGGCCACCGAGACCCTGCTCGCCCTGGTGGGGGAGAGCGACGCGGCTGCCGGGCTGCTCGCGGAGCTGGCCGGCGGCCGTACGGTCGCGGTCCTCGCCGTACCGCTGTCGACGGCGCCCGACGCGGAGCTCCCGCTCGCCGGGCCGGTCGCCGCGGTCGCCGACGCCCCGGCCGCCGATGTGTTCCTCGTCCTCCGGGCGGACGGCCTGTACGCCGTACCGGCGGAAGAGGCGTCCGCCGAGCCGCGGACCCCGCTCGACCTCACGCGCCCCCTGGCCACGGTCACCGTCGGAGCGGCGAGCGGAACCCGGCTCGCGGGCCCCGACGAGGCCCGGGCGGCGGTCCGGCGCGGACTGCTCGCGGGTGCCGGACTCCTCGCCTCGGAGCAGCTCGGCCTCGCCGAGTGGTGTCTGGAGGAGACCGTCAGGTACACCCGCGAGCGCCACCAGTTCAACCGGCCGGTCGGCTCCTTCCAGGCGCTGAAGCACCGCATGGCCCAGCTCTGGCTGGACCTCGTCGGGGCCCGTGCGGCGGCCCGCGCCGCCGCCGACGCTCTCGCCACCGGCAGCGCGGACGCCCCGCTGATCGTGGCCGTCGCGCAGGCGTACTGCTCCAAGGTCGCCGTCCGGGCCGCCGAGGAGTGCGTGCAGCTGCACGGCGGGATCGGTATGACCTGGGAGCACCCGGCGCATCTGGCGCTCAAGCGGGCCAAGTCCGACCAGATCGCGCTCGGTTCGACGGGCCGGCATCAGGACGCGATCGCCGCCCTGGTGGGTCTGGAGCCTCCCGCTTAGCCGGCGGACGCCTCGGGCGTCATCGGCCCGGAGTCCCCTTGTAAGGGGCCGCCGAGTCCACACCCCTTTACATACTGTTTAATTGCAAGCCGTTCGCAATAACAGTTGATCTCCAAAAAGGGGTGTGGACACGATGACCGCCCGATTCCTCCGCGGCACGGCCGCCGCGACGCTCGCGGGGGCCCTGGCCCTCACCGCGGCGGCCTGCACGAACCCCGGCTCCACCGCCGGGGCCTCCGGCGGACCCAAGGATTCCGCGGTCGTCGGCATCGCCTACGAGCCCGAGACCCTCAGCCCCCTCCTCGGCTACGGCAAGGACGGCAACTCCAAGATCTTCGACGGGCTCCTCGCCTTCGACGCCGACATGAAGCTCAAGCCGGCGCTCGCGGCCGAGCTGCCGCACATCGCCGACGGCGGGCTCACCTACACGTACACCCTCCGCACCGGGGTCACCTTCAGCGACGGCGCCCCGTTCACGGCCGAGGACGTCGTCTTCACCTACCGGACGATCCTCGACCCCAAGACGAACAACGCCTCCCGCACCGAGCTCGACGCCCTCAGGAACGTCGAGGCGATCGGCGACGACACCGTCGTCTTCCACCTCAAGTACCCCTACGCGCCCTTCGCCGAGCGCACCGTCCACGCCATCGCCCCCGAGCACATCGCGGCGAAGCAGGACGTCAACACCGGCGCCTTCACCAGCAAGCCCATAGGCACCGGCCCGTACGTCCTCACCGGCTGGTCCAAGGGCGAGAAGCTGAGCTTCAAGGCCAACCCGACCTACTGGAACGGCGCGCCCGCGGTGAAGAAGTTCACCATGGCGATCATCAAGGACGACGACGTCCGCGCCACCCGGCTCCGCGCCGGCGACCTCGACGGCGCCGTCCTGCCGCCCAACCTCGCCGCCGGATTCAAGAAGGACCGGGCGAGGAGGACCTGGGCGGCGAAGACCTACGACTACCGCACGGTCACCCTCCCCACCCACAACGAGGTCGCCGGCGACACCGCCGTCCGCCGCGCCCTCGACCTCGCCGTCGACCGGCAGGCCATGGTCGACAAGATCCTCGAAGGCGCCGGAAAGCCCGCCTACGGGCCCGTCCCCACCGACAGCCCCTGGTTCGCGAAGGGCACCGAGCGCCGACACGACCTCGCCGGCGCGCGGAAGATCCTCGACGAGGCCGGCTGGAAGCCCGGCCCCGACGGCGTCCGCGTCAAGAACGGCGTCCGCGCCGCCTTCCCGCTCTGGTACCTCTCCGGCGACAAGCTCCGCCAGGACCACGCCCTCGCGTACGTCTCCGACGCCAAGAAGGCCGGCGTCGACATCACCGCCCAGGCCGGCACCTGGGAGGTCATCGAGCCCCGGATGAAGACCGACGCCGTCCTCGCGGGCGGCGGCTCGCCCGGCGACCCCGACTTCGACCAGTACCTCCTCCTCAAGTCGAGCCTCGCGGGCGACGGCTTCAACAACATGGCCCGGTACGACAACAAGACCGTCGACCGCGCCCTGGACGACGGCCGCCGCACGAACGACCTCACCAAGCGCCGCGCCGCGTACGACACCGTCCAGCGCGAACTGGTGAAGAACCCCGGCTACACCTTCCTCACCCACATCGACCACCTCTACGTCGTCAACGACGCCTGGGACGGCCCGAGCACCCAGACCGAGCCGCACGACCACGGCCTCGCCTCCGGCCCCTGGTGGAACATCGAGAGCTGGCGGCCGAAGAAGGCCGGGGCGACGGAGAAGTGAAGCGCCGCCTCCCCTGGGGGCCCATGGCGCGGATGACGGGACGGCGCGCCCTGGCCGCCGTCCCCGTCCTCCTCGCCGTCACCTTCGCGGTGTTCGCCGTCGCCGAAGCCTCCCCCTTCGACCCCGTCAAGGCCTACACCGGCACCGCCGGACTCACCGCCTCGCAGGAGAACCTCGACCAGCTCCGCGCCAACCTCGGCGTCGACCGGCCCCTCCTCACCCGCTGGTGGGAGTGGCTCACCTCCGCCCTCACCGGCGACCTCGGCGACTCCGCCGTCATGCGACGGCCCGTGGCCGAGGTCATCGGCGAACGCCTCGGCTGGTCCGTCCTCCTCGCCGTCACCGCCTTCCTCGTCGCCATCGCGCTGGGCACCCTCCTCGGCGTCCTCGCCGGGCGCCGCCGCGGCGGCGCGATCGACCGCGCCGTCAGCTCCGTCGCGTACACCCTGGAAGCCGCCCCCGCCTTCTGGCTCGGACTCCTCGCCATCTGGTTCTTCGCCCTGCAGCTCGGCGCCCTGCCCGCCGGCGGACTCACCGACACCGCGAGCGACACCGTCACCGCCGACCAGGTCGCCCGCCACCTCGTGCTGCCCGCGGTCGTCCTCGGCGTCTCCCAGCTGCCCTGGTTCTTCCTGTACGTCCGCCAGGGCGTCGGCGACGCCCTCGACGAGGACCCCGTACGCGGCGCCCGCGCCCGCGGCCTGCGCGAACGCACCGTCCTCACCGGTCACGCCCTCCGCTCCGGAATGCTGCCCATGCTCACCCTCATCGGCTCCCGCGTGCCCGAGCTGATCACCGGGGCCCTGCTCGTGGAGACCGTCTTCAGCTGGCCCGGCATCGCCGCCGCCACCGTCCAGGCCGCCACCTCCGTGGACTTCCCGCTGCTCGCCGCGCTCACGGTCCTCGCCACCGCCGCCGTCCTCCTCGGCAACCTGCTCTCCGACCTCCTGTACGGACTCGCCGACCCCAGGGTGGGCTTCGATGGCTGACCCGCGCACCCACCGCCTGCGGCTCTGGAGCTCCGCCCTCGTCGTCGGCGTCGTCCTCCTCGCGGTCCTGGTCGTGCCGCCGCTCGTCCAGCTCGACGAACAGGCCGTCGACCTTTCCGAGAAGCTCCTCCCGCCGTCCTGGGACCACCCCTTCGGCACCGACGACCTCGGCCGCGACCTCCTCCTGCGCTGCGTCTACGGCCTGCGGATCTCGCTCCTCGTCGGACTGGTCGCCGCGCTCGTCGCGACCGTCGTCGGCACCGCCGTCGGAGCGGCCGCCGGGGCACTCGGGGGCTGGACCGACCGCACGCTCATGCGCCTCGTCGACGCCTTCTCCTCCGTACCGCACCTGCTGCTCGGCATCTTCGTGGTCGCCCTCTTCCGGCCCGGCGTCTGGCCCGTGATCGCCTCCGTCGCCGTCACCCACTGGCTCTCCACCGCCCGGATCGTGCGCTCCGAGGTCCTCTCCCTGCGCACCCGGCCCTTCGTCGACGCCGCCGTCTCCGGCGGCGCCACCCGATGGCGCGTCGCCGTCCGGCATCTGCTCCCCGCCGTCCTGCCGCAGGCGGGCCTCGCCGCCGTCCTGATGGTCCCGCACGCCATGTGGCACGAGTCCGCCCTGTCCTTCCTCGGACTCGGCCTCCCCAGCCATCAGGCGAGCCTCGGCAACCTCGTGCAGAACGCCCGCTCCTCGCTCCTCGCCGGATACGGCTGGCCCACCCTCTTCCCCGGCCTCCTGCTCATCGTGCCGACCCTCGCCATCGCCGGCCTCGCCGGCGCCTGGCGCGACCGCCTCAACCCGCGCCGCCGATCGGAGCTCATGCTGTGACCGCCGACAACGTGCTCCGCGCCCTCGATGCCGTCTCCGCCGGGAGGGCGCGGGACGCCGTCCTCAGTGTCCGCGACCTCACCGTCCGCTTCCGGCTGCGCGGCGGCCGGACCGTCGCCGCCGTCAGCGACGCCGACTTCGACCTCGGCGCGGGGGAGTGCCTCGCTCTCGTCGGCGAGAGCGGCTGCGGCAAGTCCGTCCTCGCCTCCGCGCTCCTCGGCCTGCTCCCCGCCAACGCCGAGACCTCGGGTACGGCCCTGCTCACACGGCCCGGGGGCCAGGACGGCACCGATCTGCTCGCCGCCGACGAGAAGACCCTCGCGCGCACCGTACGGGGCCGCCGCGTCGGCCTCGTACCGCAGAGTCCCGCCGCCCACCTCACCCCCGTCCGCACCATGCGGTCCCAGCTGGAGGAGACCGTCCGGGACCTCACCGGCACCTCCCGCCGCGCCCGCCGGAAGGCCGCCGAGGACGCGGCCGACCGGGCGGCCTTCCCCGCCGACCACCTCGACCGGCACCCGCACGAGCTCTCCGGAGGCCTCGCCCAGCGCGCCGCCACCGCCCTCGCCCTCATCGGCGACGCCGGGCTGCTGCTCGCCGACGAGCCGACCACCGGACTCGACCGCGACCTCGTCGACCGGACCGTCGACGAACTGAGGCGCCACGCCGACGACGGCCGCGCCCTGCTCCTCATCACCCACGACCTGGCCGCCGCCGCGCGCATCGCCGACCGGGTCGCCGTCATGTACGCGGGCCGCATCGTCGAAATCGCCCCCGCCCACCGGTTCTTCGGGCCGGCCGGCCCCCGTCACCCCTACGCGCGCGGACTCCTCGACGCGCTGCCCGACCGGGCGTTCACCCCGATCCCCGGCATGCCCCCGGAACTCTCCGCCCTGCCCGAGGGCTGCGCCTTCGCCCCGCGCTGCCCGCTGGCCACCGAACTCTGCGCCGACCGCCCCGCGTTCACCGCGGGCGTGGCCTGCCACCACCCGGAGCACCCCCGTGCTTGAACTCGACGGCGTCACCGCCGGATACGACCGCCGCGCCCCCGCCTTCCGGGGCGCCTCGCTCACCGTCGCCCCCGGTGAGTCCGTCGGACTCCTCGGCCCCAGCGGCTGCGGGAAATCGACCCTCGCCCGGGTCGCCGCCCTCCTCCACCGCCCCGACGAGGGCCGCCTCGTCCTCGACGGCACCGAGGTCCGGGCCTGGCGCCACCGCGCCCCGCGCGCACTCCGCGTCTCCGTCGGCGTCGTGTTCCAGCAGCCCCGCATGGCCGCCGATCCCCGGCTCAGCCTCGCCGACCTGCTCGTCGAGCCGCTCCGCGCCACCGGCCGGCGCGCCGAGGCTCCGGCCCGGCTCGCGGAACTCGCCCCGGCCGTCGGCCTCACCCCCGACCTGCTCGTCCGCCGCCCGCACGAGGTCAGCGACGGACAGCTCCAACGCGCCTGCCTGGGACGCGCCCTGGCCCTGCGCCCCCGCTGGCTGATCTGCGACGAGATGACCGCGATGCTCGACGCCTCCACCACGGCCGCCCTGGTCGCCGCGGTCGAGGGCTACCGCGCCGACACCGGCGCCGGTCTCCTCGCCGTCGGGCACGACCGTGTCCTGCTGAGTCGCTGGTGCGACCGTACGGTGGAGTGGAAGGACTGCCTGCCCGCCGAGGAGAGCCCGTGACGAGCGATCCGCCGACGTCCACCGACGGGGCGGCCCCCTGGAAGGCCGTCGCGGAGGACGACCCCCTCGACGGGCTGCGCGCCGCACTCGCCGAGGCCGAGTGCGGCTACGAGCCCCGGGGCGGGTACGAGGACAGCTGCTGGATCCTCCACGCGATCCACGAGGGTCCGGTACGGCTCCGCTGGGACGAGGTGCTGTCCCGGGCGGGCCGTAACCTGGAGGACTGGCCGGGCACCCTGTCGTACCTGGTCTTCGAGGGCCTGGCGGGGGCGGACGGGCTCGAAGGGCCCGACCCGGCGGAGTTGGACCGCGCCTCCCTGGCCCGTCTCGTCGAGCACCTGGTCCGGAGCGGTCCCCGAGGAGCGGACACGCCCTGCGGGGCCGCCCAGGCGCCCGCGTCGACTCCTCTGGGCGGGTCGCCGGTCGCCCGGCGCGGCCGGCTCGGCGACGCGCTCGCCCACCACGACGCCATGGCCGACTTCTGGTTTCCCGCCACGTGGTGGGCCTCCGACGGCGGCTGGCACGTCCTCACCGACCTGGACCTCTCCGCCACCGAGGTCTTCGGAAACCGTGCGCTGATCGCCGGACTGCTCGCCGACCCGGAACTCGACACGGTGCGCCGGCCGACCGCCGCCGAGACCCTCGGCGGCTGAGCCCGGCCGAATCTCACCCGTATGGCCGCCCCGCCATTCGCCCGGACGGACCGCGCATTCCGCCACACTGTCCGCCGAACGCCGCAATTCCGGTGCGGCGACGGAGGGACGTGAACGCGATGGCCGTTTCCATTTCTGTCGTGGTGCTGCTGCTGGTACTGGCCGTGATCTTCCTGCGCAGTGGCGGGCTCAAGCTCACCCACGCGCTCGTCTGCGCGCTGCTCGGCTTCTTCCTCGCCGGCACCAGCATGGCGCCGACGATCCACAACGGGGTCGCCGCCACCGCCAACGTGGTCTCCAGCCTCAGGCCGTGATCATCGCCCGATCATGAACTGCCTGTGAAACACAGGGCAGTTGCATGTACATCTCACGGACTCGGGCCTAGCGTCGGCCGCCGGCGCGACAGATGCCGGCAACCCGAGGAGCCACAGTGACCACGCACCCGCCACGAAGACGAGCACGTGCGCTCGTGCTGCTCGCCGCGCTGAGCGCGACCCTCCTCGCGGGCGCCGCTCCTGTCGCGCAGGCGGAGGAGATACCCCTCGCCCTCGGCCACCGCCTCGTGGAGCACTACGAGGGCGCCCCCGCCACCGCGCGGCCCGTGCCCGGCAAGGGCACGGCCCAGCACCCGTACCTCGCCCCCAACGGGCGCAGCGGTATGCACGCCGACGGCGCGGGCAGCGGCACCCACCCCTATCCCGGGCCGCTCGGCCGCGCCCCGCGCGTGGACAGCGAGAAGATCGCCCCCGTCGGCGGCGAGTGCGCCACCGTCACCTTCGACTCCGGCGGCCGACTCGTCACGGTGTGCGGCACCTTCAGCGGCTTCCTCCTGAAGCTGCTGGACCCACGCACCCTGGACACCCTCGCCGAGTACAAGCTGCCGCAGCGCTCCTCCACCGTCGAGGCCATCACCCGTCTCGACTTCGAGAAGATCTTCAAGGACACCTCCGGCGGCGCCTACTTCTTCCTCGACGACCGGGACCGGGTCGTCCTCGCCGACTCCCGGCAGCACATCCAGCGCATCGCCCACCGCCAGAAGGCCGACGGGGCCTGGGAGTTCGTCGTCGAGAACGACTGGGACCTCACCTCCCTCGTCCCGCACGACTGCGTCACCTGGACCAACCTCTTCCCCAGCGGCGTCTGCGACCCGGTCACCTCCGTCATGCCGGACTGGGAGGGCCGCGTCTGGTGGGTCACCCGGCTCGGCCGTGTCGGCACCGTCGACCCCGAGACGGGTGCGCTGCGCGCGATCCGCCTCGAAGGGGAGGAGATCCAGAACTCCTTCTCCGCCGCCGAGGACGGCGTCTCCCTCGTCACCGACCACGCCCTGTACAGCTTCCGGGCCGATGCCGACGGGGTGCCGCGCGTGCGGTGGCGTGAGACGTACGACCGGGGGACCGGTACCAAGCCCGGTTCCGTGAACCAGGGTTCGGGCACCACGCCCGACCTCTTCGGCACGCACGACGAGTACGTCGCCATCACCGACAACGCCGACGACCGGATGAACGTCCTCGTCTACCGCAGGGGCGCCGACGTCCCGGCCTCCGAGCGGCTGGTCTGCCGGGTGCCGGTCTTCGGATCCGGGGCGTCCACCACCGACAACTCCCTGATCAGCTGGGGAAACAGCCTCGTCGTCGAGAACAACTACGGTTACGAGAACCCGAGTACGCTCACCCTCGGCCGCAGCGTCGTGGGCGGCGCGACCCGCGTCGACGTCCGGGCCGACGGCAGCGGCTGCGACACCGTCTGGGAGAGCGACGTCCGTTCGCCCTCGACCGTACCGAAGCTCTCCACGGCCAACGGGCTGCTCTACTTCTACGAGAAGCGCCCCAACTCCTGGGGCGTCGACGCCTGGTATCTCACGGCCGTCGACTTCCGCACCGGCAAGCGGGTCTTCAGCCGCTTCACCGGGACCGGCCTCGCCTACGACAACAACTGGGCCCCGATCACCCTCGGCCCCGACGGCGCCGCGTACATCGGTGTCTTCAACGGCATCGTCGCCGTCCGCGACAGCGCCTGACCGGCCGACCGGTCCGGCCCGACGCGGCGAACCGCCCCGGAGCCACGGCTCCGGGGCGGTTCCGGTGTCCCGTTCCGCGTCAGACCATCTCGGGCATCTCACCGACGGTCGTCTTGACGTCGATCACGGCGAACGCGGCACCCTGCGGGTCCAGGATCGCCGCGAACCGGCCGAACGGGCTGTCCATCGGCCCGAAGACCTTCTGCCCCTTGAGGCGTTCGGCCGCCTCGACGGCCTTGTCGCAGTTGTCGACGGCGAAGTAGATCTGGATGTACGACGGGATCTCCGGCGGGAAGTCCGACGTCATCGTCATCCTGCCGATCAGCGGATCGCCGCCGAGGTCGAAGACCCGGTAGTCCATCTCGGCGTCCTGCATCGTCTTGGCGTTGTAGCCGAAGACGGTGGTGTAGAAGGGGTCGGCCTTCGCCGGTTCCCGGGTGAAGACCTCGGCCCAGACGTAGGAGCCGGGTACGCCCTGCGCCTCGAAGCCGGTGTGCTCGCCCGCCTGCCAGATCCCGAACACGGCACCCGCCGGATCCTGTGCGATGCACATCGAGCCGAAGGCGCCGACCTGCATCGGCTCCATCAGGACGGTGCCGCCCGCGTTCCGGATCTTCTCGGCCGTGGCGGCGACGTCGGGCGAGGCGAAGTAGAGACACCAGGACGACTTCTGCTCGCCGTCCTGCCCCGGCATCGGCGGGACGATGGCCGCGACGGCCTTGCCGTTCTTGTACGCCTGTGTGTAGTTGCCGAACTCCGTGGAGGACTCGCCGAAGGTCCAGCCGAGGACGTCACCGTAGAACGTCTTGGCGCCCTCGAAGTCCTTGAACATCGCGTCGGCCCAGACAGGCGTGCCTTCAGGTGATGCAGCCATGACGGTGACTCCCACTTCCGATTCGATGACGTGTTCCTGTGAGCCACGCTAGCCACGCTCGTCCCCGCCCGCTCGGTGACGCGGCGTGACGGGACCCGAATGCTGAGAACATCGTGGGCATGGGGACACAGGGGGCCACCGCGATGATCGAGATCTCCGGGGGGCCGGTCACGCTCTCGGACCGGCGCACGGAGCGCAGCTGGACGGTCGGGGTCGGCCCGTACGCCCTGGGCGCGGTCCCCGTCACCCGCGGCCTGTACGAGCAGGTCACCGGCGAGAGACCGGACACCGCACCCGGTGACCGGCGGCCGGTGGAGGGAGTGTCCTGGGGCGACGCGGTCCGCTTCTGCAACGCGCTCTCGGCCCGTGAGGGGCTGAGCCCCGCCTACCGCCTCCCGGCGGACGACGCCGAAGAGCCGGCGTGGGACCGGACCGCCGACGGATACCGGCTCCCCACCGAGGCCGAGTGGGAGCACGCCTGCCGCGCCGGCACCACGGAGGCGCGCTACGGGCCGCTCGACGAGATCGCCTGGCACCGGGGGAACTCCGGCGAACGCCTCCACGAGACCGGCACCCGCCGGCCCAACGCCTGGGGGCTCCACGACACGCTGGGCAATGTCTGGGAGTGGTGCTGGGACGTGTACGACGCCGAGGTCTACGGCGGCTACCGGGTGCTGCGCGGCGGGGGCTGGTTCGACGAGCACTGGAGCTGCCGCGCCTCGGTCCGCCGTCGCAGCCACCCCACCCTCCGCATCGACGACGTGGGATTCCGTCTCGCGCGGACCCTCCCGCCGAGCTGAGGACGGCCGGGGGCAGCCGGGAGACGCCGGGTCCGGGACCACCCTCACTCCTGGGGGTCCGGGACCGCCCTCACTCCTGGAGTACCGGGGGGAACCACGGCGACCGGGCAGTGCGCGTGATGCAGCACCGCGTGCGCCACCGAGCCGATGAGCAGCGACCCGAAGCGATGCCGGTGGTGGCGGCCCACGACCAGCAGCCCGGCGTCCCGCGAACCCTCCACCAGCAGCGCCGCCGCGTCCGTGGGCACCACCGTCGGGACGAGAACGACCCCCGGCCAGCGCGCGGCGAACGGCCGCAGCCGCTCCTCCTGCTCCCGCCTCGCCTCCCGTACGAGATCCTCCGCCTCGTTCGCGAGGGGCAGCGGCGGAGGCACCTGGAGCGCCGGGGCGGGGGAGGCGACCAGGGCGCTCGCCTGGGGAGGCAGCCGGAACGCCGTCACGGCCTCCAGCGCCACGCGCCGGTGGTGCGCCGCCTCGAAGGCGAAGTCCACCACCTCGTCCGGGGTCTCCTCCGTGTGCAGCCCGAGCAGCACCCGTCCCGCCCCCGCCCCGCCCTCCAGGACGACCGCGCGCGCCTCGTGCGGGACGACGACGAGCGGGCAGGGCGCGATCGAGGCGAGCGTGCGGCTGGTCGAGCCGAGCAGCAGACTCGCGAAGCCGCCGTGCCCGCGGGAGCCGGTCACCAGAAGCCGCGCACCCCGCGCGGCCGCCGGCAGGGCGTCGGTCACGGACCCGTCCAGCGACTCGTACCGCACGGGAACCCGGTGCCCGCCCTTCTCGACCACGCTCCGTACGCCCTCGACGACCGTGTCGGGAAGCTCGGGGGACGGACCGAGGGAGGCGATCCGCGCGGCGCCGAGCTGAAGGGCGTCGGAGCGCACATGGGCCACGACCAGCGGCGATCCCAGGTGCTCGGCGGCACTCAGGGCCCACTCCAGGGCCCGGCGGCTGTGCTCGGATCCGTCCACGCCGACGACGACCGGCGGCTCGGACGCGGTGCTCGTGTCACTCATGCGGGAATGACTCCCGCGCCCGGCCCCGCGCCACACCGGTCGTGGCCGGCCCGCGGGAAACGACACCGGACCGGTCCGACGGGGAAACCGTCGGTACCGGTCCGGTGGGAGGCGATCGGGGAGGCGATCAGGCGTTTTGGTCTCCGCGCGCGGCGCGCTCCGCGTCGCGCTCCTTGATGCGGACGGTCTCCTTGCGGACCTCCGCCTGGGTGGCACGCTCCTTCTGCAGCCACTCCGGGAGCTCCTGCCTGAGCGCCTCGATCTGCTCGGTGGTGAGCGGGTCGGTGATGCCGCCGCGCGCGAGGCCGGCGATGGAGATGCCGAGCCGCTGCGCGACCACCGGGCGGGGGTGCGGACCGTTCTTGCGGAGCTCCTGGAGCCAGGCCGGCGGGTCGGCCTGGAGCTCGTTCAGCTCGGCGCGCGAGACGACACCCTCCTGGAAGTCTGCGGGGGTGGCCTCGAGGTACACACCCAGCTTCTTCGCCGCGGTGGCGGGCTTCATCGTCTGGGTGTTCTGGTGCGACGTCATGGTGTCAAGGGTATCGAGCGTGCGGGCGAGTTCCGACCACCGCAGCTACCGGTAACCTGGCGGGGTGACAGGCTCGGACGCTTCCCCCTCAGATTCCTCCCCTTCGTTCCGGCTCGCGTACGTCCCCGGAGTGACGCCCTCGAAGTGGGTGCGGGTCTGGAACGAACGTCTGCCCGACGTACCCCTCACCCTTCTCGCGCTGACGCCCGCCGAGGCCTTCGGGGCCCTTCGGGAGGGCACGGCCGACGCCGGCCTGGTCCGGCTGCCCGTCGACCGGGACGACCTCAGCGCCATCCCGCTCTACACGGAGACGACGGTCGTCGTCCTTCCCAAGGACCATCCGCTCGCGGCGGCCGAGGAGGTGTCGGCCGAGGACCTCGCCGAGGAGCTCGTCCTGCACCCCCTCGACGACACCCTCGGCTGGGAGCGGCCGCCGGGCCGCCCGGCGAACGAGCGCCCCGAGACGACCGCCGACGCGATCGAGCTGGTCGCGGCGGGTGTCGGTCTGCTGGCCGTGCCCCAGTCCCTCGCCCGGCTGCACCACCGCAAGGACCTCACCTACCGGACGCTGACCGAGGGCGCGCAGTCGCGGGTGGCCCTGTCGTGGCAGGCGGCGGACGAGGCTCCGGACCTGGTGGAGGAGTTCATCGGCATCGTGCGGGGCCGCACGGTGAACAGCACCCGGGGCCGTCGCGCCGAGGCCCAGAAGGGCCAGAAGCAGCCGAAGGACCAGAAGGACCGGAAGACGGCCAAGCCCGCAAGGCCGGGGAAGCCGGGCGCGGGCTCCCGTACGACGGGCAAGCCCGCGGCCCGCAAGACCGGCGGCGCCGCCGGCTCCGGCCGGGGCCGTACGAGCGGAAAGCCCCGCAAGAGGTCCTGACCGGCGCCTTCCGTACGGCGGCCCCCTTCCGGACGGTGGACGCAGACCCTTTCCGTACGGCGGACGCCGACCCCCTTCCGGACGGGCGCCCGCGGCCCCGTCCGTACGGCGGACGGCGCTCCCTCCGGTGGGCGGGCGCTCGGCATACTGACCCCTTCTGATATCGAGATCACCCAGGAGGAGCTTTGGCCGCCAGTTTCAGGACCGTTGTCGAGGTGGGACCCGACCATCTCGCGCAGGCCCGGTCCATCGACCGGGTCTTCCAGGAGGCGATCGCCCCGGCGACCGTCAACTTCGACTTCGAGGCGATACGGGAGGCCGCGGCGGCCGTCCCGGACAGCACCGTGGTGAAGATGGTGCGGGGCTGGGGGCTTCAGGAGTACGCCCCCGTCCTGGTCATGGTGCTCTCCCTCAAGGAGGCCGTCCGGCAGGCGCTCCCGCCGGAGTGCGCGGAGGCCGGCTTCTGGGCCACCGTCGAGCGGGAGCTCGTCCGGGCCTTCACCGGACTCGCCGCGCAGGAGGGGCAGCCCGGTCTCTCCTTCTACGAGGAGTCGGGGGAGCGGACCCGGTTCTACCGGGATCTGTTCTTCGCCCTCCAGGACGAGGAGACCGGGGAGCACATGTACGCCCTGGCCTTCTGCGTCGACGTGACGGTCGAGCTGCCGAAGGCGGAGGCCGTCGCGCTGGAGCTGACGGACGTGGTGCCGTTCGCGGTGCGGCTCAACGCGATCGTGGTCCGCCAGGCCCTGGGTCTCGCGGCCTGACGTCCCACGTCGCGGCAGTCCGCCGGCCCGCCGTCCCGGGCCGGACCCCCGACTCCGACGCTTCCGCTCAGCTCTTCGGGCGCCGCCGTCCGCCCCGCGCCGCCGCGACGAGTTCCGGCACCGTCGCCAGTTTGACCCGGGGACGCCCCGCGTCCTGCCCCCTGGCCCGCTCCGTCCGGTCGATGGCTGCGAGACCGCGCGCGTCGACGAGGTGCCCGCTGCGCCTCCGCGCCAGCCGTCGGAAGTCCTGGGCCGTGCCCGTCGGCGCCGGCAGTGTCCCGGCGACCGCGTCCGCGAGCAGGGTCCCGACCGTCTCCTCCGCGCAGGCCCGGTTGGCCCCGATGCCACCGGTGGGACCGCGCTTGATCCAGCCGACGACATAGCCTCCCCGCAGCCCCGTGATCCGCCCGGCCTCGTGCGGCACGGTGCCGGTCGCCTCGTCGAAGGGCAGCCCCGTCAGCGGGAGACCCCGGTAGCCGATCGCCCTGACGAGGAGCCCCGTCCCGATCTCCGTACCGGACGGCGCCCCGTCCTCCGTCACCCGGACCGCTCGTACGGAGTCGGTGCCGAGGGCCTCGACCGGGGCGGAGTGGAAGCGCAGCACGATCCGGCGCCGGTCCGGCGCGGGGGCCCGCGTCCAGTCCACCGTCTCCCGGGCCACGTCCCGCAGCAGCGCGGCCTTCTCGCCGGCCGCCGCCGTGTCGACGGCCGCCCCGGTCCGCGGGTCCTGGTCGTCGACGACCAGCTCGACGCCCGGCAGATGCTTCAGGGCGCGCAGTTCGGAGCTCGTGTACGCCGCGTGCTCGGGGCCGCGCCGGCCGAGCAGCACCACCTCGCGCACCGGGCTGCCGCGCAGGGCCGCGAGGGCGTGGTCGGCGATGTCCGTGCCGGCGAGGGCGTCGGGGTGCATGAGGAGGACCCGGGCGACGTCGAGCGCGACGTTGCCGTTGCCGACGACGACGACCCGTGCGGCGGCGAGCCGGACGGCGTCCGCGCCGGTCTCCGGATGCGCGTTGTACCAGGAGACGACGGAGGTGGCCGAGACGCTGCCCGGCAGGTCCTCGCCGGGGATGCCGAGCCGGCGGTCGGCGGGCGCGCCCACCGCGTAGATCACCGCGTCGTGATGGGCGGCGAGTTCCTCGACGGTGACGTCCTCGCCGATCCGCACGCCCAGCCGCATCCGGACCCGCGGGTGGGCGTGGAAGCGGGCGAAGGTCTCCCCGGCGCCCTTGGTCGCCGGATGGTCCGGTGCCACGCCGTACCGGAGGAGCCCGCCGGCCACCGGCAGCCGGTCGATGAGGGTGACCTCGGCGCTGGTGTGCAGGAGCAGGTCCTCGGCGGCGTACATGCCCGCGGGGCCGGTGCCGACGACCGCGATCCGCAGCGGGGCGAAGTCGGAGGGCAGGGAGCGGGGGAAGGCGGGCGCGCCCCAGCTGTGGAAGTTGGGCGAGGCGAGGACCGGCGCGGGGGCGCGGTCCGCGTAGTACTCCGCGTTGACCGCCTCGTACTCCCTCAGCCGTCCGGTGAGCCGGTCGACCGGGAAGATCGCGTCGACGGGGCAGGCGTCGGCGCAGGCGCCGCAGTCGATGCAGGCCTCGGGGTCCACGTACAGCATGTCCGTGGTGCCGAAGTCGGGCTCCTCGGGCGTCGGATGGATGCAGTTGACGGGGCAGACGGCGACACAGGTCGCGTCGCTGCAGCAGGTCTGGGTGATCGCGTAGGTCATGGCGTCGGCTCTGCTCTGCTCGGCTCGGAGGGGTCAGACGAGGTGGGCGCGCTGGTAGAAGAAGAGCGCGGGCCGGGTCAGCATCCCGACGTCGGCCAGGAACTCCATGAGTCCGGCGCAACTGGCGCGCAGCTGCGCCTTGTAGTGCTCGTTGGCGGCGGCCTCGCGGCGGGCCCGCTCGGGGTCGAGTCCGGCCCGCACGTACACCTCCGGGTTCACCAGGCTGGTGATGATGTAGTACGCGGCGATGGCGACCACGAGGGCCTGGAAGTGACGGCGGGTCCTGCCCGCGCGTGCGAGGTGACGGCGCGTCTCGTCCCGGGCGAACTTCATGTGCCGGGATTCCTCGACCACATGGATGTTGCTGATGGTGCGGACGAAGGGCACGACCCGCTCGTCGCGCATCCAGTCGCGCTGCATGACGTCGAGGACCTCCTCGGCGACGAGGATGCCGGCGTACGCGGCTTCGCCGAAGCCCACGGTCTTCATGAAGCGCCCGAGCTCCAGTACGGCGCGCCGGGGCCGGTACGCGGGCGCGCCGAGCTTCTGGGAGCCGCGGGCGAACATGATCGAGTGCCGGCACTCGTCGGCGATCTCGGTGAGGGCCCACTGGAACCGGGGGTCGGTGTGGTCCATGCGGTAGATGTCGCGGAGCACCATCTGCTGCAGGATCATCTCGAACCAGATGCCGGTGCTGGCGACCGAGGCGGTCTCCTGACGGGTCAGCTCCTTCTGCTGCTCCTGCGTCATCTCGTTCCAGTAGGCGGTGCCGTAGAGGGAGTTCCACTCGGGGCTCTGCCCGTGGAAGTCCTTGTCGAGGGGGGTGTCCCAGTCGACCTCGACGGCGGGGTCGTACGACAGCTTCGCGGCCGACCGGAGCAGCCGCTCGGCCGTGGAGCTGTCGTGCCGACCCTCGTTGTCCGGGCGAACGGTGCTGCTTGCCATGGTGCGGCTCCTCGGGTCACACGAGCGGCTCGGGCGCTTGTTAGACGTCGCGTCTAGCAAGGTTGTTAGACGGAACGTATAGCAAGGGGCATGGGCAGGCCTACCCCCCGGTACGGACTTCTTCCCCGGGCGCGCGCATTCCCCCGGGCATGCGAACGGGGCCGGAGCCCAGTCGGCTCCGGCCCCGTCACAGGGTCGCGTGAAGAGGTGACCCCGGCGTCAGAAGGTCAGGTTCCAGGCGTCGATCTTGCCCGTGTCCTGGCTCGCGTTGTCGTTCACGCGCAGCTTCCAGACGCCGTTCGCGACCTCCGCCGAGGCGTTGACCGTGAACGTCTGGACGATGTTGTCCGTGCCGCTGCCCGTCCGGTTGTGGACCGTGTACACGGTGCCGTCCGGGGCCACCAGATCGACCTTCAGGTCACCGATGTAGGTGTGCTTGATGTCCACGCCCACCTTGAGCGTGGCCGGCGCGTTGCCCGTCACTCCGGCGACCGTGATCGAGCTCTCGACCGTCGCGTTGTCGACGATCGTGACATCGGTGAGGTTCTCGAAGTACGCGCCGGGCGGCGGGGTGGTGCCGCCGACGGCCTTCAGCGCGTCGACCGAGCCCTCGCCGAAGAAGCCGTTCTTGGTCGTGGTGCCCTTGCAGCGGGTGTCCGAGGGGCACGCCTTGTCCGTGGCCTGGACGCCCAGCTGGTCCCGGATCTGCGCCGGCGTGAACGAGGGGTTGGTGCTCGCGATCAGCGCCGCGACGCCCGCCACGTGCGGGGAGGCCATCGAGGTGCCGCTCATGCTGCCGTACTTGCCGCCCGGCAGCGTCGAGTACACCTGGGTGGAACCGTCACCGCCCGGGGCGGCGATGTCGATCACACCGTTGCCGAAGTTCGAGTACGAGGCCTTGGCACCGCCGCTGGCCTGCGCGGCGACGGTCACGACGCCCGGCAGCTCGGTCGGGATGTCGATGCACGCGTTGGTGAGGGTGCGGGTGACCGGCGTCGAGTCGTTGGGGCTCTCGGAGTCGGTCGTCTTGTTCGCCAGGTCGTAGTTGGAGTTGCCGGCGGCGGCCACCTGGAGCGAACCCTTGCCCTCGGCGTACACCTGCGCCCGGCGGACACCCTCGATGATGGCGGCCTGGTCCACGTTGTCCGGGCAGTTGAACTGCCACGGGTCCGTGTAGTAGCTGTTGTTGGTGACCTTGAAGCCGTGGTCACCGGCCCACATGAAGCCGCAGATCGTGTTCTCGGCGAAGAACAGGCTGCTCGTCGGCTCCGCGATGCGGACGGAGGAGATCTTCACGCCCGGCGCGACGCCGATGACGCCCTTGCCGTTCTTGGCGGCCGCGATCGTGCCCGCGACGTGCGTGCCGTGGGTGCCGACGTCACGCCAGGCACCCGCGCGCGTGTCCACCTTGCCGTAGGCGCAGGAGGCCGAGTCGGCGGCGTTGAAGTTGGGCGCGATGTCCTGGTGCTGGTCGTCCACACCGGTGTCGAGGACGCCGACCTTCACGGTCGCCGAACCGGTGGTGACCGCCCAGGCCTGCTCGGCCTTGATCTGCGTCATGTCCCAGCGGTTCGACTCCGTGAGCGTGGTCGCCGACTGCGCGGGGTTGGCCGGGAGCGCCGGGTTGTAGGCGTCGGCGGGGACGTCCGAGGTACGGGTCGCCCCGACCTGCTGGACGCCGCCGACCGCGCGCATCGAGGCGGCGAACGACGAGGACGTCGAGTGCGCCACGATCACGCCGATCGCGTCATAGGTCGCGAAGACCGAACCGCCGTTGCCGGCCACGGCGCTGCTGACCGCCGAGGTGCCGCCGGGCGCCGTGATCACCAGGTACGCGCGGGTGCCCGCGGCCCAGGCGGACGGAGCCGCCGCGGCCTTCGTGGAGCCGGTGGTCTGCGTCGCCCCCGCCGAACGGGCCGCGACGGGCGCCGTGTCGGTCGGTGCTGCCTGGGCGAATCCCGCGGGAGCGGCGAGCGCCACGGTCGTACCGAGCGCCGCGACGGCTATGGCCGACGTTCTCAACCGGCTGGATATGAGGGAAAACAATGCGTCCTCCGATGGCCCGGTGGCGCGTGTGGCGCCCGCCGGGCCCTGTGATGTGTGGGGTGGACGCAAGATCCCAGACTCGTGAGGCGGAAGGAAGCATTCTGTCCGAGAAGCCCGTTCGCGTTACGCACTGTTGACCGAGAACGCCGACTTCCTGGACAGCCGTCCATGTATGCTGGACACCTGTACAGGAAATCCGGGGCGGGCGAACGCGGAGGAGACGACGGTGGAGACGACGGCGAACGTGCTGGTGGGCCTGGTGGCCGCCCTGCACACGTACATCCTGGTTCTGGAGATGTTCCTGTGGGAGAAGAAGCCGGGGCGGGGGCTCTCCGGCTTCGACGCCGAGATGGCGCGCGCCACCGCCCCGCTCGCCGCGAACCAGGGCCTCTACAACGGCTTCCTCGCCGCGGGCCTCGTCTGGGGCCTGATCGCCGACGACCCGACCGGCTTCCGGGTCCAGGTCTTCTTCCTGAGCTGTGTCGTCATCGCCGGTGTGTACGGCGGCGTCACCGCCAACCGCCGCATCCTGGTCGCCCAGGCGCTCCCGGGAGCGCTCGCCCTCGGCGCCGTCCTGCTGAGCCGGTGACCCGGCCGTGACTTCGGAACCGGGAGACCCCCGGGCGGCCAGGACCCGGGCCAAACTGCGCCGGGCCCTCCTCGACGAGTGCGCCGAACGCCCGCTCGCCGAGGTCGCCATCGCCACCCTCGTACGACGGGCCGGCGTCGGCCGCGCCACCTTCTACGTCCACTACGGCGACCTGGAGGCCCTCGCCGTCGACGCCTGCGCCGACGTGGTCCGCGACGCGGTGGACGCCCTGCACGCCTGGCGGGGCGTGCCCGACCCCGCGTCCCCGCCACCCGCGCTGCTCGGCTTCCTCGCCGAACTCGCCCCGCACGCGGGCCTCTACCGGGCCCTGCTGCGCCCGGGAGGCGGTGGTCCGCTCGGCCTGGTCCTCCACGAGGACCTGCGGGCCCGCAGCTTCCACGAGCGCAGTCTGGCCGGGGCCCCCGAGCCCGAGCTGATCGCATCGGCCGTGGCCGCGACCTTCGCCGGGGTGCTCGCCGACTGGCTGCACGGCCTGGTCGAGGGCGACTCCGACCGGATCGCCCGCCAGATCTGGCGGCTCCTCGTCACCCTCCACCGCACGCCGTTGGGGTAGCCGGATCCCCTGGACGCGGTGGGGGGCGGGAGTCTGCGCTCCCGCCCCCCAGGGTGCGCCGGGGGCGGCCTCGCGCCCCCGGCGGTACGACGGCTACTTCAGGTACGGGCCCGCGGCGCCGATCTTGCCGGGGCCGTTCAGGACGTACACCCGCAGGTTGCCCTTGCCGGGTGCGCCGACCGTGAGCGTGCCGTTGGTGACGGTCTTCACGTCACCGGTGACGGCGTCGGTGTAGGTGCCGTTCGGGATGCCCGTGTACGTGGCACCGCCCGAGATCGTGACGAGCGCGAAGCTGTCCGTCCCGCCGGCGGTGTAGCGGCGCTTGAACGCCATGCCGCCCGAGATGCCCTCCGTGGAGTACTGCCCCATCTGGAGGGCGGGGATCGCCCGGCGGATCTGGTTGAGCCGCTGGACGTGCTTCACCAGGGGCTGTTCGAGCGTGGTGGCGACCGCTCCGGAGGCCGAGGAGACCTGGGAGAAGTCGGAGGCCGTGACGGAGCCGGCGACATGGGCGCCGAAGTACGCGCGGCCGGTCGTGGCCAGCGGGCAGGTGGGCCCGCAGTCGATCTTCTTGCCGGCCTGGAACTCGATCTCGGAGCCGTAGTAGAGCGTCGGGATGCCGCGGAAGGTCCACATCAGGGACATGTTCTCGGCCCAGGCGTCGGTGCCGCCCGTGTACCGCTCGCTCGATTTGTTGGGACCGTAGTCGTGGCTGTCGACGTAGACGACGTTGTAGGTGGCGTCGTTGTAACTGTCGTCCGAATCCTTGCCGTTGTAGAAGGCGTTGGACGCGTCGCCGAAGTTCATGTGCATGCGCATGTCGATGACGTTCATGCCCGAGAAGCGGCTGTGGTCGGGGGTGTGGTAGCTGTTCCCGTTCAGGAAGGCGTTGGTGGAGGTGGGCTGGCTGCCGGTGCCCTGCTGCTGCTCGTAGTCGTACATCTCCAGGGCGGCCTTGGTGTCGTCGGCGTCGTACTCCTTGCGCTCCTTCCAGGTGAAGAACTGAGCCGAGTGGTTCACCGAGCCGCGGTTCCACTTGTCGTTCACGAAGGCCGCGACCTCGCCGAAGACGAAGAAGTTCTTCGCGGCCTCGGCGCCGTGGCTCTGTGTCACCCGCTCCTGGATGGCGGGCAGGAAGCGGCGGTTCCAGGTGGTGCGCGGGATGTGTACGGCGGTGTCCACGCGGAAGCCGTCGACACCCATGTCGATGTACTTGTTGTACGCGCCGATCAGGTAGTTCTGGACGGTCGGGTTCTCGGTGTTGAAGTCGGCGAGGTCCTCGTGCAGCCAGCACGAACGGGAGTCCTCACCCTCCCAGTTGCCGATCCAGCACTGGTGGAAGAGTGCCTTCGGGAACATCCCGGACGTCGGGCTCGGCCACTGGCAGTTGTAGACGGTGTAGCCCTCGGCGCTCTTGCCGCCGGTGGGCCTGCCCCAGTTGAGACAGGTGTTGCCGGTCGGCTCGGCCGTCGACCACAGGTCGCCGTTGTAGTACGACTTGCCGGTCTTCGCGTCGATCGTCAGGCCGTCGTACTCGAAACCGGGCTGCTTCTCGTCGTAGTACCAGCTCCACTGGCTGTCCCGCACGCCGTACACGGTCGGCGTGAACAGGCCCTTGGCGCCCCAGCGCGAGGAGTGGTTGTAGACGACGTCCTGGTAGATCTTCATGCCCTTGGCGTGGGCGGCGTCGATCAGGTCCTGGTAGGAGGCGCCGGCCGACTCCAGACGCGGGTCGACCTTGTAGAAGTCGTAGCCGTGGTAGCCGTGGTAGTCGTAGTCCGACCGGTTGAGGACGACCGGGGTGACCCAGATCGCCGAGAAGCCGAGGCCCTTGACGTAGTCCAGCTTCTGGACGAGGCCCTTGAAGTCGCCCCGGAACATGGGGTCGTCGTTGGCCGCGTTGCCCGACTTGGTGTGCTGGCTGCCGCCGCGGTTGTTCGACGGGTCGCCGTCGTAGAAGCGGGCGGTGAGGACGAAGTAGATCGGGTCCTTGCGCGGGTCGGTGCCGAGCGGCTTGCCGGTGGCGGGGTTCGCCGGCTTGTCCCCTGTGGTGGCGGTCGCGGTCGCCGAGGCGGGGGAGACGTTGCCCGCGGCGTCCACGGCCTTCACCGTGTAGGTGTACGCGGTCCGCTCGGCGAGGCCCGTGTCGGAGAAGACGGTGGAACCGACATCGGTCACGACCGTCCCGGCGGCGCCGCCGACCCGGGTGACCTGGTACTTCGTCACACCCTTGTTGTCGGTGGCGGGGTCCCAGGTGAGCAGCACCGAGACGCCGTCGGCGGCGGCGGTCAGCTTCGTGGGGGCGGTGGGGGCCTGGGTGTCGGGCACCTCGGCGGCGCAGGGGTCGGCGGCGTTCGCCGTCACCGCGTTGTTCCGTACGGTGCTGACGCCGGTGCCGACGGTGTAGTCGGCGCCGCCGTTGTTGTCCCAGGTGCCGTTGCCGTTGTTGAAGGCGGCCTTGACGGAGGTGGCCGTTCCGAGGTCGACCTCCCGCTTCCACCAGCCGGCGCAGGCGGTCTGCATGCCGACGCCGGGGGCCGTGGTCCAGGCTCCGCCCGCGGGCTGGTAGTGGATGTTGGCCGTCGTCCAGCCGAGCGCCTCGGTCGAGTAGTAGACGGTGGCCCTGGCGCCGGGCGTCGGGGTCGGGTCGGGTTCGGTGCCGGCGCAGGGGTCCGAGTGGGCGATCACCCCGTCCTTGACGGTGACGGCGCCGGTGCCCAGGGCGTAGTTCTTGCCCCCGTTGTTGTCCCAGGTGCCGCTGCCGTTGTTGAAGGTGGCCTGAAGTCCCGTGGCCGCGCCGAGGCTGACGGTCTTCTTCACCCAGTCCGTGCAGGCGGTCTCCATGGTCACGCCGGGGACGGTGGTCCAGGAACCGCCGTCCGGCGCCCAATGGAGCTTGTACTGCGACCAGTTCCTGGTCTTCGTCCAGTAGAAGACCGTCGCCGTGTTCTCGGCGGCGGCCGCGACCGGGGCGGTGCGCGGTGCGGTGAGCGTGCCGGACTCGCCGGACGGTGCGGTCACCAGGCCGAGGACGCCGGCGGCGACGCCCAGGGCGGCCAACGGCCTCAGTGGCAGCCGTCGGTGCGGGGGCGTCATCCGGCGGGCTGGGGAGGGCCTGCGGGTGGGTGTCATCCGAATCTCCAGACAGAACCGCGCGTCACCGGGCAGACCTCTGCCCCGGCGGGAGGCGAAGCCTTCTGGAAACGCTGTCGGAAACTTGCAGCAACATCTTGCGTGGCCGGAACGTATCGCTGCGCGACTGCCGCGTAAAGAGGTTCGACAGAAGTACGGACGTGCGGACGTGTGGAAAAGTGGTCGTCCCCGTGGCTCGCGCCGCCCGCCGAGGAAGGCATCGAATGAGGCTCCCCACCCCGCTCTACGTGTTCAACGAAGGGCTGGCGTTCCTCCTGGAGTTGGCGGCGCTCGCCCTGCTCGCGTGGTGGGGCTGGGAGAGCGCCGAGGCCTGGGCTCCGCGCCTCCTGCTCGCCGTCGCCGCGCCTGCGGCGGCAGCGGTCCTGTGGGGACTCTTCGCCGCACCGAAGGCCCGGGTACGCCTGCCGGTGGTGGGTGTTCTGGCGGTGAAGGCGCTGGTGTTCGGCGCCGCCGCGGCCGCGCTCCACGGGCTGGGGCGGCACGGCGGGGCGGTCGCCTTCGCCGTCGTGGCCGTGGTCGACACCGCCGTGGCGACGGTGGACCGCCGGGCCCGCGCGGCGGTCCCGAACGGTCGGTGACGCTCCCTCAGGGGCGCGGCCAGGGGCGCCCCTCCAGGCGCTCGATGTCCCGGTTGAAGCGTTCGAGGAAGCTCGCGAAGCGGGCCACGTCCTCGGGCGACCAGTGCTCCATGACCCGGTCGAGGCCCTCGACGTTCGAGGTCCGGTCGGCCTCCAGCCGCCGCTCGCCCTCCTCGGTGATGCGGAACTTGCGGGCGATCCCGCCGTCCGGGTCGGGGATGCGCTCCACGACACCGGCGCGCAGCATCGCCGCGGTCTGCCGGTTGAGGGTGGAGGCGTCGAGCCCGAAGGCCTCGCTGAGCTGCCCGATGGACATCGGCCCGTGCATCCGGATGCGGCTCAGCAGGACGTACGCGCTGCGGTCGAGGTGACCGCCGGCGGCCCGGGAGCGGGGCGCGTACAGATGGGCGTGCCGGCCGAGCAGCATGGTCTCGAATTCGACCAGGTGGAGGGGTTTGTCCTCGGGCTTGTCCATGGGGCCATTGTCTCTCGTCGCGATCATATGTGCATCGTGCATAGTTTGTGCATGAGGCCATCAGTGTGCATGATGCATATCGACCTGTGGTGGACGACACCACGGACGATCTAGGGAGAACACGTGGACGGCTCCAAGCCCGACGCCCGACCCGGAGGCGTCGTCGGCGTCCTCGCGCTCGCGGGCATCGTGGCCGCACTCATGCAGACCCTGGTGGTGCCGCTCATCGGCGACCTCCCGAAGCTGCTCGACACCACCCCGTCCAACGCCTCCTGGGTGATCACCGCCACCCTGCTCGCGGGCGCCGTCGCCACCCCCGTCGCCGGCCGGCTCGGCGACACCCTCGGCAAGCGGCGGGTCCTCCTCGCCTCCGTCATCCCGCTCGTCGCCGGCTCGGTGGTCTGCGCGCTCGCCTCCTCCGTCGTCCCGATGATCGTCGGACGCGGCCTCCAGGGCCTCGGCATGGGCGTCGTACCGCTCGGCATCAGTCTGCTGCGCGACATCCTCCCGCCCGAGAGGCTGGGCGGCTCCATCGCCCTGATGAGCGCCTCCATGGGCGTCGGAGGCGCCCTCGGCCTGCCCTTCTCCGCCGCCGTCGCCGAGAACGCCAGCTGGCGCGTCCTCTTCTGGGTCGCCGCCGGACTCAGCCTCGTGGTGGGCTTCCTGATCTGGCGGGTCGCCCCCGCCGGACGCCGTGCCGCCGCCCCGGGCCGCTTCGACCTGCCGGGAGCCCTCGGCCTCGGAGTCGGGCTCGTCGCCCTGCTGCTCGCCGTCTCCAAGGGCGCCGGCTGGGGCTGGGGCAGCGCCACCACCCTCGGCCTCCTCGCCCTCGCGCTCGTCGTCCTGCTCGCCTGGGGCCGCTGGGAGCTGCGGACCCGTGACCCCCTCGTCGACCTGCGGGTCACCGCCCGGCCGGTCGTCCTGATGACCAACATGGCGTCGGTCCTCGTCGGATTCGCGATGTACGCGCAGTCCCTCGTCGTCCCCCAGCTGTTCCAGCTGCCCGAGGCCACCGGCTACGGACTCGGCCAGTCGATGATGGCCATGGGCCTCTGGATGGCCCCGGCCGGCCTGATGATGATGGTCCTGGCACCCCTCGGCGCCAAGCTCTCGGCCGCCCGCGGCCCCAAGGTCACGCTCTCCCTCGGCGCCCTGGTCATCGCCGTCGGATACGGCTCCTCGCTCGCCCTGATGGGCTCCACCTGGGGCCTGCTCGTCGTGACCCTCATCTGCAACACCGGTGTCGGACTCGCCTACGGGGCCATGCCGGCCCTCATCATGGGCGCGGTCCCGCAGGAGGAGACCGCCTCGGCCAACAGCTTCAACACCCTGATGCGGTCCATCGGCACATCCGTCTCCGCCGCCGTGATCGGAGTCGTCCTCGCCCAGATGACCACGACCCTGGGCGGCCACGCACTGCCGTCCGAGGACGGCTTCCGCGTCGCCATGCTCATCGGCTGCGGGGTCGGCCTGGTCGCCGCCGTCGTCGCCGCCCTGATCCCCGCCCGACCCGCCGCGCCGGCCCCGGCCGAGGCGCCCGGTTCCGGTGCCGAGCCGGGGACCACGCCGCGCGCGGCCTCGGAGGCCACCGCCTGAGGCGAGCGAGCCTCCGACGGGCCCCTTGGGCCCGGCGCCCCTGGACCCTCGGCCCGGGGGCGCCGGGCCCAGCCTTCGCCGGCGCTGACACCGGCCCGCTTGCGGGTACGCGGCGGCAGCGCGCGGCCAGGGCAGCCGGCCGCCGCCGGGCCACCCACCGCCGGGCCACCCACCGCCGGCCGGCGCGGGGACGCGGGAGCGACCCGAGCCGCCCTCGCCCCGCAGCCTTCAGTCCTTCCGCCCCTCCGTCGCCTCCAGCGCGAAGAGCGCCCCCTCCGGGTCCCGCACCACCACCGCGCGGCGTCCCTCGATGTCGTCCGGGCCCCGCACACCGCCCCAGTCCCCGCCGGGCACGATCGAGCCGCCGTGGGACTCGGCCGCCGCCGCTGCCGCCTCCGGGTCGGGCACCCGGAACCGCACCAGCCACCGCGGACGCAGCTGCGGCCGGGGCGAACCGGCATCGACCGGCCCGCTGTTCAGCCGGGCGACCGCCTCGCCGTCGCGCCGCAGCACCACCTTGTCCTGCTCGTAGGACACCTCGAAGCTGCCGGGCTTCCCGTCCGCCCAGCGGAACACCTCCCCGTAGAACACGGCCGCCTCGAAGGCGTCGCGCGTGTGCAGCTCCAGCCAGGCGGGCGCCGATCGCTCGCCGATGTGCAGACGGGTCTCCAGCCGCCCCTCCCACACGCCGAACGCCGCGCCCTCCCGGTCGGCGGCGAGCGCCGCGCGGCCCTGGGGAGGGTAGGCGACCGGCCCGACGCCGACGGTGCCGCCGCGCTCCCGGATCCGCGCCACCGCCGCATCGGCGTCGTCCACGGCGAAGAAGGCGGTCCAGGCCACCTGCACGGACAGCTCGGCCGCCACCGCGGCGATCCCGGCCACCGGCGCGTCGCCCAGCTGGGCCACCGCGTACTCGCGCTCGTCACCGCCCCGCCGGAACGTCCAGCCCAGCACGGCCCCGTAGAAGAGCTCCGCCGCGTCGAGATCCCGCGCCGTGAGACTCAGCCAGCACGGCGCTCCCACCGCCTCACCGGTCGTCGGCCCCGACACCGGCACCACCTCCATGTCGTCCTGCTCGCTGCAAGCGTCGTGCGCCTTTTCCCCACTCCACCGCCCCCCATGCGCGCACTCACCCGAGTGCCGCCGATCACCACACGTCCGGGTGCGCAGGTCCCGGGGACATCGTCCGATCCGGAGGCGCGCCCAGCGCCTCCACGGGGCGGACCCGCGGACCCCGCGCGGGAGTCAGCGCGCCGCGCGGGCCGCCTACGCGCGCATGTCGGCGTCGTCGGTCTCGGAACATCGGAGTGGGGCCTTTCACCGGAGCAGGTAGGGGCATGTTGACGGTGACCGCGCCGGTGGGACAGCGAGCGGCGCACGGGCCGCAGTACCAGCACTCGTCCACGTGCATGTACGCCTTGCCGTCCTCCTGGCGGATCGCGAGCGAGTCCAGCGGACACATGTCGACGCAGAGGGTGCACCCGTCGATGCACTTCGACTCGTCGATGGTCACGGGCACGTCGGCACGCTGGGGGACCAGAGGCATGGCTGTCTCCAGGAAAGGGCTCGGCAGAGCGGGGAGGGGGTCAGAGGGAGCGGCGCAGGACGCCGCCCATGGTGATGCGGTCGCCGCGGAACCGGATGAACTCCAGGTCCACCGGTCGTCCGTCGGGCAGACAGGTCAGCCGCTCCAGCATCAGGACGGCGGCTCCGCGCGGGGCCTGGAGCACGGCGGCGGAGTGCGCGTCGGCGTTGACGGCCTCCAGAGTGATCTCGGCGTGCCCCAGCGGGCCGCCGGTCAGCTGCTCCAGGAGCCGGAACACATCCGTGTTCTCCAGGTCGCAGCCGAGGAGTTCACTCCCGATGTCCATCGGGAGATACGACAGGTCGAGGGAGAGCGGCAGCCCGTTGAGACGCCGCAGCCGCTCGATGCAGAGCACGTCGGTGTGCTCCGGCAGCCCGAGCCGGTGGGCCACCGGTCCCGGCGCGGCGACCGGCCCGACGGTCCGGACCTCGTTGGTGACCCGCCCGTGCTCACGCAGGGTCTCGGCGAGCCCCTGGAGCCGGTCCAGGCCGTGCGGATACTTCTCGCACACCACCACCGTGCCGACCCCGGGCTGCCGTTCGACGAGCTGCTCACCGCGCAGCAGGTCGAGGGCCTGCCGTACGGTGTTCCGGCTGGCCCGGTAGTCGGCCGCGATCTCGTCCTCGAGAGGCAGGATCCCGCCCGGGAAGCCACCCGCCAGGATCTGGTGGCGCAGCAGGTCGGCGAGCTGCCGTGCCCGGTCCGCGCGCAGCCGCAGACGGCGGGCGGCGGCGACGGGGCGGGCGGCGGAAGCGGGTTCGGCGGGCATGGGAAGGAACGTAGCGGCGGGGTGCCCCTGTTGGTGTTGCGGCAGCATTGCGCCACCTGACACATCGTACGCACGGCTCTGACCTGCGGAGACGCCGGGCAGGTGCGGAGATCCGCCACCCCGCCGCCCACCACGTGGACGAAAGACCGCCCACGATGAGGGAAGGGCGGGTCGGCCCGAGCATCGCCCCGTACGCGGAGGGCCGGCAGCCCGTGCCTGCCCCCCCCGTACGGGAAGGGCCGGTCGGCCCGCGCCTCGACCCGTACGGGAAGGGCCGGTCGGCCCGCGCCTCGACCCGTACGGGAAGCCTCAGCCGGCCCGCGTCTCGACCTGGACGTGGAGGGCGACGGAGAGGTGATGGTGAAGGGCGCCGAGGACCGGCTCGCCGGGAGGGAACAGTCCGGCGGCGAGCTTCCAGTAACGGTGGATCACGGGCCCGTCGCTCCTGGCGAGCAGCGGGAGGAGCCCGCGCCGGAAGTCCGGGGAGTCCACCTCCCCGCGCGCGAGCGCGTAGGCGGCGACGAAACAGTCCAACGCCCCGCCGCCCTGCGGCGCGCGCCCGGCCCGTACCTCCGCCGCGGCCAGCCCGTACGCCTCCGCCAGACCGTCGTACAGCACCGCCGGACGGTACTCCCCGTCCGGCAACGGCGGCGCCGGGCGCGACCCCGGACGGTCCACGCGCGGATCGGTCACCAGCGCGTGCAACCGGGCGAAGCCGAGCACCTGCGCGGGGCCGGGCTCCTCCGGCAGAGGGGGCACCACCGAGTCGAGGACCGCGGACACCACGCGCTTCGGCAGCCGAACCGGCAGGATCCGACGCCAGAACCGGGCGAGCGCCGCCGTGTCGGGCGGCACGGACACCGCGCCGATCAGACGCAGCCGCTCGGCCCGCTCCCCGGCCGGACAGTCCTGGAGCAGCCGCAGCGAGGCCTCGCGCCAGCGCAGCACGGCCAGCCGGGAACCCAGCTCCCGCAGTTGCCCGGCGACGACCTCCTCCAGGACCTCGTCCCCCGCGAGCACCCGCTCCACCTCGGGAACGGGCAGGTCGAGCACCCGCAGGGAGCGGATCAGCCGGAGCCGGTCCAAGGCCTCGGGCCCGTACCGGCGATGTCCGCCGGAGCTGCGCCCCGCCTCGGGCAGCAGCCCCCGGTCCGAGTAGTACCGCACGGTCTTCACCGTGGCGCCCGCCCGCTCGGCGAGCTCCCCGATGCTCCACAGCCCGTCGGACACCACGGTGTGAGCCCCCTTCCGTCGTCCGGCTCCCTATTGAATCTCCCGCAGGGGGAGTTCCTAGCGTGAGGGCCGGACAGTCCCAGGAGTCGCAAGGAGACGATCATGGCCGTGTTCGTGCTGGTGCCGGGCCCCTTCACCGGTGGCTGGGTGTGGGAGGAGACCGTGTCCCGGCTGCGGGCGGCGGGCTCGGAGGCGTACCCGGTGACCCTGACGGGGATGTCGGGGGCGTACGCGGAGCCCCTGACGGGGACGGGGGACCGGCAGAGGGGCGTGGCGCGACCCGCCGTCGATCTGGAGACGCACATCGAGGACCTGGTGCGGCTGATCGACCGGATCGGCGCACCCCGGGTCGTGCTCGTGGGGCACGGGTACGGTCTCCACCCCGTCCTGGGCGCCGCCGACCGGCGCCCCGAGCGCGTCGCCCGGATCGTCTCCCTGGACACGGGGCTGCCCGAGGACGGCGAGCCGGCGGTGCGGTCCGTACCGGACCCGGAGGTACGGGCACGGATCGCGGACAGGGCCGAGGTGGTGGGCGGAGGCGACACGGCCGACGGGACCGACGGACGGGTGCCGCCGCCTGGGCCGGGCCGCTGGTCCCGCTGGGGCAGCACCGAGGGAGTCCCCGCCGAAGCGCTGGAACGGCTGGAGCGCCTCGCGACACCCCAGCCGGCGGGCACCCTCACCCAGCCGCTGAGGCTGACCGGCGCGGCCGCCGCACTGCCGACCACCGGCATCCTGTGCACCGCCGGCGGGGCCGGCATCGACGTGGTGGAGATGCTGGTGGCAGTGGGGCCGCCGCAGTTACGGGCACTCGCCGACGACCGGATGCGCTTCCTGGAACTCGGCACCGGCCACTGGCCGATGCTCTCCGCTCCCGGGGAGCTGGCGGAGGTGCTGCGCCGGGCGGCCGCGGGGGAGGGCCACCGGGTGGTCGCGCCCGAGCGCGCCGACGAGCGGCCGACGCATCTCCTGCCCTTCCTCCTGGACGTACCCGAGGTGCCACGCGAACGGCGGGGACGAGTCGACTTCCACCTGCCGGACGCGGACGGACCCAGGCCCGCCGTCGTCTTCGTGCACGGCGGCCCGGTCGCCCCCGACCAGCGGCCGACCCCACGGGACACCTCCTTCCTCCTCGGATACGGGCGGTACGCGGCGAGCCTCGGCGCGGTCGGCGTGACCCTCGACCACCGGCTCCACGGCCTCGCCGACTACCCCCTGGCCGCCGACGACCTCGCCGAGGCCGTCGCACTCGTCCGCGCCGACCCTCGGGTCGACGGGGAGCGGATCGCGCTCTGGTTCTTCTCCGCGGGCGGGCTGCTCGCCGCGGACTGGCTCGCCGCACCCCCGCCGTGGCTGCGGTGCCTCGCGGCGACCTACCCCGTCCTGGCGCCGCCGCCCGGCTGGGGGACGGTGGAGTCCCGCTTCCGGCCGGCCGACGCGGTGGGTACGGCGGACGGGCCGCCGATCGTCCTGACCCGGGCCGGACGTGAGCACCCGGCCTTCGCCGCGACGGTCGAGGAGTTCCTGACCGCCGCTGCGGCCGGGAACGGGGCCGACATCGAGATAGTCGACGTTCCGCACGGCCACCACAGCTTCGAGCTGGTCGACCCCACCGAAGAGTCCCGTGCGGCCGTGGAGCGGGCGATGCGATCCGTCCTCGGACATCTGCGGTGATCCGTATCGCCGAGACAGGTCGATCGTGCGGACGCCCACCGCTGACATAGGGTCCCGGCATGGTCGAACGCGTGATCCCCGAAGGCAGCCGACGGCGGCGCCGCCCCACCAAACAGGGCGCCGTCCTCTCGGAACGCCTGATCGTCGAGACCGCCCTGCGACTGGTCGAGGAGCACGGCGCGGAAGCCCTCTCGGTACGCCGGCTCGGCGCCGCGCTCGGCGCGGACCCCACCGCCCTCTACCGCTACTTCCGCAACACCGACGCGCTGCTCCTCGCCCTCGCCGACGAACTCATCGGCCGCGCCCAGGACGGCTGGACCGCCACCGGCGACTGGCACGCCGACCTCCGCGCGATGGGCCACCGGATCCACGCCCGCTACCTGGCCCACCCGCAGGCCGCCCTCCTCGCGGCCCATCGCACCACGGGGCGCTCCCACGAGACCCGGGCCGTCGAACGCATCCTCGGCGTCCTGCGCACCGCGGGCTTCCCGGACGCCCTCGCGGTGCGGATCTACCACGCCTTCGTCGACCAGGCCCTCGCCTTCGCCGCCCAGGACGCCGCCGCGCTCGCCCTGCCGGCGGCCGCGAGGGTGGGGGAGGCGGAGGTCTGGCACGCGGTGTACGGCAAACTGCCGCCCGACACCCATCCCCACATCGCCGCGACGTTCCCGCTGCTCGCCGCGGACATGCGCGACAGCGGCTACCCCTTCGCCCTGGAACTCCTGCTGGTCGGGGCGGCGACACTCCACCCGGACGGGACCCCTACGCCTGCTCGGCCCGCACCGCCGGCACCCGCACCCGCGTCGACCGCGCAGCCGACCGCTGAGCCCGGCGCCTGCCCCGTCCCCGATCCCGGCTCACGATCCGACGGCCAGGGCGCGCTCAAGGGATCAGTCCTCCAGCGACCTCTCGAACAGGCCTAGAACCAAGGGCGGGTGTCCTGCGAGGGCAGCGGACGCAGTTTCGGCCAGCACACGAGCAGGCGGTCGGCCAGGGCGGAGCTGAGACGGCCGAAGGCATGCAGACGATCGTGGTCGCGGGTCATGTCGGCCACCACACCCAGGCGGTGGACGAGTCGCTCACGGGCGGAGACGGGACCCCACTCGAAGTCCTCGGTGGGCACCCGGGCGAGATGGTCGACCGTCCCGCGATGGGCCCGCTCGACGAGCGCGTCGCCCTGGATCAGCCAGCCCGCGCACGCGTCGGCGAGGTCACCCGGCACATCCGTCCCGGTGAGGCCGCGCCAGGTGCTCCGGTAGACGTCCTCGACCTCCGCGAGCGGGGCCGCGGAGACCGACAGGGCGCACCAGCAGGTGGGGAAGCCGATGCGGAAGTAGGCGAGTTCGACCAGGCCGTTGCCGAGCGAGGCCCGCTCGAAGTCGACGAAGCGGACGCCGTCGGCGGTGCGCAGATCATTGCCGGGGCACGGGTCGCCGTGCAGCAGCGCATGGTGCCGGGTGGGATCCAACCGCTCCAGGAGACCGGCGAGTTCATGCGAAACCGAGAACGGTACGGGCACCTCGAGCGCCCTGGCCAGGGTGAGGAAGGACTCCGCGTCGGAGGCCGTGGGCCCCGACAGGACCGGCAGCGCGCCCGCGTCGGCCGGCTCGGTCAGGGCGTGCAGCCGGGCGAGGGACTCGGCGTACCCCGGCATCCAGTCGTCCTTCTTGCCGAGGTCGTCCACGTATTCGAGGACCATCACCCGCGAGGACGGGTCCGTGGCAAGCACCTCGGGGGCCACGGCGGGCCCGGAGGCCCGCCCCGCCAGGCGCAGCCCGGCGAGCTCCCGCGCGAAGCGCGTGTCCGCGTCGGCGCCCGCGTCCCCGACGTCGGTGATCTGCTTGACGATCACCGGCCGTCCGTCGGCCGGCGTCACCCGCCACACCCGGGACCGCGGACTGCTGTCCAGGAGTGTGGCCTGCTCAGGAGTACCCACGGCGGCACGAAGCGCCTCATTGAACGGAACACGGTTCGGCATGCCGACGAGCGTATCCGCACCTTCGCACGAGTGAGCGAGCGCCCCGACCCCGCCTCGTACCTCCCGGTGTCGAGCGGCTCGGCCTGGGCGACGGGGTAGCCGACCCTCGCGAAGTGGGCGGCCATCGGAACGTTGGTCTGATCGGTCCCGGCCACGACGCGGACCACCACCTCGGCGGAGAGCATGTGCGCGGCCTCGACGCGAGATCCCCCGTCAGCGCGGCCAGGTGGAACAGGACGAGGCCGTGCGGGTGCAGTCCGCCCACGCGTGGCCCTTGTGGGTGTCGTCGTACGCGTCGATCACGACTTCGGTGATGCCGCCGGAGACCCAGCTGCCGTCGAGAGAGATGTCGCCGTACGAGTTCCACCACCCCGTCGACTGCGCGCACAGCTGACCGGTCTCGAAGGAGTCGACCATCGTGCCGCCCTGCCAGGCCTCGACGGTGAAGTGGGCGCACTCGTGCGGGGCGATGTAGAACTTGACCGAGGTCAGGGTGACCGAGCGGATGTACCAGGAGATCCCGCCCATCGCCTTGGCCCCCGTCGCGCCCGTCCCGCCGCCGTGGACGGACGCGGCGGCGAAACTGCCGGGGGCCGCGTGCGCCGTCGAGCCGATCCCGAGGAGGGAGGTCAGGACCAGGCCGATCGTGAATCCCGCCCGCAGCAACCGTCGTCCCGGCATCGGCCTCGGGGTCGCGCAGGCCGACGCAGTCGAAGGCCCAGAAGACGTCCGAGTAGACGAACGTGCCCGTCATCCACGGCTCGTGGGCGGACAGCCGGGCGACCTGAAACGCGGCTTCGGGGATACGCAGGGACGGCGAACGGAAGCCCACCGGGCCGGCGCCCTCGAAGCCGCGCGTGCCGTAGTAGTGCGGGGAACCCTCCAGGAACACCAACGGCACGCCCCGACGGTCGGCCGCGTCGAGGGCATGGGCGACGAGCCGGGTACCGATGCCCTGGCGCTGGAACTCCGGGACCACGCCCAGCGGTGACAGCGACAGGACGTCCACGACCCGTCGCGGAGCGTCCAACCGCGTCGCGCTCAGCAGGACATGTCCGACGACCCGGTCGTCGACGACGGCGACGAAGGACAACGGCGCCAGCGCGGCCTCCGCACCGCGAAGTGCCTCCACGAGCCCGGGAACCCGCTCGCCGTCACCGAAGGCGCGCGTATGCACCTCGCGCACATCTCGGTGATCGTCGGCGGTCTCTTGCCGGATCACCGGCCCGGCACCACCGGGAGCGGTCCGAGAGCCTTCAGGTGCCTCGTGTGACGTCATGGCCGGAAGGGTAGATCGCGGGGCGGCCCATGCGCGAAGGCAATGACGCACCCGGTGATGACCCGCAAGGGATGAGTACGCGTACTCGAGCGGCGACCGTGACGCGGTGACGTCGGCCCGCTCCGCGGATGGCGGCACCGCGGCGTGGCCCCACGCCCCACTTCCCCGGCTCCCGACGCCACCCACGCCAGGCGCCGCTGGCGGGGCCGGCCAGGCCTGCCCCGCCAGGGCGGCAGACCCGGAACGGGCCGACCGGGATCACGCGCCCCGCGTCTGACCAGCGAAAACGCCGCTCTCACGTGCGGTACGACACCAGCGACTCAGGCCTTCTCACCTTCGCCGCGGGGCTCTGGGCGCCGCAGGACAGGCGCGCCGCCTCCGGAGCCGGCTCTCCCGCCACCGCGATGTCGATCGGTGTGGAGCATTCCAGGATGCCCGAACCGTCGGTGGTCCAGCCGATCGCGCGGCCCGCCGCCCGCTTGCCGCCGCAGGTGTACTGGAAGTCGCCGGTGATCTGCCGAACCCAGGCGTACTCCACGTAGGTTCCGGCGTCGCTGACGGTGGTCGTGTTCGAGACGAGCTCGGGTGCGGGCCTGCGGACGTCCGCGAACCCGTAGCCGTCACCGTCGGTCGCGTTCGTTTCCCCGATGTGGTCGCCGAGCGAGCTGAGCGTGGCGTCCGGGTCGGCCCGTGGGCCCTTCTCGAACGTGACGGCGGTAGCCGGTGTACGGAGCGGCGACAGCCTGTTCGTGAGCGGACCGCCTCCCTTGCCGATCCTCTGCTTCTGACCGACGCCGGTCAGCACGTCCCGCCGGTCGATGTCGAACCATGTGTACGAGCCGCCGCGGCATGCCGTGTCGACGGTGTGCCGGGCGACGTCGGCCGCCCCGGCGCCGTCGGTGGTGCAGGCGACCGTCCCTGTGAGCAGCGCGGCAACGGTGCACGCGGAAAGGCGGATGCGTCCGAACCTCATGTGGTGTCCCCCTGGTACCTCGGGCCATTGGTCGATGGCGCAGCCCACCTTGCCGTCGACGGATTGTTCGGACAAGGGACTTGAGGTACTTCTGAGCTCGGTCGGAAACGCCTGGTCGGGAGAGGAAGGAGCGGTCGGTGCCGCAGCGGTGCTCGGCCCGGAGTCCAGTCCGGGCGGGGAAAGGAGGCCCCTGAGAGGGGCTACTGATCCTGTGACAGGCCTGTGACAGGCCTGTGACCGGCAGGGTGACTTCCGCCATGGACGGGTGGGCCCGGTCCTGATCGACTGTTCGAATGCGCCTCACCCGCCTCACCCGCCCCGCCGTCGTCGTCGCCGGGCTCCTCCTGTGCACCTCTTGTGGAACCGAACAGCAGGGAGCCGGCGGCGGTGAGGCCACAGCGCCGCCGGTGTGCGGGCCCGGCGCGCACACCCCCGCGCGTGACGCCGCCGTACCGGACGTATCCGCCTCACCCGCCCAGGACGGTGTCACGGTCATCGGTACCGGCGGCGGAGGAAGCGGCGCTTCCGCCCGCCCCTGTGCGTCGTACTCCGTCACCAGCCAGGAGACCGAGCCCTTCACGTACGTCGTCACGTTCGGGTTCCTGTCGGAGACGGGCCAGGCGCTCACGAACGTGGAGGAGACACTGCGGGCCGTCGCTCCGGGGAAGACCGTCCGGCGTACCGTCACCGCCGTCGGCATCCCTTCGGACGCGGGCGGCAAGGTGCGGGTGAAGGTCGTGCGGGTGCGGAGCTTCCCGACCTCCGAGGCCCCGAGCGAGGGCGGCGCCTGTCCGCCCGCGGGCGTGCGCGTGTACGCGGACGACGGCGACGCCGCGATGGGGCTGCGCGTCGTCGGTCTCCATCTGGAGAACTGCGGGACCCGGCCGTACCCGCTGCACGGCTACCCCCGCGTCGAGATCCGCGACGAGGAGCGCGACCTTGTCGGGGGCGTGTCGATCGTCCGGGGCGGCGATGCCGTCGCCGGGAGCACCGGGGCCGACGGGCCGCCGGAGCGGCTCGTGCTGAAGCCGGGCGAGCGCGCCCACGCCGGTCTGGTGTGGCGCAACACCGTCGAGGCCGGAGACGGCGACCCCGTGAACGCCCCCTACGCGCGCGTGTGGGCGAAGCCGGGCGCCGCTCCTGTCACGGTGGTCCCCGAGTTCGACATCGGCACGACGGGGAAGCTCGGCGTCGGCCCTTGGAAGAAGGACGATCCGCGCTGATCCACGCCTGCCCGATCCGACGGGCTCCGTTCCGGGGAATCCTCGTCACGGGTGCGAGAAGACACCGACCATCCTGGTGTCCGGGTTGCTGCTCATTCCGACGATCGCGCCCCCGTCGGCGCGGTTGGCCCGCGCGTGCGTGCCCGCGTACCCCTCGTCGGTGAGGAAGATCCCGAGGGCCGCGACCCAGTCGTCGACGGTTCCCGTCACCGGGTCGTACACCGGCTCGGGCCGTGGCACGACCCGCTCCTGCGCCACGTAGCCGCCGCGTTCGACGGCGATGCCCAGCGCCTTGTCCCACGCGGCGTCAGCGCTCTCCCAGCCGACGAACGTGTCCAGTCCGCCGTATCCGGCGCCCGGCTTGAGGATCAGCCGCTCCCTCCGCTCCCGGCAGAGGTCGACGAGATCGGAGGGACCGCCGGGCCCGCGGAGCGCGCGGCTCCACGGCAGGACGCGGTCGACCAGGGCCCGCTCGTCGGCGTCGAACGAACCGCTCCAGCGGGGGTCGGTGAGCAGCGCGAGGGCGCTCTTGTTCGCGTAGAAGCCGCTCTCCAGCGAGGTGAACAGCACCGTCCTGCCCGCCGCATGCGCCCGGAAGAACGGCTCCGCCACGTCCGGACCCACCGGGTCCTCGAACAGCTGGCTCGCCGCGAAGTTCCGCAACACCAGATCGAGCGGGGTGCCGTCCAGGGTGAGTTTGCCGTCGGGCCGGGTCCGTACGTCGCCGATCTCACCGATCCGCACGTCGAGGCCCTGCTCGGCCATCGCCTCCACGGTGGCCCGCATCAGCCGTCCGTACGGGGCGACTCCGCCGCGCCCCTCGATCAGCCCGACGACCGGCTCTCCCCCACCGGACAGTGCGGGCTCGGCCCGGTCGCGCAGGACGGCGGCCGTCCGCGCGGCGATGTCCACATGGCCGAGCCGGTGCACGCGCGCGAAGTCGGCGAATTCCGGCACCCGCAGCAGCCCTCGGTTGAACACGGCCATGTCGAGGCCACCGACCTCACTCCCGAGATTGAACTCCAGGAGCTTGTACGAGGAGCCGTCGTGGTACGCGTCGGCCCGGCCGAACTTTGCGGGGACTCCGGAACCGCCCCGGCGGAGGAGCTCCACGAGCGCCGGTCCGATCCCGACCTCCGACGCGTAACGGTCGAGGTCACCGTCGAAGAGCCGCTGCGGCAGTGAAACGAGCAGGTCGAACAGACCCTCCAGGTCCCGCGCGAAGGCGGCCGTCTCCGGGGCCCGTACGAACCAGGGCCGGGGCAGCAGGTGCGGGCGCCAGGCCGCCTCGAACGCCGGGGGCAACTCGGCCCGGGCCACGGCATCGGCGAGTCCGCCGCCGTCGCGCAGGCACTCGTCCACGTAGGTCCGGCTCAGCTCGGTCATCGGCTCCGCTCGCTTCACTGAAGGGATTCGGGTACGTGTTCGGAAAGGCGAGCAGACTACCGCCCGGCCCCTCGGCGCACCGGTGAACCCGGCACTCCGCATACGTGCGGACGGCTGCATACGGCTGCGGACGGCTGAGGGGGTTGCGCCCAGTGGGGCGAGTGGGTCGGGCCGATGACGCGGGCCCGGCGAGGCCCGAGGCGTTAGCGAAACGTGAGCGATACGTGAGTGGCGGAAGGGAAAGTGACGGACGAGCAGGTCCGACCGCCGCACAGACCGGACCCGGGGCGGGCCGTGGGGGCCCGCCCCGGGTCCACCCCCCCGCAGTGCCCCGAGATCCCGCTCCCGCCGTGCCCCAAGGCCGCCCCGTTGCCCCGCCCCGGGACCCGCTCGCGCCGTGCCTAACTCGTGGCCGCCACCACCGTGGCGGCCGTGACCGCGAGCATCGCGGCCTGCATGTCGCGGATCGCCCGGCGTACGCCCTCGGCGGCCCACTGGCCGGCCGTGAGCTCCTCCAGGCGCGGTACGAGTTCGTCGCGCGGTACGTCGGGGAAGGCCAGACGGTGCAGCTTGGCGCCGTGGATCAGCGCGAGGAGACCCGTGGTGCGGGCGTGGTGGGTGGGGCCGTCGCGGAGCACCGTGTGCAGACGGGTCCGCAGCTCGCGCTCGGCGGAGCCGTCCGCCTCCGGGTAGCGGGTGACGGGGAAGAGGCCCAGCACCCTGTGCTGCTCCTCGCGCACCAGACCGCGCTCGCAGAGGCTCTCGACCGTGGCCTTCACGGCCTTGGTGTGGTCCTTCGTCAGCCAGTCGGTGACCTTCGGCGCCCGGCCCTTCTTGGCGCACCAGGTGTCGAGCTGCCGCAGCCGCTCGTCGAGCAGCGGTATCTCGGTGGGCGTCGCGTCCGTCACGCGGATGCGCCCGTCGTCGACCGACACGCGCCCCGCGAGCACGAGATCGAGCAGCATGCCGCCGGAGACGGCCCATGCGGCGGACTGCCGTTCCTTCGCCGCCCCGGACTCGTCGTCCAGCGACAGCAGCATGATCTCCTCCGCGAGCGTGACCGCCACCCGTACCCCTTGCCTTTCGTAAGTGAGCGTCCTCCGCGCCCCGGACGTCCGACCGTCCATGGGCGCATCCGTACAGCTGTCCCTGCGTGGGCGGACATGCTCGCACACGTCCGTCCGGTGCCCTTCGCCCCTGGGGACGACGGGTGTACCTCGGCGGTTCCCCCGGTGCGGGGCGCCGTCGTCCTTCGTGACCTGGGCCGTTCCCCGCGACCTGAGGGCTCGGCCCGGTGGTCTGCCGCGCCGGCGTCCTCGCTCACGCCCTCCGCCCGGCGGAAGTGAGAGGAGGGGGCAGGCGAGGGGCCCGTGCGCTCGGCCGCGCTTTGGTCTGGACCGCCGGGGGTGGGGGCGTCAAGCTCTCGGTATGGACTTGGAGTTGAGGCACCTCAAGACGATCCGGGCCATCGCGGACGCGGGGAGCCTCACGCGTGCGGCGACCGCGCTCGGGCTCGCGCAGCCGGCGCTGAGCGCTCAGCTCAAGCGGATCGAGCGGGCTCTGGGCGGGGCGCTGTTCGAGCGGGGACGGGAGGGCGTCCGGGCCACGGCGCTCGGGGACCTCGTGCTCGACCGGGCCCGGGTGGTGCTGCCCGCCGTCTGCGAGTTGCAGGAGGAGGCGGTGCGGTTCGCCCGCGAGGGCGCGGAGGGCTATCGGCTCGGTGGTACGCACGGCCCGCTGCTCGGGGGCCTGGTCGACCGCATCGCGCGCACCGACCCGGGGGCCTCGGTGAGCACGTACATCTCGTGGTCGGAGCGTGAGATCGCCGGCGGGGTCGCCGACGGGCGGCTCGACTTCGCCCTGGTCGGCGTCTGCGGGGAGAGCGGCCCGCCCGAGGCGGGACGGCTGGCGTGGACGGAGGTGGCCCGGGACCCGGTGTACGTGATGCTGGCCGCCGACCATCCGCTGGCGCCGCGCACCGAGATCGACCTGGCCGAACTGGCGGCGGAGGCCTGGACCGACGTGCCCGGCGACGGCTGCTTCGGCGACTGTTTCGCGGCCGCCTGCGTACGGGCGGGGTTCACTCCCGCCTGTGTGTACGAGACGGACACCGCCTCCTGTGTGCACCTGGTGCAGGTGGGCCGGGCCGTCGGGCTGTGCCGGGCCACCTTCCCCGTCACCCCGGGTCTCGTCACCCGTCCCCTCGCCGGTGCTCCGCTCATGTGGCGCCACCTGCTCGGCTGGCATCCCGAGGGGCGTGCGGCGGGCCGGTCCGCCGCGGTCCTGGGGCACACCCGGGCCGCCCACGCCGAGGCGCTGGCGACCAGCGCGGGCCGGATGCCCGCTCCTTCGGCCGGGGAGGGCGGCCGCGGCGACGCGTCCCTCGTGCCGCCGGCGGGGGCGCCCCCGGCATGACCCATAACGCCATGGCAGGGGCCGGCCGACAGCTGCCGCCCCCTCGTCGCGATGCCTACGGTTCCAGCAGATCCCCACCCGGAACCCCGTCTCGACGACCGAGGAGACTCCCCATGCTCCGACGACACGCCCGCGCGGCGTGTACCGCCCTTGTCGCCGCCGGAATGGCGCTGGCCGGGCTGCAGGCCGGGGCCGCCGCCGCGGCCCCGGACGACGGACACCGCACCCCGGCCGTCAGGACCGCGGCGCGGGCTCTCGGCGCCGAATCCGCCCGGCCCGAGCTGCTCGACGCCATGAAGCGTGACCTGGGACTCAGCCGCTCCCAGGCCCTGACCCGCCTCGCCAACGAGGCCGAGGCGGGTGCCACCGCCGCCCGGCTCCGCCAGGGCCTGGGCGGTGCCTTCGCCGGGGCGTGGGTGGACGGCGCCGAGGCCGGCACCCTGACCGTGGCCACCACCCGCGCCGCCGACGCGGCCGCGATACGGGCCACGGGCGCCCGGGCCCGGCTCGTGACACACAGTCTGACCGCCCTGGAGCAGGCCAAGACGGCCCTGGACCGGTCGGCCACCACCGACGCGCCCGTCCGCTATGTCGACCTCCGCGCCAACGTCCTGGTCGTCGAGGAGATCAGGGCGGGCGCCGGGGCACGGCTGGTCACGGCCACCGGGGTCCCGCGCGGGCTGGTGCGGATCGTCCGCAGTGGTGAGGCCCCCCGCCCGCTGTACGACATCCGGGGCGGCGACGCGTACTACATGGGGGGCGGCGGCCGTTGCTCGGTCGGCTTCCCGGTGACACGGGGCACCACGCAGGGCTTCGCCACCGCAGGTCACTGTGGCCGCGCCGGCACCACGACCAGCGGCTTCAACCAGGTGGCCCAGGGCAGCTTCCAGGGCTCGGTCTTCCCCGGCAACGACATGGCCTGGGTCGCCGCGAACGCCAACTGGACCTCGACCCCGTACGTGAAGGGCTCTGGCGGCGCGAACGTCCAGGTGACCGGCTCGGTCCTGCAGCCCGTCGGCTCCTCCGTGTGCCGCTCCGGCTCGACCACCGGATGGCACTGCGGCACCGTGCAGCAGCACAACACGAGCGTCACCTACCCCGAGGGCACCATCTCCGGCGTGACCCGTACGACGGTCTGCGCCGAACCCGGCGACTCCGGCGGCTCGTACATCTCCGGGAGCCAGGCCCAGGGGGTGACCTCCGGCGGTTCCGGCAACTGCTCCAGCGGCGGCACCACCTTCTTCCAGCCGTTGAACCCGTTGCTGCAGAACTACGGCCTCACCCTGAAGACCACCGGTGTCGACCCGGGCCCCGGTCCGGGCGAGCCCGAGCCGGGCGGCACGTGGGCGGCGGGCAAGGTCTACGCGGCCGGGGACACGGTCACCTACGGCGGCGCGAGCTACCGCTGCCTCCAGGGCCACCAGGCCCAGACCGGCTGGGAGCCGTCGAACGTTCCCGCGCTGTGGCAGCGCCTGTGACCCTGGCCGAAAAGTGACGGAGGGTGCCGCGTACCCGAGGGGGGTGTCGCGGCACCCTCTCCGCGTGCCCGTATGATCACCGCGATCTTGATCATCGTTCCGGGTCAGCGCCACTTCGCGGGGGAGTCGCCACATGAGCAGGGTTCGGGCCGTCGTGGCCGCGGTCGTTCTGGTGTCCGCCGTGGCGGGATGCGGTTCCGGCGGACAGCCGGACGGCAGACCCTCGGACGGAAGGCCGCCGGCCGGGAAGGCGTCCGCGGGGCAGCCCTCCGCAGGAGAGGCGGGCGGGGCTCCGCCCGCCGGAAAGCTCGCCGCCGACCCGGGCACCCGCTACAAGGCCATCGCCGTCCCGGCCCTGGAGGGCCTCGTCTGCGACGAGGGCGACGGCGGCTTCCACTACGGCAGCGGCCTCGACATGAGGATCAGCGGCGACGACGACCTCAAGGAGATCAAGGTCGACAGCAACGACGTCGCCGACGAGGTGTCCTGCTTCGGCAGCCCGCGGAACGTCCTCCGCAAGGGCACGATGTCCGCCTCCGCGCCCATGTTCACGGCCAGGACCCACCTGTACGAGAAGGTGGCCGACCCCGCCGCCGCGCTGAAGAGGATCTTCGCCGCGTCCACGGACAGCGCGACGAGCGACGGCCGTGACTTCACCGGCGAGGCCCGGACCGTCACGGACACCGCCCTCGTCGTCACCTGCAGACAGAACGTCACCGACACCTTCCCCATGACCACCTGTTTCTGGGCGAATTACGGGGCGGCGGGGGTCGTCGACTTCTTCCCGGCGGACGACCGGTACATCCCGATCGAGTCGGCCGTCCCGTGGACCCGGAACTTCGTCGCAGGCGCGCTGCGGACGTAGGACCGGGCACCCGTACGGCTCCTCAGGCCTCCTTCTCGAGCCCCCCTCTGGCGATGACCTCCGCGTACCAGCGCGCACTGTCCTTCAGGGTGCGGCGCTGCGTCGCGAAGTCCACGTGCACGATGCCGAACCGCTTGCTGTAGCCGTACGCCCACTCGAAGTTGTCCAGGAGCGACCAGAGGAAGTACCCCCGGACGTCCGCGCCGTCCGCGAGGGCGCGGTGCACCGCCGCCAGATGCGCGTGGAGGTACGCCACCCGCTCCGGGTCCTTCACCTGGCCCGAGGGGTCGGCGTAGTCGTCGTAGGCGGCGCCGTTCTCGGTGATCACCAGCGGTACGTCCGGCAGCTCGTCGCGCAGCCGGATCAGGAGCTCGTGCAGCCCGTCCGCGTCCACCGGCCAGTCCATCGCGGTCCGCGGCCCGGGAATCGGCTCGAACCGGACGTGCCGCTCCGCGCCCGCCCACGGTGAGGGCGACTCGGAGGTGCCCGCCGCGGCGACGCTGGGGGAGTAGTAGTTGATGCCGAGGGAGTCGATCGGCGCGGCCGCCGTCGCCAGGTCGCCGTCCGCGACGAAGGACCAGTCCGTGACCGACGCCGTGTCACGGATCAGGTCCTCCGGGAGCCGGCCGTGGAACACGGGGTCGAGGAAGATCCGGTTGCCGACCGCGTCGATCCGGCGGGCCGCGTCCACGTCCTCGGGGGCCTCCGAAAGAGCCCGTACGGCATGGAGGTTGAGGGTCAGGGACACCTCCGCGGCGCCGGGGAGCGCACCCCGCAGGGTGCGCGCCGCGAGCCCGTGCGCCAGGTTGAGGTGGTGGGCGGCCCGCAGCGAGGCGAGGGCGCTGGTGCGGCCCGGGGCGTGGACGCCGTTGCCGTAGCCGAGGAAGGCGGAGCACCAGGGCTCGTTGAGCGTGGTCCAGGTCGCCACCCGGTCGCCGAGGGCCTCCGCCATGATGCCGGCGTACTCGGCGAACCGGTACGCGGTCTCCCGGTGCGGCCAGCCGCCCGCGTCCTCCAGCTCCTGGGGCAGGTCCCAGTGGTAGAGGGTCGCCACGGGGCGGATGCCGGCGTCGAGGAGGCGGTCGACGAGACGCCGGTAGAAGTCCACGCCCTGGCGCACGGCCGGGCCGCGTCCGGTGGGCTGCACGCGGGGCCAGGCGATCGAGAAGCGGTAGTCGGTCACTCCGAGCCGGCGCATCAGGGCGACGTCCTCGTCGAGCCGGTGGTAGTGGTCGGCGGCGATGTCGCCGGTGTCGCCGTTGCGCACCTTGCCGGGCGTACGGCTGAAGGTGTCCCAGATGGAGGGGGTGCGGCCGTCCTCGGCCGCGGCCCCCTCGATCTGGTAGGCGGCCGTGGCGGTGCCCCAGCGGAAGCCCTCGGGGAAACGCAGAGCGGTCGTGGTGTCGGTGCGGGCGTCGAGCGCGGTCATGGGGTGGGAACTCCCTGGAGTGAGAGTGGGATGTCTGGGGAGGCGTGAGGAGCGGGACGGGTCGGGGTCAGCCCTTGACCGCGCCCTGCATGATTCCGCCGACGATCTGCCGGCCGAGCAGGCCGAAGACCAGCAGCACGGGCAGCGTGCCGAGCAGCGTGCCCGCCATGATCACGGACTGGTCGTGGACATAGCCGCCGCCGAGCTGGCGCAGGGCGACCTGGACGGTGGGCTCGGAGGAGGTGAGGGCGACGACCGGCCAGAAGAAGTCGTTCCACGCGGCCATGAAGGTCAGCAGACCGAGCACGGCCATGCCGGGCCGGGCGATCGGTACCACGATCGACCAGAAGATCCTCGCCGTGGACGCGCCGTCCACCCGCGCGGCCTCGATCAGCTCGTCCGGCAGCGACTGCATCAGGTACTGGCGCATGAAGAACACGCCGAACGCCGACACCAGACCCGGCAGGATCACCGCCTGGAGCTGATTCACCCAGCCCAGCTCGGCGATCAGCATGAACAGCGGGATCACCCCCAGCTGCGGCGGGATCATCATGGTGCCGACGGTGATCGCGAGGAGCGCGCCCCTGCCCCGGAAGCGGAGCTTGGCGAAGGCGAACCCGGCGAGCGTGCAGCACAGCACGGTGCCGAGCGTGATCGAGCCGGAGACGATGAGGGAGTTGAGGAGCGCCTTGCCGATGTCCGCCTCTTCGAGGACCGCCTCGAAGTTGCGTATCAGGTTCGGGCCGGGCAGCAGCGTCGGCGGGACCTGCGCCAGCTCGGAGTTGGAGCGGCTCGCGGCGACGATCGTCCAGTAGAAGGGGAAGGCGGAGAACAGCACGGCGACGATCAGGATGCCGTACGCGAGCGGACCGGCGTGCATGGTGCGGCCCGCCCCGGACTTCCCGCGCCGAGGCACGAGCGCGCGTGCCGGGGCCTCGGGTACGGTCGGCCGGTCGACGGGCACGGGCGAGGCCGAGGTCGTCTCCGGGCCGATCGGCGCGGTCATCGGCCGGCCTCCTTGCGGGAACGGCGGCGCGCGATCAGGGCGTTCGCCCCGACCACCGCCACGATGAGAAGGAACATCACCCAGGCGATGGCGGCGGCCCGGCCCAGGTGGAAGAAGCCCCAGCCCTGCTCGTACATGTAGAGGCCGAGCGTCTGGTACTGGTGCGAGATGCCGCCCGAGATCGAGCCTTCGAGCAGCAGCGGCTCACCGAACAGCTGGGTCGCGCCGATCGTCGAGACGATGACGGTGAAGAGGATCGTGGGCCGCAGCCCCGGGAGCGTGACGTGGAAGAACTGGCGCCACCTCGAGGCCCCGTCCATCGCGGCGGCCTCGTACAGCTCGTCCGGGATCGACTGCATGCCGGCCAGGTAGATCAGCGCGTTGTAGCCGGTCCAGCGCCAGATGACGACCGTGGACACGGCGATCTGCGAGGCGACCGTGTCGTTCTGCCAGTCGACGGGGTCGATGCCGATCACGCCGAGCGCGTAGTTGATGAGCCCGAAGTCCCGCCCGAAGAGCTGGGCGAAGACGAGGGTGGCGGCGGCCACCGAGGTCGCGTACGGCAGGAGGACCGCCGTCCGCAGGAAGGTGCGGCCGCGCATCCGGTAGTTCAGCAGGTGCGCGAGCCCGAGGGCCATGACCAGCTGCGGCACGGTGGAGAGCACACCGATGGTGAAGGTGTTGCGCAGCGAGAGCCAGAAGTACTCGTCGCCGAGGAGCGCGGTGTAGTTCCCGAAGCCCCGCCACTCCATGTCGCCGGGCGTCTGGAGCTCCACCCGGTACAGCGAGACGAAGGCCGTGTAGATCAGTGGGAAGAGGCCGAAGGCGGCGAACAGGGTGAAGAACGGGGCGAGGTAGGCGTACGGCGAGAACGTCTGCCAGGCCCGCCGGGCGGAGCCCCGCCGCGTGGGCGGCGGGACCGGCCTCGGCGGCGCCGGGCTCTCGGATGCGGTGAGGGTCACGGTGCGGCCCTTCGGGGAGTGGAGGAGTCGTGGAGAGAGCGGGTCCGGCGGCCAGGGGTCAGCCGATGGTGTTCTCGACGCCCTTCTTGGCGTTCGACCAGGCCTTCTCGGGCGAGGTCCCCTTGCGCTCCACCTCGCTCAGCGCGTTCGTGATCTGCTGCGCGATGTTCTGGTCGTGCACGCCGAGCACCTGGACCGGGGCCGCCTTCGCCGCGTCGCCGAAGATCTGCCCGATGGGGGCGTCGGAGAAGAACGGGTCCTTCGCGGCGGAGACCTTCTCGATCGCGCCGGTGGCGGAGGGGAAGTTGCCCTGCTTCTGGAAGAGCTTCGTCTGCTGCTCGGGCGCGGTGAGCCACTTCACCAGCTCGTACGCCTCCTTCTTGTGCTCCGCGGCCTTCGGCACCGACAGGTAGGAGCCGCCCCAGTTGCCGGCGCCGCCGGGGAGTGCGGCGACGTCCCACTTGCCCTTGCCGGACTCACCGGCCTGTCCCTTGATGTAGCCGAGCATCCACGCGGGGCAGGGGATGGTGGCGAAGGAGCCGGCCGCGAACGCCTGGTTCCACTGCGGGGACCACTGGTCGAGCTTGGCGCTCAGCCCGCCCTGGGCGACCTGGACGGCGTGGTCCCAGGCGTTGCGCAGGGCGGGGTTGTTCTCCCAGATCAGCTTCCCGGAGGCGTCGTAGTACCGCTCCTTCTCCTGCCCGATCATGATCGAGTAGAGGCTGCCGGTGCTGTCGATCCAGGCGCTCTTGCCGGAGGACGCCTTCGCCTTGTACTGCTTGCCGAGGGCCAGGTAGCCGTCCCAGGTGGCCCACTTCTTGGCGAGCTCGTCGCGGTCGGTCGGCAGACCGGCCTTCTTGAAGAGGTCCGTGCGGTAGCACATGGCCTCCGGGCCGACGTCCGTGCCGAGGCCGAGGACCTCGCCGCTCTTGCCGGTGGCGGCCGCCCACTTGGCCGGGGCGAACTGGTCCTTGAGGGTGTCCGCGCCGTACTTCCGCAGGTCCTCGAAGCGCTCGGACTGCTGCTGGGCGACGGAGGCGATCCGGCCCACCTCGATGCCCTGGATGTCGGCGAGGCCGGCGTTGCCGGCGAGGCGGGTCTGGAGGGACTTCCAGTAGTCGGCCTCGTCCTCGGTGTCCGTCTGCTTGATGGTGACGCCCGGGTGGAGCTTCTCGTACTCGGCGTACAGCCCGGCCTCCTTGTATCCGAAGGAGCCGAACAGGTCGACGGTGATCGTGACCTTGCCTCCCGCGCCGTCGGCGGACGTGTCGTCCGACGCTCCTCCGCAGGCGGCGAGCAGGGCCCCGGTGAGCGCGACCGCTCCCAGACGGACAGCGGCTCTCCTGGCGGCGGTCGTGGTGGCGGCTCGGGCGATGGGCATGGGAAGCCTCCTTGGCTCCGGAACGGACGAGAGCGACTGAGAGCGCTCTCAAGCATGCGGGTGGAGCGTGCCCGTGATGGAGTCCATCCGTCAAGGCTCGAAGGCGTAACGGACGAGAAGAGCCGTCAAGTCCCGCCTGTGTTCAATCTCTTGACACACTCGTTTCGGCGGTTTTACGTTTCCGGCGACTTGAGAGCGCTCTCTTGGCGCTCCCCGCCCCTCTCCCCACGCATTCCCTCCGTGCCCCCACTCGTCTCGACGACATGAGGTGCCGTACACATGTCAGCCCCCCGCACCAGGCCGGCCGCAGCGCTGATCCTGGTCTCCTCGCTCGCCGCCCTGGGACTCGGCCCCGCCGCCGCACCCGCGGCAGCGGCCACCGTCCCCACCGGCGCCGGAAGCTACTCCGACACCCGCCCCGCCGGGACCTCCGGCCCCACCACCAACACCGGCGCACCGGTCACCCCCAAGGTCACCCCCGCCGCCCAGGGCAAACCCGTCCCCACCAACGACTGGTGGTCCTCCCTCGCCTTCCAGCGGTACGGGGACAACCCCTACTCCACCCCCATGTACGGCCACCCCCTCACCTACCAGGCCGTCGCCGGCGGCCTCGAGGTCGGCTACCCCACCAGCCCCGCCGTCGTCGGCGACGGGCGGCAGTACGAGTTCGCCCACAAGGCCGACCTCACACTCGGCCTCACCGGGCTCAACTCGCCCGACACCAAGGCCGACGCCTGGTCCGACTGGACCGTCACCCCCTACTGGTCCGACGGCGCCCGCACCCTGCGCACCACCATCGGCCACGGCATGCCCTTCGTATACGCCAAGGGCACCGGCGGCGACGCCCGGATCACCGCCGCCGCCGCACCCACCGTCTTCGCCGACCAGGGCAACGTCCTCGGCATCACCGTCGCGGGCCACCACTACGCCCTCTTCTCGCCCACGGGCACCGACTGGAACGTCTCCGGCTCCACCATCACCGCCGGCCTCGGCGGCAAGGACTACTTCTCCGTCGCGGTCCTGCCGTCCACCGACGCGCTCGCCACCTACCGGAAGTACGCCTACAGCTTCGTCACCGGCTCCACCGTGAACTGGAGCTACGACGCCGGCACCGTCCGCGCCACCTACGCCCTCACCACCGAGGCGAAGGAGGGCACCGAGCGCGGCGCCCTCCAGGCCCTCTACCGGCACCAGTGGCTCCACACCACCGACCCGCTCACCCCGTACACCTACGTCTCGCCCCGCGGCACGATGAAGGTCCGGGAGTCGGCGAGCTTCACCACCACCCAGCAGGCCGCCGCCACCCTGCCCGGACTCCCGGGCGGCACCGGCGCCGACACCGCGCGCCTGCGCGGCTACCTGAACGAGGTCGCGAACTCCGCCGACCCCTTCTCCGGAGCCGTCGACACCTACTGGACCGGCAAGGCGCTCGGCAAGCTCGCCCAGCTGGTCCCGCTCGCCGACCAGATCGGTGAGACCGCGACCCGCGACAAGCTCCTCGGCCTGATCAAGGGCCGGCTCCAGGAGTGGTTCACGGCGGGCGGCGCCACCGAGTTCTCGTACGACAACGCCTGGAAGACCCTCACCGGCTACCCGGCCTCGTACGGCAGCGACACCGAACTCAACGACCACCACTTCCACTACGGCTACTACGTGTACGCCGCCGCCGTCGTCGCCCAGTACGACACGGCCTGGGCCGCCGACTCCGCCTGGGGCGCCATGGTCAAGACCCTGGTCCGCGACACCGCCAACCCCAGCCGCACCGACACCGCCTTCCCGTTCCTCCGCGGCTTCGACGTCTACGCGGGACACAGCTGGGCCAGCGGCCACCAGGGCTTCGCCGCGGGCAACAACCAGGAGTCCTCCTCCGAGTCGACCAACCTCAGCGCCGCCCTCGTCCTCTGGGGCTCGGCCACCGGCAACACCCAGCTCCGCGACCTCGGCACCTATCTGCTCACCACCGAGGGCGAGGCCATCGCCCAGTACTGGTTCGACGCCGACCAGCAGGTCTTCCCCGGCTCCTTCCAGCACGACACCGTCGGCATGGTGTGGGGCAGCGGCGCCGCCTACTCCACCTGGTGGACCGCCAACCCCGAGGAGATCCACGGCATCAACGTCCTCCCGGTGACCGGTGGTTCGCTCCACCTCGGCGGACACAAGGACGCCGTCCGGCGCAACATCGCCGAGATGGAACGCGAGAACGGCGGACCCGCCGTCGAATGGCGCGACATCCTCTGGGAGTTCCAGTCCTTCGCCGACCCCGCCGCCGCCAAGGCCAAGTGGGACGCGGGGAACGCCGGTTACACCCCTGAGGCGGGCGAGTCCAAGGCCCACACCTACCACTGGCTGACCGCCCTCGACACGCTCGGCGCACCCGACGCGACGGTCACCGGATCCATCCCCACGTCGGCCGTCTTCGCCAAGAACGGCACACGGACGTACGTGGCCCACAACCACGGCTCGACGGCCCGTACCGTCACCTTCTCCGACGGCAAGTCCCTCTCCGTGCCCGCGCGTTCCACCGCCACCGGCACCGGAGCGGGCGGCCCCGGACCGGACCCCGAGCCGGAGCCGGGCACCGGGAACACCTTCCAGCTCCGCACCGGCGGGACGCTCACCACGGCCACCGGCGCCACGGCCGGCAGCGACACCGTCGCCTCGGCCCAGGGCGGCAACTACGACGGCGCACCGAACCGGCCGCTCGTCTACGAGGCCAAGGGAGTCAACGGCACGCTCAAGGCGGGCGGCGCCACCGCCTTCCGGCTCCAGGTGGACGCCGGTACGGCCGTCGGGCTCGGCCAGCAGGCCCGGATCAGCTACGACCTCACCGGTGACGGCACCTTCGACCGGACGGAGACGTACCAGTACTTCGCGACCGACCCGGTGACCGGCTGGGAGGAGTACGCCCAGTCCCGCGGCCTCAAGTCCGCGACCGGCACGCTCGGCAACCTGAAGGGCGGGACCGTACGGCTGGAGGTCTGGGGCGCGATCGGGAACGGGGACGCACGCGTCCAGACGGGCACGGACCGGTCCGTGGTCGTCATCCCGTTCGACTGACCCCGATCCTCGGGGGACTCCTTCGGGGTAAGGCGGCGGGTCCGGGTTCCTCCTCACCCGGGCCCGCCGTCCCCGCGTGGTCCCGCGCCTGCTCCTGCTCCGTGCCCTGTGCTACGTGCTGCGTGCTGCGTGCTCCGAGTTCCGTGTTCCGGCCTCGGGCCTCGGGCCTCGGGCCTCGGGCCTCGGGCCTCAGGCCGAGTCGCGGCGTACCAGCGACGTCGGGGTGATCACGGAGGGCGGGATCTCGGGCCCGGTCCCGTCGAGCAGCCGCATCAGGAGCTTCACCATCAGCCGGCCCATGCCCTCGATGTCCTGGTGCACCGTCGTCAGGGCCGGAGAGGTCCTGCCGACCACCGAGTCCATGTCGTCGAAACCGACGACGGCCACATCCTCGGGCACCCGCACACCGCGCTCCCGCAGGGTCAGCAACGCACCCGAGGCCATCAGGTCGTTGGCGACGAACACCCCGTCGACGTCCGGACGCCGGTCGAGGAGTTCCGCCATGGCCCGGGCGCCGCTCTCCTCGGTGAAGTCGCCCCGGCACAGCAGGGTGGGATCGGCGTCGATGAGGACGTCGCGATAGCCGTGGATCCGGTCGAGCGCGGACGTCTGGTCCTCGGGACCGGAGATGTGGGCGATGGTCCGGCGGCCGAGATCCACCAGGTGGCGTACCGCCTCCCGGGCGCCCCCGCGGTTGTCGCAGTCGACGAAGGGCACGGACGGACTCGTACCCGTCGCGGGCCGGCCCCCGAAGACGACGGGAATGCGGGTCCGGTCGATGACGGCCGGCAGCGCGTCGTCGTTGTGCAGCGAGAAGGCGAGCGCGCCGTCGACGTGACCGCCGCCGAGATAGCGGGCGATCCGGTCGTGGTCGCCCGGGCCCTCGACCCACAGCAGCACCAGCTGGGCGTCGTGCGCGGTGAGCTCGCGGCTGATGCCCCGTACCTGCTGCTCGAAGAACGGGTCCGAGAACACCCGGAACTCGGGCTCCGCGATGATCACCGCCACGGCGCCGTTGCGCCGGGTGACCAGGGTGCGGGCGGCGTGATTCGGTACGTAACCGAGCTCCTCGACGGCCTTGCGCACCTTCTCGACCAGCGGAGGGCGCACGCCCGCGCCCCCGTTGACGACCCGGGAGGCCGTGGCGCGGGACACGCCGGCGCGAGCGGCGACGGCTTCCAGCGTGGGGCGGGGCCCCGTGGTCTGCTCGGGCAAGGCGGGCGCTCCTCGGCTGTGTGGGCTCGGCTGGGCTGCGGTGTGCGGTCTGCGGCGTGGAGTGTGCGGCGTGCGATGTACGTTCCGGTGCGGATCAGGATATCTGTAGCCCCCACGCTCTGAGAGCGCTCCCAGCCCGATTGCCTCCCACCGACTCCCGAGGGCCTCGGGAAACCCCGTTGCCGCACCTCCGGCGGGCTGACTACCGTCTGGGCCCTACGACGTGTAGCTCAGCAGCAGAGCGCCGGGCTCGGGACCCGGAGGGCGCGGGGGCGGAACCCGCCACGTCGGCTTATGGACACCAACGCTGACAAGCAGCCACCGATCGTGTCGGGCTCCTACGCCGAGGGGCAGCTGGCCCGTGCCTTCGTCACCGCGCTCACCCACGAGGACCCCGCCACGCGGGCGCGTGCCGAGGCGCGGGCCGGCGGCTGGCGGCGCGTGCTCGCGGGTATGACCGCGGGCACACTGAAGGTCGGCTCGCGCACACCGGTGCGCGATCTGCCCGCCTGGGTGACCCTCGAAGTGCTGCACGGAGGCTTCGCCACGGGCGCCGCCCGGGCCGGCGGCCCGCTGCTGCCGTACGAGGCCGAGGCGGCGCGGAAGGCCGGTGTGCCGGAGGACAGGGAAGCCCTCTTCGCCCACTGCCTCACCGCGGAGGGCCTCGCGGAACTGTGGGCCCTCCTCGACAGCACCTGTTACGAGGTGACCGTCCCCGAGGAGGCCGCGCTGCTCACGGTGGCCTGGCTCGTACGTGCCGGGGAGTCCGACGCGGCTCTCGAACTGGTCCGGGAGATCGGCCCGTTCGCGGCCACCCTGCGGTTCACTCCGCGGCCGACCGCGTCCCCGGCGCCCGCCGCCGACGCCGTGCAGCGCCGTACGGTAGCGGAGGCCGGGGCCACGCTGGCCGGCCGAGGCCCGAACGGCGCCGTGGAGACCCAGCGCGAGGCGCTCGGCGTCTGGCGCCCCTTCGAGGACGAGGTGCTCCGGCACTGGCTGGAGACGGCCGGGCCCGACCACCGGGTCCTCGACCGCGAACCCGGAGACGGGTGGCACGAGCGCGGTGCCGCCCTCCTCGCCCGCTACCGGGTCCTGGCCCGGGAGCACACCCTCTGCGGTGGGCACCGCGACCCCAAGGGCAACCCCGGGATCCTGCGCGGAGCCCTGGAGGAGACGGCGGCCGGGCGGCCGCTCGACGCGCGGCGGCTCGGGCTGCTGCGGCACGCCGTCGCCTCGATGGTCCGCAAGAGGGGCCTGCCCGGCTCGGAGCGGCACACGGCGATACGGAGTGCCCAGGCGGCCCAGGCCGCCCTGCCCTCCCACCGGGACGTCGCCCATCTCGTCGCCCACCGGATGTCCGGCCTCCCGCAGGACTCCGGCGCGACCGATGTGGCCGCGCTCGTCGTCCCGGTGACCGAGGCCGAGCAGCGGCGGTCGGGCCTGCCCGCGGGGACGGCCGTGCCGCCCGCCCTCCGCCGGGTGGTCGAGGCGGCACGCAGCGCGCCCCTCCACACCCTGGTGGAGCTCGGTGTGGTGCCCTCCGCCGAGGTGATGGCCGAGCTGGTTCCCCAGCTGGTCGCCGCCGAGACCGCCGGGGCCTACCCCGACGCGCCGCTGCGCGCCCTGACGGCCGCGAACTACCGGGCGTTCCGCAACCGCCGCTCCCTCCTGATGCTCAACCTGGAGCGGCAGGTCAGGCCCGAGGAACTGCCCTGGGTCCGCGCGGTCTCGGCCCACCGGGTCTCGGACACGCGCGTGCGTGCCTCGGCGCACACGACGCTGCGCCGCCTCGCCGAGGTCGCCGTGGACGGCTTCCCCGGCACGCTGCTGCCCAACCCGCTCGTCCGCGAACTCGCCGTGCTCACCCGCAGGACCGACCTGGACGCCCCCCTGGTCGAGGAGCTGGCCGCGGACATCTTCATGGGCACCTTCAGCCCGAAGTTCCAGGCGGCCGCCGTGGTGGCCGGGGAACTGCTCGGCGGCGGATCGCTGTACGAGCGGTACTACGGCATCGACTACGCCGCCGTGCGTGCGTCGGCCGACGGCAGGGGCGGGCGCGGGGCGGCCCGGAGGCGCGCCCCGCGGGACGCGCCGGAGTTCGCCGCGCTGTGCCACGAGCGGGCCGGAGCCCCGCACTCCTACGGCGTCGCGGAGAACGGCACGGTGATCGAGCAGGCCCAGATCCTCACCACGCACAACCTCGCCACCCTGGTCCACCGGGTCGGCATCGCTCCCGCCGCCGGCTGGGCGGACCTGGCCGGGCGCTGCTTCGTCACGGTGTGCCGCCTGACGGCCCGGGCACAGCACGAGCGGCGCCCGCTCGGCACGGTCAAGGACGCGGCGTACGCCTGGCGCCAGATGCTGTTCCACCTGTCCCTGTGCGACGACGGCGAGGTGGCCGGGGTGCTGGCACGGACGCGTGGGGAGGCGGCGGGCCACCCCGCGCGGGTGGCCGCCCGACTGGCACCGGCCCTGGCGGGTCTGCGCCTGGTCGTCGACGGCGGGTCCTTCGCCGCCGACGGCACGGCGGACTCCGGACGGGCCCGCAGGCTGACCGGCTGGACCGCCACGGGCGACCACTGGCTGTGCGCCGGACCGACGGGGCCGGGGCGCCGCTGAGCCTTCTCCGGCGGGGGCGGCCCGGGGCTCCCGGCGGAGAGGGGCGGCGGTGAACACCCGCCGCCCCGGGCGGTGTCAGTGGTGCGTGCGACGATCCCGTGCATGATCGCCTCGCTCGAAGCCCTGTTGCCCGTCACCGTCCGGACACACGTCTCGACCACGTACGCCGACTGGGCCGCCGCCCACGACCCGGCCGCCGCCGCGGCCGCGCGCGACCTCACGGAGGCCATGGGGTCCGAACTCAGCCGGTCCTGGACCAAGCCCGGCGCGTTCGTCGACTCGATGGCGTGGCACGCGCGACGGCTCCCGACGGCCCACCTGCCGTGGTTCTGGGACACCGTGGGCCACCGGCTGATCGGTTACGGGAGCCGGCCGGGCGGCAGGGCGTACGTGGCGGCGCGGGCGGCCGAGGCCGAGCACGGTCTGCCGGTGGATCCCGCCTACCGCCGGGCCAACGGGCTGCTGTTCGCCGGGGGCGGGGCCATGCCGGCCAAGGAGTTCGGGGCCCATCAGCGCTTCCTCGCCGACACCCTGGCGCCGGTCGAGGCGTACGCGGCCCTGGGCGCGTTCCTGACCGCCTGGGCGGGCTCCAAGGCCGACCTGCCCGCGGACCTGGTGCGCCGGGTGCGGGCCTCCGCCAAGGCCGCCGGACACGGCGACGCCGAGATCGCCCGGGTGGTGGCCGCCATCGTCTCGGTCACCCGGAAGAAGTCGGTGCCGGACGCGCTCCTCATCGCCGCCGAGCCGCTCCTGACGGCCCATCCGCCGACACAGGAGATCGCCGCGGGACTCGTCGAGGTCTTCCCCGAGAGCGTCACCGACGGCGGGGCCTGGCTGAGGGTGCTGACCGGATGCGGCGCGACGGAGGCGATGGAGGCCGGACGGGTGGTCCCGGAGGGCGGACTGCACCACTGGGTCGGGCACTTCGTGCACATGTACCAGTACGCGCAGCAGCCCCGCGGCGGAGTCGGCCGGCAGCAACTCCCGCCGGAGTTCCTCGACCTGGTGGGCCGGCTGGGGCCGCGGCTGCGGGCGGCGGGCGAGCCCGTGACCGTGCACACCACCCGCCACCACTACAAGGGCTTCGACGCGGACGTCCTCGACGCCTGTCTGGCGGCCGGGGTCGCGGTCGTCGACCCGGGTCCCGAGATCCGGATGCGCTTCTGGGGCGAGCGGTCCCGGCGGGACCTCGCCGCGCTCGCCGCCGACCCGGTGTTCGGTCCCCGTCTCGAAGGAACCGTGCACGCCGGAATGACGCCGAACTGGTACGGCGCGCCCCGACGCAGGGCCGGCTCGGCCGTGACGCTGCTCCCGGGCAACGAGGGCATCGCCCAGGAGGTGGCCGGGCGGGTCGGCAAGCTCGTCGACACCGTCGGGGGCGGCGGCATGGCGGGAGCCGAGGAGGCCGTCGCCGAGCTGGAGACGCTCCTCGACCGGCCCACGGTCACGGCACTCGGCGGCGTCGGCGACGCCCTCGCGGACAGCTCCGCCGCAGGCGCGCTGCGGCGCTCGCTGGCGGCCGGCCTGCCCGAGGAACTGGCCTGGCCCGCGCTGGAGGCGGTGTACGAGGAGTTCGCCGCGGACGCCGTGCGCGCCGCGGCGGGAGACGGCACGGCTCCGGACCGGACGGCGACGGCGGACGCGACGGCCACGACGGGCGCGCCGGAGAAGACGGCGGGGACGGACGAGGCGGAGGCGGCCGGCGTGGCCGATCCGGTCGGTGCGGTCGGGCTGCCCGGAGTGGCCGGTGTGACCTCCACCTGGCCGGTGCTCACGGTCTTCGGACGCGACCGGGCCGTGGCCGTCGCCCCCGACGGGGTGCGCGGCTCCTGCCGCTTCACGGTGCCGGAGGACGCGACCATGTTCGCCGTCCACTACGCCGGCGGCTCCTTCCTGGTGAGCTGGAGCCTCAAGCCGAACCCGTACTACTGCGACACGGCCTTCTGGGCCGAGCGGCCCGACGAGGTGTTCACCCCGGAGGAGCACGGCGGTCTGGTGCCCTTCGGCGGCAGCCTGGACGGGGCCTACGGCTTCCAGTTCGAGACCGCCGACGGGGGAGGGCGGCACGGCGGTCTCCGCGTGATGCGTCCGGGCGACACGCAGGGGATCGACCGGGAGGAACTGCAGCTCGGCGACGGCTCCCGCATCTGGACCAACGCCGTCTACGGGCAGGGGTGGCAGGCGGTGGATCCGGTCACCGGCACCCGCACCGGCGCCACGCCACTGCCGGACTTCCCGGGCCGCGCCGCGAGCACCGATCCGTCCGTCCGTCCGGCCGAAGCCGACATGACCCTGGCCCGCGAGGCCCTTCAGCTGGCACCGCTGCCGGCGGGAGTGGCCGACTCCCCGCTCGGCAGCCGGGACGGGCTCGTCGGGACCCGGATCCTGTTCCGCACCCGGTACCGCGGCAACGCTCCCGACCACTACCTCCTGGAGAGCGTCGACGGGCGCACCGCCCGCTTCGGCATCGACCGGCCGGGGCAGGAGCCCTGGGGTCTCTGGGCGCCGCCCGAGGGCGCGGCGGAGGACGTCGTCCTCGCCGAGGCCAAGACCTCGACGGGCGTCCGCGCCTACGCCGCCGACGGCACCCTGCTGTGGGAGTTGGACGGACACCACTCGCCCCGGCACCCCCGGGTCAAGCCGGTACGGCAGGTCGGCGTCTCCCACGGCGTGGCCCTGCCGCCCGCCTTCTGGTACCTCCTGCGGACCCGGGACACCGCAGGGTCCAAGGCACTGCGCTCCGTGGAACGGCACACGGCGGACACGCTCCTGGCCGCCGCCTTCGAGGGCAAGGAGGCGCTGCGCGCCGCCGTGGCACGGGAGCTGCCGGACGTCACCGAACGGGTGCTCGTCGAGGCCGTCGTGGCGGTGACCGAGCGGGCCGCCCGTGTGGAGGAGCGCCGGCGCGCCCTGCACCGGCGCGTCAGCCTGCTCTCCGAGGCGCCGCCGGTCCTCCCGAGCCGCGCCGTGCCGGACACCGAACTGATGCCCGCGCTGTTCGGCCTTGTCGTGGACGGAGAGCGCGACCCCTGGCGCCGTACCCCGGACGGCGCCCAGCCGGCGACGCTCAGCGCGCTCGCAGCCGACGGTGCCTGTCTGGCCGGGACGATCGTCGAGGAGGTGCGGCGGCTCTCTCCGCCCGCCGTGCCGCACGACTGGTCGCAGCTGCTCGGCGCGATCGACGCGGTCGCCTGGCGGGCCGCCGTGGCGCCGACCCCCGACCCGGAGCGGGCCGCCCTCCTCGCGCTCCTGGAGACCTGGGCCGACCAGCCGTTCGCCCGGCCCGGCAGCCGCTGGTGGGTGGGCCGCACCTCCGACGACGGGGCTCTGGACGGGCTGCGGCAGGGCGGTGCGCCCGTGGCGTCGGCCGCGGTGTGGGACGGCGGGAAGACCAGCTGGTTCGTGGCGCCCGCCGGTCACGAGACGGGCGGCGACCCCGTCCCGCGGGCCGTTCCCGAGGCCCGGCTCGTGCGGGTGGAGCGCGATGACGCGGCCCGGCTGCGGGCCCTGATCGCGGCGATCGACGCGCACGGCCCCCTCGCGGTGCCGGAACCGGCGGCCGCGCGCTTCGCCGAGCTGACGGGCGTCCGCCGATCCGTGGCCCGGCTCGTGGTCGCCGGTCTGGTCGGCCGCGACGACCGGGACGCGGCCCGCTCCCTCGCCCGCAAGGCCCCGTACAAGGCGAGCCCGATGACGGCCGAGGCGTACGAGAAGCTCCGCGCACGGCTCGGCGGCGGCGGCCGGCGGGCCGTCCTGGCCGCCGCGCTGCCCGGGGACCCGGCCGAGCTGTGGCGGCCCGGCGGGATCGAGGCGGCCGTGGAGCGGATGGCAGGGGTCTGGCGCGAGCGGATCGGGACGCTGTCCGCCGTGCACGACGAGGCGGCCGACGCCCTGGAGGCCGACCTCGGCCTCTCCGAGGTGTGGGCCCGGCGCCTCGCGGGCGGCTACGAGGCCGCCGAGGACTCGACCGTGCCCGCGGCCGGCTGGGACCTCGCGGCGCCCCGGTACGGCCGGGGGGTGGAGGTGAGGGCCCTGCCGCCGGCGGGACACGAGCTGCGCTACGGCACCCCCGTGGGCCTCGCGATCGGAGAGACCGCGAGCGCGTTGGTGTGGGCGTGGACCGACCGGCCCGTCGGCGATCCCGCGGTGACCGGAGCGCCGGCCCTGTACGCGCGCCTGCGCGCCGAACTGTCCCGTCCGGAAATGCTCCTCGACCTTCCCGGTGGGCGCATCCAGGACTCCACGGTGCCGATCGCCGAGCGGTTCGGGCCCGCCACGCTGCCCGTGTCGCAGGAACGCCGGAAGGAGGAGGGGGAGATGCCTCCGACGACCGCGTACGACTCCGGCCCGCTGATCGTCTGCGTCCCCGGCGGCGACGCCTTCCTGCGGCCCGCCGAGGTCGCCGACCCCGAGGTGTGGCGCCGCGTCCGCGAGATCACCGATCTCGCGGAGGAACTCGACCGGTTCGCGCCGCTGCTCGTCGGCGGCGGACTCCACCGGATGATGCGCCGGGCGGGCTCGGGAGCCGTACCGGACGGCGCGTACGAGGCGGATCCCCGGCAGTCCTGCCCCGAGCTGGTCGCCCGCGTGGCGGAGGAGCTCGGTGTGGGGCCGGACCCGGCCGCCCTGTACCTCCAGCTGGCGGCCCTCGCCGCGCCCACCGACCGGAACGTACGGAGGTGGAACGGCTGGACGACCAAGCGGCACACGGAGGTCAGGGCGGAGCTGCTCGCCACCGGCGCGGTCCTGGAGGCCAAGCGGGCAAGGGCGGGCCGGACCCTGTTCCTGCACGGCGAGTGGACCGAGCTGAAGTCCCCTCACCTGCCGCTGGAGAAGGTGAAGCTGGCGAGCCACCGGGTGCGCCCGATGTACGGCAACCAGCTCCGTGCCCCGTTCGTACGGGTGCTGCCGACGGCGCCGCTGCACGAGATGTTCGCCGAGGCGTGGGAGCGCGAGCGGGGACAGGACGCCTGACGAGGGCCGAGGACCGAGGGCCTCCGGGCGGTGCGGGCACCGTGTCCGCACCGCACCCGGAGACCCCCGCAGGGGTTCCTCCGCTCAGTCCTCGTGCAGCGCGGCGACGAAGGCGTGGGCCAGGGTCCGCGTGTGGGTGAGGGTGATCAGCCAGGACCGCACCCCCGCCTCGTCGGCCAGGGCGGCGGCGCGGCCCGTCAGCCGGACGGACGGGCTTCCGGACGGGGCGCGCACCACCTCGATCTCGGTGAGGACCGAGCCGGTGAGTCCCACGCCCAGGGCCTTGAGCACCGCCTCCTTGGCGGCGAAGCGAACGGCGTACCGCTCGGCGGCGTCGGTGGCGATGTCGCAGTAGGCGCGCTCCTCGGGGGTGAACACCCGTGCGGCGAAGCGCGGTTGGCGGTCGAGGGCGGCTCGCATCTCGTCCACCTCGACCAGGTCCGTGCCCACCCGGAGGACCCGTCTGCCGACCAGCCCGTGCGCCGTGGAGACGGTGGCCTCGCCGATGGCCCCGCCGTCCGCCCCGAGTTCCTCGCAAACCCTTTCGAAGGTCTCTCCGCCGTCCACCGAACCGATCATCATGCCAAGATCCAACTCTCTTGCTCCGTCGAGCGATCGGCCGATATGGTGCCGAGCCGTCACCCATGATGGAGCACGCGCGCGCCGTATTCGAGCGCCGACCGAGAGGGTCCCGCGATGAGTCTGCGGTTCACGCTTCAGCCCAACCCCACCCCCGCGAGTCCCGAGCGGCGCGCGGAGATCCTCGCCGACCCGGGGTTCGGCCAGTACTTCACCGATCACATGGCGCGCGCGGTGTGGACGGCGGACGGCGGCTGGAGCGACGCCGCCGTGGTCCCGTTCGCGCCGGTCCCCATGCACCCGGCGGCGGCGGTTCTGCACTACGCGCAGGAGATCTTCGAGGGGATGAAGGCCTACCGGCACGCGGACGGATCCGTCTGGACGTTCCGGCCGGAGGTCAATGGTGAGCGGTTCGTGCGCTCCGCGCGGCGCCTGGCCCTTCCCGAACTCCCCCTGCCCGCCTTCCTCGACTCGGTCACCGAACTCGTCCGGGCGGACCGGGTGTGGGTGCCGACCGGGGAGGAACAGAGCCTCTATCTGCGGCCGTTCATGTTCGCCTCCGAGCCCTTCCTCGGTGTGCGGCCCGCCGCCGAGGTCACGTACATGGTCATCGCCTCGCCGGTCGGCCCGTACTTCTCCGGCGGCGTGAAGCCGGTCTCGATCTGGCTCTCCACGGACTACACCCGCGCCGGGCGCGGCGGGACCGGCGCCGCCAAGTGCGGCGGCAACTACGCGGCCAGCCTGGCCCCGATGCTGGAGGCCGGCGAGCACGGCTGTGACCAGGTCTGCTTCCTCGACGCGGCCGAGGGCCGGTACGTCGAGGAGCTCGGCGGCATGAACCTGTACTTCGTCACGGACGACGGCCGTCTCGTCACCCCGGAGCTCGGCACGATCCTGGAGGGGGTCACGCGCGCGTCCATCCTCGCCCTCGCCAAGGAGATGGGGCTCGACGTGGAGGAACGGGCCGTCGAGATCACCGAATGGCAGGAGGGTGCGAGGAGCGGCGCGATCCGTGAGGTCTTCGCCTGCGGCACCGGCGCGGTGGTGACTCCCGTCGGGCGGCTCGCCTGGACCGACGGCGAGGTCGTGGCCCCGGACACGGGCGCCGAGGACTCGGTGACGATGCGTCTGCGCCGCCGTCTGGTGGACATCCAGTTCGGCCGTTCGGACGACCCCCACGGGTGGATGCGGCGCCTCGTCTGACCGGACAGGGGAACACCGGGGGCCCGCCCGCCGAACGGCGTGCGGGCCCCTGCCGTCCACTCTCCCGCCGATCGGTTCGGTCCCAGCCGCACGGCCCGCCGCCCCCAGGTCCGTACGCCTCCCGCCCCAGCCGCACGGCCCCGCCCTCAGCTCCCGGACGGCCCCGCCGTCAGCAGACCCAGGCCGACCGCCTCGTTCGGGCACACCCCGCCGCACCCGTCCCCGGTGGACGTGGCTCCCTCGGTGACCGGGAGGCAGGCGTCCGCCAGGTCCTCGGCGCGCAGCGCGCGGCCCTCGCCCACGCCCCGCTGGACGGCGAGCGCCACCACGCCGGCCGCGTACGCGGTCGCGCCGGACGTGCCGCTGGAGACCAGCCAGCCGTCGTCGGGGGCGGTCCCGTCGTAGGCACTGTTCCGCCGGTCGAACAGACAGCCGGGCTGGGTCGGGAAGACGATGTAGTCGCCGTGCGGCAGCGTCCCGCAGGGCCCGGACAGATCGGGGACGTTCCGGCCGGGGAAGACCGCCGAGCGGTAGCTCGACGCCAGGTCGGAGGCGCGCCGCCGCCCGCCCGGACCGACATGGACCCCGCCGACCGTCAGGGCACCCGGGGTGGCCACCGACTGGAACATGGCACTGGGCCGATCGGTGGAACCGTTGCCCGCGGCGAACAGGACGGTGATGCCCCGCCGGACCGCGTCGGCGACCTCCAGGTGCAGATGCGGCTCCTCCCGCAGGGTGCCCCAACTGCACGAGATGACGTCCGGAGCGAGGCCCACCGCCCGCTGGAACGCGGCGAGCGGGAAGGAGAAGGCCTCGCAGGCCATCTTGACCATGGTGAGCTCCGCCCGGGGGGCGACCGCCAGGAGCAGCGCCGACATGGCGGTGCCGTGCCCGCGTTCGTCCGCGGCCGGGTCGAGGCCGGTGACGGCGGGCACCACGGAGGTCGCGTAGCCGTGCGCCCGGTGGTGCGGATGCGCGTACAGCCCGGTGTCGACCATCACCACCCGTACCCCGTCCCCCCGGATCCCGGCGGCGTGCAGCGGCTCGGCGCCCGCCACCCGCACGGCGTCCTCGGGCAGTCGCAGGTAGCGGTCGGTGCGGGGCAGCGGAGGGGCGGTGCTGACGGTCAGCTCGAAGCCGGAGCGGGGGACCAGGACCTCGGCGATCAGTTCGGGGCGCAGCCGTGACCGGAGTGCGCCCGGGGCGGTGAGCTCGTAACGGACTGATCCCCGGATGTACTTGTTGCGCACGGGGACGACGGGGCTGCCGAAGACCTCCGAGAGCAGCGCGTTGTCCCCGGCGACGGTGAGGCCGACGGCCGTCCGGGCCTCGACGTCCAGCCCCTCGCGGGTGAACGCGTCGGCGAGACGGTCGACGGCGCCGGGGGCGGGGAGGAACTCCTCCACCGGCAGCCGCGACAGCTGGGCGGGATCGCCGCCCAGCCGCCGCCCGCCGGCCGAGCGGGGGACGACGGTGACGACGCCGCGCCGCTCGAAGCGGGCGAGCTCCTCCTCCACCATGCGGAGTCTTCCCTTCAGCTGTTGGCGAGTGCCCGCAGGCGGTGCCGGTCGAGCTTCCCGGACGGGGTCAGGTTCACGTCCTCGTCGAGGAGGAACTCGATCCGGGCCGGGAGCATGTAGTCGGGCAGCCGGAGGGCCAGCTCCCGCCGCAGCCCGGTCTCACCGGGACCGGAACCGTCCCCCCGGCCCAGGACGAACAGGGTGATGGCCCTGCCCGTCACAGGGTGTTCGGCGGGCACCGCGCAGCAGTCCGTCACCCCGGTCACGGCGAGCGTCGCCGCCTCCACCTCGGAGAGATGGACGAGATTTCCGTTGATCTTGAGGGCGTCGTCGCGACGGCCCAGGAACACCAGCGCGCCGTCGTCCCGCCGCCGGACGTAGTCGCCCGAGCGGTAGTACCGGCCGCCGGCCGGCCCCGGCAGTTCCACGACCGCCCGGGCGGTGCGGTCGGGCTCGCCGCAGTAGCCCGCCATCACCTGCGGACCGCCGATCAGCAGCTCCCCGGTCCCGCCGTCCGGAACCGGCCGGAGAGCGTCGTCGACGACGAGGAGGTCGACATTCGGCAGGGCGAAGCCGATGGGCAGGAACTCCTCCGTGTATCCGGCGATGTCGTCGGTGAGGAAGAGCGTCGCGCTGTGGGTGGTCTCGGTCGGCCCGTACCCGTGGACGTACGTGAGTCCCGGAGCGAAGGCGGCGAACGCCCGCAGGACCGGGACCGGGCAGGCCTCGCCCCCGAACCAGAGCCGCCGCAGCGAGCTCAGGTCGCGGCGGCCGGCGTCGCTGAAACGTCCCACGAGCATGCGGATCACCGAGGGCACGAGCAGCGTGTCGGTGATCCGCCACTGCTCGACGGCCCGGGTGATCTGCGTGGCCATCCGCAGCCGGGGCAGCAGATGGACGCTGCCGCCGACCAGGAACGTCGACCAGAGGTCGACGACCGAGGCGTCGAAGAAGAGCGGCGCCACGTTCAGGAAGCGCATGCCGTCCTCGAAGCCGACCGTCTTCTGCACGCCTTCGAGGAGGGCGCAGAGCGAGCGGTGGCTGATCACGACGCCCTTGGGCGAGCCGGTCGAACCCGAGGTGAAGACCACGTACGCGGGGTCGTCGGGGCTCCGGTCCACGGGGTCCGCGGCGCGCACGTCGCTCTCGGCCGCCGGGTCCCAGGTCCCGTCCCCGGGCGCGTCCCCGACGGTCACCACACGGCCCGCCGGCGCGCCGTCGAGCAGCCCCCGGTGGTCCTGCCCGGCCACGGTGACGGTGGGCTCGCACAGGCCGAGCAGTACGGCGATCCGCGCGGCGGGCAGCGACTCGTCCACCGGCACGTACCGGGCGCCGAGCCGCAGCGCGGCCCACATCACCGTCACCGAGGCGACGGACTTGTCCAGCACCATCGCGACCGTGGAGCCCCTGCCGACGCCGAGCCCGGCCAGGAGGTCGGTCAGCGTCTGCGTCCGGCGGGCCAGGGTGCGGTACGAGACCACCTCGCCGGTGTCGAGCGCCACCACGGCCGTGGCGTCGCTCTCGCACCGGCGTTCCAGGATCATGTCGGCGAGCGCCGGTACGCCCCCGTCCGGGTACGCGTTCATCCGTCCTCCTGCCGGGTGAGAGGGGACTCGAGCCGCCGCCGGATCGCGTCGAGCAGTTCCGGGAACGTCTCCATCTTCTGGTCGTACGAGCCGAAGTGGCCCATGCCGTCGAGCACCGTGAAGTCGCTGCCCGTCAGCCCGTGCAGCTCCTCGGCGACCTCGAAGGGGACCCAGGGGTCGTCCTTGGAGTGGAACTGCGCGATGAACCGCTGGTTGGCCCGGATGGCGTCCCAGTCCCACGGCCGGTCGAAGAACCCGCTGCGGCGCTCCAGCTCGAAGCCGCAGTCGGTGTGGTGACCGGCCACGGCGAAGGTCCCGAGCAGCGGCGCCGTCTCGGCGTACCGGAACGCGGTGAGCGCGCCCGAGGAGTGCCCGACGATCACCGTGTTCTCGTCGGGCCTGATGACGTCCGTGAGGTACGGCAGCCAGAACCGCATCCGGCCCTTGATCGGGTCCGGAAAGGTCTCGGCCACCACCTGGTGGCCGAGGGCCTCCAACTCCCGTCTGAGGTACGGGAACCAGATGCCCTCGACGCTGGCGCCGGCGTTCCCGTGGATCAGGACGATCCGCACGTCCGCCCGGGGGCGGGGCCGGACCGGCCCCGCCCCCGGCCCCGTCGTGGAGATCTCAGACAGGGGACACCTCGTCGTCCAGGAGCTCTTCGAGCAGCTCGGACAGCGAACCCAGGGTCGCGAAGTTCTCGACGGTCAGCAGCTCGGGTTCGAGCTCGATGTCGTAGTACGTCTCGAAGGCCAGGGTCAGTTCGATCATCTGGGTCGAGTTCAGCGAGAGCCCGCCGTTGAACAGCGGGGTCCCGGAGGACAGTTCGACCTGTTGGTGCGGGAAGATCTCGGCGATGACCTTGCGGAGGTCGTCCTCGATGTCCGCCCGGGTCTTGCGGTCGCTCACCCTCGGTTCAGCTCCTCTCGGGCGCCGCGGTGCCCTCGTCCTGCGTCTTCGCCGCCGTGACCTCTTCCGGCGACTTCGGGCGGGTCTGCAGGAAGAGCGGGGTCCGCGGGATGTTCTGCGCGTCCTGGTGGAACGGGTTGCGCTTGTTCTTCAGCGACAGGTACATGGTGCGGCGGGCGCGCGCCTTCTCCTCGTCGGAGTAGAAGAGGAACGCGATGTTGCCGGCGTTCTCCCGGCCGACCTCGGTGAGGGTGACCTCCTCGTCGGTCTCCACCGCGTAGCCGCCCTCGACCAGCCAGTCGATCTCCCGGCGGTACTTCTCCAGGTTGGCGACGTCCGCCTTCCTCACGGTTCCGAAGACCGGGAAGAAGACCATGACGCGGTTCTCGACCTCGTCCTCGCTGCAGATACGGCCCTGCTCGATCGGGATGATCCCGGCCTCGACCTCGCGCATCCACCGCTCGACGTCGGTGTGGTTGCGGTAGCTGCGCTCGCCCATGTAGTTCTCGGCGGCCGGACCGATGCCCAGCGTGTAGCTGGCGCGGTAGCCGTTGCCGCCGCAGGCGTGGTTGAGGCCGATCTCGCCCGGGTCGTCGAGCCGGGTGAAGAAGTTGATCAGCAGCTGCTTGTCGTAGCCGTACGACGCGAGCCCGTCCTTGATCTGCCGGTACTGCTCGCGCTCGATGGCGCCCGACGGCTTGACGTCGGCGACCTTGCCGGCGCGGATCTGCTGGTCGAGCCGGGTCCCCTCCCACTGGTTGAAGCGGTAGGTCTGCACGAAGCTGGGGCGCAGCTCGGCACAGATGCCCTGCAGGTCCTTGCCCAGGACCTCGTCGTCCTGCCCCGGCAGGTTGTACATCAGGTCGAGCGCGAAGGTGCGGATGCCCGCCTTGCGGATGTTCTCGGCCGTCTGGTGGACCTGCTCGACGGTGGCCTTGATGGTGAGCTTCTTGCGGATCTCCGGGTCGAGCGTCTGCACGCCGAAGGAGATCCGGGTGATGCCGAGCGACTTCAGCATCTCGATGTAGCCGTCCTTGGAGAGCCCGAGCGGGCTGCCCTCCAGGGAGATGCCGTCGACCTCGCTGAGGTCGAACTCGCGGTGCACGGCCTCCAGGATGGTGGCCATGGAGTCCTGTTCGAGCGCGGAGGGCGTACCGCCGCCGAACTGGACGTACTTGATCTTCGTCCCCTGGAAGTACTTCGAGCGCGCGTTCCGCTCGATCTCCTTCACCATCGCCTGGACGAACCGCTTCTGCCGCTCGCCCTGGTACTTCGCCGCGGACTCCTTGAAGCACGCGCAGAAGTTGCAGAACGCCTCGCAGAACGGGATGTGGAAGTAGAGCAGGATGTCCGTCTGCTCCGGGTGCGACTGCCGGTCCAGGAAGGAGAAGTACTCCGCCTTCTTCGCCTCGTCGTCGAGGGAGTCCTGGAAGGCGCAGATCTTGGGGTAGAACCAGGTGACGTTGGTGCGCTTCTCGGGGCTCTCGAACTCGTCCTTCAGATAGAAGTTCGAGTCGAGCCCGAGCATGAAGGGGTTCTCGACTTGGGTCGTCATGGCCTCGGCTCCCGCTCTCTGATCAGGAAGGCTGGCTGGAGGGCTCCCCGTGGGGACCCCGGCTCTCGTGGAGGACCGGGTACGTGGCGCTCATCTCTCCATTGATCTCGATCCACTGGAGCTTGTCCTCCGGCAGGTCGACGTCCGCCCAGATGGCCTCGGGCGGGCACTCGGCGACGCACGCGTTGCAGTCGATGCATTCCTCGGGGTTGATGTAGAGCATCTCGGGGCCCTCGTGGAAACAGGCCACGGGGCAGACGTCCACACAGTCCGTGTACTTGCAGCCGATGCACTCGTCGGTGACGACGTACGCCATGTTCTCGGTACCTCCGCGCTCTGTGTTCCCGGCGATTCCGGCGTTCCCGCCGGGCTCGTGTCACAAGGGGTGTGACGCCCTCACGCGTGGACCGGCGGGACCTCGGTCAGCCGCCGCATCCAGCCGAAGCGGTCGACCGCCTCGCCCCGGTGGATGCCGTCGAGCAGGGCGCCGAAGCGCGCGGTCACGGGACCGGCCCCCTCGCCGGCGAACCGGTACTCCTCGCCCTGGTGGCCGAGCCCGGTCACCGGCGCCACGCCCGTCTCTGTGCCGGTGGCGAAGCACTCGGTGACGGTGCCGTCGGCGATGCCCTTGAGCACCTCCGCCAGTTCCACCGGCCGCTCCACGACCGCGGTCCCGGAGTCCCGCGCCAGCTTGACGACGGAGTCACGGGTCACACCGGGCAGGACCGAACGGTCGAGCGCCGGAGTGGTCAGGACCCCGTCGATCACGAAGAAGGCGTTCAGGTTCCCGATCTGCTGCACGAAGCGGCCCTGCGGCCCGTCGAGCCACAGCACGTGGTCGTAGCCGTAGTTGGCGGCGACCTCGCCGGGGACCACACCCGCCGCCAGGGACCCGGCGTCGTTGATGTCGCCGGTGCCGCCGGGCCAGGCCCGTACATAGCCGTCGAGGGTCATCGCCCGGACCGGCTTCCCGGCCACCCCGGCCGGGTCCCCGACGGAGGCGAGGACGTAGAAGAGGCAGTTGTCGGCGGGGGAGGGGGTGAGCCCCGTGCCGTCGGCGGCGAGCACCGCGCGCAGGTGCAGCGCGGAACCGGCCTCCTCGGGGAGCCACGCCCGGTCGAGCTCGACCAGGGCGCGCACGGAGGTCCACACCCGGTCGAAGTCGACCTGCGGCAGGGCGAGACGGCGGGCGCCGTTGTTGAGCCGCTTGATGTGGCTGTCGGGACGGAACACGGCGACCGTGCCGTCCGCCATGCGGTACGCCGTGAACGCGTCCACGACGGTCTGGCCGCCGAGTACGGCGGCAGCGGTGGGCCGCAGCGCCGGGATCGTGTCCCGGTCGGCCACGGTCAGCCCCTGCCAGGTACGGCGCTTCCCGGTCCGCATGAAGAAGGCGTGATCGGTGAGGACCGGCGCGGTCGACCCGTCCGCCTCCGGCCGCGGTCGGGGGGTGGCGGTGGGTGTGACCACCAGTTCGTTGCTCATGCGCGGACACCTTCCTTGTCCTTGAGGTCGACGCCCTCGATGTCGACCTCGACGTCTCCGATGACCGAGGCGACAAGACGCTCGACCTGGTCGAGGGCTCCCTCGAAGTGGATACGGGCGACCCTGTTGCTGAAGATGTCGTCCGGGTCCAGAACCGCTCCCGGCTCCGCCTCCGGGACGAGATCACGGAACTCCGCGGCCCCGGTGAACGGCTCGGCACCGCTCAGCGTCCCGGCGAACGCCCCGGGCCGGTCGGTGGTGACGAACGCGAGGCCCGCGCTCACCGGAGAGAGGGGCCCCGGCTCGTGCCGCAGCCCGCGCGCGGCGTCCGCCGCCGCGGCGCACAGGTCCACTCCGGGCCCGGCGAGCACGAGTTCGGGGATGTTGTCACCGGCGAGCCGGGCGCCGACCTCGATCAGCACGGGCCCCCGGTCACGGGCGACGCGGGTCTCGATGTGGAAGGGGCCCACCGACAGTTCGAAGGCCTTCACGACCCGCCGGGCGAAGTCCTCCAGGAGGACGCCGTGCGGCGACTCGGCCGGCGCGGTCGCGATGTGGCCCATCTCGAAGAAGTCGGGCTCCGCGGAGAGGAACTTGGTGGTGACGCTCGCGAGATGGGGCCCGTCGGCGTCCACCCAGCCGTCCAGGGAGAACTCCGGCCCCTCGACGTACTCCTCCACCAGGGCGGCCCGGCGCGGGTTCGGATGGAACTTCACCTCGCCGGGGCCGTGCACGGTCGCGCAGGCGCGGGCGTACTCCTCCTCGTCACGGCAGAGGCTCACCATCAGGCTCCCGCCGCAGTCGACGGGCTTCACCACGACCGGGAAGGGCAGCGGAGACGGACCCGCCGCCCCGGGCTCCACGAGCACCGAGCGCGGGAAGGCGACACCCCGCTCGGCACACCAGCGGCGCATCACGTCCTTCTGCCGCACCGCCTCGGCCGCGTCCGCGCCGAGCGCCGGAAGTCCGAGAGACCTGGCCAGCTCCGCGCTCTCCGGCACCACGTACTCGAAGCCCGCGACGACACCGGTCGGCCGGACGCCGGACTCCTCGACGAGACGGAGCAGCTCCGGCACGCCGCGGTCGGGATGCCAGTCGACGACCGTCGCGCCCGCCAGGACCTCCGGCGGCAGCAGTTCGGGGAACTGGGTGGGGATCAGACAGGGCACCCCGGACTCCACCACCCGGGCGGCGAGCCGGACCCCCGCCGACAGGGGCTGGACGACGATCAGCACGGCAGGACCTCCGAGGACGCTCCGGCGAGGAACCGCTCGTCGTCCCCGAGGAAACCCCAGTCGGGAGCGGGAACGGGCGGACGCCGGTCAGAGCGGGACATGAACAGGGTGTGGCGCGCGTGGAGTTCGGCCCCCCGCAGCGATTTCGCACGGTACGAGGTGACACCGAGGTGGACGGCGTCGAGACCCCGCTCCAGGGCCAGCCGCAGCGGTCCGTAGACCGTGGCCTCGAAGTACTCGCCGGAGGAACCGTGCCCGCCCGCGTAGTCACAGCCGAAGACCCGCATGTGCAGGGTGCCGCCGTGGACGATCCCGAGGGCGAAGGCGGCCGGGTGGCCCCGCTCGTCGAGCACCTCGGTGATCACCACGTCCTCACCGGCCGCGCCCTCGCCGCCACCGCCGATGCTCAGACAGCGGTGCAGATAGCGCACCGCGCCCTCCTCGCTCAGCTCCTCGCCGTGCCGGGCCTGCACCTGGACCACGAGCGGCGCGTACCGCTCCAGGTCCGCCGGGTCGGCGGCCACGCTCCGCGACCGGTAGCCGCCGCCGGCGAGCCGCTTCAGATCGCGGCGTACCAGGGAACGGCGCGAGGAGGGCAGCGCCGCCACGTGCTCGTCGAAGGTCGTGCCGCGCGGCCGGACCACCGCCGTCGGCGGACAGGGGGTGGCGACGGTGGCGAATCCGGGCAGTGCGGCCAGCGCGCGGGACTCGTCCTCCGGCAGGTACCACCAGGAGACGTGTCCGGCGCCCCGCTCCTCCGCCCGGTCCAGAAGACGGTCGCAGAGGGCGGTGAGGAGCAGGGTCCGGTCCGCGTCGGACAGTCCGGGGCTGAGGAGCAGCCGGTTGTCGTACCCGGTGCGCGAGCCCGCGAGGACCTGGACGTCCGGGGTGTACCCGAGCAGGGTCGTCTCGTTGTAGAGCGGATTGCTGTCGCCGCCGGACGCCGTGTGGAAGGGCACGAGTCCCCCGGTCCGGCCGCTCGCCCCGTCCCGGCCGACCAGATAGGCGGTGTCGAAGCCCCGGTCGCCCTCCTGGGAGACCGTCCAGCGCCGGGACGAGTAGAACCCGCCCTCGTCGAGCCATGACTCGTCGGTGCCGGAGGGGCCGAGCTGCGACCGCTCTCCCACCACGAAGGGCGTCAGGGTGTCGTCCATGCCTCGTCCTGCCTCTCGGTCGTGTACGTCCCCCTGGCGAGCACCCACGTGGCGACGACGCTCAGCACCGCCACGAGCGAGGCCGCCACCGGGGCCGAGGTGATGAGCAGCAGGAGGGCGGCGGCGCCCGCGCCGATCGGGATGGTCCCGAAGGCGAACGTCCGGTAGACGGCGTTCACCCGGCCCAGCATCCCCTCGGGCGACACCAGTTGACGTCGCGTCAGCGAGTGCACGTTGTAGAACGCCATGGCCGCGCCGTAGACGAGCATGCTCGCCAGGAAGGCCGCCGCACCCCAGGAGCCGAAGCCCAGCGACCAGAGCGCCGCGAGCAGCGCCGCCTGGGAGACGAGCAGTGCCCACACCCAGGACCGGGCGCCGTCCCCGCCGCCGTACCGGGCCGTGGCCCTGGCGCCGATCACACTGCCGACCCCGGCCGCGCTGAAGCCGAAGCCGAGGAACGCGACCGAGTGGTCGGCCTCCTGCACCACGGCGATGAACAGCACGCTCAGGGCGACCTGTTCGGCCAGGTTGAAGAGGGAACCGGCCGCCACGAGCCGGCGCAGCGGATCGGACGCCGCCACGGCCGTGAACCCGGCGCGGATGGAGGCGTTCTCCCGGCCGGCCCGGTTCCGCGAGGGCTTCGGCCGGGCCCGCACGGCCGCTCCGCCGAAGAGATACGAGACGGCGTCCAGGGCGATGGCGAGCGCCGGACCGAGACCGGAGACGACCAGACCGCCGATGGCCGGCCCCGCGGTCTGCGAGACCGCGTTGACCGCCGCCAGCTGCCCGTTGGCACGGGTCAGGTCCTCGGTGTCGACGGTGTCCGGGACGTACGCGAGGAGGGACGTGTCGAACAGCGCGGTGAACGCGCCGAGCAGCACCGCCGCCGCGAACAGCGTCGCGTAGTTCAGCCATGCCGCCGCGGCCAGCGTCACCACCAGGAACAGGACGACGGCCCGCGCGAAGTGGGACGCGTACAGCAGTGGAGCCCGGTCCCGCAGATCCGCCAGCCTGCCCGCGAACGGGGTGACCAGGAGGACGGGAACGAACTGCGCGCCGCTCAGCAGGGCGATCTGCGACGGAGACGCCTCCAGATCGGCGGCGGCGAGGACCGGCAGGGCGACCAGGGTCAGCTGCGATCCGGCCGAGGACACCGCCTCGCTCACCATCAGCGCCTGGAACGCGCCGGGGAGCCTGCCGCGCCCGGCCGCCGGCGCCCCCTTCCGTGCTGTCCCGCGCATCACACCGTCCCGGCGGTGGAACCGGCGACGGGCTTGCCCACGTGCAGGGTGAACACCATCGGGACCGGCCCGAAGTTCTCCAGGACCCGCAGCCCCTCGGCCTGCGCCGCGCGGCCCGTGGTCACACAGGCGTCGAACTCCCCGGCCGCGCAGAGGGCGGCCGCCCGGGAGTTGCTGCTCGCCAGGGTGACGGTCCCCCGGTCGGCCACCAGACAGCTGGGAGCCGGGTGGGAGACGATCGTACGGACGGCCGTGTCGTCGTCCGGCCGGCCCGCGAGGACCATGTCGTGGGTGTCCAGGATGAAGCTGTCGACCATTTCGAGGCGGTGCAGGTTCCCGAAGACGAGGTCGTGCAGCCGGGGATAGACGGCGCACGCCAGGATGGCCTCGCTGCCGTCGAAGCCCATGACGTCGAGCCCGTCCTCCACCTCGGAGTGCAGCAGGACGGTGCCGGCGACCCCCCGCTCGGCGAACCAGTGGTGCGCGGCCTTCTCCAGATTGGTGCCGGAGGGGCCGAGGGTGTGGATTCTGGTGACTCCCGACAGCGCCCCGTCACGGTCGGCCTTCAGCGCCGTGCTCTCGCTCATGCGTGTCGTCCCTCGCCCTCGATCGCGAACGCTCCGGCCGCGCCGGTGACCGGCAGCAGCCAGCCGTGCGTGTCAGGTGTACGTGCGTGCTGGACGTCCAGGAGGGCGCCGCGGAGCCGTTCGGTCACCGGGCCCTCCTTGCCGTCACCGACGAGCAGGTCCCCGCCCGCGGTTCCGAGCCGGCCCACGGCGACGACGACACCGGCCGTCCCGCACGCGAACATCTCGGCCAGCGCGCCCGAGCGGATCCCTTCGTGGACGGCGTCGATCGCGGTGGGTTCCTCCGCGGCCGGCAGACCGAGCCCCTCGGCCAGGGTGAGCAGCGAGTCACGGGTGATGCCGCGGACGATCGTCCCGTCGCACGGCGGAGTGCTCAGCCGGGGCCCGTCCTCGCCGCGCCACACGAAGAACACGTTCATGGTGCTGAGCTCCTCGACCCACCGGCGTTCGACGCCGTCGAGCCACAGGGCCTCGTCGTACCCGGCGGCCTGGGCCTCGGTCCGGGTCAGCAGGCTGGCCGCGTAGTTCCCCGCGCACTTCGACTCGCCCGTGCCGCCCCGTACCGCGCGCACCGTCTCCGTCGCGGCGGTGACCGCGAGCGGACGGAAGTCGCTCCCGAAACAGGGGTCGGCGGGGTAGGCCAGGAAGACGCACCGGTAGCTGCGCGAGGGCCGCAGCCCCATCTCGGCCTCCGTGGCGAGCAGCAGCGGCCGGATGTACAGGCTCTGCCCGTACCCTCCCGGCACCCAGTGCTCGTCCGCGGCGACCAGCTCGGCGCAGGCCCGGGTGAACAGCTCGGGGGGCATCTCGGCCATCGCGAGCCGCGCGGCCGAGCGCCCCAGCCGGCGCCCGTGGTCGGCGGAGCGGAACAGGGACACCGATCCGTCCGTGGCGCGGAAGGCCTTCATCCCCTCGAAGACGGCCTGCCCGTAATGGAGCCCCAGGGTCGCGGGATCCATCGGCAGCCTGTCGTACGGCTCGATCCGCGGCTCGGACCAGCCGCTCCCGGCCTCCCACTCCACGACGGCGACCCGGCCGGTGGAGTGACGGCAGAAGCCGGGGTCCCGGAGGATCCGGTCGAGTCCGGGCGGCGCGGGCTGTCCGGGTATGCCGGACGGCACTGTCTCAGACATGGACCTCGGAACCCCACAGACCGATCGGTGCCAGCGGGCCGCCGTACCGGTCGGGCTTGCTCTCCGGGCGCCGCAGGAGCGTCCCGTAGAGGAAGTCCACGGCGCCCGTGCGGTAGGCGTCGTCGTCCTCGACCGTCTCGATCTCCTCGATCCGCCGGACGAGTTCGCGGACGCACTCCACGATCTCCGCCTTGGACCCCAGGGCGCGCCGGCCGCGGCCGTCGTCCGTGAACAGCCCGTGCGCGGCCAGCCAGGTGCCGAGCGCGAAGCCCGTACCGGAGTCGAAGTTCCGCAGCGGCTCGGGCTGTGCCGGATAGCGGAAGAGCCGTTCGAGCAGGATGTACTCGAAGATCACGGGGCCGTACGGCACCTGCTCCTCGAAGCAGGCGATCGCCGACCTCATGTCGACCTTGAGCTCCTCCAGGAGCCCGGGGCGCCACTTCGTCTTCAGCGACAGATGCTGGTCGAGCGGCCGGGGGCCGGTGTGGTGGAAGTAGTCGTGCATATAGCCCCAGACGCACCGGGCCTGGTACACGTCCTCGGGATCGATCCCGGGCGAGACGAGACCGCTGTCACCGGCGAACGGGGACCCGGGACCGCACAGGCGCTCGGTGATCGCCAGGGTCTGGGCGTAGATGTCGACATGACGGTTGAAGAAGAACCAGGCGAAGTTCTGGTGCGTGCACCGGCTCGCCGCCGGGATGTTCTCGGGGAAGAACACTACGCAGTTGCCCTCCCGCAGCCCCCGCGAGGCGGAGAGCAGCCGGGTGGACTGGAAGACGGCCTTCGGATGCGGATAGACGTCCTGGAGGTACGGCGTGCAGTCGGGGTCCTGGCGGACCACCGAGAACGCCTCGACGTGGATCTCGTGGCGGTCGCTGTTGGGGAGGATCACCGGCCCGATGTACGCGGCGGCCTCACCGTCCTCCGGCGCCGGCACCGCGTCCCGGGTCGCGTCGAAGTCGGGAACGCCCTCGCACCCGGCCTTCGCCCAGTCCGCCAAGTCGGCGAGAGTGGCCGATATCTGACGCTCCGGCAGAAGACCGGAGAGTCCCTCCACGGCCGCGCGGACCTCGGCGAGGGCCACGAGCGGATCGCCACCCCTTTCGCCGCTCCGCACCTCGCGGAGACGGTCCACGGCGGGCACGACCCGCCGTTCGAAATCCAGTAGCTCGGCAACGGTACGCGGACCCACTCCACCCCCCACAGCAATGGCCCCATCCACGGAGCCGCTGGGCTCCGCTTGTCACACCTACGTCACAGCACTGTCGGTCGCCTGGGACGCTAACACTCCAACTCGACAGGAAACAATGGATGTTCGAAGATCGGTGCGTCGACTCCTCGACCTGCATAGATGCGCCGGGGCGCAGCGGGACGCGCCGGTGCTCCACCGTTCGCGGCACCGTCAGCTCCGCGCCGCGGCGCGCAGCGCCGTACGGGCCGCCCGGTACGCCGCGGCGGGGTCCGCGTGCGGGGCGGCGGCCGGTTGCCAGGCGCCGTGGCGTTCGATGTACGGGTGCCAGAACAGGTCTGGCCCGTACCGCAGTTGGACGCGTGCGAGCGCGTCGGTGAGGTGGTTGTGGCGGCGCTCCATGGGGGCGGTGGGGGAGGGGCGGAGCGGCTGGACGGCGTGCTCGGCGGCGGCGAGGACGTCGGGGTCGGCGGGCCGCGGCGCGAGGCAGGTGGCGACGGCGGGCCGGCCGCCGAACCGGTGCGCGATGGCCAGAAATCTCATCTGGCGCACACTCACCCCGAGTTGGCCGGCGGCGAGCTCCAGGTGGATGTCGCCGCCGACAGCGACGAAGCGGACGATGTCGGCGGTGGTGTCGTCCACGCCGTCCGCGTCGGCGACGCCTTCGGAGCCCGCGGCGGCCTCGCCGGAACTGCCTCCGCCGGGAGTGCCCTTCGCGTCGTCCAGGAGGGCGGCCGCACGCCTCGCGGCGTCGGCGGCGAGCGCGCGCAGCACGATCAGGCCCGGGAGCGGCGCCGGCGGCGGATCGGTGAGGGAGTCCAGGACCGGGACGGCCTGGGGGCTGTCCGGGGCGAGGTCGCCGCGAGCCGGCGGACCGGAGGTCGAGGAGGTCACGCGGGGCCTCCCAGACCGACGAGGTCCGCGAGTTCACGGTCGGAGAGACGGACGAGTCCGGTGCCGCCCCCTCCGAGGACCGTGTCCTGCAAGGCCCTTTTGTGCGTGAGGAGTTGGTCGATGCGGTCCTCGATCGTGCCGCGGGTCACGAGCCGGTGGACGGTGACCGTCCGCCGCTGTCCGATCCGGTGCGCACGGTCCGAGGCCTGGTCCTCGACGGCGGCGTTCCAGCTCCGGTCGAAGTGCACGACATGACTGGCCCTGGTCAGGTTGAGACCCGTGCCACCGGCCTTGACGGACAGCACGAACAAGGGTGAGCGGCCCGCCTGGAAGGCGTCGACGAGCTCCTGCCGCTGCCGGGTGTCGAGTCCTCCGTGCAGGAACAGCGGGCGATGGCCGAGATGCGCCAGATGCTCGGTGAGCAGCCGGCCCATCGTCACATAACTGGTGAAGACGAGCGCCGCCTCTCCGCGCGCGGTGATCGCCTCGACGAGCTCGCCGAGTGCCCCCAGCTTGGCCGATCGGGCGGTGAACTCCCCTGCCCGGGAGGGTCCGGGATGTTCCTCGCCCCAGTAGTGCGCCGGGTGGTTGGTGATCTGCTTCAGGGCGGTGATCAGCTTGAACACCAGGCCGGACCGTGCCAGCGAGGGGGAGTGAGCGAGCTGCTCCATCGTCTCGCGGACGACCGCCTCGTAGAGGGTGACCTGCTCGGCGGTGAGCTCGACGATGCGCCGGCTCTCGACCTTCGCCGGCAGTTCGGGCGCGACATGGGGGTCGGTCTTCCGGCGGCGCAGCAGGAACGGCGCGATCAGCCGCGCGAGGGCGCGCGCGGCGGGTCCGTCCGGTTCGCGCTCGGCGGCGGCCGCGTACCGGGACCTGAAGGCCTTCAGCGGCCCGAAGAGGCCCGGGTTGACCCAGTCGAGCAGGGTCCACAGCTCGGAGAGGTTGTTCTCGACCGGGGTCCCGGTCAGGGCGAGACGGGTGGTGGCGGTCAGCGCGTGCAGACTGCGGGCGGTGGACGAGGCGTGGTTCTTGGCGTGCTGCGCCTCGTCCGCGACGACCAGGTCCCAGGTACGGGAGGCGAGTCCGGCGTCACGGCGCAGGACGCCGTACGTGGTGAGGACGACGGTACGGTCCCCGGCGACGTCCAGGTTCCGCCGGGTGCCGTGGTAGACGGTCACGTGGAGACGCGGGGCGAACCGGCGGAACTCCCGCTCCCAGTTGGTCACGAGCGACGAGGGGCACACCACGAGGACCGGGCCGCGATGCCCGTTCTCGTACCGGTGCAGGGTGTACGCGACGGCGGTCAGGGTCTTGCCGAGTCCCATGTCGTCGGCGAGGACCGCGCCGAACCCGGTCCCGCCGGTGTGCGCGAGCCAGGCCAGGGCCCGTTCCTGGTAGGCGCGGAGGGTCGCGTCGAGCCCCGCCGGCGCCGGGACCGGAGCCGCGTCCTCGCCCCGGCGGAGGATGTCGACGACACCGGCGAGGCCGCCGCCCGCGCGGCACGGCACATTCCGGCCGTCGACGGTCACGGTGCCGGTGAGGGCGGCGGTGAGCGCGTCGATCCCGGTGAGCCGGCCGATCTCCCTGCGGCGGACGCGCGCGACCGTGACCGGGTCGAGCAGCACCCACCGCCCCCGCACCCGGACCAGGGGACGTGCGGCCTCCGCGAGCGCGTCCATCTCGGCCTCGCTCAGCACGTGGCCGCCGAGCGCGAGCTGCCAGCGGAAGTCGAGCAGCGCCTGGAGACTGAACCGGGGCGCACCTCCGGCGGCGGAGTCCGTCCCGCCGCCCGGGTCCGCGCCGACCACGGTGTGGGTGGACAGCAGGTCGCGCAGTCCGGCCGGCCAGCGCAGCACGAGACCCCCGGCAGCCAGGGCGGATTCGGCTTCGAGGAGCCGCGCGATCCCCGCCGCGTCCACCACCAGCCGCTCCGGCGAGGAGAGCAGCGCCGACAGCGTCCCGCAGTGCCGGGCCGAGCGCTCCAGCCGGCTCCGTACCCGCTCCCGCAGGTGGTACGGCTCGACGTCCCCCTCCGGCTCCACCAGCAGACGGCCGGTCAGTCGCCCGGTGGCGGCCTCCTCCTCGGTCGGTGCGGCGAACTCGACGACGAGTCCGGGCGGTGGACCGTCGTACAGCCGGTCCTCGACCGCGTCCAGCCACGGCCGTACCCGATCGGCCTCCGCCGCGGGCAGCGGGCTGCCCGCCGGTGCGAGGAACGGTCCGGTGCCGAAGAGGACCGCGGCCGGCGGCCGCAGCAGGGAGTCGGCCAGGGCGTCCAGGAACGCCGGTACGGCCGCCCGCGCGGTCAGGGGGCGTCCCCCGTCCACCACGGCGTGGGCCAGGGGGGACAGACGGCGGGCGAGGTCCTCCACGGCCCGTGCGGTGGCGACCGGCAGCGGGCCCAGCCGCCAGCGGTCCACCCCGTCCGTGGTGAGCGACGGGTGGACGAGCCCGGCGGCGACGGCCCGCAGCCCCAGCCGGGCCGCGTGCCCCCACTCCGCCGCCGTCGGATGCCACCCGGCGGCCCGGTCCCGCCGCAGGAGTACGGGCAGGGCGTGGGCCAGCGGAATCCGCCACCCCACCACCGGGGCGGGAGCGGGCGCCGGGGGAACGAGCAGCGAACGGCGCGCCACGGACAGGGGCGCCGGCAGTGCGGCGTCCGGCATCGGAGCGCCGTCGGCCCGGTGGAGCAGCAGTCCTGCAGGCTCGCCGCCGCCCGGGAGGAAGGAGACGGCGCACCCGGCCGAGAGGGCTTCTCCGAGGACGTCCACGGCCGGGATCCCCTGGGCCGGGATCTCCGGGGCGGGCGCCGGGTGCGGTGGGACGGACGAGGTGGAAGGGGCGGCAGCGGCAGGCCGAAAGGGAGGAGCGGCCGGGGCGGGGCGAGGCCGCGGCAGGGCACCCGGCGTGACGGAGGGAGCCGGGGAAGGCACGGGCGCCGCCGCCGGGGGAGTGCGCTCGGCGTCGCGGGCGACCAGCTCCTCCATCAGCGCCGACGCGGCCGCGCGGCGCGCCTCGGCCCGGGTCTTCGCCCGGCGGCTGACCCCCACCTCCGCCCCGGTACGGACGAGCGTGCAGGTGTAGGAACAGGCGACGGTCTTCGGGGCGGCCGTGAACGTCGACTCGGGCTTGGAGATGACCTCCAGCTGGGTGTACTTGTTCAGGTACTTCACCGGATCCTGGCCCGGCGGCACCGGCTGGATCCGCGCCGCCCGGGAGGGTCCGCCGCTCTCCGACCCCCGTTCCTCACGGGGTTCGGGAAGACCCGTGAGGACCGCCAGGAGCGCGACCGCGCCGAGATGGACGGCCTGCCGCCGGTCGTGCCCGGTGCGTTCGGGGCCGTCGACCGTTCGGCCCTCGTCCTCCTCCCAGCTCCAGCGGCAGGAGAACCCCCCGGTGGACGCGAAGACCGAGTGCCGGGGCTCCGCGCCCCGCGCGTCCGCGTGCCAGCGCAGCAGCGTGGCCGCCGCCGACTGCATGCGCGCGGTGAGCCGAAGGGCGCACAGGCGCAGCTCCTGCCACGCGGGTCCCCGCGCGCCGAACAGCAGGAGCTGGACGTCCCGGTGTCGCAGCCGTGCCGCTCCCGCCCTGCGGACGACCTCGGCCGTCAGCTCCTCGCCCGGTTCGTCCGCCGCCGTCACCCGGGAGTGCAGCAGCGCGGCGAAGGCCTCCGTGCCCATACCGGGCAGGGACAGCCGTCCGCCCCCGGTTTCCCCGTCCGGTCCCTCGGTCCCGGCGAGCCGGAGCAGCATCGCCCGCGCGGCGGACCGGCGGGCCAGGGCCGAGGTCGGCGCGCTGCGGGCCGGGCCGGTCACCTGGGCGTCGCCGGGGCCGATCCGCACCGCGGCCGTGTGCAGGACGTGCCCGTTCGGCAGATGCTCGGCGGACTCCTCGTACGTCGGCGGCGGCCAGAACTCGAGCTGCGCGTGCGCCACGAGCACCTGTTGCGGCACCTCCGGCGTGCTCTCCATCCCCTCGACCGCGAGCCGGCGGGCGGTCCGCCACGCCGGGTGGTCGTCGGTCACCAGGAGCAGCATCCGCAGATCCCGCTGCGTCAGCCGCCCCGACCGCGCCAGGCCTTCGGCCTCGGACACGATCCCGGCGTCGAACCGGCCCGTCACGACAGCCCGTTTGGCCCGCTCGTGCCACGCGGGCCGCGCACCGGCCGTCCTGAGGGCGCCGGACTGCCGGACACCGTCGATCTGCGGGGGACGACCACCCAAGAGGAGACCCTTCGAACGCGTACCGTGATGAGCTGTGTGCGCTCAGTATACGGAGCGGGCCGGACCTTGATCGTCCAACGGTGGCCGGACCGGCCGCAGTTGCCCGGAACGCGGAACCGCCCCGTACGCCGGGGGCGTACGGGGCGGTTCCGCCGGGAGCCGTCCGGCCGGTCAGCCGGGGATCGGCGCTCCGACCGTGGCCGTACTGTCGGCCCCGGAGGGCCGGCCCGCCAGGACCTTCTGGGCGAGGGCGCCGAAGACCACTCCGAACACCGCCCAGAGGACGGCCTGGACGGCCAGCGAGGCCAGTCTGAACTCCCACAGCAGCGCGGCGGGGAAGCCCGCCTGGACCGCGTCGTCGTTCGCCGGGAGCAGTACGAAGGCCACACCCGTCACGACGAGGAACCCGGCCGCGGCGGCGAGGGTCGCGTTCCAGTTGCCCAGACGCGGTGCGAGGCGTCGACCGGCGATGACGGCCGCGAGCCCGAGGAGCACGCTGAGCAGGATCATCAGGAAGAACAGCGTGGTGCGCTTCCCGATCGTGTCCGGGTTGCCGACGGCCGGCGGAGTCGCCGGATACTTCAGGAACGGCACCAGATAGACGGTGGTGAACGCCGCCGCAGCGGTCAGCGCCGCGGTCGCCCGCGGGCTGAACCGCCCGACGCGGCCCAGCGCGAAGGAGAACGCGAGCGCGGCGATGCCGCCGAGCGCCACTCCGTAGACGAGGACACCGGTGGCCAGGCCGAAGGTCGACTGGACGGGGCGGCTGACCGCCTCCTCCTCTTCCCCGGCCGCCTCCGCGCCCGCCGCGCCACCGTGACCGGCGTGCGCCTCCTGGGCGGCCTGCGCCTCCTCCACCGCGATGGAGCCGTTCACGGGAGGCTCACCCACCACGTAGGCGACGGCGAAGGCGAGGAGACCGGCGACCAGACCCGCGAGCATGCCGCGGACCAGCAGGGATCTCACAGTTGAGGCGTGCATGTGCGTATCGCCTCTCAGTGGCAGGGGAAGCCGAGCAGATGACGGCCGTCGTGCACCCACTCGTGGACGTCGGAGCCCGCGATCAGGGACGTGGCGCCCTGCTCGGCTCCCACGAAGTACAGCGCGATCAGCGCGAGAAGGCCGACGAAGAACGCCCAGGGAAGGACGGCTCGTACGGGCAGCGGAGCCGGAACGGCCACGGAAGGGGCGGAAACGGCAGCGGAGACGACAGCCTCGGCCATGATGGAACCTCCTGGGGAACTCGCGTCCCTGACGGTGGTGCAGGACGACGGTCCACGGGTCTGACTCGCCGTGACACCACCCCTGGGGGGTGCCCGGCTCACAGTGGCGCGACCGTGCCGGATTCTCACCGGACTTCCGTCTCGCCGTCGTCACGCTGTTCAAATGTCGCCTGAAGGTACCGCGCACCGGGGCCGCCGCCAAGGGCGTGAGGCCTGAATCACCTTCGCACGCCCCCCGGGTGGGCCGCGGCACGGGGATAGCCTTGCGCCGCCCCAGACGCCGACCGAGAAGGAAGCCGATGACCGTCCGGCTGACGCTGATCTCCCCCGCCGCGAGCGGAGCACTGCGCGACGTCGCGTTCGACGACGACAGCCCGCTCGACCCCGCCGGAATCGCCCGGGCGCGGTCCGTGGCGGCCGCCGTCGACCCGTCCTCGCGCGCCTACTCCTCGCCGTCGGAACGCTGCCGGCGGACGGCGGAGGCCCTCGGGCTGACGGCGGAACCGACGGTCGCCCTCGCCGGCTGCGCCATGGGGCGGTGGCGAGGACAGACCCTCGCGGCCGTGGCCGCCGCCGAGGAGGCGGCCGTCGGTGTCTGGCTGTCCGATCCGGCGGCGGCGCCGCACGGCGGGGAGTCCCTGCGCGAGCTGCGGATACGGGTCGGCGCCTGGCTCGACGCCCTGCGTGCCGGCTCCGGGCGCGTCACGGCCGTCGCCGAACCGGACGTGATCCGCGCGGCGCTCGTCCACGCCCTCGGGGCACCGGACGAGGCGGCCCGGCGTCTGGACGTACGCCCCCTGACCGCCGTCCACCTCAGCGGACGCGCCGAGCGGTGGAACCTGCGCGTCGGCGACCCGCTCGGGCCCGCGTAGGTCCCGCCGCAGGGCGGGACCCACACGGTCAGTCGGGGCGCTTCCCCCACTCGCGGAGCAGCAGGTATCCCAGGTACGCGCCACCGACGGCCATCGTGTACAGACCGACCGGCAGGTTGTCGAAGAGCGGCAACTGCTGGGCGGCGAGGTCGGCGAGGACCAGGAGCAGGGCCCCGAGCAGGGTGGACATGACCAGGTGCGGGCCGCCGCTGCGGGTGACGCGCTTGGCGATCTGCGGCGCCGTCAGGGAGACGAACGCGATGGGTCCGGCCACGCTGACGGCCCCCGCGGACAGGACGATCGACAGCGCGACCGCCCAGGTCGCGGTCCGGCCGGGGCGGGCACCCAGGCCGGTGGAGAGGTCATCGCCCATCTCGCCGATGCTCAGGGGACGCGCGAGGAGCGCCGCGAAGGGCACGGAGACGAGGAGGACCGTCCAGATGACCGCCGCGTCGTCCCAGGAACGGGCCGAGAGGCTGCCGTTGATGTAGGCGGTCAGCGCACTGGCCTTGTCGCGCTCGACGGCGTACACCACGTACTGGGTGAGCGCCGTCGCCATCGCGGCCACGCCGATGCCGGCGACCACGAGCCGCCCGGGGCTGCGGAAGCCGGTTCCGGTCGCGAGGAAGACGACCGCCATCGCGACGACCGCGCCGATCAGGGCGCCGACGGCCACCGGCATGACGTCGGGCAGGAACAGGGCGGCGGCCGCGGCCCCCGCGCCGGCGCCGGCGCCGAGCCCGATGACATCGGGGCTGCCGAGCGGATTGCGGGTCACGGACTGGAACAGCGCGCCGGACAGGCCGAAGGCCGCTCCGGTGGCGATGGCCACGACCAGCCGCGGTCCGCGCAGCCTGTTCAGGACGAAGGCGTTCTTGCCGGTGGCGTCACCCGCGAGGGCCGACGGCAGATCGGGCAGGTCGATGCCGAGCCTGCCCGTCGTCAGCGTGGCCACGGCCGCCCCGCAGAGCAGCAGCAGCGTCACCGCGGCGGCGATCACGGAGGTGCGGCGCACGGGTACGGCGACCCAGGGGCCGATCCGCAGCACACCGCGGCCCGCGGGCCGTACCGGGCGCCGCCTCGTCTCCTGGGGGCTGTCCGGAGTGCTGTCCGGGATGTCGGTCCGGTCGGCGGTCTTCATCCCGCTCCCCTCATACGGCGGACGGCGAAGAGCAGGGCGGGGGCACCGACGAACGCGGTGACGACCCCGACCATCAGCTCCTGCGGGCGCAGCACGATCCGGCCGATCACATCGGCGAAGAGCAGCAGCGTGGGTCCCGCGAGGGAGGTGAAGAGGATCTGGGACCGGAAGTCGGCTCCCACGAGAGCCCGGACGACGTGCGGGACGGCGAGGCCCACGAAGGCGATGGGGCCGACGGCCGCCGTCGCGGCGGCGGCGAGCAGGGTCGCGGCGAGCAGCCCGGCACCCTTGACGCGGGCAGGGCTGATGCCGAGGGAGGCGGCCTTGTCGTCGCCCATCGCCATGGCGTTGAGCCCCGGGGCGAGCAGCAGGGCGAGCACGAAGCCGACGGCGGCGAACGGCAGGACCGCCCAGAACGCGTCGAAGCCGCGGCCGCCGAGCGCGCCCACCACCCAGTAGCGGTACGTGTCGAAGACCTGTGGTCGGGACAGCGCGACGGCCTGGATGAAGGCGGCGAGGACGGCGGAGAGCACCGCGCCGGCGAGCACCAGACGGACCGGTCCGCCACCGCCGCCGGCGGTGCCGACGACATGGACGACGACACCGGTCAGCAGTGCGCCGGCCAGGGCCCACCAGATGGTCTCCCGCTGCCCCGAGGCGCCGAGGAAGGCGGTGGCGGCGACGATGCTCGCGGACGCGCCCGCGTTGATGCCGAGAAGTCCCGGCTCGGCGAGCGGATTACGTGTGATGCCCTGCATCAGGGTGCCGGCGACGGCGAGGCAGAGACCCGCGAGCACACCGAGGACGGTGCGCGGGTAGCGGCTCTCGATGACGGTACGGGTGTACTCGTCGCCGCCGCCGGTGACGACCCGCAGGACGTCGGCCGCGGACGTGGGCCTGCTGCCGAACATCACGCTGGCGAGCAGCGCCAGAGCGAGCAGGACCAGACACAGGACGGCGGCCGTGACATGCCGGGCAAGGCCCCGCCGTGCTACGGCGGGGCCCTGTCCGATCCGGGAGAGAGTGGTCACGCTGGGGACCCGGTGCTACTTCCCGGCCTTGGCGACGGCCTTGTCGATCATGGGCAGGTAGCGCTCGATGCTGTACGGCACCGTCAGCGGGTTGATCATCGACGAGGCGGTGACGAACGGCGTGTCGTGGCTGTAGACGAGCGCGTTCTTCTTCACGGCGGGGATGGCCGCGTACAGCGGCTGGGCCTCGACGGCCTCGCGGGACTTCTCGTCCATGTAGAAGGTGAAGGCGATGTCGCTCTTCGCCAGCTTGTTGGCGTTCTCCAGGCCGATCAGGGCGGAGTCGGTGCCCTCGGTCTCCTTGAAGGTGTTCACGACCGGGTCGACCTTGAGGCCCAGCTTGGAGACCATGGCCACGCGCTGCTCCTCGGGCTTGAAGATGCCGAGGGTGCCGGGGCCGGTGTTGTAGATGTACGAGAACGTGACGTTCTTGTACTGGGGGCGGGAGGCGGCCGCGTCGGCGAGCTGCTTGTCGATCTTCGACTCCAGCTCCTTGGCCTTCTCCGGCTGACCGAGCGCCTTGGCGATGATCTCGATCTGCTGGTCCCAGTTGGTGCTCCACGCCTTCTCGGGGTAGGCGACGGTCGGCGCGATGTCCTTCAGGATGTCGTACTGCTTCTGCGTGAGACCGGACCACGGGGCGAGGATGACATCGGGCTCGAGCTCGGTGATGGCCTCGATGTCGAGCTCCTCGCCACCCTTGAACTGCTTGGGCAGCGTGGCGCCGGACTTGGTCACGGCCTCGTGGATCCAGGGGAGGTAGCCGGACTTGTCGCTTCCCCAGGGGTACTCCTCGATACCGACCGGGACGTTGCCGAGGGCGATGGCGGTCTCGGCGGAGCCCTGACCGAGGGTCACCACGCGCTTCGGCTCGTCCTTGATGACGGCGTCACCGAGGGCGCTCTTGATCGTGACGGGGAAGGCACCGGCCGGGGCCTTGTTCGTCGACCCTGCCGCGTCGTCCTTTTTGTCGTCCGAGCCGCACCCGGTCACCATCAGGCCGAGCGAGACCGCGGCGGCGCCCGCCACGAGAACGCGACGGCGAAGGGGGGTGAACACAGAAGGCATGGTGGATCCTTGTCTCCGGGCAGGGGGATGTACGAGGCCCCGACTGACGGCCCCACAGACGGATGCGTGCGGGGGCGGCGATCAGCTCGGCGCTTGTTAGGTGAGCCTAACCTATTCCTGTCCGTGGCTGAGCACCAGGGGTTCGGTCCCGGCGTGATCGGCGCGGCGCCCGGCCGGAGCCCCTACGGTGCGACGGCCTTCCGCAGGGTCCGCAGGCACAGGGAGAGGGCCGTGTGCTTGGGGGTGCCCTGGTCGCGCGCCCGCATCCAGGCGGCGTACAGCAGCGCCCACATGACGTCCTGGAGCCAGCTGACGTCGACCTCGGGGTCGAGCGTCCCGTCCTTCTGTCCGCGCCGGACGAGGGCGAGCAGGGCCAGGTCGGCAGGGGACTCCTCCTCGATGCCGGACCACGCCACGAACTGCGGCACGTCGTACAACAGCAGCATCCGGTCGCCGAGTTCGAAGTACTCCAGGCAGAGCCGCTCCATCGCCTCGGGCGCCGGCCCGTCGTCGAGCCGCGCCCGTTCGGACGCCGCGGCGACCCGGTCCCGCACGTCCGTACCGATCGCGGCGAGCAGGTCGGAGCGCTCGGGGAAGTAGCGGTGGACGGTGGTCCGTCCCACCCCGGCCGCCTCGGCGACATCGCCGAGCGAGGCGCCGTGGTCGGCGGTGAGCACAGAGACGGCGGCGTCGAGGATCGTGCGCCGGGTACGGGCGCGCGTGGCGCTCTCGCGGGTGACCGCGCCGGGCGCGGGAGTGTCGTCGGACCCCATGCGCACACGGTATCCCTTGATGCCGTTTGGGAAACTCTTTGACCTTTCTGGAACAGAGGTGTTCCATTATAGCTATGGCCGCCTCCCTCATGCCCCGCCTGAGCATCCTGTGGTCCTTCGCCCGCCCGCACCGGCGCACCCTCCTGCACGGCCTGCTCCTCGCCCTGGTCGCCTCCGCGCTCGTCGGCCTGATCAACGGGGCGGTCATGCTCGTGGGCAGCCTCGTCCTCATGGGGGTGCTCGACCTCGTCCTGCTCGCCACCACCCCCTCGCCGCGGCGAACGTGTCGGGCGGCGAGCGGCAGCGCATCGCGCTGGCCCGCGCGCTCCTCGCCGCCCCCGACGTCCTGCTCCTGGACGAGGCCACCGCGCAACTGGACGGGCTGACCGAGGCGGCGGTCCAGGAGTGCGTCCGCGCCCGCGCCGGCACCGGCGCCGTGGTGACGATCGCCCACCGCCTGTCGACGGTGGTCGACGCGGACACGATCGTGGTCATGGAGGCGGGGCGCGTCCGGGCCCGCGGCCGCCACGAGGAACTGCTCGTCTCGGACACCCTCTACCGCGATCTGGTGGAATCCCTCCGGATGGTCGCCGGTTAGGTAAGGCTTACCTGAATCCCTATGGTGGGGTGGAGTCACGCCGGTCGGCGCGCCCCACGGGTGACCCGCCGCCGCCCAAACCCCCGAGAGTGAGAAGCCGTTGACCACAGTCATGCCCCGCCCGGGCCTCCGGCCCGAGCCCGTCGCGGTGCTGCGCCCCGCCGGGACGGCCGACGCCGATGCCGTGCATCGGTTGTCCGTGCCCTTCGTGCGCGAAGGAGCCCTGCGTGACCGTTCCGCCGCCCAGTACGCCCGCGACGCGGCGGACTTCCTCGTCGCCGAGACCGCGCGCGGAGAACTGGCGGGATGCGTGGCGCTGTGCCGCCGGCGGGATGCCTACGGTGGCCCGGCCGCCGTGCTCTACAACTTCTGCGTGGCGCCCGGGAACCAGGGGCGCGGCATCGGCTCCGCGCTGCTGCTGGCCGCCCTCGCCGAGGCCGCGGCCCGGGGCGCGTCACGGGTGTTCACGGCGACCGCCGGCAGTGGACTGCTCTTCCTGCGCCACGGGTTCACCGCGGCCGACGAGGAGGCGGCGCCCCCGGGGTGGCGCTCCTCGCTGGACCCGGCGCGGGGCTCCCGGGTTCTGGTGCGGGCCCTGAGGTGAGTGGGGAAGGGCCGGACGGACGCCGTCCGTCCGGCCCTTCCCCGGATACCGTCGACGCCGGGGGAGTGGTGGTGGGTTCGCTCCCAGGCGCGGGCCGCGAGGCTCGCCGGGCGCATGTCCGACCGGTGGGCGTCGACGTCCACGCCCTCTCCGGGGCCGCCGGGCCGCAGGGGGTCCCTCAGTCCAGGTCGACGAGCACGCCCGCGGCGCGGAAGTGGTCCCGCGCGGGGATCTCGTTTCCCTCCTCCGTGCGGACGAGGGTCGGGACGAGCCCGTGGTTCCCGCCCGTGTGGGCGTCGGTTCCGGCGACGATGACGACGCCCTCCTCCTCCGAGTGGAGCACCAGGCCCGGAGTACCGGCGTACGGGCGCCCGGAGACCGTGGCGGCGAGGATCTCGATCCGGCGCCCCTCGTGGCGGGTGTAGGCGTGGGGACGACGCGATCGCCCGTCGGCGACGAGCCGCGCGATCTCCTCGGCGGGACGGGTCCAGTCGACCCTGCCGTCCTCGACGGAGTCTGCCTGTGCGGGGAGTCCGGGCTCGGAGCCCGGGGTCCGCGTGCCGCCTCGGGCTTCGTGGACCACGCCGGCCGGCGCGGGTTCGAGGTGGCTGTGCACCCGGCGCAGCAGGGAGGCCAGTTGTTCGCGCTCTCCGGCGTCGAGGGGGGCCAGGATCTCGTCGTCCGTCGAGGCGATCTCCGCGCTGAGGCCGGCGAGGTACGTCCTGCCTTCCGAGGTGAGCCGCACGACGACGCGGCGGCGGTCCGTCTGGTCGCGGACGCAGTCCACCTGCCCGATGCGGGCGAGGTCGTTGACGATCTTCACCAGGTCGCTCGCGTTCATGTCGAGCCGGGACGCGAGGGCCGTCTTCATCTGGGGGCCGAGGTCGGCGAGCAGTGTCATCACGGTGAGGTGCCAGAGGCGTAACCCGCGGGCCTCCAGCTTGTCCGCGAGCCGTCGGCGGGCCACCTTGCCGAGCGCGTACATGAGGTAGGCGTTGAGGTTCAGCACACTGGGGGGCGTCATGCTCATGGAGCGCGCGCCGGTGACGGCGGCGGGGCGTGCCCCGCGGTCCGCTCCGGTGCCGGTCGCCTCGGCGACGGCGCTCAGCACGGCCGGATCCGGGCCGGCGGCCGGGTCGAACGTCAGGTCGGTGTTCGCGAGGGACCTGAAGACCTTCGCCCAGTCGGTCGGCGCGTTCGCTATGCCGACGATGGCGAAGGTCGCGCCCGAGGGGTCGCACGCGAAACCGTTGACGACCGGCTGTTCCATCGCTGTTCCTCGCTGTCCGCTGGCTGTGCGGCGTCAACCGCCGTGCCACGCAATCGGGTTGGGTCAACCTACCCAACCACCACGGAGGGGCCGCCACGCATGCGCGCCTGGCGGCCCCGGTCGACGTGTGAGCGGCTCCGGGCCGTCAGGGACGGCCGGTCAGGTAGCCGCCCATGGAGGTGAAGTACTCGGTCGCGGGCAGCTCGCGGCCGTCCTCGGTCCTGACCCGGGTGATGGCCAGACCGTGGTTGCGTCCGGTGCGCGCGTCGGCACCGGCGACGATGACGACGCCCTCGCCCTCGCGGTAGAAGACACGGCCGGGGGTGCCGCCGTACCGGCCCTCGGACACCACGGCGGAGAGGACTTCGAGGCGCTTGCCCCGGTGGAAGGTGAAGGCGCTCGGGTACGGCGCGGACTGGGCCCGGACCAGGCGCTCCAGGACGTCGGCGGGCCAGTTCCAGTCGATCCGGATGTCCTCCTCGGCCCGCTTGTGGAAGAAGCTGGCCTGCGAGCGGTCCTGCCGGGTGAACTCGGCGGTGCCGGAGGCGATGCGGTCGAGGGCGTCGACGGTGACCGGGGCGATGAGGTCGACGGTCTTGTGGAAGAGGTCGGTCGTCGTGTCCTTCGGACCGACGGGGACCGCGTGCTGCTGGACGATGTCGCCGGCGTCGAGGACCTCGTCCATCATGTGGGCGGTGACGCCGACTTCGGACTCGCCGTTGACGAGGGCCCAGATCAGGGGCGAGAACCCGGCGTACTTGGGCAGCAGCGAGTCGTGGATGTTGAGCGTCCCGTGGCGCGGCAGGTTGTAGATGTGCGGCGGGATCCACGTACGCCAGTTGTTGGCGACGATGATGTCCGGGTCGGCCTCCTTGAGGCGCGCGAACAGCTCTTCGTCGTCGGGCCTGTTGCGGATGACGACGGGGACGCCGTGCTCCTCCGCCAGGTCGGCGACCGAGTCGCTCCAGATCTTCTCGTAGGCGTGCTCGCTCTTGGGGTGCGTCACGACGAGCACGACGTCGTGTTCGGAGTCCAGGAGCGCTTGGAGGGTGCGATGGCCCCAGGTCTGATAGCCGAACATGACGACCCGCATCGGGTTCCTCCTCGGAAGAGCGATTGACCGTCAGCAAGTAAAGCAAGCCTTACCTAACAGTGCAACCGGCTTGATTTATGCGCTTGTTCGGACCGCGCTTCTTCGCCTCGTCCGTTATGTCCCGTCGACAGCATCGTCAGATCAGGTTAGCTTTACCTAAGTTCCGCACGGCTGCCGGCACCACCGGTGTGCCCGATGCCCCTTTCCCCCCAGCCTCTTTCCCGCACGATGGGAGTGACATGTCGCAGGTTCCTCCTGGTGACGCACCTCTGGTCCACGACCTCATAGGCATCGGCTTCGGGCCGTCCAATGTGGCCTTGGCGATAGCGCTCAGCGAGCACAACGCACGCGTCGGAAGGCAGGAAGCGGTCACCGCCCACTTCTTCGAGCGCCAGCCGCGTTTCGGCTGGCACCGCGGCATGCTGATCGACGACGCGACCATGCAGGTGTCCTTCCTCAAGGACCTGGTGACGCTCCGCAACCCGACCAGCGAATACAGCTTCCTCTGCTACCTGCAGAGCAAGGGCCGGCTGATCGACTTCGTCAACCACAAGAACCTCTTCCCCCTGCGCGTCGAGTTCCACGACTACTTCGAGTGGGCCGCCTCCAAGGTCGACGACATGGTCTCGTACGGCCACGAGATCATCTCCGTGGAGCCCGTCGAGCGCGACGGCGTCGTCGAATACCTCGACGTGACCGCCCGCTCCGGGGACGAGCTGGTCGTCCACCGCGCCCGAAACCTCGTCCTCGGCACGGGACTTCGCCCGAAGATGCCCGAGGGCGTCGAGCGGAGCGACCGCGTCTGGCACAACTCCGACCTGCTCGCCAAGGTCGAGGGCCTGGAGGGGACGAACCCCGAGCGGATCGTCGTCGTGGGCGCCGGACAGAGCGCCGCCGAGAACGTCGCCTATCTGCACCGCCGCTTCCCCGAGGCCGAGATCTGCGCCGTCTTCTCGCGGTACGGATACAGCCCCGCCGACGACAGCGCCTTCGCCAACCGGATCTTCGACCCCGAGGCCGTCGACGAGTACTTCACCGCCCCCGAGGACATCAAGCGCAAGCTGATGGACTATCACGGGAACACCAACTACTCCGTGGTGGACATCGACCTCATCGACGACCTGTACCGGCAGGCGTACCAGGAGAAGGTCCTCGGCACCGAACGGCTGCGCTTCATCAACATCTCCCGGCTCACCGGCGTGGAGGACGGCCCGGACAAGGTCCGTGCCTTCGTGACCTCCCTCGTCACCGGCGAGGAGTCCGTCCTCGAAGCCGACGTCGTCGTCTACGCCACGGGCTACACCCCCGCCGAACCCCTCGGCCTCCTCGGCCCGGTCGGCGACCGCTGCCACCGCGACGACTTCGGCCGGGTCCGTGTCGAGCGGGACTACCGCCTCGCCACCGACCCCGAACTCCAGTGCGGGATCTACCTGCAGGGCGGCACCGAGCACACCCACGGCATCACCTCGTCGCTGCTCTCCAACACCGCGATCAGGGTCGGCGAGATCCTCGCCTCCGTCCTCGACAGGGCCGGCGCGGCCGGCGCGGACGAGACCGTCGTCACGGCCTCCGCCGAAGCGGTCTCCCTGGTCGACGGCGTCGGAACGTCTCGCTAGCGTCACCCCCCCGTCCCATCCCCCACGCAAGAAACGCCACGTCCCGCCGGGCGGTACCGTCCGCACCCGGCCGGCGCGGCAGCACTGTGCATCCCCGAAAGGAACGTCCGTGTCCGCTGGTACACGTCCCGCTCTGGCCCGGTTCGCCAGATCCGCTCCCCGTGTGGCCGTCCTCGCGGTGGCGGCCCTCGCCCTCGCCGCCTGCGGCGGCGGGACCGAGAAGTCCGAGTCGCCGTCCGCCACCACCTCCTCCGCCGCGGCCGACGGGGGAGCCAAGCCCGCCGCGTTCCCCGTCACGGTCGAGCACAAGTACGGCTCCACGACGATCGACACGGAGCCGAAGACGATCGTCACCCTCGGCCTCTCCGACCAGGACGCCGTGCTCGCACTCGGCGTCAAGCCGGCCGGCGCGGTCGACTGGTTCAAGGAGACGCCGTACGGCAAGTGGCCCTGGACCAAGGACAAGTGGGGCTCGGACAAGCCGCAGATCGTCGGTGAGCGCGACGAGTACAACATCGAGAAGATCGCGGCGCTCAAGCCCGATCTGGTCATCGCCCAGTACTCGGGGATGAAGAAGGAGCAGTACGACACGCTCTCCAAGTTCACCAAGGTCGTCGCCCAGCCCAAGGACCACCCGGACTACGGCGCTCCCTGGCAGACGATGACCCAGCAGATCGGCAAGGCGCTGGGCAAGGACGCCGAGGCCGCCAAGCTGATCGCGGACATCGACGCCCGGTTCGAGGCCGCCCGCGACAAGCACCCCGAGTGGGCCGCCAAGACGCTCGCCGTCGCCGACAGCTTCGAGGCCGGCAAGTACTCGGCGTTCACGAAGACCGACCCCAAGTCGATCTTCTTCCAGGAGCTGGGCTTCAAGCTCAAGCCGGAGATCGACGCCCTGGCCAAGCCGGGCTTCAACGTCGCCGAGCTCAGCGCAGAGAAGCTCGACGTCCTCGACGTCGACCGGCTCGTCTGGGTGACCTCCAGCACCGAGGCCAACGACCGCATCAAGGCCGAGCCGCTCTACAAGAAGCTCAAGGTCAACCAGGAGAAGCGCGACCTGTTCGTGCCGTACCAGAACCCGGACATCGGCGCCGCGTTCTCCTTCAACACCGTTCTGTCGATCCCGTACGCCATCGACGCGATCGAGCCGCTGCTCGCGGCTGTCAAGTGACGCCCACCAGCTGACGCGCCACCAGCCGGAAGACCACCCGACCGACGGCGTGGCGGAACCCTCGCCACGCCGTCGGCGCCTGTGCCGTCACCGCCAGCCACGCACCCCCAGGGAAAGGCCACTTCGTACGATGTTTGACGTCGAGCCGTCGGACCGGAACACCACCTCCGGCCTCCCCGTCACCGGCGGGCAATCCGGCATCTGGCTGGCCCAGCAGATCGAACCGGACAGCTCCGCCTACAACATCGTGTTCGCGCTGCATCTCCGCGGCGCCGTCGACCTCGCACGCCTCACCGCCTCCGTCCGCCGGGCCGTCGAAGAGGCCGAGTGCCTGCACGTCACGGTCGCCCCCGGCGCCGACGGACCCCGCCAGACCTCCCGTACCGCCCCCGTCGTCGTCACCGTCGTCGACCTGCGCGCCGCCGAGGACCCCGAGGAGGCCGCCGCCGCGTGGATGGCCGCCGACCGAGAGCGGCCCGTCGACCTCACCCACGACACCCTCTTCGCCCACGCCCTGCTGCGGCTCGCCGACGACCAGGTCCTCTGGGCCCAGCGCTACCACCACATCGTGGCGGACGGCATGGCCGTCGCCCTCATCACCCGCCGCGCCGGCGCGTACTACACCGCCGCCGAGGAGGTACCCGCGCTCCGCGACGGGTCCCTCGCCGACCTCGTCGCCGCCGACCGCGCCTACCGCACCTCCGAACGGCACGCCGCCGACCGCGCCTGGTGGCTGGAGCGGCTGGCCGGCCGTACCGAGCCCGTACGGCTCGTCGACCGGGCCGCCACCTCCATGACCCGACGGCTGCGCCGCACCACCGAACTGCCCCCGGAGACCGTCGAGCGACTGGACACCGCCGCCGCGACCACGGGCGTCCGAACGTCCCGGCTCCTGCTCGCCGCCGTCGCCGCCTACCTGCACCGCGTCAGCGGCGAGCAGGACCTCGTCCTCGGCCTGCCCGTCGCCGCCCGCGACGACGAGGTCTCCGCCCGCGTCCCCGGCATGGTGTCCAACATCGTCCCGCTGCGCCTCGACGTCCGCCCCGGCACCACCGGAGCCGCCCTCGTCGACCAGGTGCGCGCGAGCGTCGCCGACGCCGTCGCCCACGGGCGGTACCGCGCCGAGGACCTCGCCAGGGAACTCGGCCTCGTCGACGGCGTACCGGAACTCGTCGGCCCCACCGTCAACGTACTGCCCCGCTCCGCGGACCTGGACTTCGGCGGCCACGCGACCGAACTGCGGCCCGTCTGGCTCGGCCCGGTCAGCGACCTCGCGTTCAGCTTCGCCGAGGGCGCGGGCGGCCGGGGCTACGCCGTCCACCTCGACGCGGACGCCGACGCCTGCGACGAGGCCGCCCTCGCCGGCCACGAGCGCCGCTTCCTCGCGCTCCTCGACGCCTTCGCCGACGACCTCGACCGCCCCGTCGGCCGGATCGAGCTGACCACCGACAGCGAACGGGTACTCCTTCTGGAGGAGTTCGGCACCTCCCCCCGGCAGTCGCCGGAGCTGTCCTGGCCCGCCGCCTTCGAGGCCCAGGTCGGCCGCACCCCCGACTCCGTCGCCCTGGTCTGCGAGGACCGCGAGCTGACGTACGCCGAGCTCGACGAGGCCGCCGACCGGCTCGCCCGGCTGCTCCGTACCCGGGGCGTCGGCGCCGAGGACGTGGTGGGTGTGGCTCTGCCCCGCTCGCCCGAACTGGTCGTGGCGCTCCTCGCCGTGATGAAGGCGGGCGCCGCCTACCTGCCCCTCGACGCCGACCACCCGCAGGACCGCATCGCCTACATGCTGTCCGACGCCGGTGCCCGCACCGTCGTCACCGACCGCGAACTCGCCGGGGAACTCCCCGAGCTGGAGGGCGTCGGGCACCTGCTTCTCGACGACCCCGCCACCGTCGAGGCCCTCGACGGGCCCGCCGGCCTCGACCCGGCGCCGCCGGTCGCGCTCGACCAGGCGGCGTACGTCATCTACACCTCGGGTTCGACGGGCCGCCCCAAGGGCGTCGTCGTCTCGCACGACGGCGTCGGCAGCCTCGTCGCCACCGCCACCGACCGGATCGGCATCACCGCCGGGAGCCGCGTCGTGCAGTTCGCCTCCGTCGGCTTCGACGTGACGGTCTGGGACCTGATCATGTCGCTCTGCGTCGGCGGACGGATCATCGTCGTCCCTGCCGAGCGCCGTGTCGCGGGCCCCGCGCTCACCGAGTACATCGCGCGCCACCGCGCCACCCACATGATCCTGCCGCCCTCACTCGTCTCCGCGCTGCCGCAGGAGTGCGAACTCCCCGAGGGCGCCGTGCTGATCGTCGGCACCGAGGCCGTCCCCAGCGAGCTGATCGCCCGCTGGGGCGGCAGGCTCCGGGTCGTCGTCGCCTACGGCCTCACCGAGGCCACGGTCAACTCCACCCTCTGGCTCGCCGACCCCGACCGTCCCGGCCCCGCCCCCATCGGCGAGCCCGACCCCAACACCCGCGCCTACGTCCTCGACGCGGCGCTGCGGCCCGTCCCCGTCGGCACGGAGGGCGAGCTGTACGTCTCCGGCCGCGGCCTCGCACGCGGCTACCTGGGCCGCCACGCGCTGACCTCGGAGCGGTTCGTCGCCGACCCGTACGGAGAGCCCGGAACCCGGATGTACCGCACCGGCGACCGGGTCCGCTGGGGCGCCGACGGCAACCTGGAGTTCCTCGGCCGCGCCGACGGCCAGATCAAGATCCGCGGCCACCGCGTGGAGCCCGGCGAGGTCGAGAGCGCCTTCATGGCCTGCGAGGGCATCGCCCAGGCCGCCGTCCTCGCACGCGAGGACCACCGGGGAGTCAAGCGCCTCGTCGCCTATCTGGTCCCCGAGGCCGAGAGCGCCGACGCCGGCGCGGACACCGAGGCGGCGGTGACGGCCGCACGGGCGCGCGTGACCGACGCCCTGCCCGACCACATGGTGCCGTCCGCCGTCGTCGTCCTCGACGGCCCGCTCCCGCTCACCCCGAACGGCAAGCTCGACGCCAAGGCCCTGCCCGAACCCCGCTGGACCTCCCTGACCGGCACCGACACCCCGAGCACCCCGGCGGAGACGGCTCTCGCCGCCCTGTTCGCCGACGTCCTCGGCCTGCCGGCCGTGGGTGTCCACGACAGCTTCTTCGAACTCGGCGGCGACAGCATCGTCGCCATCCAGCTGGTCAACCGCGCCCGCGAGGCCGGTCTCGCGCTCACCCCGCGCGACGTGTTCCGCGGCAGGACCGTCTCCGCCCTCGCCAGGACCGCGGGGGAGACCGTGGCCGCAGCCGCCCACCGGGAGGTGGCGCTCGACGCGGACGCCCTGCCCGTCTCCCCGCTCCAGGAAGGTTTCTTCTTCCACGCGGAGTACGACCGGCAGGCCGCCGACCTCTACATCGTCCAGGAGCTCCTCGACCTGGGCGGACCGGTCGACCCCGACCGCCTCCGCTCCGCGCTCCAGCTCCTCCTCGACCGGCATCCGCTGCTGCGCGCCTCCTTCCGCCAGCTCCCCGGCGGCCAGGTCGTCCAGCGGCTCGCGGACCGGGTCACCCTCCCGTGGCGGGAGGCCGACGCCACCGTCACGGGCCCGGACGCCATCCTCCGCGCCGACCGCGCCGAACCGTTCGACCTCGACCGGCCGCCGCTCCTGCGCGCCACCCTCGTCAAGGACGGCCGGCGCCACCGGCTGCTCCTCACCCTGCACCACATCGTCGCCGACGGCTGGTCGGTCGGGGTGCTCCTGAGGGAGCTGACCGAGGCCTACCGGGGCGCCGAACTGCCCGCGCCCGTGGCCCCGGAGCCGTACCTCTCCTGGCTCGCCGGCCGCGACCGGGACGCCGCCCGTGAGGCGTGGCGCCGGGCGCTCGCCGGAGTGGAGGGCCCGACCCGGCTCCCCGCGCTCGCCGCCCCGGGCGGCGCCGGCACCCCCACCCGCCCCGAGCACGTCGACACACGCCTCCCGCGCGACCTCACCGACGCGCTGGCCACCTACGCCAGGACCCGGGGCCTGACCCTCGGCAGTGTCCTGCACGGCACCTGGGGACTGCTCCTGGGCGGCCTCACCGGAGGCCGGGACGTCGTCTTCGGCACCACCGTGTCCGGCCGGACCACCGAGGTCGCCGGACTCGACTCCGCCGTCGGCCTCTTCATCAACACCGTCCCGGCCCGGGTCACCCTCCGCCCCGAGGAGACCCTCACCGAGCTGCTCCGCCGCGTCCAGGACGAGCACTCCGCCCTCCTCGACCACCAGCACCTCGGCCTCGCCGACATCCAGCGCGTCGCCGGCGGCGGCGAACTCTTCGACACCCTCGTGGTGTTCGAGAACTTCCCGAGCGGCGGCCAGGGCGGAGACGCGCCGCTCGTCACCGGCGCCGAGGTCCTCGACGCCGTGCACTACCCGCTCGCACTCGTCGTCGAGCCCGCCGAGGCCGGCCTGCTGCTCCGCTTCAAGCACGACGCCGCCCGCCTCGACCAGGTCGCGGTGGCCGTCCTCGCCAACCGGTTCACGGCCCTGCTGCGGACCGTGGCCGCCGACCCCGACCGCCTCGTCGCCCGCACCGGCCTGCTGTCCACCCGCGAGCGCGAACACCTCACGGAACTCAACGCCACCGCGCACCCGGTCCCCGAGGCCACCCTCGCCTCGCTCTTCGCCGCCCGGGCGGCCCGCACCCCGCAGGCCCCCGCCGTCGTCTTCGACGGCACCACCCTCAGCTACGCCGAACTCGACCGGCGGGCCGAGGCCCTGGCCCGGCGGCTCCGCGCCCGCGGCGCGGGTCCCGAGCGGTACGTGGCCGTCGCGGTCCCGCGCTCGGCCGAACTGATGGTCGCGCTCCTCGGCGTCCACAAGGCGGGCGCCGCCTACCTGCCCGTGGATCTCGACTACCCCGCCGACCGGGTGGCGTTCATGCTCGCCGACTCGGGTGCGCGTCTCGTCGTGACGACCGCCGAGGCCGCCGGACGGCTCCCGGCCGTGTCCGGCCTCGAACACCTCGTCATCGGCGCGGGGGAGCCCCGGGAGACCCCCGCCGACAGCCCCGTACGGGCCGCCGGCCCCGACCACCCCGCGTACCTCATCTACACCTCGGGCTCCACCGGCCGCCCCAAGGGCGTCGCCGTCACCCACCGGGCCGTCGTCAACCGGCTCGCCTGGATGCAGGGCGCGTACGGACTCACCGCCGACGACCGGGTCCTCCAGAAGACCCCGTCCAGCTTCGATGTGTCGGTGTGGGAGTTCTTCTGGGCCCTCACCGAGGGCGCCACCGTCGTCCTCGCCCGCCCCGACGGCCACCGCGACCCCGAGTACCTGGCCGGCCTCATCGCCGAACAGGCCGTCACCACCACCCACTTCGTGCCCTCGATGCTGGCCGCTTTCGTCCGGGTCATGGAAGCCGCCCCGGACGCCCCCGACTGGGCGGCGAGCCTGCGCCGGGTGTTCTGCAGCGGCGAGGCGCTCACCGGAGCCGACGCCCGGCGCTGGTGGGAGCTGACCTCACGCTCCGGCCGCACCGCCGTACCGCTGCACAACCTGTACGGCCCCACCGAGGCGGCCGTCGACGTCACCTTCTTCCCCTACGAGGGAGGCACCGAACCGGCGGTCCCGATCGGCCGGCCCGTGTGGAACACCCGGCTGCACGTCCTGGACCCGTTCCTGCGCCCGGTGCCGGACGGCGTGCCCGGCGAGCTGTACCTCGCCGGCGTCCAGCTGGCCCGCGGCTACCACGACCGCCCCGGCCTCACCTCCGACCGGTTCGTCGCCGACCCGTTCGGCGCACCGGGGGAGCGGATGTACCGCACCGGCGACCTGGTGCGCCGCCGCGCCGACGGAGCCGTCGCATACCTCGGCCGCACCGACCGCCAGGTCAAGATCAGGGGCAACCGCGTCGAGCTGGGCGAGATCGAGACCGCCCTCGCCGCACTGCCCGGCGTGGCCCGCGCGGCCGTGACCGTCCGCGACGGCGCCCTCGTCGGCTACGCCGTCCCCACGGCCGGTGCCGCGCCCGTCTCCGAGGCCCTGCACACGGCGCTCACCGAGGCGCTCCCGGCCGCGATGGTGCCGAGCGCCGTCGTCGTCCTCGCCGAACTGCCGCTGACGCCCAGCGGGAAGCTCGACCAGAACGCCCTGCCCGCGCCCGAGGCCGCCCCCCGGACCGGCGGCCGCGCCCCCCGCGACGACCGCGAGCGCGCCCTCCGCGAGATCTTCGCCGAGGTCCTCGGCGTCCCCGGAACGGGCGTCGACGACGACTTCTTCATGCTCGGCGGCGACAGCCTCAGCTCGATCACCGTCGCCACCCGCGCGCGGGACAAGGGGCTGACGCTCAGCCCCCGCGATGTGTTCGAGCACCGCACCCCGGCCGCCCTCGCCGCCGCGGCCGCCCACAGGGACGCCGCGGCACCCCGGACCCCCGACTCGCCCGACACCACCGAGGTACCCGTGCACTCAGACGGTGTGACCGTCTCCGCCTCCGACGCCGGACAGGCCGCAGCCGCCCTCCAGGCCGTTCTGGCGCTCCAGCAGCAGTCCGGCGCCGCCGTCGACCCCGCTCTGCGCGCCCTCCTCGACCAGCTTGCCGCCGCCGCCCCGGCCGCCCCGGAGCCCCAGGCCCCCGCGCCCCTGGGCGGACCGGAGCTCACCGCCGAGGAGACCGCGCGCGTGCACGCCGTCGCCGGGCTCCCCGTCGCGGACGTCTGGCCGCTCTCCCCGCTCCAGGAGGGCATGTACTTCCACGCCACCTACGACGCGGGCGACGCCCTCGACGTCTACCAGTCCCAGGAGACCCTGGACCTCGACCGCCGGATCGACGCCGACCGGCTCCGCGCCGCCTGCCGGACCCTCCTGGACCGCAACACCGGACTGCGCGCCGGATTCACCAGCGACGGCCTGCCCCGTCCCGTCCAGTTCATCGTGGACGGCGCCGAGTTCCCGCTCGTCGAGGCCGACCTCTCCGGCCTGCCCGCCGAGGAACAGCGGACCCGCACCGAGGAACTCCTCGCCGCCGACCGCAGGCAGCGCTTCGACCTGTCCGCCGCGCCGCTCTGCCGCCTGCTCCTCATCCGCCTCGGCGACGGCCGCGACCGGCTCGTCGTCACCCACCACCTCATCCTCTGGGACGGCTGGTCCGCCTGGCTCTTCCTGGAAGAGCTGTTCACCCTGTACGAGCGGAACGGCGACCCCACCGGTCTGGAGCAGCCCGGCTCCTACCGCGACCACCTGGCCTGGCTGGAGGCGCAGGACACCACCCTTGCCCTCGACGCCTGGCGCGGGGCGCTCTCCGGATTCGACGAGCCGACCCTGCTCGCCCCCTCCGGACGCGACACCGGCCCCGTCATACCCGTGGACTTCGACGCCCTCCTCACCCAGGAGACCGGCGAGCGGCTGCGGACCGCCGCCCGCAGGCACGGACTCACCCTGAACACCGTCCTCAACGCGGCCTGGGCCCTGGTCCTCTCGGCCATGACGGGCCGGGGCGACGTCGCCTTCGGCACGGCCGTCGCCGGACGCCCGGCGGACGTCCCGAACGTCGCCGGCATCATCGGCATGTTCCTCAACACGATCCCCGCCCGCGTCGCCTTCGCCCCCGACGAGCCCCTGCTCGACCTGCTGCGCCGCATGCAGTCCGAGCGCGCCGCCGTCATGCCGTACGAGTACGTCGGCCTCGGCACCCTCCAGCAGGAGTCCGGCCACCGCCGGCTCTTCGACACCCTCTTCGTGCTCCGCTCGGCCGACGGCGAGGACCGGGCCGCCGCCCTCCGCGAGCGCCACGGCATCACCGACGTGTCGAACGTGGACGGCACCCACTTCCCGCTCACGCTGATCGTCACCCCCGGAGCGCGGCTGCGGGTCACCCTGGCCGCCCGGCCCGACCTCTTCGACGCGGAGGCCGCCACCGCGATCCTCGCCCGCTTCACCACGGTCCTCGACCGCCTCGGCGAGACCCTCGCCGGGCCGGCCGCCGCGTCCGCCCGCACCGTCGGCGTCGACCTGCTGCTCGCGGACGAGCACGCCGGCCTGGCCACCGGCCGGGAGGCCGGCCGTGAGCCGGTGCCGGACGAGACCGTCGCCGACATGCTCACCGCCCAGGTCGCCCGTACCCCCGACGCCGTCGCGCTGGTCTTCGGCGAGCGCGCCCTCACCTACGCCGAACTCGACGCGCAGGTCAACCGGCTCGCCCGGCTGCTGCTCGCCCGGAGCGCCGGGCCCGAGAAGGTCGTGGCACTCGCCCTGCCCCGGTCCATCGAGATGGTCGCCGCGCTCTTCGCCGTCCTGCGGACCGGCGCCGCCTACCTGCCGCTCGACCTCGACCACCCGGCCGACCGGCTGCGGCTCATGGCCGAGGACACCGGACCGCTCTGCCTGGTGTCCACCACCGCCGTCGCCCCGACGCTCCGGCGCGAGGACGGCCCCGTCGCCCTCGAAGTCCTCCTCGACGACGAGGCCGTGACCGCCGAGCTGGCCGCGCTGTCCGGCGACGGGATCACCTACGCCGAGCGGCCCGCGTTCGCCCACGGGGTGCCGGACCGCCTGGAGCACCCCGCGTACGTCATCTACACCTCCGGCTCCACGGGCCGCCCGAAGGGCGTCGTCACCCCCTACCGGGGCCTGACGAACATGCAGCTCAACCACCAGAAGGAGATCTTCGACCCGGCCATCGCCTCGGTCGGCGGGCGACGCCTCCGCATCGCGCACACCGTGTCCTTCGCCTTCGACATGTCGTGGGAGGAGCTGCTCTGGCTCGTCGAGGGCCACGAGGTCCACGTCTGCGACGAGGAACTCCGCCGCGACGCCGAAGCCCTGGTCGCCTACTGCGACGAACACCGCGTCGACGTGGTCAACGTGACGCCCACCTACGCCCAGCTGCTCATCGAGGAGGGCCTCCTCGACCAGGACGAGACCGCGGGCAGGCACCGCCCCGCGCTCGTCCTGCTCGGCGGCGAGGCCGTCTCCGACACGGTCTGGACGCAACTGCGCCGCACCGAAGGCACGTACGGGTACAACCTCTACGGCCCGACCGAGTACACGATCAACACCCTCGGCGGCTCCACCACCGAGAGCGCGACACCCACCGTCGGCCGGCCCATCCGCAACACCCGCGCCCATGTCCTCGACGCGATGCTGCGCCCCGTTCCCCCGGGCTGCCCCGGCGAGCTGTACATCGCCGGCACCGGCCTGGCCCGCGGCTACCACGACCGGGCCGCGCTGACCGCCGAACGGTTCGTCGCCGACCCCTTCGGCGAGCCCGGCGAGCGCATGTACCGCACGGGCGACCTCGTACGGCAGCGCCCCGACGGCCTCCTCGACTTCCTCGGCCGCACCGACGACCAGGTCAAGATCCGCGGCTACCGCATCGAACTCGGCGAGATCTCCACCGCCCTGTCCGACCATCCCGCGGTCGCCCACGCCGCCGTGGTCGTCCACGAGACCGCCGGCACCAAGCGCCTCGTCGGCTACTTCGTCCCCGAACAGGGGACCCCCGGCGGCGAGGAGGACGACAGCCTCGTCCAGCGGCTGCGCGAGCACCTCAAGACCGGCCTGCCCGACTACATGGTCCCGTCCGCCCTGGTCCCCGTCACGACCCTGCCGCTGACCGTCAACGGCAAGCTGGACGTCAAGGCCCTTCCCGCCCCCGACCTCACCGGCACGGGCACGAGCCGCGCGCCGCGCACCCCGCGGGAGGAGACCCTGTGCGGTCTCTTCGCGGAGGTCCTCGGCCTCGCCGAGGGCGCCGTCGGCATCGACAGCGACTTCTTCGAGCTCGGCGGACACTCGCTCCTCGCCACCCGGCTCATCAGCCGGGCCCGCACCGCGCTCGACGCCGAGCTCGCGATCCGCGACCTGTTCGAGGCACCCACCGTCGCCGAGCTCGTCGAGCGCGCGGCCGCCTCGCGCGGCGCCGCCCGCCCGGCGCTCGTCGCCACCGAGCGCCCCGACGAACTGCCGCTCTCGCACGCCCAGCAGCGCCTGTGGGTCATCCAGCAGATCGAATGCACCTCGGCCGCGTACAACTTCCCGCTCGTCATGCGGCTGAACGGCACCTTCGACCGCGAGGCGTGGCGCGCCGCCCTCGCCGACGTCACCGACCGTCACGAGGCGCTGCGCACGCTCTTCGCCGAGCGCGACGGCCAGGCGTACCAGCGGATCCTGCCGGCCGGCTCGGCCGCCCCGGCCGTGGAACACCTGCGCGCCACCGAGGACGAGATCCGCGGCATCGTGGACGCCGCCGTCCGGCGGCCCTTCGACCTCGCCGCCGAACTCCCGATCCGCGCCACGGTCGTGGAGGTGGCGCCCGACGAGCACGTCGTCGTGCTGCTGCTCCACCACATCACCACCGACGAGTGGTCCGACCGCCCCTTCCTGCGCGACCTGACCACCGCGTACACGGCCCGCCTCGGCGGCGCCGCACCCGACTGGGAGCCGCTGCCCGTCCAGTACGCCGACTACGCCCTCTGGCAGCAGAAGCTGCTGGGCGACCCGTCCGACGCCGACAGCCTCGCCGCCCGGCAGCTGGAGCACTGGCGGACGACCCTGGCCGGAGCCCCCGAGGAACTGGAGCTGCCCACCGACCGCCCGCGGCCCGCCCGCCCCGCGTTCACCGGCTCCGAACTCGACATCACCTTCGACCGCACCGTCCACGAGGGGCTGCGGAGGCTCGCCCGCGACACCGGCGCCAGCATGTTCATGGTCGTGCACGCGGCCGTGGCCGCCCTGCTGCACCGCCTCGGCGCCGGCACCGACATCCCGCTCGGCGCGCCCATCGCGGGCCGCGGCGACGAGGCCCTGGACGAGCTGGTCGGCTTCTTCGTCAACACCCTGGTGCTCCGCACCGACCTCGGCGGGGACCCCAGCTTCACCGAACTCCTCCGCCGGGTCCGGGAGACCGACCTCGCCGCCTTCTCCCACGCGGACGTGCCCTTCGAGGCGGTCGTGGAGAAGCTCAACCCGACCCGCTCCCTCTCCCGGAACCCGCTGTTCCAGGTGATGGTCGGCCACCACGCCCGGACGGACGACGCACTGCGCCTGCCCGGGCTCCGGGCCGGCTACCTGCCGCACCGGACGGGCACCGCCAAGTTCGACCTCGTGTTCAGCTTCACCGAGCACACCTCGGCCGACGGCGCCGCCGACTCCCTCGGGTGCCGCCTCGAGTTCGCCACCGAGCTCTTCGACCACGAGACCGCCGCACACATCGGCGACCGCCTCCGCCGACTCGTGGGGACGCTCGTCGAGGCCCCCGACCAGCCGCTGTCCCAGGCACGGATCCTCACCGACGAGGAGCGGAGTCTCGTCCTCGACGGCTTCAACGGCCTGCCCCGCGAGGTCGACGAGGAGACCCTGACGGCGCTCTTCGCCCGATGGGTGGCCGAGCGCCCCGACGCGGTCGCCGTCGTCGAGCGCTCCCGCTCGGTGACGTACGCCCAGCTCGACGCCCGTGCCAACCGCCTCGCCCGGCTGCTCGCCGCCCGCGGCGTCGGCGCCGAGAGCGTCGTCGGCGTGGCCGTGCCGCGCTCGGTGGACATGATCGCCACGGTGGTCGCCGCCCTGAAGCTGGGCGCCGCGTTCCTGCCGCTCGACCTGGTCCACCCCGGCGACCGGCTCAGCTACATGATCGAGAACTCCGGCGCCGCCGTCGTGGTCGGCACCGAGCCCGTCGCCGGGAAGATCCCGGACGTCGCCGGCGTCCCGGTGGTGCTCCTCGACGCCCCCGACACCGCCGCCGCACTGGCCGCCCTGCCGGAGACCCCGCCGGCCGCCGGCCCGGCCGGTCTCGACCAGGCCGCGTACGTGATCTACACCTCCGGCTCGACCGGCCGCCCCAAGGGCGTCGTCGTCCCGCACGAGGGCGTCACCAGCCTCGTCGCCACCGCCGTCGACCGGATGGGACTGGAACACGACAGCCGGGTCCTCCAGTTCGCGTCCATCGGCTTCGACGTCTTCGCCTTCGAACTGGCCATGGCGCTCTGTCACGGCGGACGGCTCGTCCTCATCACCGACGAGGCCCGGGTCGCCGGACCCGCCCTCACCGACTTCCTCGCGGACCAGCGGATCACCCATATGATCCTGCCGCCGTCGCTGGTGTCGGCCCTGCCCGCCGGCTGCACCCTGCCCGAGGGCTCCACCGTCCTCGTCGGCACCGAGACCGTGCCGCCGGACCTCTTCGAGCGCTTCGGTGCCACCGCGAACCTGATCTGCGCGTACGGACTCACCGAGGCGACCGTCAACTCGACGCTCTGGCCGGCCCGTGAACACGGCGGCCGTGCCACCGGCCGGGTGCCGATCGGCCGCCCCGACCCCAACACCCGCTGCTACGTCCTCGACGAGCACCTGCGGCCCGTCCCGCCCGGCGTGATCGGCGAGCTGTACGTGGCCGGGCGCGGCCTCGCCCGCGGCTACCTCGGGCAGGCCGGGCTCAGCTCGCAGCGGTTCGTCGCCGACCCGTACGGCGCACCCGGCAGCCGGATGTACCGCACCGGCGACCGGGCCCGCTGGCGCGCCGACGGAAACCTCGACTTCCTCGGCCGGGTCGACACCCAGGTGAAGATCCGCGGCTTCCGCATCGAGCTCGGCGAGATCGAGGCCGCCCTCGCGGGCCACCCGTCGGTCGCCCAGGCCGCCGTCCTGCCCGACCGCGACGGCGACATCGTCCGCCTCGTCGGCTACGCCGTCCCCGAGCCGGGCACCGGCCTCGACCTCGACCTCGACCCGCGGGAACTGCGCGCCCATGTCGCCGCGCTGCTCCCCGAGTACATGGTCCCCGCGCTCGTCGTCCCGCTGGACGGCCCGCTGCCGCTCACCCCGAACGGCAAGCTGGACCACAAGGCACTGCCCGCGCCCGACTGGTCGGCCATGACCGGCGACGCCCGGCCCGCGACCGGGACACAGGCGCGGATCGCCGAACTCTTCTGCGAGATCCTCAAGCTCGACGGCGTGGGCGTGCACGACAGCTTCTTCGCCCTCGGCGGCCACTCCATGGCCTCGATGCGGCTCCTCGGCCGCATCCGCGCCGAGTTCGGCGTCGAGCTGAGCATCCGCGACGTCTTCGACGCGCTGACCGTCGCGGGCATCGCCGGGAAGCTGGAGGGCGCGAGCGCCGCCCGGCCGGCCCTGCGCCCGGTCGAGCCCGGCGCCGCCGACGGAACCGGACCCGGGACCTTCGACGGTACGGACGGCCCGGTGGCGCCCGTACAGCAGTGGCAGTGGCAGGCGTACCTGCGGAGCCCCGGCTTCGACCACGCCCTCGTGCTGCGCTCTCCCGGCGGACTCGACGCCGAGGCCCTCGCCGCCGCCCTCGACGATGTGACCGCCCGCCACGAACCCCTCCGCACCGCCTTCACCGAAGCCGGGGGCAGCCTGAGCCGACGGGCCGTCGCGGCCCCGGCGCTGGCCGTGGAGCAGTGCGCGGACCTGGACACCCGACTGGCCGAGCTGGCCGCCGGAGCACCGGACCTGGAGCAGGAGGCCCCGCTGCGGGCCCGGCTGCTCACCGACGCCGACGGCGCCCAGGCGGTCCTGCTCACCCTCCACTACCTCGCCGTCGACGAGTGGTCGGTGGTCCCGCTCTTCCGCGACCTCACCACGGCGTACGGCGCGCGGACGGCGGGCGGGGCACCTGAGTGGACACCGCTCCCGGTCGGCTACGGCGACTACACCCGCTGGGCGCGCGAGGTCCTCGGCGACCCCGCGGATCCGGACAGCCGGAGCGGTCGGCAGCTGGCGTACTGGCGGGCGACCCTCAAGGACGCGCCGCGCGAGCTCGCCCTGCCGACGGAGGTTCACACCTCCGGGGCCCGCCCCGCGGGCCGACAGGCGGCCGGAGTCGTCGAGTTCGTCCTCGACGAGCGGCTGCACGCGGACGTCGACCGGCTCGCACAGGCTACCGGCACCAGCATGTTCATGGTGCTGCACGCGGCCCTCGCGGCCCTGCTCACCGGCCACGGCGCCGGCACCGACCTGCCGATCGGCACGATGGTCGCGGGGCGCACCGACGACCAGCTCGCCGACCTCGTCGGATGCTTCTTCAACACGGTCGTGCTGCGCACCGACACGGCCGGCGACCCGACCTTCGCGGAACTGCTGACCCGCGTACGGGAGACCACCCTCGGCGCCCTCGACCGGCAGGACGTCCCCTTCGACGAGGTCGGCCGGACGGCCGGCCTGCGGCCCGAGGGCCCCCAGGTCATGGTGATCCACCACGAGCAGGCGGACCTGGAACGTCTGCAGGGCGGCGTCGGCGACCTCGTGGCCGTTCCGACCGGCTCGACGAGGGCGGAACTGACCCTCAGCTTCTACGAACCCCGTGGCGAGGGGCCCGTGCACTGCGGGCTGATCCACGCGACCGAACGCCTCGGCACGGCGAAGGCCCACCGGCTCGCCGAGGAACTCCAGACCCTGCTGCGCACCGTGACAGCCGACTCCGAACAGCCCCTGTCCCAGCTGTTCGGCGTGACACACAAGAGGAGTGAGAACGCATGAGCACCAACCCGTTCGAGGACCCGCGGGGCCGTTTCCTGGTTCTGGTCAACGACGAGAACCAGCACTCGCTGTGGCCCTCCTTCGCCGAGGTCCCCGCCGGATGGCGGTCCGTCTTCGGCGAGGACACCCGCGAGGGCTGCCTGGCCTACGTGGAGTCCCACTGGACGGACCTGCGCCCGGCGAGCCTCGCCGCCCTCCAGGACTGACCGCCCGGCACCGGCCCGGCACCGACCGCCGCCCGCGAGGGGAACTCCCCTCGCGGGCGGCGGTGTGTCCGGGGGCGGTCCCCGCCGGCGGTTCGCGGAGGCGGCCCGTGGCGGTGGGCCGTGCCGGTGGCCCTGTGCCGACGGCCCGTGTCGATGACCTGCACCGACGGTCCCTCCCGGTGGCCCCGCGCAGACACGGTCCGACGGCTCCGTGCCGACACGGTCCGACGGCTCCGGCCGGCGCCGGGGAGGACTCGGGCGGCCTGTCCGGCGCGCGGCCTGTCGCGGACAGCGGAAGGGGGCGGCACGACAGGGTGTCGTGCCGCCCCCGTCCCGCGAGGCCCGGAGGTCGCGGGGGAGACCTCAGCCGATCCGCGAGACCGGGACGTCCGAGCCGGCCGTCGGCCGCGGCAGCTTCTCGCCGGGCTCTCGGCGGCTGTCGGACCACGCGGCCCACAGATCGGCGTACCGGCCGCCCGCCGCCACCAGCTCCTCGTGGGTGCCGGTCTCGACGACCCGGCCCTGGTCGAGGACGACCACCCGGTCGGCGGCGGCCGCCTGCGGCAGCCGGTGCGCGACGACGAGACCCGTGCGGCCCTCCAGCGCACGCTCCGCCGCGTCCTCCAGGACGCGTGCGCCGGCGCTGCCGGCGTCGGCGGTGGCCTCGTCGAGGATCGCGATCGGAGGGTCCGCCAGCACGAGCCGGGCCAGGGCGAGATGCTGCGCCTGGGTCACCGTCAGCCGGTGTCCGCCCTCGCCCACGACCGTGGTCAGGCCCTCCGGCAGGGCCAGTGCCCACTCCAGGGCGCCGACGCGGTCCAGTGCCGCGTGCAGCGCCTCGTCGTCGGCCTCCGGCCGGGCGAGGCGCAGGTCGTCGGCGAGGGTGCCGGCGAAGACGTGCACCTCCTGGCTGATGAGCGCGACCGCGCGTCGGACCCCGGCCGGGCCGAGCTCCGCGGCGTCGACCCCGCCGAGCGCGATCGAGCCCCCGGTGGGGCTGTGGACGCCGGCGACGAGCTTGGCCAGGGTGGTCTTGCCGGCCCCGCTCGCCCCCACCAGGGCCACCCGTTCCCCGCCGCGGACACGGAGGTCGACCTGGTGCAGGACCGGGGCCCCGGAGCCGTACGCGTGGCTGAGCGCGGACACCTCGACCGAGCCGTCCACGAGGGTGTGGTGCCCGCTCGGCGCCCGCTCGGCGGGGAGGCCGGAGACGCCGACCAGCCGGGCGAAGCTCGCCCCCGCCGACTGGGCGTCGTCGAGGAGGAACAGCGTCGCGTTGATCGGGTTGAAGAGGCTGTGGAAGTACAGTGCGGCAGCCGTGGCCGTACCGATGCTGACCGAGCCGCGGTCGACCAGGACGAACCCGGTGCCGAGCATCGCGGCGAGTCCGATGAACTCGGCGAGGTTGAGCCGGGAGAAGAAGCCGGTGACGATGTGGATGCCGCGCAGGCCGAGGTCGCGGGCGGCCGCGGAGCGCTTCTCCAGCAGGTCCGTGTGGGTTCCGTTCAGCCGGAAGGCCCGTACGGTCCGGACGCCGCCGACGCTGTCGAGCAGCTGGTGCTGCAACGCGCCGGTGGCGACGCGGTGTTCGCCGTACACGGGGGCGGCCCGGCGCAGGTACCAGCGCACCGAGAGCGCCTGGACCGGCGCCGCGATCAGCGCCGCGAGCAGGAAACGCCAGTCGAGCACGGCGAGTCCGACGAAGGTGAGCAGGATCGTCAGGGCGGAACGGCTGAACTCGGGCAGGGCCTGGCGCACCGACTTCCCGATCACGGACACGTCGCTGGTGACCCGGGAGACGAGGTCGCCCGAGCCGGCGGCCTCGACACGGTCGAGCGGCAGCCGGAGCGCCCGCTCGATGAACTGCTCCCGCAGCGTGGCGAGTACGGTCTCGCCGAGCCGGGCGACCAGGGTGCTGCCGACGGCCGCGGCCGCGCCGCGCGCCACCGCGACGACGACGAGCAGGACCAGCGGCAGGGTGAGGGCGGACGCGCCCCGGTGCTCCACCACGAGGTCGACGATGTGTCCGAGCAGGGGAGCGGTCAGCAGCCCGATGGCGGTTCCGGCGACGAGGACGGCGAACGCGGCCACGGCGAGGAGCCGGTGGCCGTGCAGCATGCCGCGGAGCGCGGTGAGCGACTCGGCGCCGGTGGCGGTCGGCAGGAGGACCCGGTCCGGGCTGGTTCCGCTCATGGTCTGTTCCGTCTCCCCCGTGGCCGTCTCCCTCGTACGTCCTTCGTTCCTCGGTGCCGGGCTGTCCTTCGGCGCCGGGCTCTCGGTCCTCGTCTCGTCCGCGAGCGTCATGCGAGCACCGCCGCACGGTACGTCGCGTCGGTGGCGAGCAGTTCGGTGTGGTGCCCCGCGGCCCGTACGGCGCCGTCCTCCAGGACCACCACCCGGTCGGTCACGGCGAGGAGCGCGGGGCTCGTGGTGACGAGGACGGTGGTGCGGTCGCGGCGGATCTCGCGCAGCCGGGCGGCGATCCGCGACTCGGTGACGGTGTCCACCGCGGTGGTCGGGTCGTGGAGGACGAGCACCGGCCGGTCGGCGGCGAGTGCGCGGGCGAGCGCCACGCGCTGGCGCTGGCCGCCGGAGAGGGAGCGGCCGCGTTCGGCGAGCAGGGTGTCCCCGCCGTCCGGCAGGAGCCGGGCGACGTCGTCGGCGGCCGAGGCCTCCAGGGCGCGGTCGACCGCGGCGGGGTCGTCGCCGTCGGCCCCGGCCCGTACGTTGTCGAGGAGCGTGCTCTCGAACAGGTCGGCGTCGTGGTGGGCGACCAGGACCGCCCGGCGCAGCGCGTCGGGGTCGAGCGAGGTCAGCGGTGTGCCGTCGAGCTCGATCGCTCCCTCGGCGGGGTCCGCCTCGCGGGCGAGGCAGACGAGGAGGTCGTTGGCGGCGGCGGGGTCCCGGGCGACGACCCCGGTCAGGCTGCCGGCCGGCAGGTCGAGATCCATGCCGCGCAGCGTGCCGTGTGTGACGCCGCGCAGGGCGAGACGTCCGGCGGCCCGGTCGGCGGGCAGGTCGTGGCCGGCCTCGACGGTGACCGGCGAGGCGAGCACCTCGGCGATCCGCTTGGCCGACGCCCGTCCCTGGGCGAGCTCGGCGTTCACGTAGGTCAGCAGCTGGAAGGGGCCGAGGAGGAACTGCGCCAGGCCGACGGCGGCCACCAAATCGCCGACGCTGATGCTGCCGTCCATGGCGAGATAGGCACCCACCACGCCGATGACGGCGATGAAGACGCCGGTCAGCGCGAGGATCGCGCCCTCGTGCCCGGCCCGGCTGCGGGCGGCCCGCAGCGCGGCGGACAGGGAGCCCTGGCTGGTGGTGCGGTAGCGGGCCACGGCCGCCGACTCGGCGCCCATGCCCTTGAGGACGCGGAGCCCCGAGACGAGGTCGGCGGCGACGCCGGAGGCGTGCGCGGCGCGCTCCTGTTCGGTCTCGCTGCGGCGTTCGAGCGGCCGGCTGATGCGGTGGCCGAGCCACAGCAGCGGCGGGATGCCGAGCAGGACGAGCAGGCCGAGGGGGACGGAGATCCGCAGGAGGGCGATCGCGCTGATGACGAGGGCGGCGACCGCCGACACCCCGTAGGAGATGACGGTGGCGACCGAGCCCACGCGGCGGGCGTCGTTGGTGGCGATGCTGGTCAGCGCGCCGGGGAGCCGGTTGGCGTCGGCGCCGCCCCGGGGGTCGAGGACCCGTGCGGCCAGGTCGAGGCGCAGCTTGTGCGCGGCGAGTTCGCCGGTGCCTTCCCCGATCCGGGCGCTGGTGCGGTAGCAGGTCGACAGGACCAGGAAGAGGACCGCGAGGACGATCAGCAGCCGCAGCAGTGCCTCGGAGGAGCCGGTCGCCACCGCCGTGTCGATGGTGGCGCCGATGACCACCGGCACGAGGGCCTCGCAGCCCTGGTGGGTCATGCCGAGCAGTGATGCCGCGATGATGCGGCGGCGTTGTCCTCTGATCGTCTGGCGGAGGACAAGTCCCCCCGTCGGTCCGCCCGTTGACATGAGACTCCTTCACGGAGGTCGATGATTGGTTAGGTAAGCCTACTCTGACTTGACGGCAGGGTGGTGCGGTCCGCCGGGAGTGCCGGCGCGGTCCGCTCCGGGGTGGCCGACGGGTGCCGTCCGGCGCGTTGACCGCTCGACACGCTTCGGTTAGCCTCACCTAAGTCGTGATCCGTCGGTCCGTGCGCCGTGGGGCTCTCGCCGTACATCTGGACCACCGCCAGGGGGAGTTGTCGTTGTCCGTCGAATCCCGGGTGGTGTCGGGACAGCAGACCGAGGAACACTCCGCGGAGAAGGGCGACGATCCCGCCCCGCCGCCACGAACGAGCCGCGCCGGGACCGCGTACCGGGGACTGGGCCTGCTCCTCGGCCTCGCCGCCCTCGTCCTCGTCGGACTCCTCAGCATCTGGGTGGGCACCCGGGGCATCCCCTTCACCGCCACCTGGAACGTCCTGTGGCACCCGGACGGTTCGGAGACCTCGGTGATCATCCACGACTACCGCATCCCCCGGACACTCCTCGGACTCCTCGTCGGCACGGCGCTCGGCCTGGCCGGTGCCCTGATGCAGGCCCTGACGCGCAACCCGCTCGCCGACCCCGGCATGCTCGGCGTCAATCTGGGCGCCTCCGCCGGTGTGGTGATCGCCATCGCCTTCTTCGGCGTCGCGGCGCCGCTCGGCTATGTGTGGTTCGCCCTCGCGGGCGCCGCCGCCGCGTCCGTCGGCGTCTTCCTGCTCGGCTCCTCCGGGCGGAAACTCGCCTCCCCCGAGCGGCTCGTCGTCGCCGGCGCCGCCGTGACCGCCGTGCTGTACGCCTTCAACTGGGCGATCCTGCTGCTCAACCCGAGGGCCTTCGACCAGTTCCGCTTCTGGACCGTCGGCTCCCTCGCCGGCCGCTACTACGACATCGTCCTGATGGCCCTCCCGTTCATCGCCGTCGGCCTCCTCGTCGCCCTCGTCCTCGCCCCCTCCCTCAACGCCCTGGCCATGGGCGACCAGATGGGCCGGGCCCTCGGGGTGCACGTCGGCCGGACCCGCGCGCTCGGCGCCGTCGCCGTGATGCTCCTCTGCGGAGCCGCCACCGCCGCCGCCGGACCGATCGGCTTCGTGGGCCTCGCCGTGCCGCACATCGCCCGCTTCGTCGTCGGCCCCGACCAGCGGTGGGTGTTCGCGTACTCGATGCTGATCGCCCCCGTCCTGCTCATCGGCTCGGACATCCTGGGCCGGGTGCTCGGCGCCCCCGGCGAGGTACAGGTCGGCATCGTCATGGCGTTCGTCGGAGCCCCGCTGTTCATCGCCCTGTGCCGTCGCCGAAAGCTGGTCATGCTGTGACCGCCGTACGGGAGGCGAAGGCCTCCGCGCCCGATCCGGCACCCGTGCCCGGAACCGCGACCACCCCGGGTCGCCCCCGCGTCATCAGCGGCCGGGTCGTCCGCACCCGGTCCGGGGGCGTCTCCCTGCGCGTCCAGGGCCGGACCCTCGCCGTCACCGTCGCCCTCCTGGCCGCACTCGTCGCCGTCGCGGGCGTCACCCTGACCACCGGGGACTTCGACCTGTCCGTCGGGGAGGTCCTCCGGGCGCTCACCGGCGAGGGATCCGGCATCGCCGACTTCGTCGTCAACACCCTGCGCATGCCGCGTCTCGTGACCGCGCTGTGCGTCGGCGCGGCCCTCGCCGTGAGCGGGGCCATCCTGCAGAGCATCACGGGCAACCCCCTGGGCAGCCCCGACATCATCGGCTTCACCAACGGTTCCGCCGTGGGCGCGCTGGTCGTCATCGTCGTGCTGCACGGCAGCATGACGCAGATCGCGCTCGGCGCCCTGGCCGGCGGCCTCGCCACCGCCCTCGCCGTCCATCTCCTCATGCTCGGCCGAGGAATCCAGGGTTTCCGGCTGGTCGTCGTCGGCATCGGGGTCAGCGCCCTGCTCCTCGCCGTCAACTCGTACCTGATCACCCGCGCGACCTTCCAGGAAGCCCTGGAGGCGCAGTCCTGGCTGATCGGCAGCCTGGGCAACCGCCTCTGGACGCACGCCACCGCGATCGGCGTCGCCGTCGCCGTACTGCTGCCCCTCGCCTTCTTCCTCTCCCGCCGCCTCTCCATGGTGGAGATGGGCGACACCACCGCGACGGCCCTCGGCGTCGACGTGTCGCGCACCCGCACCGTGCTCCTCGTGATCAGTGTCGCCCTGGCCGCGTTCGCCACGGCCGTGACCGGCCCCATCTGGTTCATCGCCCTGGCAGCGCCCCAGGTGGCCCGCAAGATCACCGGATCGTCCGGCCCCGCACTGCTGCCGTCCGCCCTCATGGGCGCGGTCATGCTCGCCCTGAGCGACCTCGCCGTGCAGCGCCTCTTCGCCCCCGCGCTCCTCCCGGTGGGTACCGCGACCGGCTGCGTCGGCGGGCTCTACCTCATCTGGCTACTGGTCACCGAGTCGCGAAAGAGCCGCGCATGACAGCAACGAACCGACCCGACTCCCGCCTGCGCGCCGAGGGCCTCACGCTCTCCTACGACCAGCGGACGGTGGCGACCGACCTCACCGTCGGCATCCCCGACCACTCCTTCACGGTGATCGTCGGGCCCAACGCCTGCGGCAAGTCCACCCTGCTCACCGCCCTCGCCCGGATGCTCAAGCCGCGCGCCGGACAGGTCTACCTCGACGGCGCCGCCATCGCCTCGTACCGCTCCCGCGAGGTCGCCCGCCGGCTCGGGCTGCTCCCGCAGACCTCGACCGCGCCCGGCGGCATCACGGTGGGCGACCTCGTGGCCCGCGGCCGCTACCCCCACCAGGGCATCCTGAAGCAGTGGTCCGCGGAGGACGAGACCGCCGTCGTCGACGCCATGCGGCAGACCGGAGTCCTGGACCTCGCCGACCGGCCCGTCGACGATCTGTCCGGCGGCCAGCGCCAGCGCGTCTGGCTCTCCATGGTCCTCGCCCAGCAGACCTCGATCCTGCTGCTCGACGAACCGACCACCTACCTCGACATCGCCCACCAGGTCGAGGTCCTCGACCTGTGCGCCGAACTCCACGCCCACCAGGGCCACACGGTCGTCGCGGTCCTGCACGACCTCAACCAGGCCTGCCGCTACGCCACCCACCTCATCGTCATGCGTCCCGGCGGCGTCATCGCGGCCGAGGGCGATCCCAGGACGGTCATGACGGCGGAGCTCGTGGAGGACGTCTTCGGGCTGCCCTGCCGGATCATCCCCGACCCCGAGACGGGGACGCCGCTGATGGTGCCCGCGGCACCCAGGTGGTACGCCCCCGCCGACGCGACGAGCCGTACCGACGCGGGGAAGGAACCGGCCGAAGCGTCCGATCACGACATCGCGATGGCCAGGACCTCCTGACGCCGCAGGGACCGACGCCGGGGGTCGACACCGAGACCGGCGGCGCCATCGACATCGACAGTGACATCGACAGCGACCGGAACGGACCGCCCATGCTCTGTACGAGGCTGACGAACGCGCGCATTCTCACCATGGACCCGGACCACCCCGTCGCCCACGACCTCGGCATCTGGCGGGGACGGATCGTGGGCCTCGACGCGGCCGTGACCTCGCTGCCCGCCCGCGAGGTCGTCGACCTCCAGGGCGCCACCGTGCTGCCCGGCTTCATCGACGGCCACGTCCACCTGTCCTGGGCGGGCCTGAAGGCCGGCACACCGAGCATCGCCCCGTGCGAGCGCGTCGAGGACATCCTCGGCGTCATCCGGGAAGCCGTCTCCCGGAAGGCCGAGCCCGGCACCTGGGTGGACATCGCCGGCTACGACCAGCGGGCCCTGGGCCGCCATCTCACCGCCGCCGAGATCGACCGGGTCAGCCAGGGCCACAAGATCTTCCTCATGCACGACTCCGGGCACGCCTGCGTCGTGAACAGCGCCGTCCTCGACCTGCTGCCGGCCGAGGTGCCGCACCAGGACGGCTTCCTCGCGGAGAGCGCCATGACCGCCGTACGACGGCTCCGGCTGCCGTACTCCCAGGAGGAACTCGCCGACGCCGTCGAGCGCGCGGGCCGTGCCTGCCTCGCCGAGGGCATCACCGCCTGCGCCGAAGCCGGCATCGGCGGCGGCCTCCTCGGCCACAGCCCCGTCGAACTCGGCGCCTACCAACTCCTCAGGGACCAGGGCCGGCTGCCCCTCCGCGTCCAGCTCATGGCCGCCGGCGACACCCTCCACCCGCTCGCCGCGCACCGGGACGACGGCATCCCGCGCGCCCTCGACCTCGGCCTGCGCACCGGCTTCGGCGACGACTGGCTCTCCCTCGGCGCCCTCAAGATCTACACCGACGGCGGCATGATGGCCCGCACGGCGGCGCTCACCGAGCCGTACGAGGGCATGTCCCACACCGGAGAGTTCCAGGACGACCCCGAGCGGATCGCGGAGCTCGTCGTCGACGGCCATCTCGCCGGGTGGCAGCTCGCCGTCCACGCCATCGGGGACCGCGCCGCCGACCTCGCCCTGGACGCCCTGGAGCGGGCGCAGCGGCGCAGGCCGCGGCCCGACGCCCGGCACCGCGTGGAACACGCCGGCCTGATCCGCCCGGACCAGCTGCCGCGGTTCGCACGGCTCGGCGTCAGCGCCGTGGTCCAGCCCGACTTCCTGCGCTGCTTCGGCGACGACTACGCGGACGTCATGGGGGAGCGCCGGGCGCCCTGGATGTACCGGGGCCGGGGATTCCTCGACCACGGCGTCACCCTCGTCGGCAGCTCCGACCGGCCGGTCACGGACGGCTCACCGCTGCGGGCGATCCAGTTCATGGTCGAACGGGCCTCCACCTCCGGCCGGCTCATCGGACCGGACGAGGGCATCACCGTCGACGAGGCCCTGCACGCGTACACCACCGCCGGCGCGTACGCCTGCCACTGGGACGACAGCGCCGGCAGCCTCGCGCCAGGGAAGCGCGCCGACCTGGTGGTCCTCGGCGACGACCCCCGGAGCGTCGACACCTCACGCATCGGGGACATCGAGGTCGTCGCCACGTACGTGGACGGGCACACCGAGAAGGGGAACCTGTGAGTACGGGAGAGAACCACCTCGACACCTTCGCGCCCCTGTGGGACGCGCCCGCCTCGCCGCCCCGGTGGGTGATCTGGCACCCGGACGCGGACACCATGGTCTTCGACCGGGAGCTCAACCTTCCCGTGCACGTCGACGACGCCTCGCTCGGCGAGGTCCTGCGCCGGATGCGGGAGGCCGGCGTGCCGGAGGGCGAGGAGTACCCGGGGCGCGCGTGCGGATGACGGCGCACCCGCCGGCGCGGGCGGGCACGGACCCGCTGCCCGCGCCTTGGCGGCACGGCTCCGGCCCCCGCCTGTGGACCGTGCGGGTCGGCGACCACGCGGACCGCGCGACGGTACGGGAAGGGATCCTCGACGCCACGGAGTCCGAGCGGGCGGGGAAGTTCGTACGGCCCGCGGACCGCGACCGGTACCGCGTCGCGCACGTGGTGCTCCGGGAGCTGCTCGGCGCGTACCTGGGAGAGGACCCCGCGGCCGTCCGCCTCGTCCGCGAACCGTGCCCGGGCTGCGGCGACGACCACGGGCGGCCCGCCGTGGCGGGGACCCCGCTCCACTTCTCCCTGTCGCACTCCGGCGGCGCCGTCCTGCTCGGCTTCGCGGACACCCCGATCGGCGTCGACATCGAGGAGGAGCCCGCGCCCCGTGTCGCCGATGAGGTGGCCGCCGCGCTCCACCCGCGGGAGCGGACGGAGCTGGCGGCCCTGCCGGACGCGCTCCGCCCGGCGGCGGTCGCCCGCTGCTGGGCCCGCAAGGAGTCGTACCTGAAGGGCGTCGGCATCGGCCTGGGCGAGGACCCGTCCCGTACGTACGTGGGAGCGGGCCCCGCTCCGGGCGAGATCCCCGGCTGGACCCTCACCGACGTCCCGGCCTTCCCGGGGTACGCGGCCGCCTGCGCGATCCGTGCGACGCACTCCGCGGACGGCGCGCGCGAAGCCTAGGTCCGGTCCGGGACGGTGTCCTGTCGCTCGGGCCGGGCGCGATCGACAGGACGCCCCTGGCCGCGAGCCGCGTCGAGGATCGCCGGAAGCGCCTCCACCAGTTTCCCGACCTGACGCGCCGAGACCGTCAGCGCCGGAGCCAGCCGTACGGTCGCCGGACCGACGGCGTTGACGAGGAACCCGGCCTCCTGGGCGGCCCCCTGGACCCGAGCGGCGACCGGTTCGGTCAGCACGACGCCGAGCAGCAGCCCCGCACCCCGTACTTCGCCCACGAGCGGGTGCCCGAGCCGCTCCACTCCGATCCGCAGCAGCCGGCCCGTGCGGACGGTGTGCCCCAGGAGGCCCTCCGAGGCGATGGTCTCCAGGACGGCCGAACCCGCCGCGCAGGCCACCGGATCGCCGCCGAAGGTGGAGCCGTGCTGGCCGGGACCGAGCAGGTCGGCCGCGGCGCCGAAGGCCACCGTGGCGCCGATCGGGAGCCCGCCGCCCAGCCCCTTGGCCAGGGTCACCAGGTCCGGGTCGACCCCCGACTCGGCCTGATGGGCGAACCAGTGCCCGGTCCGCCCGATCCCGGTCTGCACCTCGTCCAGGACGAGCAGGCTCCCCGTGGCACGGGTGATCTCCCGGGCGGCCCGCAGATACCCGTCGGGGGCGGGGATCACGCCCGCCTCCCCCTGCACGGGTTCGACGAAGACCGCCGCCGTCTCGTCCGAGACGGCCGCGCGCAGGGCTTCGACGTCCCCGAACGGCACGTGCGTCACCTCGCCGGGCAGCGGCAGGAACGGCTCGCGCTTCGCCGGCTGCCCCGTGAGGGCGAGGGCGCCCATGGTGCGGCCGTGGAAGCCGCCCTCCATCGCGACGACCCGGGTGCGCCCGGTCCGGCGTGCGGCCTTGAAGGCCGCCTCGACCGCCTCCGCCCCGGAGTTGGCGAAGAACACCCGGCCCGGCCAGCCGAGGAGCCCGAGCAGCCGTTCCGCCAGGGCGACCGGCGGCTCGGCGGCGAAGAGGTTCGAGACATGGCCGAGCCGCGCGACCTGGTCGGTGACGGCGGCGACCACGGCGGGATGGGGCGTGGCCGAGGGTGCTGACCGCGATGCCGCCGGTGAAGTCCGTGTACGCGCGGCCGGATTCGTCCCAGACCGTGCAGCCCTCACCGCGGACCAGGGCCAGCGGGGGCGTGCCGTAGGTGTCCATCATCACGGCACGCCAGCGGTCCGCGAGTGGGCGAGCGGGTGCGACGGCGGGTGCGACGGCGCGGGCCGAGGACGGTGCGGGGGCGGGCGTCGCGGGCGGTGCCGGAGCTTGTGCCGGGCCGGGAACGGTCATACGGGGTTCTCCTCTTCGTCCCGCGCGTCGTCGGGCAGGACCGTGGTGCCGGGGCTCTCCTCGGTGAGGACGCTCCGGAGGACGGCGTGCGGCGTCCGTCCGTCGAGGACGTGGACGCGCCCGACCCCCGACCTGACCGCCCGCAGGCAGCCCTCCATCTTCGGCAGCATCCCGCCCTTGAGCCCGGGCAGCAGCGCGTCCAGTTCGCCCGCGGTCAGCAGGGGGACGACCTCGGTGCTGTGCGGCCAGTCCGCGTAGAGCCCGGGGACGTCCGTGAGCATCACGAGCCGGTCGGCGCCGAGGGCGACGGCCAGGGCCGAGGCCGCGAGGTCGGCGTTTACGTTGTAGATCTGCCCGTCCCCGCCGCGCGCGACGGGGGAGAGCACCGGGATACGGCCCCCGGCGAGGAGGTTCCGTACGGTGTCCGGGGCCACGGTCACGATGTCGCCGACGAGACCGATGTCGACGGGCCGTCCGTCCACCCAGGCCGGGCGGCGTTCGGCGGTCAGCGTGTGGGCGTCCTCGCCCGACATGCCGACGGCGAAGGGCCCGTGGGCGTTGATGGCGCCGACGAGGTCCCGCTGCACCTGCCCGGTGAGCACCATCCGGACCACGTCCATGGCCTCCGGGGTCGTCACCCGCATGCCCGCCTCGAAGCGGACCTCCAGGGCGAGGCGGTCGAGCATCGAACTGATCTGGGGACCGCCGCCGTGCACCACCACCGGGTGCAGGCCCGCGTGCCACAGTTCGACGACGTCCTGGGCGAACGACCGCCGGAGGGCCTCGTCCACCAGGGTGCTGCCGCCGCACTTGAGAACGACGGTCCGGCCCCGGAGCTCCTCCGACCACGGGACGTCCCGGGCCGGCAGCTCCACGGGGGCCACGACGGGCTCCCCGACGGGCCGGCCGAGGGGTGCCCGTCGCGCCGTCATGGGTGTGCTCATCCCTGTTCCCCCCGCGCTCATGAGCTGTAGGCGCTGTTCTCGTGGACGTACGCGGCCGTCAGGTCGTTGGTCCAGATCTCCGCCGACGCCAGTCCGGCGCGCAGATCGACCGTGACCGTGATCCGGCGGCCCGACATGTCGACCTTCTCGCGCGGCTCCCCGGCCGCACCGTCCCGGCAGACCCGGACGCCGTTGATCGCCACGTCCAGGCGGTCGGGGTCGAACGCCGCGTCTGTCGTGCCGATCGCCGAGAGCACCCGGCCCCAGTTGGGGTCCTCCCCGTGCAGGGCGCACTTGAGGAGGTTGTTCCTCGCCACCGAGCGGCCGACGGTCACGGCGTCCTCCTCGGACGCGGCGCCGACGACCGCCACCTCGATCTCCTTCGACGCGCCCTCGGCGTCCGCGACCAGCTGCCGTGCCAGGTCGAGGCAGACGGCGTGCACCGCGTCGGCGAGTTCCCCGTCCTCCGGGGTCACACCGGAGGCGCCCGAGGCGAGCAGCAGCACGGTGTCGTTCGTGGACATGCAGCCGTCCGAGTCCACCCGGTCGAAGGTGGTCCGTACGGCGGAGCGCAACGTGGAGTCGAGCAGGGGCCCGTCGGCCACGGCGTCGGTGGTGAGGACCACGAGCATGGTGGCGAGACCGGGGGCGAGCATGCCCGCGCCCTTCGCCATGCCGCCGACGGTCCAGCCGGCCCGGGTGACGGCCGCGGTCTTGTGTACGGAGTCCGTCGTCTTGATCGCCACGGCGGCCTCCCGGCCGCCGTCGGAGGACAGCCGCCGTGCGGCGACGGCGATCCCGTCCCCGACCTGGTCCATGGGCAGCGGCACACCGATGAGGCCGGTGGAGCAGACGGCCACGTCGTCCGGGGTCACCCCGACGGCGAGGGCCGTCAGTTCGGCCATGGTCCGCGCGTCGTCGGCGCCGGCCGGCCCGGTGCACGCGTTGGCGCCACCGGAGTTCAGGACGACCGCCGAGACGCTGCCGTGGGCGAGGGCCCGCCGGGACCAGCGGACCGGCGCGGCCTGGATCCGGTTGGAGGTGAAGACTCCCGCGGCGGCCGGGGCGGGACCCCGGTTCACCACCAGGGCGAGATCGGGATCGCCGGACGTCCTGATGCCGGCGGTCACCCCGCTGGCGAGGAATCCTCGGGCGGCGGTCACGGTCACGGAGCCACTCCATTCGTGGGCAGGCCGAGCCCTTCGGGCAGGCCGAGGGCGACGTTCATGCTCTGCACCGCTCCACCGGCGGTGCCCTTCGTCAGGTTGTCGATCGCGCTCACGCAGACGAGGCGGCGGGCGGCCGGATCGAGGGCCACCTGCACCTGCACCGTGTTGGAGCCGAGCACCGAGGCCGTGGACGGCCACTGGCCCTCCGGTAGCAGCCGGACGAACGGTTCGTCGGCGTACGCGGCCTCGAACGCCTCGCGCACCTCGGCGACACCGCCGTCGAGGGCCACGTGCGGGCGCAGGCGGGCGGAGCAGGTGGCGAGGATGCCGCGGGGCATGGGCGCGAGGGTCGGTGTGAAGGACACGGTCACCGGCTCGCCCGCCACCAGGGACAGGTTCTGGGTGAGCTCGGGGGTGTGCCGGTGCCCTTCAACTCGTCCCGGGCTCCGGGCATCTCGGGGAGCCCGTACGGCCAGGTGCCGGCGTGCTCGGTGCCGTAGAAGCGTTTCCACTCGTCCGGGTCGCGCAATCGGAAGTCCGCCCCGCAGTCGACGATCAGGGTGTCGCCGCCCAGCCGCGCCGCGAGTGCTCCCGACTGCCCGTGCGGCAGGGCGAGGAACACGACATCGTGCCCGTCGAGCGCCGCCGCCGACGTCTCCGTCAGCACCCGGTCGGCGAGCGAGGTCAGCTGCGGTTGTACCTGGCCGAGGGGGAGCCCGGCACTGCTGTGCGCGGCCAGGGCACCGACTTCGACACCGGGATGGGAGGAGAGCAGGCGGAGGATCTCCCCGCCGGCGTACCCACTGGCTCCGGCCACCGCGACCCGTAAGGTCATGTTCTTCCGTCTCTCCTGGTGAGTGGGGACGTGGTGCGCACCCGGGGCGACACACCCCAAGTCGGCGCACCGAAACTTAACTTAGCCTAACCTAAGTACTTCTGGTGCGGAATCGCTACGATGTCGCGCGCCCGAGGGGCGAACGATCGCAACTGCTCAACGGGTGGGACGAGTTGGAGAGAGGTACGGGTCGGCGCCGGAGGTCGCCGGTGGGGCGCCGGAGGTCGCCGGTGGGGCGCCGGAGGTCGCCGGTGGGGGTGCCGGATCGTCAGACCGGGGAACCCCATGCCGTCGTCAGCCCGTCCAGCCACGCGGGCGGGAGCTCGGCCGCGTCCCACTCCTCGTGCAGGGCCGACGGTGTCTCGGCCAGGCGTTCCAGGACGGCGACGCTGGTGGGGGAGTGGACGAGGGAGTAGCGGCCGTGGATCGCGATCGGGCTGCCCGGCCCGTACTCGGCGTACAGCCGCTCCAGATGCGTGTGGTGGGCCTCGGCGAACGCGGACAGCCGCCCCGGATATCCGGCCCGCTGCCGCGGGCTCATCGTGCGGAGGACGGCGCCGAGCACCTGATCGGTCACCTCGGGGTCGAGGTCGGAGACCTCGGCGAACGAGAGGTAGAGCGGTGTGATCGCCACCTTGGCGCGCTCCATCTCCGCCCTCCGGACGGGAGAGGGCTCGTCGGGGGAGTCGGCCGACGGCCCGGAGGTGACGGCGCGGACCAGCGCCCGCTCGGCCAGGGCGCCGAGTTCCTCGGTGACGGCCAGCGCGCCCTCGGACCAGCCGGCCGCGTACGCCTCCCCCTGCTCCCCGGGAGCGCTCGGCCGGGCCTCGGTCTCGCGGATCTCGGTGTACGCGCCGGCGAGGGCGCCGGCCTCCACGAGCCCGATGAGCTCCTCCGCGTCGCCGATGTAGACGCCCCCGCGGGCGAGCAGCTGGAGGAGCGTGCTCTTCGCGTTGAGGACGCTGGCCGCGTCGAGCCGCTGCCGTCCCTCGTCGGCGGTGGTCATGGGAGGTCCTCCTCGTCGTGCGGCGGCGCGGTGCGCGTGCGCGGAACGCTCTGTTCGAGCCTACGCAACGCCCGTTCCCCCGAGGCCCGCATCCCCCCTTCGTCGCGCGCGTCGCGGAAGTGCGACGGGTCGTGGGGACGTCGGGCGGGCGGACCTTTCCACGCCGGCTCCGGCCCTACCGGCGCACCGTGCGACGGGGCAGCCCTCGCCGGCCTCCTCGGCGCGCCCTTCAGCGCCGGTACACGCGCAACTCCGCCACCTCGTACGACATCTCCGACTTCTCGGGGTCGGGCGCGGGGTGATAGCGGCCCGCGCAGACCGAGAGGTTCACGATGAGATGGGCCCGCCAGGAGCGCCCCACCCCGCTCCGGTCGTCGAAGACCCGCGCGCCGTTGACCCACCAGACCACGTTGCGGGCGCCGAACTCGACCCTGAGGTCGACCCACGCGCCCGGCCGGACGGCGGGGTCGCGGAAGTAGAGGTGGCGCCCCCGCACCCGGTTCGACAGCTCCAGGAGGTCGGGGTTGTCGGGGTGGTACTCGAAGACGTCGATCTCCTGCCCGCCGTCGAGCCAGGTCCAGATCGCCGGCCACGCACCCGCCTCCACGGGCAGCCGCACCCGCGCCTCCAGCACGTCACCCGCCCGGACCAGGAAGCCCTCCGGGCTGCCCTCCGTGGTGAGCAGTCCGGCGTCCCAGAGGCCGTCGGGCCGGCGGGTCGCCCGGAAGACCCCGGTCCTGCTGTACGCGGGGTCCGCCACGAGATGGTCGAGCTTGTTGTCGCCGCGGTTGGTGGGACCGCCGTTGGGATAGGCCCAGGAATGGCCCGCGATCCACTGGGTGGCGGACGAGAAGTCCGCGTCGAGCACGATTCTTCCCGGTGGCCCTGTTCCCGTCGTGGATCCCGTACGGGATCCGGTACCGCGCCTGAAGAGCCGGTCGAAGAGGTCGGACAGCACGGCACGCTCCTTCCCCGCGGGCAGGGGCCGCCCGCGAGCGATGTCCCCAACCTGCCCAGTTCATGGGGGGAAATACGCTTTTTGGCGACAAGTCGTCACGAGGGGAGCCACCGGCATGGTCGGTGGGGCGTAGGCGGGTTCAGAGCTGGAAGGGCATCGTCCAGCAGTTGGAGGCGGACGGTTTGCCGGCGAGACGGTCGGTCAGCCAGGAGACGGCGTCGCCCTGGTCGGTGATGAGCGGCACGAGGTGGTTGGTGAGGATCTTGTCGCCGAGGTTCGGCAGCGCGATGGCGCCGTAGTTCCTGCTGGACTTCGTCACGCGATCGCTGCGGGCCGGCGAACTGCCCGCCGCGTCCGAGTCTTCCGGCGACCCCGACTTCCCGGCTTTCGGATACGCTGTATCCATAAAGATTGAGGTGGGCGCACCCCTGCGCACACCCGGGGGACAGCGAGGAGCTTCGGACATGCCGGAATCGAACGACACCGTGACGGCGGTGACGGCCGTCGACACCGCCGTCACCGTCATCGGCGCGGGACCCGTCGGTCTCGCCCTCACCCTCGACCTGGCCCGCAGAGGGCTCGCGGTACGCCTGCTGGAACGTGACGACCGGCGGTTCGAGGGCTCGCGGGCCAAGGGAATCCAGCCCCGCACCCTGGAAGTCCTCGACGACCTGGGCCTGGCCGACGCCGCCCGGGCGGCCGGCGGCGCGTACCCCCCGATGGGCCTCCACCTCGGCCCCTTCACCAAGGCCTGGCGCATGCACGCCACCGCCCCGGAGACCGTCGGCACCCCCTACCCCGACGTCCTCCTGCTCCCTCAGTACGCCACCACCGCCCTCCTCCACGAGGCCGTCGAACACCTCGGGGTGCGCGTCGACTTCGGCGCCCGCGCCGTGGAGATCACGCAGGACGACGAGGTGTGCACGGTGCGCCTGGAGGACGGCCGCCTGCTGAGGAGCCGGTACGTCGTGGGCGCCGACGGCGGCTCCAGCACCGTCCGCAAGGCGGCGGGCATCGCCTTCGAGGGCAGCACCGACGAGACCGACCGGATGATCCTCGTGGACGCCGCCGTCGACGGCCTTTCCCGCGACCACTGGCACATCTGGCCCCGCCCCAGGGGCCGCAGCGTCGCGGCCTGCCCCCTGCCCGGCGCGGGCGACCGCTTCCAGATCATGATCAGAATCAGCCCCGGCGACCCGGCCGACCTCACCCCGACCGCCCTCACCGCCCTCCTCCGGCGCCGGGTCGGCCCCTCCCTCAGCCTGCGCGACATCAGCTGGTCCTCGGTCTTCCGCCCCAACATCCGCCTCGCCGAGCGCTACCGGGACCGGAGGCTGCTGCTCTGCGGCGACGCCGCCCATGTCCACACCCCCGCCGGAGCGCAGGGCCTCAACACCGGGGTTCAGGACGCCCACAATCTCGGCTGGAAACTCCAGCTGGTCCTCGCCGGAGCCGACGACGCACTCCTGGACAGCTACGAGCACGAGCGGCGCCCCGTCGCCGCACAGGTCCTCGGACGCTCCACCGAGCTGTACGAAGGGCTGCGCCGCACCCGCCCCGGCGGGCTCACCCGAGGCCCCGACGAACACCAGCTCGGCATCTCCTACTTCGGCGGCCCCCTCGCCCCCGCCGGCGCGCCCCGCACGGCCACCCTCCGCTGCGGCGACCGCGCCCCCGACGCGGCGCTGCCGGAGGGGACCGGCCCGGCCCGGCGCCTCTTCGACCTCTACCGGGGCCCGCACTTCACCGCCCTCGCGTTCGGCGCCCGCGCGGCCGCCGCCGTCGACCGTCTGCCCTGGCCGTCCGGCGGCGTCCCGTTGCACCGCCACACCGTGCCGACGCACACCACATCCCGTACGCCGGTCGAGGCCGCCCTGCTCACGGCGTACGGGATCACCGAGGACACCGTCCTGCTGATCCGCCCGGACGGCTACGTGGGCCACATCGCCCATCCCGGTCGCACCGCCGATACGGCCGACGGCACCCACGGTCACGGCGGTGACGGCAGTCCTCGCAGTCCCCAGGGTCCTCACGGGCGCGACGACGACGCTCTCCCGTCGGCCGTGATCGATCTGCTGACCGCCGGCATCCGGGTCACTGCCTGACACCGCCGCCCGCACCGCTCGCGGACGGGGTACGTGAACGGGGCCGGGCCGTCACAGCGGCCCGGCCCCCGCCCCCGCCCGGCCCGGCGACGGCCGACCGGTACGGTGTCACCGCACCGACGAAGGACGTCGGGAGCCGCGCGCAGGACGGCGGCGACCCGGAACAGCGAGAGAGGGCCCCACCCCATGGCCGCCACCCCGCCGCCCCCCGGCAGCCCGGCCTGGTGGGCCGCACGCCCCGCCGGCTCCGCCCCCGCCGAGCCGAGGCGAGGCCGTCCCTCCCTCGACACCGCGCACATCGTCGGTACGGCCCTGCGCCTCGTCGACGAGCACGGCACCCAGGCGTTCTCCCTGCGGATGCTCGCCGAGGCCCTGAACTCCGGGACGGCCACCCTCTACCGTCACTTCGAGGGCAAGGACGAGATCCTGGCGTACGTCGTCGACCGCGTCCTGGGCGAGGTCGACCTCGACGCGCTCGCCGACTCGGCCGACTGGCGCGAGACCCTCACGGTCACGGCCCGCCGGTTCTACACCACCCTGAGCCGCCACCCGCACACGCTGCCGCTGCTCATCGCGTACGTCCCCGTCGGCCCCCACGGACTCGACCGGCGCGAACGCGTGCTGGGCGCGCTCCTGGCGCACGGCCTGCCGGCCGACCTCGCCGCCCGCGCCTTCACCGCCGTCACGCACTACGTCATCGGGTTCACCGCCCAGCAGCACGGCCCCGCCGCCGCCCCCGAGCACGGCGCCGAACTCGCCGCCTTCTACGGCGGGCTCGATCCGGACTCCTACCCCGCCCTCCTCCGGGCCGCCCGGTCGCTCACCTCCGTCGCCGTCGACGAGGAGTTCGCGTTCGGCCTCACCCTGCTCGTCCAGGGCCTGGCGCCCCTCGTCCCGGCGTAGCCGGCCGTACCGACAGGCCGTCCCGACCGCGCGGCTTCCTCGGCTCTCACGAGACCAAGATCATCCAGGTGCCGACGGGCGACGCCACGTACAGCACCACCCCGAGCGGCGGATACACCCACGGGGACCGTCCGCGCCGCCGGACCGGGCGGGGGGCGAGCACCGCCGAGATCACCGCGGCGACGCCGAGTCCGATCCAGGGCAGTGCCCGTGGGAGCGGCGGACCGGGCGGGGGACGAGCACGGGTGCTCATCCGCCGGTGAGTGACGCAACGATCGCCGCCGGGGCTCGTTGATCACGCCATGACGAACGACCACACCCGCCGCCGGCTCCGCCTCCCGGTCACCGGCCTCGCCGCCCTCGTCCTCGGGATCACGGGCGCACAGAGTACGCACGCGAGCCCCGTCGACGACGGTTGCCGGACGGCTCCGGCGGCGGAGATCTTCGCGACCGACAACACCGCCGTCATCACGGACCCGGACGACCCCCGGCTCCGTACCCGGCTGACCCGCTTCGACCACGAGGTCCGCGCGATCGTCCGCGCCCACGGCGCCCGGCCGGCCGCCTCGACCCTGCTCGACGGGGTGTTCTGGTCCGACGCGCTCAAGCAGGCCACCTACGAACGGTCACGCGAGTTCGACGTCAACAGGGTCGGCCGCGACGGGCTCCACCACATCGCCGGCGTCATCGCCAAGGAGTACGGGCAGGAGGCCGTCCTCACCTTCCGCTGTCTGCCCCGTACGTCCCCGGAGACCGACGCCGTCGAGATCGAGGTTCCCGGCGTCCGGCCGAGCGGCCTGCGCGAGGCGCTCGTCGCGGACCCCGAGGCCCGCGAGAGGCTCGGTGGCGGTTCGGTCACCCTCGACGGCACGCTCGTCCTTGTCGCCCCGGTCGCCGATCTGGCCCTGGCGCGGAAGTTCACGGCCTCGCTCGGCGCCGACTGGAACGAGGCACGGGTGCGCTACGGAGACCGGGAGTTCGTGAGCTGATCCGGCGGCACGCGCGCAGGCGGATGCCGGTCCGGGTCCGGGGGAGACGACCCCGTACCCGGACCGGCATCCGGACCGGCATCCGGACCGGCGTGCCGACCGGTGGATCCGGGCGGCTATCCGGCGTAGGTCTCGAACTCGGCGACCTTGGGGGTACCGGTCGAGCCGACGATCTCGAAGGTGATCTTCTTCAGCGCGGTGCGGGGCACGGTGATGGCACCCGCTCCGCTGCCGGAGGTGAGCACCGCTCCGGTGTCGCCGTTGAGGACCCGCCAGGAGCCGATGGCGCCGGTCGAGCCCGCCGCCTCACGGATGGTGATCGCGGAGACGGTGGTCGCGGAGCCCCACTTGACGGAGACCGAGCCGGTCGACCCGGCCGGCGACCAGTAGGTGCCCAGGTCGCCGTCCCGGACGTTGCCGTAGCTCGTACCGTCGGCCTTGCTCGTACCGTCGGAACCGGCCCCGATGCTGAGGTTGGTCCCGCCGGGGGTGGTCGGTCCGGGTGTCGGGGTGGTGGGGGCCGGTGTGGTCGGCTGCGGGGTCGTGGGGGTCGGGGTGGGCGTCTGCGGCGAGCAGTTGCCGTTCGACACCTGAAGGCCCTTGCCGGCGCCCGCCGTACGGCCGACGACATCCGGCACGCAGCCGGCCGAGTCGAGGGTGAAGGCGTACGGGATGGCGATGGTGGTGTTGGACTGCGGGTCCGGCCCGGCCGGGTTGTTCTCGGAGCCGCGGGCTGACCAGGTCACGTTGTCGAAGACGTTGCCGCTGACCTGCCAGTAGCCGGCGGCGTCCGTGTAGAAGGTGCCCAGGACGTCCTTGGAGTCCTCGAAGTAGTTGTTGTCGACCTTGGCGTGGGCCCCGGCGCGGGAGTTGATGCCGGACTCGTTGATCCGCAGGTAGTGGTTGTTGTACATGTGGGCGGTACCGCCGCGCAGGAGGGGGGCGCGCGAGTCGATGTTCTCGTACAGGTTGTGGTGGTAGGTGATGAAGCCGTTGGAGAGTTCGGTCTCGCTGGACCCGACGAGGCCACCGCGTCCGGAGTTGCGCAGGATGCTGTACGACAGGGTCACGTACTGGGTGTTGTCCTTCATGTCGAAGAGGCCGTCGTAGCCCTCCGACTCGCCGCCCGAGGCCTCCAGGGTGACGTGGTCGACCCAGACGTTGCGGACGTCGCTCTCCATGCCGATGGCGTCGCCGCCGTTGGAGATCGGCGAGCCCGACTTCTTGACGTTCTTGACGGTCACGTTCTGGATGACGATGTTGCTGGACTCGCGTATGTGGATGCCGAGTTGGTCGAAGACGGCGCCGGCGCCGACCCCGACGATGGTGACGTTGCTGATCTGCTTGAGCTCGATCACGCCGGCGGCGGTGTTGCAGCTGGTGCCCGACACCTTGGCGGTGTTGGCGTGGTTGACGGTTCCCTCGACCTCGATGGTGATCGGGGTGCTGCTGCTGGCCCGTGCGCACAGGGCCGCGTGGATCGCGGTTCCCGTGGTGGCCCGTACCGTCTGCCCGCCCGCGCCGCCGGTGGTCCCGCCGTTCTGGGTCGCGTAACCGGTGGGGCCGCCGGTCGCCGCCGCCGAGGCCTGGGGCATCGACAGCACCACACCGGTCGCGGCCGCCAGGGCCAGGGTGGTCAGTGCCGCGTGGAGCCGAAGTGCGACTGGTCGTTTCATGCTCGCCGTCCTTTTCGTCTTCGAACGCTGGGAGTTGCTCGCGTAACGCCGTTCGGGCCAGAGGGAAAACACAGAAAGAAAGCGCTTTCTCGCCGGGAGAATAGGGTCACCCCGAGGGACTGGCAAGGCTCCGCGCAAGACCGCTCCCGGGCCGTACGGGCCCGCCCTCGCAAGGGTGTCGGGACGTTCGCCGGTCCGGTCGCACCCCGTGGGCGGCCTCACCAGGGGATGTTCCGCTCCCTTGCCACCGTGATGATGATCAAGTAGCGTTCTCCGACGTGAACACCGGACCGGCGATTCGACGCCATGCACAGACAGGCTATCCGGTGGACGACTGACCGCTCCGCGGGTGCGTCGAAAGCACCCCCACGGTTCGGCACGCGGACCCCCCAGTGCGCAAGCACTGCGAGTCCCCTTCGTGTCGAACCAACAGCGAGGTCATCCACATGGCAGTCACGTTCAACCACACCATCATCGCCGCCAAGGACAGCAACGAGTCGGCGCGCTTCTTCCGGGAGCTGCTGGAACTCCCCGAAGCGCCGTCCTGGGGCCCCTTCGTCAACGTCCAGCTCGCCGACGGCGTCCTCATCCAGTTCGCCGCGCCCCCGGTCGACATCCAGATGCAGCACTACGCCTTCCTCGTCGACGACGAGCTCTTCGAGCGGGCGTACGGGCGGCTCCGCGAGCAGGGGGTCGAGCACTGGGCCGACCCGCAGATGACGCGGCCCGGCGAGACCAACACCGAGCACGGCGGCCGCGGGGTCTACTTCAAGGACCCCGCCGGGCACGCCTTCGAACTGATCACGCGGCCGTACCTCTAGGGGTCCGGGCGTTCGGGCCGGTCAACGGCCGGTCGGGCACCCCGCTCGGGGTGCCCGACCGGCCGGGGGCGGGCTCAGTCGAGGAACTCGCCGTCGCGGGCCACGACGACACCGCCGTGCACCACCATGTCGCGCCGAGGCATGTCCACGACGACCTGCGGCAGGCACTCGCCCCGGACGAGCACGAAGTCGGCCGGGGCCCCGGCCTCGAAGTCGGCGTGCGCCAGACCCATCACATCCGCGCCCCCGTGCGCCGCGACGGTGTGGCAGTCCGTCAGCTCCTCGTCGAGGCGCACGTCCGTCACCCACCCGAGGATGTGCGCGCGGTGCATCATGTCGGCGTTGCCGAACGGGCTCCACGAGTCGCGCACACCGTCGGATCCGAGCCCGACCCGCACCCCGTACTCGCGCAGCCGGGCGATCGGAAGAACCAGCGAGTCCGACGGCGCGACCGTGGTCAGGGCGATGTCCTGATCCCCCAAGTCCTCGGCGATGGAACCGAGCTCACGGTCCGTCAGGCCGGGCAGGCAGAAGACATGGCTGACGGTGACCTTCCCGGCGAGGGAGAGGGCGCGCGTACGGTCGACGATGCCGCGCGCATGGCCTTCATGCCCTTCTCGCCGCGATCGTGCAGATGGATGTCCACCCCGACGCCGTAGCGGTCCGCGATGCCGAAGACGACGTCGAGCTGGTCGTCGAGAGCCTGGTCGAAGCCGATCGGGTCGATGCCGCCGATCATGTCGATGACACCCTCGCGCGCCGCCTTCTCGAGCAGCGCGGCCGTACCCGGAGTGCGGATGACACCGTGCTGCGGGAAGGCCACGATCTGGACGTCGAGCGCGTGCCGCAGCCGCTCGCGCGCCTCCGCCACCCCCTCCACCCCGGCCAGGCCGTAGGCAGGGGCGACATCGGCGTGGGCGCGCATCGCCCGCGTGCCCCGGGAGACGGCGTGGGACATCAGCCCGTACGCACGCTCCACGACGGGGCGGCGCCGGCTGTGGAACAGCTCCACGTCCTGGGCGACGTAGTCGGCGATGCCGCTCGCCGGCCGCCGCGACACCCAGGACCCTTCCCAGGTCGTCTTGTCGGGGTGGATGTGGGCGTCCACGAGCGACGGCAGCGCGATCCGGCCGCCTCCGTCGACGACCTTCGCTCCGCGCGGCGCGGGACGGTCCGAGACGCGTCCGTCGACGACCACGATGTCGGTGGCCTTCGCCGCGCCGAACGGGCGCACATCGCGGAACACCACGGTCCGCGAGCGGTGCCCCGGGGCGCGGGTCGACGCCTCGGTGGAGACGGACGCGGACGCCGTCGCGGCCTGGGCGGGCGCGGCGGTGGCGGCGGCCGTCGCCGTGGCACCCGCCAGCGCGGCGGCGCCGGCCACCATCGTGCGACGGGAGAGCGGGCCGGGGGAGGCCGGGGACGACTGCATGGGAACTCCTTCGGGAGACATGTCGGCAAGGGGAGGAGGCCAGGCGAAAGCGAGCCGCGGCGGAGCCGCGCGCGGCTCCGCGCTGTGTGCGGGGTGGGTTGCGGGGTGGGTTGCGTGGTGGGGGAGGGGAGCGGTGGGGCAGGAGCGGTGACGCCGAGGGCGAGATCCTTGGCGCGGGCCGGCCCCGGCCGCTGCGTGCTGTGGCGGGCTGCGGGCGACTGGTGCGCGGGTGGCGGGTGAGGTGCGACGGGTGAGGGGCGCGGCTCAGGGGTCCGAGGCCGCAACCTGAGGGCGCCCCGGTCCGTACGCGCTGCCGCTGCCGCTGCCGCTGCCGCTGCCGCTGCCGCTGCCGTCGCCGTGTCGCGTCCGCCTCGTGGCGTCCGCGCCCCGCTCAGACCCGGAGGCCCGCCCGTACCACTCCCACCGGCTGCCTCAGCACGCCGAGGTCGGTGAGCGGGTCGCCGTCCAGGAGGATCGCGTCGCCCGCGTAGCCGCGGGCGAGGCGGCCCGCCGTGCGGGCGAGGCCGAGGAGGCGGGCCGCGCCGGTGGTCGCCGTGCGGATGGCGTCGAGGGCCGACAGGCCGGCGGAGTGCATCAGCTCGACCTCTCCGCCGATCGGGTCCACCACGCCCCCGGACGAGTCCGTTCCGGCGGCGAGCGGGACGCCGAGTTCGTGGGCGGCGAGGACCGCCCTCTTGAGGACCGGGAGGTAGGTGCGTCCTCGCTCGGCGAGGACGGGGTCCGAGGACTCGGCGAGTCCGGCGATGGCGGTGAGGGTGGGCGTGAAGTAGGTGCCCCGGCGCCGCATTTCGCGCAGCGTGCGCTCGCCGACGAACGCTCCGTGCTCCAGCGAGCGGATGCCCGCCGTCACGGCGTCGTGGCAGCCCTGCTCGCTGTAGCTGTGGCAGAGCACGCCCTTGCCGCGTCGCCGGGCCGCCGCGACGATCTCGGCGAGCTGCTCGTGCGAGTAGACCTGGGCGAGCGGGTCCTGTTCCGGGAGCCCCGCGCGTTCGTTGACCCGGGTCTTGATCACGTCGGCGCCGCGGGCGAGGTTCACCTCCACCACACGGCGCAGGGCCTCGGCCGAACGCACTCCGTCCTTGAGGCGGGCGAGCGGGGTGAGGTCGGGGTCGGCGAGCACGGTGTCGCCGAGGTTCGGGGTGACGAAGACTCCGGCGGCCTTCAGCCGGGGCGCGAGGGCGGGGCTGTGCCGGGCGAGCTCGCGGACGGCGATGTCCTGGTAGAACGAGGTCGAGCCGCTGCGCGCGCTGGTCGCGCCCCCGCGGACGGCGTCGCGGGCCTCGGCGGCGGTGCTGAGGTGGATGTGCGCGTCCACCAGGCCCGGCAGGATCCAGCGGCCGTGGGCCTCCAGCACCTCGACGCCCCGCGGTACGGCGACGTCGTCCCGGCGGCCGGCGGCGCGGACGGTCCCGTCCTCGATGACGACGACGGCGTTCTCGGTGACCTCGCCGGTGGCGGGGTCGAGGAGGGTGCCGCCCCGGATCACGAGGTGGCCGGGGCGTGCGGGGGTGCCGGGGGCGGGGCGAGCCGAGGCGGCGGCTTCGTCACCGGCGGCCGCCGCCGGGCCGGCCGCGGCCAGGGTGCCGGCGAGGGCGGCCGCTCCGGCGAGGACGCCACGGCGGGTCAGCTTGCCGGAGGGCGGCGGGAGGGCTTCGACGCACATGGGGGTGCTCCTTGGGGAGTGGGCCGACGGCTTCCCCGTTTTGTATACCAAGCCGAAGGTGGTGGACAAGGGGAGTGATCACCTCATCCGGAAACACCCGTTCCGTACCGTCCTCGCTCGTCGGAGGGGTGCGCGATCGCTCGTCTTGGTATACGAATGACCTCAGGCGGCTCCGTCCTGCTCTCCGAAGAGGGAGCGCAGGGCGACGGCCCTGCTGTCCCGGACGTGCAGCAGCGTGCTCGCCGCCGCGGCCTCCGCGTCCCCGGCCGCGATGTGCCGGTACATCTCGGCGTGCTGGGCCCGCATGTGCGCGGGCTCCTCGCGCAGGCCGAACACCAGCCGCAGCTGCCAGCTCAGCTGCTCCATCGTGCGCGCCAGCAAGGGATTGCCCGCCATGGCCACGACGCTCTCGTGGAACGCCGTATGGGCGGCCACCTCACGGGTCCCCTCGTCCGCGGCGGCCGCCGACTCGGCCTGACGGAGGGTGGCCTCAAGGGTCGCGAGCCCCCCGGTGTCGCCCGCCGCGCGCGCTCGCGCCGCGAGCCGGGACGCCTGGACCGTGAGCGGTTCCCACACCTCGTACAGGTGCTCCACGTCGGTGCGTTCCAGGCGCCGTACGCGCACGCCGCTGTGCGGGAGCAGCTCAAGGAGCCCTTCGGTCACCAGGGCGCGCAGGGCTTCGCGTACCGGGACGCGGGACATGCCGAGCTCCTCGGCGACCTCGCGCTCGACGAGACGGGCGCCCTGCGCGTACCGCCGGTCGACGATGCGCTGGAGGACGGCCTCACGCGCGCGCGTGCTGAGTGGCGTCGGCGTCGTTGCCTCGGGCGGCGCCGATGCCGGAGCCGGGTCGGCTCCGCCCCCCTGCTTCGTCGCCGAGCCGGTCCTGTGTCTGTCCGCCACCTGTTCCGACCTCTTCCGTCGTGCGTTCGGGGTGCCCGGGCCGAGGATACGTCGGGCCGTCGGCGGTCACCGGTCAAGCCGTGGAGGTCTGTTGGTCCGCCGTGCGGGGCCTCGGCTGTGGTACTGCCTTACAGGGACATCGTCAGATGTGGGATGAAAAACCGCATTGCCGCGAAAGGTGCCATCTGTGTCGCAGGAAGAACAGAGACCGGACGGTCGCGGAGCAGGCGCCGATCGGGGCGGCCGGGAGGCGCTGCCGGTGACGGCGGACCTGCCCGGACGTCCCGACAGTCACCGTCGTGCCCGCACCGACCGGATCGTGTTCGGCGTCAGCGCCGTCCTCACCCTGGCCTTCGTCGTGTGGGGTGCCACGGCCACCGAGAGCCTGGAGGACGCGTCCAGCACCCTGCTCGACGGGCTGATCCGCAACGGCGGCTGGGCGTTCATGCTGGCCGCGTCCGGCTTCGTCGTGTTCGCGCTCTGGCTGGCCATCAGCCGCTACGGCCGGATCACGCTCGGCCAGGAGAGCGAGGGTCCGGAGTTCCGGACGGTGTCATGGATCGCCATGATGTTCAGCGCCGGTATGGGGATCGGTCTGATGTTCTACGGCGTGAGCGAGCCGCTCGCCCACTACGGCACCCCGCCGCCCGGCACCCACCCCGTCGACTCGGCCGAGCGGATGCAGACCGCCATGGCCACCACGCTCTTCCACTGGACGCTCCACCCGTGGGCGATCTACGCCGTCGTCGGACTCGCCATCGCGTACTCCACGTTCCGGCGGCGGCGCCGGCAGACCATCAGCGCCGTCTTCGTCCCGCTGATCGGTGAGCGGGCGGCGTACGGGGGGCCCGGCCGCGTCATCGACATCCTGGCCATCTTCGCCACCCTCTTCGGCTCCGCCGCCTCGCTCGGTCTCGGCGCGCTCCAGATCGGCAGCGGCTTCGAGGAGCTGGGCTGGATGGAGAAGACGGGCACCGGGCTGCTCGTCGCCATCATCGCCGTACTCACCGTGGCCTTCGTCCTCTCCGCCGTGTCCGGTGTGGAGAAGGGCATCCAGTGGCTCTCCAACATCAACATGGTGCTCGCGGGGGTGCTCGCCCTGTTCGTGTTCATCGCGGGCCCCACTATCATCGTGCTCGACCTGCTGCCCACCTCGATCGCCGCCTACATCGACGACCTGCCGCAGCTGGCCGGCCGGACCGAGGCGACCAGCGGTGCCGACATCCACGACTGGCTCGGCAGCTGGACGGTCTTCTACTGGGCCTGGTGGATCTCGTGGACGCCCTTCGTCGGCATGTTCATCGCCCGGATCAGCCGGGGCCGCACCATCCGCCAGTTCGTCGGCGGCGTCATCCTGGTGCCGAGCACCGTCAGCCTGGTGTGGTTCGCCATCTTCGGCGGTACGGCGATGAAGCTCAGCGAACAGGGCGAGCTGGCAGGGAAGACGACTCCGGAGGGACAGCTCTTCGGAGTGCTCCAGGAGTTCCCCCTGACCGGCACCATGAGTCTGCTCGTGATGATCCTCGTCGGCATCTTCTTCGTGTCGGGCGCGGACGCCGCCTCGATCGTCATGGGCACGCTCTCCCAGCGCGGCGCCTTCGACCCCACCCGCATGGTGGTGGTGTTCTGGGGCGTGGTGACCGGGGCGGTCGCCGCCGTCATGCTGCTCATCGGCGACGGCCAGGGCGACGCCCTCGCGGGTCTGCAGAACCTCACGATCCTGGTGGCGGCGCCGTTCGTCCTGGTGATGATCGGCATGTGCGTGGCGCTGATGCGGGACCTCCGCAAGGACCCGCTCATCGTCCGGGGCGAGGTGGGCGTGGAGGTCGTCGAACTCGCCGTCATCGCGGGTCACGCACAGTACGACGGCGACTTCGAACTGCGTATCGGCCCCGGCACCCAGGACTCCGACGGGAGCTGAGCGACGGCCGCAGCCGTGGCGGGTCCCCGCGTCAGGCCCTGCCCGCCGCCTTCTGGGTGCGGCGGGACAGGGAGTCGACCACCACGGCCGCCAGCAGGACCGAACCGGTGATCATGAACTGGACGGCGTTGCTGACGCCCATGATGTTCATGCCGGACTGGATGGACCCGATCACCAGCGCGCCCAGCAGCGCGGACCACACCGTGCCGCGGCCGCCGAACAGGCTGGTGCCGCCGATGACCGCGGCGGCGATCACGTTCATCAGGAGGTTGCCGCCGCCGGAGGTCTGGCTCGCGGACTGGATCTGGCCCGCGAGGAAGAGGCCGCCGATCGCCGCCATGGTCCCGGCGATCGAGAAGACGCTCATCCGGACGAACGGCACACTGATGCCGGCCCTGCGCGCGCCCTCGATGTTGCCGCCGACCGCGAAGACACGGCGGCCGTACGTGGTGCGCCGGAGCACGAAGTCCAGGACAACCAGCAGGATCAGGAAGATCAGCAGCGCCAGGGGCAGGCCCTGGTACTGGTTGAGGATGTACGCGGTGGCGAAGGCGATGGCCGCGATGACGACCGTACGCAGGACGATCTCGGTGACCGGCCGGAACGGCACCCGGGCCGCCCTGCGCCGCTGGGCGTCGAGCAGCGAGGCCGTGAGGAACAGCCCGACCCCGACCGCCGCCGCCACGTAGGCGGCCGCCGGGCTGTGGTAGATCGTCGAGTAGAGCTTGGAGACGATGCTCTCGCTGGGGATGTTGACCGTGCCGCTGCTGCCCAGCACCTGCAGCATCAGCCCGTTCCAGGCGAGGTTGCCCGCGAGGGTCACCACGAACGCCGGTACGCCGACTTTCGCGAAGAAGAAGCCCTGGATCAGCCCCACGGCGGCGCCGCCCGCGATGGCGACCAGCAGCGCCAGCCACTCGTTCATGCCGTTCAGCACGTTGAGTACGGCGAAGATCGCGGCGCACAGACCGCTGACCGACCCCACGGAGAGGTCGATCTCGCCGAGCAGCAGGACGAAGACGATGCCGACCGCGATCATGCCCGTGCCGACGATCTGCTGGCTGAGGTCGGAGAGGTTCTGGGCGGAGAGGAAGGTGCTGTTCAGACTGCCGAAGACCGTCCAGATGATGATCACGGCCAGGACGACGGGCAGCGACCCCAGCTCTCCGCTCCGCATCTTGCGCCGGAACTCGCCCACGTACCCCTTGAGCCCCTCCTCGCGGACGAGGAGACGGGTGTCGACGGCGGGCAGGGCGCCGGGTGCCGGTTCCTGCCCGTCACCGGCCCCGCCGGAGGGGCCGCGGCCCGAGTCGCGTCTCATCGCTCCTCCTCGCGCTTGCGGGACTGACGGCGGGTGACGGCGCTGTCGGTGGCCCCGGTGATCGCGGAGATGATCTCCTCGGTGGTCGTGGACCGCTTGTCGAAGAAGCCGTTGTTGCGGCCGAGGCGCATCACCGCGATCCGGTCGGCGACCGCCATCACGTCCACCATGTTGTGGCTGATCAGAATCGTGCCGAGGCCCTGCTCCCGGAGCCGTTCCACCAGGTCGAGGACCTCGGCGGTCTGCTCCACACCCAGGGCGGCGGTGGGCTCGTCCAGGATGACGACCTTCGGCGCGCCGATCAGCGAGCGGGCGATCGCCACCGTCTGGCGCTGACCGCCGGACAGCGAGGCGACGGGGATCCGGACGCTCGGGATGCGGATGGACAGGGTGTTGAGAAGCTCGCGCGCCCGCTGGTCCATGCGGACCTCGTCGAGGATGCCGAAACGGCGCAGCTCCCGGCCGAGGAACAGGTTGGCGACCACGTCGAGGTTGTCGCACAGGGCCAGGTCCTGGTAGACGGTGGCGATTCCGAGGTTCTGGGCGTCGTGCGGCCGGCTGATGGAGACCGGCTTCCCCTCCCAGGTGATGACGCCCTCGTCGGGCGGGTTCACCCCGGCGATCGACTTGACGGCGGTGGACTTGCCGGCGCCGTTGTCGCCGACCAGCGCGACCACCTCGCCGGGGTGGACGTCCAGGTCGAAGTCCTTCAGTGCCTGGACCGCGCCGAACCGTTTGGAGATGCCCCGGAGTGAGAGCACGGGTGACTCCGGCAAAGGAACCGCCTCCTCCGCTCGCCCGCTCGCGCGGGTCCGAGCCCCGCCGGGACGGCAGTCGTCCGGGCGGGACGTCCCGGGCGAAGCGCCCGGGACGGAAACGCCGTGCCGCTACTGGAGGCCGGCCTCCTTGCAGGCCGCGGCATACGTCGGGGTGCAGATCTCCTGGACCGTGTAGAGGCCGTCCTTCACGACGGTGTCCTTGATGTTGGTCTTGTCGACCACGACCGGCGTGAGCAGATTGGCCGGGACCTTCTGGCCACTGCCGCTGGTGACGGTGGTGGGCACCAGGTCGGCCGGCAGCTTCTTGCCCTCGGCGAAGTCGACCGCCATCGTGGCCGCGATGTCCGCCTCCGGCTTGTACGGCTTCATGATGGTGATCGTCTGGGTGCCGAGCAGGATCCGCTGGATCGCGTCGAGCTGGGCGTCCTGGCCGGTCAGCGGCACGTTGATGCCCGCCGACTTGAGTGCGGTGGCGATACCGGCGGCCAGTCCGTCATTGGCCGAGTAGACACCGACGATCTTGTCCTTGCCCAGGGCGCTGATCGCGCCGGACATCTGCTGGTTGGCGTTGTTCGGGTCCCAGTTCGGCGTGTCGTACTCCTTGCCGATCTTCACCTTGCCGTCCAGGACCGAGTGCGCGCCGGCCTTGAACTCCGCCGCGTTCGGGTCGGTCGGCGACCCGTTGTGCATCACGATCACGCCGCTTCCGGCCTTGTCGCCGAGCGCGTCGAGGAGCGCCTTGCCCTGCAGCTCACCCACCTTGCGGTTGTCGTACGAGACGTACGAGTCGACCGGGCCCTGCGCGAGTCGGTCGTACGCGACGACCTTCACACCCGCGTCATGGGCCTTCTGCACGGACGACTGGATCGACTTGGCGTCCACGGCGTCCAGGATGAGAACCTTGTCGCCCTTGGCGAGCGCCGTGTTCACCTGCTGTTGCTGGGTGGTGGCGCTCTCGGCGGCGTTGTAGTAATCGATCTGGGCGTCCGGCGCCAGTTCCTTGATCTTGGCCTCGATGTACGGCCGGTCGAACTTCTCGTACCGCGTGGTCTTGCTCTCCGGCAGCAGCAGGCCGATCTTCACGTCCTGTCGCGCCGCCGACGCCGCGTCCGGCTGGACGGCCCCGCTGGTCGCGACCGCGCCCAGACAGAGGGCCGTGGCTCCGGCCAGGGCTATCGCGCCCCGCAATGTACGGGTCATGGGAGGCTCCTTCCGTACTCCCGCCTTCCCGCCGCCTCGGGAAGGCGGGAGCAGGGATGCACATGTGGCCTATATATCGACATTAGCGGCAAGCTGGGGACCGGCAAGCGGGTGAACCGGCGACGGCACGCCCGGGCCGGGTGTGCCGTCGAGGGTCGGCCGGGCAGTGCGGCGCCACCCGGTGCGGCACGCTTGGCGGCATGCCGACCACGCGCACACTGCACTCCCGGGACCCGCTGGCCCTCGCCGTCACCGATTCCGTCGTCACCGGTGACCTCGACGCCCTGCGGGCCCTCCTCGCCGGGCATCCCGGGCTCGCGGGCGCCCGGGTGGTCGAGGACCGCGAGGGATGCGGCCCCGGTGGACGGAGCCTGCTGCATCTGGCCACGGACTGGCCCGGCCACCGGCCGAACGGCCCCGAGACCGTCGCCGTCCTGGTCGCGGCGGGCGCCGACCCGGACGCCCGCTTCACCGGCGCCCACCGCGAGACGCCCCTGCACTGGGCCGCGAGCAACGACGACGTCCCGATGATCGACGCGCTGGTCGCCGCCGGGGCCGACATCGAGGCCGACGGCGCCGTGATCGCGGGCGGTACACCGCTGGCCGACGCGCGGGCCTTCGGACAGTGGAACGCGGCCCGCCGGCTGCTCGAACTCGGCGCCCGCCCGACCTTCCAGGACGCCGCCACCCTCGGCTTGCTCGACCTGGTCGAGGCGCGTCTCGCCGCCGCCCCGCAGCCCTCGCCCGAGGAGATCACGCAGGCCTTCTGGGGCGCCTGCCAGGGCGGCCGACTCCCCACCGCCGCACGCCTGTTGGACTCCGGCGCGGACATCGACTGGATCGGCTGGGACCGGCTCACCCCGCTCGACATCGCCCGCGCGGAGCAGGCGGAGGAGGTCGTCGGGTGGCTGGAGGACCGGGGCGCACGGACCCGCGCCGAGCGCGAGGCGGCTGGCCGCACATGAGCCCCGCCGCCCGGGGCCTCGCACGTGAACTCCCGTGCGGGGCAACGCGCGTCAGGGCCCCCACCACCCCCGGGAGCCTCAGTACACGTCCCGGACGTACCGCTTGTCGGCGGCCAGCTGCTTGACGTACACCCCCGCCGCCTCCTCGTCGAGGCCGCCGTGGGCGACGGCGATGTCCCGCAGCGCCCGGTCGACGTCCTTCGCCATCCGGGCGGCGTCGCCGCAGACGTAGAAGTGGGCGCCGGACTGCAGCCACGACCACAGCTGCGGGCCGTGTTCCCGCATCCGGTCCTGGACGTAGACCTTGGCCCGCTGGTCACGCGAGAAGGCGGTGTCGAGGCGGTCCAGGGTGCCGTCGGCGACGAGCCCGGCCAGCTCCTCCTCGTAGTAAAAGTCCGTGGCGCGGTGCTGCTCGCCGAAGAAGAGCCAGTTCGGGGCCCGGTGGCCGAGCGCCCGGCGCTCGTCGAGGAAACCGACGAAGGGGGCCACGCCCGTGCCGGGGCCGACCATCACCATCGGAGTCGTGGGGTCGGCCGGGGGCCGGAAATGCGGGGCGCGCTGGACGAAGACCGGGACGGGGGCGCCGGGTTCGGCGTCGGCGAGGAACGGTGAGCAGACGCCCTTGCGGGCGCGACCGCGAAGGTTCTCGTAGCGGACCACCGAGACCGTGAGGGACACCTGGTGGGGGTCGGTGAGCGGGCTGGAGGAGATCGAGTACAGGCGTGGTCTGAGCCGGCCCAGCACATCGGCCCAGTCCTGCGCCGCGGCGCGGACGGAGTGCTCGGCGAGGACGTCCACGGCCTGCCGTCCCCAGGTCCACTGGGCGAGCCCGTCCTTGTTGTCGGGCCGGAGGAGCCGCTTCAGGTCCCGGTCGCCGGTCCGTTCGGTGACGAAGCCGAGGAGGGCGGGGGCGACCCGGGTGATGTCGAGGTGCCGGTGGAGGGCCTCGCCGAAGGCGACGGGGCCGAGGCCCGGGAGCTCCACGGGGGAGCCGGCGTCGAGACCGGTGACGGCCAGCCATTCGGCCACGAGCTCCGGGCAGTTGACGGGCTGGACCCCGAGGGCGTCGCCTGCCTCGTAGCCGAGCGGAGCCCCGCTACCGCTCTCGCTCGTGTCGAAGGTGAAGCGGCGTACCTCCTTGCCCGCGCCCGGCAGGCTGAGGAGCCGGTTGCCGACGAGCCGGGCGGGGGTGGTGGCGGGCCCGGAGCGGCGGGCGGGCGCCGGGGCGGGGGCGACGGACGGCGGTCCGGCCGACGGCGCCCGCGTCGTGTCGGACAGACCGGCCAGGACCTGGTCGAGCCAGGCGAGGGCGGAGGGCTCGTAGTCGGGTTCGCAGTCGGTACGGGGTGCCAGACGGACGCCCCCGAGCTCGTCCAGACGATCGTCCAGGCGCCGCCCGTGGCCGCAGAAGTCGCCGTACGAGGAGTCCCCGAGAGCGAGGACGGCATAGCGGCGCCCGTCGAGGCGCGGGGTGTCGGGCGCGGCGAGCGCGTCCCAGAAACCGGAACCGTTGTCCGGTGCGTCACCGTCCCCGAAGGTGCTGGTGATCAGCAGCAGATCGGCGGCGGGCGACAGCGCCGTCAGATCGGTCTCGTCCATGCCCGCGAGCGCGGCCCGGTGACCGGCCGACAGGAGCCGCTCGGCGGTGGCGGCGGCGAAGTCCTCGGCGTTGCCGGTCTGCGAGGCCCAGAGCACCACGACCTCGCGCCCCGCCGTGTCCGCCCCGCCGGTCGCGGGGGCCTGCGGAGCACGGGAGTACATGCCGGCCAGTACCCCGTTGACCCAACGGGCGTGGTCCTCGCGGAAGGGCGCGCCGGACGGCAGTACGGGGACACCCGGCGTACCCGTCTCCAGGCCGGCCAGGAACCCGACGAGATACTGCCGCTCCTCGGCGCTGAGGACGGGCGGCGGGGCCGGTTCCAGACCGAAGGCGGCGGCGGGGCCGGTCGGCAGCCCCCCACTGGGGATCACCATCCTCGGAACCACGGCCGAAGGCGCCATCGCCGTGACACTCGCGGGCGCCGCCACTGTGGGGACCACGGCGGAGGGCACGACGGCGGCCGGGACCGCCGACTTCGTCAACGCCACCGCGCACACCTTCAGCTCGGGCTGGAAGGAGAGCGGATCGACGGCGTCGCTGGTGACGGCGTTGACACACAGGTCCGCACCGAAGAGGTCGCTCCAGTGGAAGGGGGCGAAGCAGCTGCCCGGCGCGACCCGGTCGGTGACGACCGCGGGGAGCACGGCCCTCCCGCGCCGCGAGGCGATCTCCACGGGGTCGCCCTCCGCGATGCCGAGCCGCCCGGCGTCCTCGGGGTGCAGTTCGACGAACGGCGCCGGGTTGAGCTTGTTGAGCTTGGGGACCTTCCCGGTCTTGGTGAGGGTGTGCCACTGGTGCTGGAGACGGCCGGTGTTGAGGACGAACGGATAGGCGTCGTCGGGCATCTCGGCGGGGTCGATGTGCGGCCGCGCGTGGAAGACGGCCCGCCCGCTCGCCGTGGGGAAGACGGGCCCCTTCCCCTGCCCCTCCTCGTCGGTGCCGGTGCCGGCGTCGTGGCCGGCCACGTACCGGATCGGGTTCCGTGCGGGGCCGCCGCTCGCCGCGGGCCACTGGACCGGGGTGGTCCGCAGCCGCTCGTACGACACCCCGGTCAGGTCGTAGCCGGTCTTCGGGTTCCCGGCGCGCCTGATCTCCTCGAAGATCTCCTCGGCGCTGTCGTACGCGAAGGCCTTCTCGTACCCCATCGCACAGGCGACGCGGGCGATGATCCGCCAGTCCGCGAGGGCCTCGCCCGGCGGGTCCACGGCGGGCTGAGCAAGGGTGAGGGTGCGCTCGCTGTTGATCAGTACGCCCTCGGACTCGGTCCACAGGGCGGCGGGCAGCACGACGTCCGCGTACGCGTTGGTCTCGGTGTCGGCGAACGCGTCCTGGGTGATCACGAGGTCCGCGGCCCGCAGGCCCGCGACGACGGTGGCACGGTTGCCGACGGAGGCGACCGGGTTGGTGCAGATGATCCAGCACGCCTTGATCTCGCCGTCCGCCATGCGCCGGAAGAGATCGACGGTGCCCCGTCCCGAGCCGTCCTCGCGGATCGTGCCGGGCGGCAGGTCCCAGAGTTCCTCGGTGAAGGCCCGGTCCTCGGCGACCAGGACCGAGCGCTGTCCGGGAAGACCGGGGCCCATGTAGCCCATCTCGCGTCCGCCCATGGCGTTGGGCTGGCCGGTGAGGGAGAAGGGGCCCGAGCCGGGGCGGCAGATCGTGCCGGTCGCCAGATGCAGGTTGACCAGGGCGTTGGTGTTCCAGGTGCCGTGAGTGGACTGGTTGAGCCCCATGGTCCAGCAGCTGGTCCACTCGCCCGCCGTGCCGATCCACTCGGCGGCGGTACGGATGTCGGCCTCGGGTATGCCGGTGATACGGGCCACGGTGGCGGGCGGGTAGTCGGCGAGGAAGGGGGGCATCGCCTCCCAGCCCTCGGTGTGCGCGGCGACGAAGTCGGGGTCGGTGTGTCCGTTCTCGTGCAGCAGATGCAGCAGCCCGTTGAGGAGAGCGAGGTCCGTACCCGGCTTGATCCGCAGGAAGAGGTCCGCCTTGTCGGCGGTGGCGGTGCGGCGCGGGTCGACGACGATCAGCTTCGCCCCGGCCTTGACCCGCTCCATCATGCGGAGGAACAGGATGGGATGGCAGTCGGCCATGTTGGAGCCGATGACCAGGAAGACGTCCGCCGTGTCGAGGTCGTCGTAGGAGCCGGGCGGCCCGTCGGCTCCGAGGGAGAGCTTGTAGCCGGTACCGGCGCTCGCCATGCACAGCCGCGAGTTGGACTCGATCTGGTTGGTGCCGATGAAGCCCTTGGCGAGCTTGTTGGCGAGGTACTGCGCCTCCAGGCTCATCTGGCCGGAGACGTACAGGGCGAAGGCGTCGGGCCCGTGCTCGTCGACGATCGCCCGCAGACGGCGGGCCGTCTCGGCGACGGCCAGGTCGGTGGCGGTGGGCACGGGCTCGGCACCGCGCTCCTCCCGGACCAGCGCGGTGGCCAGGCGCCCGGGGGCGGCGAGCAGGTCGGCGGTGGTGGCGCCCTTGGTGCAGAGGCGGCCCCGGTTGGCCGGGTGGTCCTTGTCGCCCGTCGCCTTGAGGACCGTACGGCGTCCGTCGGGCCCCGCGCCGATGTCGAGGAGCATGCCGCACCCCACACCGCAGTACGAGCAGACGGTCCGCACCTGGTCGGGCGTACCGGCCCGGGGGGCCGGCGTGTCCTGTGGGGTCACCGGGGCGCCTCTCTGTGGAACCGTTCGAGCCCCGACCGTACGAAATGCCCGTTACACCTGTGTCAACCGCGCCGATCATGGTCCGTAACACCGGTCACACAGTGGTCCGAGGCCCGGTGTGAGAACCCCGGTACGCGCGCGTGCCGGGGCCTGTCGACCGGTGGCGCGGGAGCGGGAGCCGAGGGCACGAGCCGATGTCGCGAGGTGCTGCCCCGGCCGGTGTCGCGAGGGCGGGTCACGAGCCGGCGTGCCCGGCGGCGTCGGTGCCGTCGGTGGCACGCAGGAGTCTGAGGAAGGCCTTCAGGCCGGTGATGATCTCCTCGTTGTCGGTGAGGCGGTTCACCGTCGCCTCGAACTCCCGGGCCAGCGCGGCGATCTTCCGGTCGGTCTCGTCGGCTCGCTGGTGAGCGGAGAGGCCGACGGCGTCCACCGTACGGCGGAGCTCGGCGAGGGCCCGGTACTGCTCCTCGGCCTTGCCGTCGAGCACCGTCGCCCCGCTCTCCAGAGCGGCCACCCGCCCGGTCAGCGCCACCACGTCGTCACGCGGGAAGGTCACGTCCCGCAGCAGGACGCCGAGCCGGCGGCGCAGCTGCCCGAAGTACGCCCCGGCCGGCCTGAAGAACGTGCTGAGGAGGAAGAGACCGGCGAACCAGGAGCCCGCCTCGCGCCCGGTCGCGGCGGCGACGGCGAGGGCCACGCCGGCCGTCACCACATGTCCGGCGACGGCCACCCGCAGCATCACGCGCGCGATGCGCCGTGCCTCGGTGTCCCGCTCCTCGGAGACGTCGAGGCCCTTCTCCCGGCTGAGCGCGATCTCGGCCAGCACGGCATGGGCGCGGAAGTACAGGTTCCAGGGGGCCGTCAGGAGCAGCAGGAGCCAGAGCAGGCCGAGCGCTCCCGCGCCCACGGCCAGGACCGCGCCGGGCGGTGCCCCCAGCGCGTACGCCAGCACCAGCGCGCCGACCGCGAGCCCCGCCACCACGAACGCCCCCACGACCTTGCTCATGCCGCCCCCTCCGCACCGGTTCACACCCTGGCGACATGCTCCCGCCGGGCGCCGCTCCCGGCATGAGTACCGCTACTCAGATCTCCGCCGGGGCCCGGTCCGACGGTGGCGGGGCGCCGTGGCCCGTGGGACGATTTGTAGGAAGCACCATGAGCCCGCGCCGGGAACGCTTCGCGGGGCGCGCGGAGCATCACGCCGCCGGGAACACGAACCGGCGAGGACTCCTGTGGGACGAAGAGGGCGCCATGCCTGTCATCACGGAAACCATCGACATCTCCCGCAGGCCCGCGGAGGTCTTCTCCTACGTGACCGACCCGACGCATCTGCCGCAGTGGCAGGAGAGCGCCGTCTCGGTCCGCAGACTGGGGAGCGAGCCGTTCGCGGTCGGCTCCAAGGTGGCCGTCACGCGGCGGCTCGGGCGGCGGGAGTTCACCTCGACCATGCAGATCATCGAACTCGATCCGCCGCGGCACTGGCATGTGCACGGGATCGACGGTCCCGTACGCGGCGACATCCAGGGCACGATCGAGCCGCTGGACGACGGCGAGCGCTCACGGCTGACGCTCTCCCTCGACTTCGAGGGGCACGGCATCGGCAAGGCCCTCGTCCCCCTCGTCGTCCGGCCGCATGTGCGGAAGGAGATGCCGAAGGACGAGCGGACCCTCAAGGGCATCCTGGAGAGCGGCGCGGTCTCGTGAACCCGGGGCTCCGAGCGTCGGGGTCCGGTCAGCCGGCGGAGACCGGCCGTTCGAAGAAGGTCTCCAGGGAGACCGTCGCCTGCGTGCCGCTCACTCCCTCGATCGCGTACAACCGCCGCAGTACGTCCTGGAGTTGGACGGTGGTGGAGGTGCGCACCTTCACCAGGACCGAGGCGCTGCCGGCGATGACGTGGGCCTCCTGGACCTCGGGGATCGCGGCGAACGCGTCCGCGGAGTCCCCCATCCAGACGGTGGAGTCGACCATGACGAAGGCGAGCACGTCCCGTCCGAGCGCGGCAGGGTCGACGTCCACGGTGGTCCGTCGGATCACCCCGCGCTCACGCAGTTTCCGTACCCGCTCGTGCGTCGCTCCCGCCGACAGCCCGACCGCCTTGCCGAGCGCCGCGTAGGCCTGTGTGGCGTCGCGCTGGAGCTCGGCGATGAGCGCCCGGTCCGTCTCGTCGACGATCCCCTCCGTCATTCCCATGCCGAAACGATACCTCGTCCTGCCATGGCAAGATCATTCCATATGTCGTTCGGTGCATCGCGGACAGCGGTGAGGCTCCGGCGCCGAACGGCGCGGAGCCTCACCGCCGGGGACGGGCCCGGACCGGACGTCAGCTGATCGCCAGCGGGTCCCCCGGCGCGAGCGCGGCCGCGATCCGCTCGGCGACCACCTCCGCCTGGTTGCCCTCGGGCGTGGTCGCGGTCTTGGTCGCGTTGACCGCGATGGCGAGACGCTTGGAGGGGAGGTACGCCTGGATGGCCGCGTACCCCGAGAACGAGGGGTTCTGCAGGACCCAGCCGTTGACCACGATGACACCGAGACCGAAGTGCTTGGCCTCGGTCTGCTTCAGGCAGATCGTCTCGGGACAGGTCCTGGTCCCGCCGCCGAGGCCGACCGTGCCCGGGTTGAGCAGCGTCCGGTACGAGCGGGGGGAGAGCAGCTCGCCGCTGCCGATGGCCCGTGCCGACGTCGCCAGATCACAGATGTGGGTGGTGATGACCGCGCCGGGCGCGGTGGTCCACGACGGGTTCCAGAAGGTGGACTCCTCGTACAGGCCCCGGTCGGAGGTGAAGGCGTGCAGGGCCGGGCGCGGGATCTCGGGCGTGAAGTTGTTCTGTGTGTTCCGCAGCCCCAGCGGCCCCGTGACCTTCTCCTTCACGAGCCGGTCGATCCGCGTCCCGGTGATCTTCTCCAGCGCGGCGACGAGCAGCACGTAGTTGGCGTGGGAGTAGCTCCAGCTCTTGCCCGGCTCGTACCAGAAGGAGTGGCGGAGCGGGAAGGCGACCAGTTCCTCGGGCGTCCACGCCCGGAAGGGGTTCGCCACCAGTTCCTTGAGGAAGTCCGGGTCGGTGACGTAGTCGTGGAGTCCGGTGGTGTTGCTCGCCAGCATCCGCAGGGTGATCCGGTCGGCCTCGGGAAGGCCGGGCAGCCAGCGCTCCACGGTGTCGTCGAGCCGGACCCGCCGCTCCTCGACCAGCCTGAGGAGGGTCGTCGAGATATGGGCGAAGGCCACGGAACCGGCACGGAAGTGCATGTCCGGCTGGGCCGGGACACCGGTCATGGACTCGCCGAGCGCGTCGGTGAGGACCTCGCGACCGTCGATCGTCACCCGTACCTGCACGGACTTCAGAGCGAGGTCGGCCTTGGCCTTGCGGGTGATGTCCAGGACCTGGCGCGCCGTGCCGTCGAGGCGGCCCTCGGTCCGTACGCAGTCGGATCCGCCATGGCCGCCCGGTCCCTCGGCGAGCGCCGGTGCGACGGCGGTCGTCTGGACCGTGAGGGCGAGAAGGGCGGCGCAGAGCAGAGCCCTGCGGGACCGCGCACGCGGGCGCGTGCGCGGGGAGAGGGGGGTGTCTGTCATGCCCCGCACTATGGAGGGGAGAAGAGCGTCCCTGTCGCCGAACACTCCGCGAGTCGTGTCAGACCCGCCCACGTGGGGCAGACGGCAGGGCCATCGGGACGCGTCACGGGGCGGGCGCGCCGCGCGGGGGAGACGGGTCCTCCGCCCGTACGGCCGGGACGACCACCACGATCACACAGAACGCGATGAGCGTCTCGGCCCAGAAGAACGCCAGGTAGTCGAGCAGGCTGCCGATCGGCGGAGCGCCCGGGGCCGTGTTGCGGAAGGCCGCGAGGGCGAACAGCGTGGCCGCCATCCAGCCCAGGGCCGGCCAGGTCAGCCCCATTCGCCGCCGCACCAGGTGCCAGCCGCCCATGAGGACCGCGACGGCGAGCGCCCACATCGCCAGCATCATGAACACCGAGAAGACCAGGACGCTCCGGGAGCGCGCGACCTCCGCCGCGAAGACGGCGGTGCCGCGGATCTCCGAGGTGTCGACGGCCAGGGAGAACAGGGCGTCCCGGTTGACGAGCGTCATGCGCACGGGGACGCTCTCACCCCCCTGCACGGCCCCGAACTCCAGCTCCGTCTCGTAGGCGTCGAACGGATAGTCCGTGATCGCTCCGCCCGTCAGCGCGACGGGCACGTCGACGGTCGCGATACGGCTGTGGGCGGGGAACGTCAGGTCCCCGCGCACGGAGGACGAGGTCTGCAGCGTCAGATCCTCGGCGGGGGAGACCCCGCCGGCCTCCGCGAGCGAGCCGCGCGGGGTGACGAGGACGCGTAGGACCAGCTCCCGGCCTGCCGCGTCGACGCGCTGCACCGAGGCGTCGATGTCGATCCGGTCGGCAGCCCGGCCTCCGGCGGTGTGGCGGGTGTCCAGGTCCTGGCGTTCGCCGAACTGGAGCCAGAGCCCGCAGAGAGCGGCCGCCGCGACGGCGAGGAGCACGAGGGCGGTGCTCAGCGGGCCGCCGGGGGCCCGTGGGTGACGTCGCTTCAGGGACACGACCGCGCTCCGGGGTGGGGTAGGGGGTGAGGGGAAGGAGGAAGAGGTGGGGGAAGGGGAGAGCGCGGGTCAGGCGGCGGGCTTGCCGGGCTGCTCGTGGGTCGCGCAGTGGATGCCGCCGCCACCGGAGGCGATGGTGTCGATCTGGATCTGCACGACGTCCCGCTTCGGGAAGTGCTCCTGGAGGATGCCCCGTGCCCGGTCGTCGGCCGCCCGGTCACCGAACTTCGGCATGAAGACGGAGTCGTTGGCCACATAGAAGTTGGCGTACGTCGACACGAAGTCGTCGCCCTCGCCGGTGATCCGGTCGAGGTCGGGCTGAGGCAGATCGATGATCTCGAAGCGCCGGCCCCGCGCGTCCGTCGCCTTCTCCAGCACCGAGCGGGCCTGGTCCGCGGAGCGCGACCAGGAGTCCGGGGGCGAGCCGGGGAACGCCTGGTCCAGGAGCACCACGCCGGGCGCGGTGAACCGCACGAGGCTGTCCACGTGCGCGTCGGTGATGTCCTCGCCGCGCACACCGGCCAGCCAGACCACCTTCTCCACGCCGAGGGTCTCGATCAGCTCGTCCTCGATCTGGTCCCGGGTCTTTCCCCGGTTGCGGTTGTCGTTGACGATCGAGCTCTCGGTGACGAGGAGGGTGCCCTCGCCGTCGGTCTCGAAGGAGCCGCCCTCGGCGACGAGCGGGGCCTCCTCGCGGGGGATGCCGTACTTGCGCAGCAGCAGCCGGCCCACCTGGGCGTCGTTGGTGTGCTCCTGCTTGTTGCCCCAGCCGTTGAAGTTGAAGTCGACCCCGAGGAGCTCGCCGCCGTCCTCGACGAAGACGGGAACGGTGTCGCGGGCCCACAGGTCGTCGACCGGGAGAGGGATCACCTCGACCCGCGAGCCGCAGGCCCGCTGCGCCGCCGCGACCTGGTCGCGCCGGGCCATCATGACGACGGCCTCGTACTCGGCGACCGCGCGGGCGATACGGGCGATGTCCTCCCGTACGTAGGGCAGGTCGTCCCCCCAGACGGAGGCGAGCGCGGGCCACGACATGAACGTACGGGTGTGGCTGTCCCACTCGGCGCCGAAGTGGCGCTCACCGCTCTCGGATGCGGGCCGCGCCGAGCCGGTGGCCGGCCGGGTCGAGGAGCCGGACCCGGCCGGCGTGGATTCGCCGGGTCCGCAGGCCGCGGCGCCCAGGGCGAGGGCGCCGCCGATGCCTGCGAAGGCGCGCAGCGTCGCACGGCGGGAGGGAGGGAGGTGGGACACGTGTGCTCCGATCATGGGCTGGCGAGACTATCCAGCGGCCGCGGGCGGATCGAGATGACGCGCGCGGTGTGCCGGGATTCGCGGGCCTGGGCCTCACACGGGAGACCGGCGTACGGGGTGTGCGGAGCCGGGGTGCCCGAGACGTGAGTGGGGGTGGGCCGTGGCCTCACTCTGGCACTGACTGGATTTTCAGTCAAATGACGGCCTCGGTGCGGTGGGCCGCCCCCGCCCGATCGGCGCACGGACGCGACGAGCTCGGCGCCGGGGACCGCGGGGGCGGAAACGCGGGAGCGTTCGGCGGCAGGAGGGGCGTAAGCGGGGAAGGGCGGCCGTGGAGATCACCGCGCCCTGTCGTCCGGATAGGGTTCACCGCATGGCGTCTCGCAGTACACAGATCCTGGAAGCGGCCGCCCGGGTCATCGCCCGGCGCGGGGTCCGCGGGCTTCGCGTGGAGGAACTCGCCGCGGAGGCCGGGGTCTCCACCGGCCTGATCTACTACCACTTCAAGGACCGCACCGGGATCCTGCGGCACACCCTGGAGTTCATCAACGACCGCGCCGAGCGGTACACGACCGAACGGGATCCCGAGGCGGAGCCGCTCACGGCCCGCGAGGAGCTCGACGAGGTCCTCCTCCTGGAACTCCAGGACACCCCGGAGGTACGGGAGAACAGCTCGGCCTGGGGTGAACTGCGGGCGAGCGCCGTCTTCGACCCCGTCCTGCGCGAGGACCTGGCCCGGGCGACCCTGGTGTGGGTCCAGGAGGTGGCCGCGCTGCTGGGCCAGGTGCGGCCGATGGCGCCGGCCGCCACCCTCGCCGCCGCCGCGGAACGGCTCACCGCCCTCCTGGAGGGTCTGAGCATGCGCTGGCTGAGCGGCGGCCTGGCGATCGACCACGCCCGCGCCCTCCTGCGGGAGGCCGTCGACGTGGAGCTGACCGCCCTGCGGAAGCCGTAGGCCACCACCGGGACGGTGCGCTCTCGCGTCCACCGGCCGCAGCCGTGGGGACGCGCCCCCGCGCGCCGGACCACCTCTGTTACGCCCGTTGAGGCGAGCACGAGTCGCGACCCCGTACATATCGGGACAGGATGGCATCTCGTGGCCCCGGAGAGGCCGTCCGGGGCTCTCCGCAGGAAGGGAGACCGTGAGGATCCCTTCTCCGAGGAGGCGGGAATGGCTGAGCTCATCGTCATCGGATACGACGACCCCGAGGTGGCCGGGCGGGCCTTCGAGACGGTGCAGGACCTGCAGCGGGACTACGTCGTGCACCTGAACGGTCTCGCGGTCGTCTCCGTGGACGCCGAGGGCCGGACCCATGTCGACACCAGCAGCCGGATCGTCGGCGTCTCCGCCGCATCCGGGGCCCTGTGGGGAGCGATCTTCGGTCTTCTCTTCCTGCTGCCCGGGGTCGGGCTGCTGACCGGAGCGGCCCTCGGCGGCCTGGTCGGCAAACTCAGCAAGTCCGGGGTCGACGAGCGGTTCCGCCGGCAGGTGGCCGACCTCCTCACGCCCGGTTCGGCCGCCGTCGTGATCATGGCCTCGAAGCTCACGGACGACAAGTTCACCGTGGCCATGCAGCCGCACGGCGGCACCGTCCTCAAGACCTCGCTCAGCGACGAGGACGAGAAGGAACTGGCCGAGCAGCTCGCCGGCCCCCAGTAGCCGGCCCCCGTAGGGCGCCCCACCCCGCCCCACCCCCGGAATCCGCCAGGAAGGTACCGCCATGGAACCCGCGCTCAGCGGCGACGTACTCGCGAAGCTGCGCCAGCCCCGCCCGTACCCCGCCGTGTCCCTCGTGATGCCCACCCACCGCCGCGAGCCGGACAACGCCCAGGACCCCGTCCGCCTCCGGAACCTCGTGGCCGCGGCGGAGAAGGCGGTCAAGGACGACCCGGCGGTGACCCGCGAGCGGCGCGAGGACGTCCTGGACCAGCTGCGCCGGGCCGTGGCCGAGGTCGACCTCGCGCACGCCGAGGACGGTCTGGTGATCTTCGCCGCCCCGGGCGAGCACTACGTGTGGACGGTGGCCCGGACGGTCCCGGAACGCGTCGTCCTCGCCGACACCTTCCTCACCCGGAACCTCGTCGCGGCCCAGGCCGCCGAACAGCCCACCTGGGCGCTCGCGGTCGCGGCCGACCGGGTCTCGCTGTGGAGCTGCAGCCCCGAACGGGTCACCGAGCACACCGGGGACGGCTTCCCGCTCGTGCGCAGCCTCGAAGACCCCGACGCGGAGCGCGAGGAACGCGTCGGAGACCTGCCCAGCACCTTCCAGGACGAGGCCACCCGCCAGTTCCTGCGCGAGGCGCACACCGCGCTGAGCGCCGTCCTCGCCTCCGAGCCGCGCCCGCTGTACGTGATCGGCGAGCCACCCGCCCTCGCCCTGCTGGAGGAGACCGGGCCGCTCCGGCCGGGCGTGACGCCCGTCCACCACGGAGGGCTCGCGCGGGGACCGTCCGCGGCCGTCCGGGAGGCCGTCGAGCCCGCCAGGACCGCCCGCGAGGCCGCGGCGGCGACGACCGTCCTGGCCGAGCTGGACGCCGGCCGCGGCCGCCGTGAGTTCGCCGGAGGCATCGACGAGGTGTGGCAGGCCGTGAAGGAGGGCCGGATCCGGCTGCTCGCCGTCGAGGACCACTACCGGACCGTCGTACGGGACGAGGGCGGGCACCTGGAGCCCGCCGAGCCCGGCGAGGCCGAGACGCGGGACGACATGGTCGACGAGATCGTCGAAAGGGCCCTCGACACGGGGGCCGAGGTCCAGTTCGTCCGCGACGACACCCTCCTCGACATGGGCCGCGTCGCCGCCGTCCTGCGCTATTGACCCGCGACCCACACCCCACGACCAACGCCCCACGACCGCGATCGACGACCGACGATCACGACCGCACCACGGAGACGGAAGAGGACTCATCCTGTGAACCCCACATCGGCGAGGACGAGGCGGTCGGTGCGCGCACGGGCGGTGAGCGCGGCCGCCGCCGTCGTCGTCACGGCCCTCGGCGCGACGGCCCTCGTCTCCTGCGACACCGGGAACGACGACACCGGTGGCACCACCGTCAGCGAACGCCCCACCGCACCCGACACGGCCGGCTTCTCGGGCGAACTGCCCTCCTCCGTCGCCTCCTCGGCTTCCGAGGTCGTCGAGTCCGCCCGTGCCTCCGCCTCCTCGGCGGCGGCCTCGGCGTCCGCGCGGGAGGCCGAGCGCAAGGCGTCCATCGGTGCGGAGATCGAGCGCTCGCGCCGGCAGGCCGAGGAGGTCCTGAAGGACGTGCAGGGCCGCGGCAACGCGCTGGGCGAGGTCGGTATGACCGGCAAGCCCCGGGCCGACACCGGAGGTGTGCTGACCGTCGTCCTGACCATCACCAACAAGACGGACGAGGAGGCCTCCTACGCCGTACAGGTCGACTTCCTCGACCCCTCGGGCAAGGTCGTCGAGACGCAGTTCGTCGGCGTCGAGGACCTCGAACCGGGGAAGCGCGAACAGCCGTTGGTGATCAGCAGGCAGCCTCCCGAGCCGGTGCTCACCCCGAGGCTCACCAAGGCGCAGCGGTACTGACTCAGGAGGAGAGCGGTATGTCCGAACTCATCGTCCTCGGCTACGAGGATCGAGCCGTCGCGAACAGGGCCTTCGCCGCGGTGCAGAAGCTGGAGGACAGTGATGTGGTCGAGCTGACCGGCATCGCCGTCGTCACGGTGGACGCCGACGGGGAGACCCATGTGGACACCCCGGCCCGGAGGGAGGGGAGGGTCGCCCTCTCCGCCACCGCCGGTGCCCTCTGGGGCATGGTCCTCGGCATGATCATCCTCACCCCGGGGATCGGCGTGGTGGGCGCCGCCCTCGGCGGACTCATCGGCAAGCTGAGCCAGACGGGCGTCGACAACAAGTTCCGCGAGAAGGTCCAGTCGCTGCTGGCGCCCGGCTCCTCGGCCGTCGTGGTCATGGCCTCGAAGGTCACCGAGGACAAGTTCGCCGCGGCCGTGGAGCAGTTCGGCGGCACCGTGCTCAAGACGTCGCTGTCGGAGGAGAGCGAGCGGCAGCTCGCCGAGCAGCTGGCGGGCCCGGACCCGATGGACTGACCCCGCCGGCACGGAACTGGGCCACCCCGGGACGGGGTGGCCCAGTTCCGTGCCGTGCCGTCAGAACTCGACCGCGTCGCGGATCAGCGGGCAGGTCATGCAGTGGCCGCCGCCGCGGCCGCGGCCGAGTTCGGCGCCGACGATGGTGATGACCTCGACGCCCGCCTTGCGCAGCAGCGTGTTGGTCTGGGTGTTCCGGTCGTACGTGAAGACGACACCGGGTTCGAGGGCGACGGCGTTGTTGCCGCTGTCCCACTGCTGCCGCTCGGAGGCGTACACGTCCCCGCCGGTCTCGATCACCCGGAGCCGGGGCAGCCCGAGGCTCTTGGCGACCACGTCCACGAAGGGGGTGCCCCCCTCGTCGGTGATCTCGACCCCGGGAGCCTGGTCGCCGGGCCGCAGCGTGAAGGTGTGCACCGCGTCCATGATCTTCGGGTAGAGCGTGACGATGTCACGGTCGGCGAAGGTGAAGACGGTGTCCAGGTGCATGGCGGAGCGGAGCTTCGGCATGCCCGCGACGACGACCCGTTCGGCGGCGCCGTTCCTGAACAGGGAGGCCGCGACCTGGGTGATGGCCTGCCGGGAGGTGCGTTCGCTCATGCCCATGAGGACGACGCCGTTGCCGACGGGCATGATGTCGCCGCCCTCGAAGGTGGCCTGGCCCCAGTCCTGTTCGGGGTCGCCCCACCAGACCGCGGCGTCCCTGTAGCCGGGGTGGAAGGTGTAGATCGCCTTCATGAGGAGCGTCTCGCCGTGCCGGGCGGGCCAGTACAGCGGATTCAGGGTCACGCCGCCGTACAGCCAGCAGGTGGTGTCGCGGGTGTAGAGCGTGTTCGGCAGCGGCGGCATCAGGTACTCGCGGGCCCCGGTGGCCTCGCGGGCGAGGGCGACGTACCCCGAGCGGAACTCCTCGGGCAGGTCGGCCGTCGACAGACCGCCGATGAGGTACTCGGCCAGCTCGCGCGGCGGCAGGGCGTCCAGGAAGGCGCGGGTGTCCTCGATGAGACCGAGGCCGACCTCGTTGGCGATGATCTTCCGGTCGAGGAGCCAGGCCCGTCCCTCGGGGATCGCCATCGTCTCGGCGAGGAGTTCGTGCAGCTCCACGACCTCGACGCCCCGCTGGGTCAGCTTGTTGACGAAGTCGGCGTGGTCGCGCTGGGCGTTCTCCACCCACATCACGTCGTCGAAGAGCAGGTCGTCCGAGTTGGTCGGGGTGAGCCGGCGGTGGGCGAGCCCCGGGGAGCAGACAAGGACCTTACGGAGCCGTCCGACCTCGGAGTACACGCCGAGCGCGGGTTCGACGGAAGCGTCGTTGCTGGTCATGCGGGGCCTTTCGGTGCGGGTGGCGAAGGGGCGGAGGGCGAAGGGGCGGAGGGCGAAGGAGGGAGGGCGAAGGAGGGAGGGAGAGCCGGAGCAGGTCGAGGGAGGGGGATCAGAGGCTGATCCAGCCCGCCGCGAGCGCCACGATCCCCATCACGGCGCCGACGATCGAGACGGCGAGGATCACGAGCTCGCGCGGGGAGAAGAGCCGCCTGCCCTGCTCGCGCCGCGCCTTGACGAAGAGGAAGGTCGCGGGCGCGTAGAGGATGAAGGAGACCAGGACGAACTTGAGCCCGGCCGCGTACAGCAGGAACGCCGTGTACACCGTGGCGAGGACGCCGACGACCAGCTCCCGCCGGGTGCTCTCGCCCGCGACGTTCTCCTGCGCGGGTCGCAGGGCGATCTTCACCGCGAACGCGGCGGCGAGCAGGAACGGGATGAGGCTGAGCGCACTGGTCAGGTCGAGGGCGAAGTTGAACGCGTCGTCGGAGAAGGCCGTGACGACCAGCACGACCTGACTGAGGGCCGTGGTCATCAGCAGGGCCGGGACGGGTACGTCGTCGCCGCTGGAGCGGCTCAGGAAGCGCGGCATGTCCTCGTCCTTGGCCGCCACGAAGAGCACCTCCGCGGCCATCAGGGTCCAGGCGAGATAGGCGCCGAGGACGGAGACGATGAGGCCGACGCTGACGAAGACCTTGCCCCAGGTGCCGACGGCGGCCTCCAGGACGCCCGCCATGGAGGGCTGGCGCAGCTCGGCGATCTCGCTCATCGGCAGGATCCCGTACGACACGATGGTCACCGAGGCGAAGACGGAGAAGACGCTGAGGAAGCCCAGGATCGTCGCCCGGCCCACGTCCTCACGGCGCTTGGCGTGCCGGGAGTACACGCTCGCGCCCTCGACGCCGAGGAAGACGAAGACGGTGGCGAGCATGGTGCCGCGGACCTGGTTGAACAGTGAGCCGGCGTAGTCGGCGCCACCCCAGTTGTCGGCGAAGACGGACGGATCGAACGAGAACAGGGCCAGGATGACGAAGACGATGATGGGCACGACCTTGGCCACGGTCACGATCCGGTTGATCGCCGCGGCCTCCTTCACCCCGCGCCGGATGAGCAGGAAGAACGCCCACAGTCCGGCGGAGGACAGGATGATCGCGAGAGCGGTGTCGCCGTCGCCGAGCGCCGGCCAGATCGCGCCGATCGTCGACATGATGAGCACCCAGTACGTCACATTGCCGACGCAGGCGCTGGCCCAGTAGCCGAAGGCCGAGAAGAAGCCCAGGTACTCGCCGAAACCGGCCTTCGCGTACGCGTAGACACCGGCGTCCAGGTCCGGGCGGCGCACCGCGAGCGCCTGGAAGACGAACGCGAGCATCAGCATGCCGAAGCCGGCGATCGCCCAGGCGATCAGCGCGCCCGCGACGCCCGTCTCCTGTGCGAACCGCCGTGGCAGGGAGAACACGCCGGCGCCCACCATGGATCCGACGACCATCGCGGTGAGCGTGACGAGGGTCAGCTTGGCCGCGGGCGGTGCCCCGGCGGTGGCGGCGTCTTTGCTCGTATCGGCGTTCGACATGGCCTACCTCGATGGCGACTGGAGGGGTCCTCGGGCGACTTGCTGTTCCGAGCGGAATCTAGCCGTATTGGGCGCTTTTGTCGCAATAGTGGAATGCGTCCCCGTGTTGCGCCGGCGGGGCTGCGGCCGGGTATCAGCGGGCTCTCGGCCAGGCCGTCCGAATACAGGTGTTCGCCTGCTTAAACCTCCCGCGAAGCAAGATCGCCGTTTCGAGGTAATGCCCTCGGTCCGATGGGGTGTACCGGGTGTACGGACCGTTACTGTTCCCCGGGATCTGGACGGATTCCCAGAGATTTCTCCTCCCTTTTCCTCTTTCTCCTCTTCACCGACCGGGGCACCCGTGCGCCGGTCACCACCCCCTGCGAAGGAGAGCCCGCCCCATGACCGCAGACACGAGCCCGGACGCACAGCTGGACCGGCCGAAGCAGTCCAGCCTCAGCACCGCGGCTGCCCGGAACCTCGCCACGACCACCAAGTCCGCCCCGCAGATGCAGGAGATCAGCTCCCGCTGGCTGCTGCGGATGCTCCCCTGGGTGGAGACCAAGGGTGGCGCCTACCGGGTGAACCGCCGGCTCAGCTACACCGTCGGCGACGGGCGCATCGAGTTCGTCCAGGACGGTGCCCACGTCCGGGTGATCCCCCGTGAGCTCGGCGAACTCGCGCTGCTGCGCGGCTACGAGGACGAGGAGGTGCTGAACGTGCTGGCCGGCCGGTGCGTCCAGCGCGACTTCAGCGCCGGCGAGGTGCTGGTCGAACGCGGCACCCCCGCCGAGCAGATCCACCTGATCGCCCACGGCCGGATCAACCAGTCCTCCCTCGGCAAGTACGGCGACGACGTGGCCGTCGCGGTGCTCGCCGACGGTGACCGGTTCGGTGAGAACGCCCTACTGGACGCCGACGCCCGATGGGACTACACCGCCACCGCCGAGACCTCGGGCACCCTGCTCACCCTCTCGCGCGCCGAGTTCGCCGCCGTGCTGGCCTCGGCGCCGGGCCTCCAGGCCCACATCGAGGAGTTCAGCTCGCTCCCGCTCCAGCGGCAGAACCGGCACGGTGAGGCCGAGATCGCGATGTCGGCCGGCCACGTCGGCGAGGTCGCGCTGCCGGGCGCCTTCGTCGACTACGAGCTCAAGCCGCGCGAGTACGAGCTGTCCGTCGCGCAGACCGTCCTGCGGGTCCACACCAGGGTCGCCGACCTCTACAACGGGCCGATGAACCAGACCGAGGAGCAGCTCAGGCTCACCATCGAGGCGCTGCGCGAGCGCCAGGAGCACGAGCTGATCAACAACCGGGAGTTCGGCCTCCTCCACAACGCCGACTTCAAGCAGCGGATCCAGACCCACTCGGGCCCGCCGACCCCGGACGACCTCGACGAGCTGCTCTGCCGCCGACGCGGCACGAAGGTCCTCCTCGCCCACCCCAGGACGATCGCGGCGATCGGGCGCGAGTGGAACGCCCGCGGACTCAACCCCGGCACCGTCGACCTCGAAGGCCGGCAGGTCCTGAACTGGCGGGGCGTCCCGCTGCTGCCCTGCAACAAGATCCCCATCACCAAGGAGAACACCAGCTCGATCCTCGCCATGCGCCTCGGCGAGGACAACCAGGGCGTCATCGGTCTGCGTCAGACCGGTCTCCCGGAGGAGTACGAGCCCGGTCTCTCGGTCCGCTTCATGGGCATCAGCGAGCAGGCGATCATGTCGTACCTCGTCACCACGTACTACTCCGCCGCCATCCTCGTGCCCAACGCGCTGGGCGTCCTCGAGAACGTGGAGATCGCCCGCAGGCACTGAGGGGCGTCCTGCCTATCGGGCCGGGCTCGCGGCGTGATCGACAAGACACCCCCAGGCGCTGTCCCGCGGCCGCCACGGCGGCCACGAAGAGACCGGACCCTCCCGGGCCCGCCGAGTGTGCCCGGGACCCCGGTCGGCCCACCCCCTCACCAAGGAGTCACGGATGCCCGAACCCGGGCTTTCCCCTCTGCAGTCGAGCCTGCCCACCGCCGCCGCCCACTTCGGGACCCACGTCCTGGCGCGGGCCGCGGCTCCCGCGGACACCGTCCCGGCCGCAGACCCCGTCCCGGCCGCCGAGGCCGCCCCTGCCGCCGGGGCCGTGACGGCCGCCGTGGCCACGCCGCACCACGCCGATCTCGGATGGATCCCGCGCGGTCCCTCCGGTCTCGGCACGGCGGGCCTGTCCCTGGCCCGGCACGTGGAGGCCCCGGCCCCGCCGGAACCGACGGCGCCCGCCCCGGTGGAGGGCCGGCCGATCCCCGGCCTCTACTTCCACCCGGTACCCGAACCCGACCCGGTGCGGGTGGACGAGGTCAGCCGCAGGATCAAGTCCTGGGCGCTCGACGAGGTCCAGCTGTACCCCGACGACTGGGAGGGCGAGTTCGACGGCTTCTCCGTCGGGCGCTACATGGTGGCCTGCCACCCGGACGCGCCGACCGTCGAGCACGTGATGCTCGCGACGCGTCTGATGGTCGCCGAGAACGCCGTGGACGACTGCTACTGCGAGGACCACGGCGGTTCGCCCATCGGCCTCGGCGGACGCCTCCTCCTCGCCCACACCGCCCTCGACCCGCTGCACACGACGAAGGAGTACCAGCCGCTGTGGGCGGAGTCGCTGCACGCGGACGCCCCGCGGCGCGCCTACCGCTCCGCCATGGAGTACTTCGCCGGCCAGGCCACCCCCTCCCAGGCCGACCGGTTCCGGCACGACATGGCCCGGCTGCACCTGGGCTATCTCGCCGAGGCCGCCTGGGCCGAGACGGACCACGTGCCGGAGGTGTGGGAGTACCTGGCGATGCGGCAGTTCAACAACTTCCGCCCCTGCCCCACCATCACCGACTCCGTCGGCGGCTACGAACTGCCGGCGGACCTGCACGCCCAGCCGGCCATGCAGCGCGTCCTCGCGCTCGCCGGGAACGCCACCACCATCGTGAACGACCTGTACTCGTACACGAAGGAACTGGCCAGCCCCGGCAAGCACCTGAATCTGCCGGTGGTGATCGCCGAGCGTGAGGGCGTCTCCGACCGCGAGGGCTATCTGAAGGCGGTCGAGGTCCACAACGACCTCATGCGCGACTTCGAAGCCGAGGCCGCGGCCCTCGCCGCCGCCTGCCCCGTCCCGACCGTGCTGCGCTTCCTCAGGGGAGTGGCCGTGTGGGTCGACGGCAACCACTACTGGCACCAGACCAACACCTATCGCTACAGCCTGCCCGATTTCTGGTAAGAAATGGAATTATCTGTGACCAGCACCGAGTTCACCACCGTCAACGGCGCCTCCGCGTTCGTCCCCTCCCCGGCGACGCCGTACCAGGGTGACATCGCCCGTTATTGGAACAACGAGGCCAGGCCCGTGAACCTGCGCCTGGGCGATGTGGACGGGCTCTACCACCACCACTACGGCATCGGCGACGTCGACCACGCCGCCCTCGGGGACACCGAGGACAGCGCGTACGAGAAGAAGCTGATCGCCGAGCTGCACCGGCTGGAGTCCGCGCAGGCCGAGGTCCTCCTGGACAACCTCGGTGTGATCGGCCGTGACGACACGCTCGTGGACGCCGGCTGCGGCCGCGGCGGTTCGAGCGTCATGGCCCACCAGCGTTTCGGCTGCAAGGTCGAGGGCGTCACCCTTTCCTCCACGCAGGCCGCGTTCGGCAACAACCGCGCGAAGGAGCTCGGCATCGACGACCACGTCCATGCCCAGGTCTGCAACATGCTGGACACGCCGTTCGAGAAGGGCAGCATCGCCGGCTCGTGGAACAACGAGTCGAGCATGTACGTCGACCTGGACGACCTGTTCGCCGAGCACTCCCGCTTCCTCAAGGTCGGCGGCCGCTATGTGACCATCACCGGCTGCTGGAACCCGCGGTACGGCCAGCCCTCGAAGTGGGTCTCCCAGATCAACGCGCACTTCGAGTGCAACATCCACTCCCGCCGCGAGTACCTCCGGGCGATGGCCGACAACCGGCTCGTGCCGCAGGCCGTCATCGACCTGACGCCCGACACCCTGCCGTACTGGGAGCTGCGCGCCACCTCGTCCCTGGTCACCGGCATCGAGGAGGCGTTCATCAACTCCTACAAGGACGGCTCCTTCCAGTACGTGCTGATCGCGGCCGACCGCGTCTGAGCCGCCGCTGACGGCCGGCGGCCTACCGGCCGAGCGCAGGGCCGGGTCCGTCGTACGACGGACCCGGCCCTCCCGGTATCGGTGTCAGGCGGTCCGGCCGGCGTCCCGACGGCCGCCCACGCCGCCGAGGAACGCGGGGGCCAGGGCGGCCGCCGCCGTGGCCACGTCCCGCAGGGGGACGGCGTCCATCCCCGGTACGGAGGCGAGGAGCGTACTGGAGAGGCAGGCGTTCTCCGGCCGGGACGCGTAGCGGCCCGAGGCCCGGGGGACGGCCCGCACCAGTTCGGGAGAAACGCCCAGGGAGGCGGCGATCACCCGGGCCCACTCCGCTCGGGAGACGCGGTCCGGGCCGCCGAGATGCAGGACCGGGGGCAGGGCGCCGGGCTGAGCGAGGAGCATGGACGTCACCGCGGCGACGTCTTCGACGAGGACCGGGGTCGTCCACTGGTCGTCCGGTGCCTCCACCGTCTCGCCCCGCGCCAGCCGATGGGCGCAGGACGAGAAGAAGTTCAGCCACTTCTCGCCACCGGCCGGCTCGTGGCCGTAGACGAGGCTGACACGGAGGACGGTGGCCGGGGCGGCCGCACGGGAGAGCAGCAGCCGCTCGGCGTTCCGCTTGGCCGCCCCGTAGGCGTTCGCGGGGGCGACGGGCGTGGACTCGACGTTGTGCGGCGACGAGCCGTCGAACACGTTGTCCGTCGAGATCATGACGACACGGTCGAGGCCCGGCAGCGCGGCGATGTTCCCGGTCGCCGCCGCGTGGGCGGCGGCCGCCTCCTCGGGGTGCGCCTCGCACCAGGTGACGTCGGAGGGGCCGTGGACCAGGACGACCGCAATGGGTCCGACCGCCGGCACCACGCGCGCGCATGCCGAGGCGTCGGTGGCGTCGAGCGCGGTCCAGCGCGCGCCGTACGTCTCGGGAGCGACCGAGGGCCGCCCGCGGGAGGCGAGGGTCGCGGAGTGCCCCTCGGCGGCGAGCCGGCGGGCGATCTCCGTACCGACGAAACCACTGCCGACGACGAGGACGTCCAGCGGCGCGTCCGGCGCGGGCTCCGAGAGGGAGGTCAACGGACTGCCGCCTTCCACGGACGGACGGGATCCCCGAGCCGGCGGGACACGAGCCGCCCCATGCCGACGAGTCCGTGGTCGTCGTCCTCGGCGCCCAGGACCACCATGGCGTCCACCTCGTCCGCCGACAGGCCGAAGCAGCCCTGGCGCAGGAGTTCCTCCACGAGGAGCTCCCGGTAGCGTTCGCCGATCGCGAGCGCGAAACCGCCCATGAGGACGTAGCGGCGGACCCCGATCGCGGCGAACACCGCGCCGACGGCGGCGGCGAGAGGGACCAGGGTCGAGCGCAGCACCGAGGTGACGAACGGGTCGCCGTTCCGGACGGCGGCGGCGATCTCCGGATTGGTGAGGCTCGCCGGGTCGGCCGCTCCGGCGCGGGCCGGGGCCGAGTCCGCGTACGCCGGGGGATCGGCGACGGCCGCCCGCCGCACCGCGGCGAGGACCCCGCGTCCCGACGCGATCGCCCCCAGATGCCCGCGCCCGCCGCAGTCGCACAGCGGGGCGTCGGGCGAGCGGTCGTACGTCCAGTGGCCGAGCTCGCCCCCGTGGCCCTCGGCGTCGAGGAGGACGTCGCCGTCGCGGAACACCTTGTTCCCGATACCGGAGCTGACGGTCAGCAGACAGAACGGGGCGGACTCCTCCGTGCCGTACCGCCAGGCCGCAGCCGTGAGGTCGTTGACGACCACCACCGGCACGTCGAGGCGGGAACTCAGCAGGGCCTGGAGCGGCAGCGGCTCGCCGCCCTCGCCCCAGACCGTCGGCGCGCCGAGGACCGTTCCGTCGCGGCCGACCGGGCCGGCGAAGGCGATACCGAGCGCGGGGCCCGCGCCGGGACGCCCGTCCCGCGCCCGCCCGGCCTCGCGCACGATCTGCTCGATCACACGGTGCTGGAGCGCGGCGACGGACTCGCCGGGGTGCGCGGCCATGCCGTCCACCGGCATCCGCCGCACGTGCGTGAGACGTCCGTCGCCGAAGGCGCCGACGCGCAGGGTCGTGCCTCCGACATCCATGACGGTGATGTCACCCGTCAGCGGCGTCATGCAGGGCCTCCTCGAAGACGAGCAGGGCGAGGTCGGTGTCGGAGTCGTTGCTCAGACCGTGCTCGCCGAACGGTGCGTTCACGACGATGTCGCCCGCCTCGACGCGGAACTCCTCGCCGTCGCGGTACATGAGGCCGCCGCCGCTGAGGACGATGTACGTCTCGCGGTCACGGCCGTGGCGGTGGCGTCCGATCGAGGTCCCCGGGGGCAGGACTGCCAGGTCGACGAAGTCCGCGCCGGAACCGGCACCCCGGGCGAAGACGCGGTGGGCGAGGATCGTCCCCTCGCCGCCGTGGTCGTGCGGCTTGGCGGACAGGAGCTCGCGCAGATTGACCCGCTGCACGGTCACGGCCGGATCCCCTCCTCGGCGTGGCGGGCCCGCAGGGCGAGGTCGTCGAGCGCCCGGGCGAGGACCTCGCGCGGCACGTCCCCGAGCTCGTCGACGAACGTCGCCTTCCCCACGGCCGTGGGGACGACGAGATGCAGCTTGCGGCCCCGCCGCTCCCAGGACTCCTCCAGGGCGCGGGTCATCAACTCGGGTGTGCAGGTGGCGGCGTCGAAGACGGGCAGCCCGATGCGCGTCAGCAGCCCGATGATCCGGTCGCAGCCCTCCTCGTCGAGCAGCCCGAGCCGCAGGGCCAGGCACGCGGAGAGCGCCATGTCGACGGCGACGGCCTCACCGTGCTCCAGACGGTGGTCCCCGGCCGTCTCGACGACCGGACTGAAGGTGTGCCCGAAGTCCACGAGCCGGGCGAGCTGGTGCTCCCGCAGGTTCGGGCAGAGCTCCTCCATCATCAGCCGCATGGAGGTGCGCAGGACGTACGTCTCCACCTCAGGGGGCGTGGGCGGTGCGCCGGTCCGGCGGAAGGCCTCCGGATACCGCTCCAGCGTGCGGAACAGCTCCTCGTCCAGGATCACGGCCATCTTCACGATCTCCGCGAGACCGCACCGGATCTCCCGCACCGGCAGAGTGCCGAGGAACGCGGGATCGCTGAGCGAGGCGTGCGCCGGATGGTAGGCCCCGAACATGTTCTTCGTGTGGAGGGCGTTGACGCCCGTCTTCACCCCGACGCCCACGTCGACCTGCCCGACCAGGGTCGTGTTGACCCGGACGTAGCGGATGCCCCGCGCGTACATGGACGCGGCGAAGCCCACGACGTCCGAGACGATGCCACCGCCCAGGGCCAGCATCACACCGTGCCGGTCGAGCCCCGCGGCCTTGGCGAGCGAGCACACCCGCTCCGCCGTGGCCAGGGTCTTGTTCCGCTCGCCGGTGTCGATGGCGTGGACCGTCCAGGACCCCGGGGCCAGCGTCGCCTCCAGATAGCCGCGCAGCGCCGCCCCGTAGAGCCGGTCGACCGTCGGCCCGAGGAACGCGACCACCCGCCGCCCGCCCACCGCGCGCGCGAGCGCCGGATTGCCGGGGGAGAGCACCCCCGGGACGAGGTCCGCCCGGTACCCGGTGCCGTCCGGTGCGAGCAGACTGAAACCGTCGGCGTCCTCCCGTACACCCGAAAGCCGTTCGTGGTCAGCAAGAACCCGGCTTGCCATGTCTCTCCTCGGTAGTCACTCGGTGTGCTTCCGGCCGTTCCCCGAAGATCCGGGCCAGATGGTGGACGAGCGGCGCCCCGGTCAGCTCCTCCAGGGAGACCGGACGTCCGTGCTCGTCGGACATCGGCAGGCACCAGTTGGGGTGCGCCGCCGCGGTGCCCGGCAGGTTCTGCGGCCGGCGGTCGCCCGTCGTGTCCGGGAGCCAGACGCCGATCATGCGGGCCGGGGTCAGACACAGGTACGCGTGCAGCGCGGCGACCTCCCCGGCGGGATCGGGCAGCAGCCCCAACCGCCGCAATTCGGCGATCCAGCCGTCCCGCTCCTCCGCCGCCTCGGCCTTCTCCTGTTCCCGGGGACGGGTCAACAGGCCCAGCGAAGAACGCAGTTCGACATGCTCCCCGCTCAGCCACGCCGCGGTGCTCGGCAGATCGTGGGTGGTCAGCGTCGCCAGGCAGTTCTCCCGCCACCGCTCCGGAGGCAGGGGACCGAGCCTGCCCTCGGAACCGCCCTCGTACTCGAAGCGCTGCACCGCGGTCCCCACGACGCCGCGGCCGGCCAACTCCTCGCGTACACCCGGCTCGACCGTTCCCAGGTCCTCCCCGATGACGAACGCCCCGGCGGCCTCGGCCTCCGCCGTCAGGACCGCCAGCATCGCGTCACCGTCGTAACGGACGTACGTGCCCTCCGCGGGCGGCCGCCCCTCGGGCACCCACCACAGACGGAACAGCCCCATCACATGGTCGACGCGGAGCGCGCCCGAGTGCCGCAGCCCGGCCCGCAGCAGCCCGGCGAACGGCCGGTAGCCCTCGGCGGCCAGTGCGTCCGGGCGAAAGGGAGGCTGCCCCCAGTCCTGGCCCCGGGGGTTGAAGTCGTCGGGCGGGGCGCCCACCGACATACCGTCCGCGAGGCAGTGCCGCAGCGCCCAGGCGTCCGCCCCCTCCGGGGCCACGCCCACCGCGAGGTCGTGGACGAGCCCCACCTTCATGCCCGCCGCGCGCGCCTCGCGCTGCGCGCCGGCGAGCTGTTCGTCGGTGATCCAGGCCAGCCACAGGTGGAAGTCGACGGCGCCGGACAGCACGCGCCGGGCCTCGGCCACCGCGGCCGACCGCGGGTCGCGGAGCGCGGCGGGCCAGGAGCGCCAGGCCGGGCCGTGTACGTCGGCCAGGGCGCACCAGGTGGCGAAGTCCCCGAGGGCGTCGCCCTCCCTGGCGACGAACGCGGCGAACGCCGCCTCCCGCCCCGGGCCGCGGGGCACTTCGAACACCTCGCGCAGGGCGCGCCGCTTCAGCTCGCGCACCTCCTCCCGGCGGATGAGCGAGTCCCCGGCCAGGACGGCGGAGTTGAGGGCCGCCGCCCGGGACGCGAGCGCGCCGACCCGTCGGCGCGGTCCCTCGGGCAGGTACGCGAACTCCGGAACCGCTTCCACACGCACATGCATCGGGTCCGGGAAGCGCCGGCTGCTCGGCCGGTACGGCGACGGGTCCGGCAGGGGCCCCGGCTCCATCGCGTGCAGCGGCCCGAGCTGGACGAAGTCCGCCCCGAGGTCCCGGCCCGCCCAGGAGGCGAGCTCGCCGAGGTCCCCGAGGTCGCCCATTCCCCAGGACCTGCGGGAGAGCAGGAAGTACGACTGGACGAGGAAGCCCCAGGAGCGCGGCGGAACCGCCAGGCGCTCCGGCGCGACCAGCAGGACCGCGCTGTCCCGCCGCCCCGCGTGTTCGACGTGAAGGGTGTGGCGGCCCACGGGCAGCGGCTCGTCCAGGGCGCGGGCCCGGCCGTCGGCGCAGAGGACCTCGGCACGGGCCCCGGCGGGCAGGACCGGCCGGGGACCACCGGGGCCCCTCACCACGACGCACGGCGGTACGAGACGCCCCGCGCGCTCCGCCCGGCGCGCGTCGAGCGCGGCGTTGGCGGCGGCCGGCGTGGAGGCGTCGACACCGCAGGACGCGAGCACCGCCACCAGGGTGTCCCGGGGGACGGTGACCTCCCTCCCGCGGTCCGTGCGGTAGCCGGTCGCCACCCCGAGCTCCTCGGCCAGGCGGATCAACGGGTCGCTCACGAGGCGCCTCCCATCGGCGTCACGGCCGCGCCGAAGAGACGCTCGAGCACCGAGGCCACACCGTCCTCCTCGTTGGCGGGGGCGATCTCGTCCGCGACCGCCAGAAGCGCGGGATGGGCGTTCGCGACCGCCACCCCGTGACCGGCGAGCGCCAGGAGCGGGATGTCGTTGGGCATGTCGCCGAAGGACACCGTCTCCGCGGGCGAGCACCCCAGCAGGTCCAGGGCCAGCGCGACACCGGTGCCCTTGGTGATGCCGTACGGCAGCACCTCGACCATCCCCCGCACGGAATGCACGACCGTCACCTCGCCACCGCACAGACCCCGTGCCGTCTCGGCGAGTTCGTCGTCCCCCACGGTGCGGTGATGCAGGACGAGCTTGTCGATCGGCGCGTCCCACAGCAGGTCGCGGTCGGAGGTGACGTCCCAGCCGTGGCGGACGCGCTCGCCGAACCCCGGCGTGACCTTGAACCGGCTCTCGGGCGGCGAGGTGACCACACCGAGTTCCAGCCGGCCGAGGACGGCCTCGACACGCTCGACGACGGAACGCGCCAGGGCCGTGTCCAGCGTCGCCGAGGCGAGCAGCCGGTCCTCTCCGGCGTCGTACAGCTGACCGCCCTGTCCGCAGACGGCGATCCCCGTGTAGCCGAGGGACCCGAGGAGCTCCCGGCACGCGGCGGCCGGACGGCCGGTGACGACCAGATGCCGGGCCCCCGACGCGGCCACGAGAGCCAGCGCGCCCAGCGTCCGCTCCGAGACGGTCAGATCGCCCCGCAGCAGCGTCCCGTCGAGGTCCGTCGCCACCACACGGTAGGGAGGGTTCTCCGGCACCGCGACGTCGTCCCAGGTCACTCGGCCGTCGGCGAGGGTGAGCCGGAGGACGAGACCGCCCCGCGGGGAACCGGCCCGGACCTCGCCCCGGAAGACGCCGTCGGCATCGCGCCGCAGCGCGGCGAGCCCCGTCGACCCGCTTCCGGGCACGGGCTCGTCCGAGACGGCCGCCTCCGCCGCCGACTCGGCCGGGTCCGGGCGCCCGAGGCCGGCCGGCCGGTCCGGCGCGGCGGGCGGCAGCCCGTCGGCCTCGACCACCACATCGACCGCGACCAGCCCCGGATGGTGATACTCCACCCGGTGCGGCGCGCCCGCGGAGGCGGGGGAGACCCGGCAGCGGGTGCGGACCGGGGCCATCAGGTCGTCCCGGTCCGCCGCCCTGGCCAGTTGGGCGCAGCGGACGAAGTCGGCCCGCCGGTACGCCGCCGCGAACAGCCGCTCGTACACGGCCCCGTCGAGCTCCGCGCACCGCCCGTAGGCCGCGGCGTCACCGAGTTCCCCGGCCCGCCGCGCGATCGCGTCGCGGTGCGTGGTCCAGGACTCCTCGTCGAGCAGGTCGAACCAGCCGTACCGGACCGCGTCCCGGGCCGGCAGGCTCCGGGGGACGTCGTCCAGGAGCTCCCGGAAGACGTCCAGACGGCGCCGCGCGCTCTCGCTCCAGGTGAAGCCGCGGGCGGTCCGCGCGGCGGCGGCCGAGAGCCGGGCGTAGTCGGCCGGTGCCTCCCGGAACATCCGGGCCGCCTCCCGGATCCGGTCCGCGAGGAGACGGGCGAGCTCCCGGTCGTCGTCACGGAACGAGCCGCGTACGGCGAAGCCGGTCGCCCCGGGATCCTCCGGCGGCAGCGCGTGGCCGAAGTGGGCCGTGGTCCGCTGCGCCGTGGCGATCGGCACCGCGCCGCAGGCCATCGCCTCGGCCTGGGCGATGAGGAAGCCGTCGAGTTCGAACTTCGACGGATAGACGCAGAAGTCGGCACAGGCCGCCTCCTGGAAGAGCACGTCCTCGTCGACCAGCCGCCAGTCCAGACGCACCCGGTCCGGGTGGGCGTCGGCCACCCGCTGGAAGTACGCGTTCGCCGGCGGCGCCTCGGTCATGCCGCCCGCGCCCGTGGCGCAGCGCAGCACGAAGCTGACGTCGGCGCCGCCGTCGAGCACCTCCTCGACGGCCCGGACGAGCTCCAACTGACCCTTGTGATGCACCGCGTACCGTGCCGCGTGGTAGAAGACCGGCCGGGCGGGATCGAGTCCCATCGACCGCAGCACCGCGTCCCGGTCGACCGCCGAGGGGTCCCCGGCCAGCCAGTGGTCCGACACCCCGCAGCCGCCGTCGAACAGCTTGCCCGCGTGCTCGCGCAGCAGCCCGGAGACCGGCAGCGACCCGACGTACCGCTCCATGGGGGTGTCGGCGAAGGTGCTGTAGTAGTCGCGCTGGCCGGGTGAGACGAAGTCCACGAGGTCGGCGTGGGCGAGGATCTGCGGGAAGACGCCCACATGGTCCGGCCCGTACTCGGTGTGCAGCCGGGTCGCCGCGAGGGACCGGACCATGGCGGCGGCGGGGGAGTCCTCGGGCGGCGGCACGTCCTCCCACGCGTCCAGGCCCGGGGTCGGGCCGTCACCGCGGGCGGTGGTGTCGATGCCGAACGCGTCCAGCAGGGCTTCGAGTTGGGGCCGGTAGACCTTCTGGGTGATCGGCGCGTTGGCCGCCACCGTGCTGACGCACCGCCAGCGGGGGTCGTCGCGCAGCACCAGCGGGACCAGGTAGTGGTAGGAGGGTTCGAAGCCGTGGACGACGGCGGGCTCCGCACGAGATGCCGGGGTGTGGGCCCCGTCGCCGAACCACTCCCGCAGGAAGCGCAGCCCGGCCACCTGGAAGACCAGGGGCTTGAAGTACGACAGGTCCCGGCCCTCGGAGCCGGGCGGCGGATAGAGCCGGTCCGGCAGCAGGTCCAGCTGGGCGTCGGACAGGAGGTACACGTCCACGCCGTCGAGCCGCAGCCGGTGGGCCCGCGTCGTCAGCGCCAGTGGAACCTCGGACGGCCGGCCCGGCCAGGCCTTGGGGTCCAGCACCAGCGGCACCGTGTGGTCCCTGCGGTAGCCGAGGTCCTCGATCGGGTGCGTCTCGCGCAGCCGGTCGAGATGTCCGTGCGAGGGCGTGACGATCGAGACCCGGTGCCCCCGGGACGCGTACTCGCGCGAGAGGTTCCACACCAGCGGTGAGAGACCCCCGCGCATCAGCCGGGTGTCGAAACCACCGCACTCGTAGGAGAAGTTGATGATGTGCATGTCTGTGCTCCCTCAGCGTGCGGCGTTCGGCGCCGGCTCGACGCGCTGGACGAAGCCGTCCTCCAGGACGACCGCGGAGTCGACGTCGGCCCCGTCGGGCACGACGGCGCCGGGCAGCAGCACACTGCGCCGCACCCGCGCCCCCGCCCCGATCCGCACCCCCGGGAAGAGGACGCTGTCCTCGACCCGCCCGCGGCTGACCAGGTCGAAGGGGACGACGGAACGCTCGACGCCGGGAGCCCGCTCGACCCAGGAGCGGGCGAGGCGGGGCGAGACCGTCCAGGGAAGCGCGTCCACCGGCAGGGCGGCCCCGGGCCGCGTCATGGCGAGATGGGCGCGGTGGTAGCGCTCCACCGTCCCGATGTCCTCCCAGTGACCCTCGACCCGGTGTCCGAGGATCCGTTCGCCCGCCGCGAGCATCGCCGGGATGACGTCCCTGCTGATGTCGTGCTGCCAGTCCGTGCCGTCGAGCTCCCGGAGGAAGCGCTCCAGCACCTCCGCGTCGAAGACGCAGAAGGCGGCGAACACCAGGTCAGTGGTGGGGTGTTCGGGCTTCTCGACGAAGCCGGTCAGGTACCCGTCGGCATCGAAGTCGACCATGCCGAAGAGATGCACCCAGCGCGGGTCGATCCGCTGGTACGCGAGGGTGAGCGCCGCCCGCCCCTCGATGTGCCGCCTGATCAGCGGCCCGTAGTCGAAGCGGTAGACATGATCGGCGTGGAGCACCATCACATGCTTCGTCCCGGCACCGAAGATGTGGTCGCCCTTGCGGATCAGGGCGTCGGCCGTGCCGCGCTCCAGGGGCCAGGTGCGCTCCGGCAGCAGCGGGGGCAGCTCCCCGCCCGCCGCGCGGTAGGCCGCGTCGTACGGCCCGAAGTGGACCCGGAAGCCGGGCGAGACACCGTTCCAGGCGGTGCGCAGATCGTCCATGAGCCGGCGCTCCTCGTACTGCGAGAGGAGCAGCACCTCACCGATGCCCGAGTCCCGCGCGTTGGCCAGGCTGAAGTCGATGAGCCGGCACGCGCCGCCGTACGGCACGAGCGGCTTCAGCCGGCCGGTGCCGAGGCGGCCCATGCGCTCGCCGCGCCCACCGGCCAGCAGCACGGTGCGGACGGAGTCGTACTCAGCCATGACGCACCACGTCCCAGGCGACCCGGCCGTTCGACAGGGTCAGGAGCAGCCGGGCGTCGGAGCCCGCCGGCGGCCTGGGGCCCGAGAACTCGCCCTCGGCGGTACGCGTCCACCGGGTGACCTCGGCCTCCGCACGGCCGTCCGGAGCACGGGGGGCCGGTACGACCAGCTCGACCCGCTCCGCGTGAGGGAGCCGGTAGACGAGCCCCTCCCCCCGAGGCAGGCACCGGTCGCGCAGCGCCGCGCGCGGGCCCGGTGGCACCGCCTCCGGCCACCGCCGCAGCACCTCCTCGCAGAGCGCGAAGTCGGCGCGCTCCCACGCGGTGCCGAAGAGGCGGTGGGCGAGCGCGTCGCCGACGGGGCCGAGACGTTCGACGGCGGCGAGGTCCCCGGCCGTCACGGCGGCCGCGAGCACCTCGTCGGGCCGCTCCGACCAGACCCGGTCCGGCAGGAGATCGAACCAGCCGTGGCGCAGGGCGTCGTCGGCGGAGAGCTCGGGCGCCGTGCCCCGCCACAGCTCCTCGAACACCTCCAGGTGCAGATCGGCGCAGCGCTCCCAGGTGAAGGCGCTCGCCACCTCCCGCGAACGCGCCGACAGGGCGCGGTACTCCTCGGGCCGGTCGTGGAAGAGCCGTACGGCCTGGTGGAAGCGGTCCACGAGGGCGTCGGCGAGGAGCGAGTCCTCCTCGGCGAACGAGCGGTTGACCGAGAAACCGGTCCCGGTGTCCCGCGGAGCGGCATGCAGGAAGTGCGCCATGCCCCACTGCGCCGTGGCGACGGGCACGGCCCCGCAGGCCATGGCCTCGCCCTGGGCGATCAGGAACGTGTCCATCTCGAACTTGGAGGGGAACACACAGAAGTCGGCGGACGCCGCGTAGGCGAAGACCCCGCCCTCGTCGACGCGTTCCCACTCCAGGTGCACGCGCCCCCGATGCCTCTTCGCGACGTCGTGGACGTACGGGTCGGCGATGCCGGTCGGCGAGATGCAGCGCAGGACGAAGTTGGCGGCGAGGCCCTCGGAGAGGACCTGGTCGACGGCCCGGAACAGCTCCACCTGGCCCTTGTGGTGCACCGCGTACCGGGCGTTGTGGAAGAACGTGGGCAGCGCGGGGTCCAGGCCGAGCCCGGAGAGCACCTCGGCCCGGTCCACCGCCCCGGGGTCCCGAGCGAGCCAGGTGTCGGATATCGCGCAGCCGCCGACGAACTGCTTGTGCGCGTTGCGGCGGACCGTGCCGGCGACGGGGAGCGCGGCGAACAGCTCCTCGAACGGGGTGTCCCGGAAGGTGCTGTAGAAGTCCCGCTGTCCGGGGGAGAGGAAGTCGATGCGGTCCGAGTGGTCGGCGACCAGGTCGTAGACCGTGAGATGGCCGGGCCGGTACTCGTAGTGGAGATGGGTGCGCTCCTGGTACTGGCGCTGGGCCTCGTGCTCGCCGGCCGGCAGTGGTCCGGGCTCGTCCGGCAGGGGCGGGGCGCCGAGCTCGGCGAGGAGCCGGCGGACCTCGGGGGCGTACACCTTCTTCGTGATCGGCATGTTGCTCTGCACGGTGGTCACCACGCTCTTCAGCGGGTCGCCGCTCAGCGCGGGCGGCAGCAGGTAGTGGTAGTACGGCTCATGGGCGTGGACCACCGCGCGTTCGTCCGCGAACCAGCTGCGGAGGAAGCGCACGCTGTCGACCTGGAAGACGAGCGGCTTGAAGAAGGTGAGGTCGTTGCCCTTCGCCGCGTACGGCGGGTAGAAGGTGTCGGGCAGCCGGTCCAGGTACTCGTTGGACAGGAAGTAGAGGTCGACACCCTCCAGGCGGATGCGGTGGGCCGTGGTGCGCAGTTCCACGGGCACCTCGCCCGGAAACCCCTTCCACACCTCGGGGTCGAGGACGAGGGGAAGGGTGTACCGGTCGTCGTAGGGGAGGTCCTCGACCGTGTGCCGACCGCGCAGGTCGTCCAGGCGTCCGTGCGCGGGCGTCACGATGGACACGCGGTGGCCCCTGCGGGCGAACTCCCGGGAGAGGTTCCAGAGGTACACCGAGGTGCCGCCCTGGAGGAAGGTGTGGTCGAACCCGCAGCATTCGAAGTACGTCTCGATGATGTGCAGGGGTTCCGCGGTCGCGTCACTCACGTCAGTACCTCGTGGTGGCTAGGGGGCGTCTTGCCGACCGGGCCGAGCGCGAGCGCGTGGCGCAGGTCGATGGCGGCGTGGTACGGCCGGGCGTGCGCGAAGTTGTAGTCCAGCTCGTGCAGCAGTCGGCGCAGGTAGAGCAGCCGGCGCAGCGGCGCGTCGGACAGGACGGGGGGCCCGGCCGGGCCGGACGCCTCGGGCAGACCGGGGATCCCGGGCAGGTCGGGGAACTCGGGGAGGACGGGAGAGAGCAGCAGTTCGACGACTCTCCGGCGCCAGGTGTCCGCCGCCTCGAAGACGAGGAGGAGCACGGAGCGCTGCTCCGGAGGCAGTCCGGGGGCGCCGTCCAGGGCGCCGAGCATCGTCTCCGTCGAGTCGACGCCCAGGATCCGCGCGCTCTCGAACGCGGCCTCGTCGGCGCTGAAGTACTCCAGGGCGCGCTGCAGCGCGACGACGTCCTCGAGCGGCGACTGCTCGGCCCAGCCCGGATCGTCCGGACCCGTACCGGGGGTGGAGATGTCGATGAGCCGCGGCGGGTCCCACAGCAGATGGGACAGGTGGAGGTCCCCGTGGCACGGCCCGGCGGACCAGCGGGTGTCCGAGGTGTCGAAGGCCTCCCGCAGCCGCTCGATCTCCGAGGTGATCGAGCGGAACGCCCCGGCGAGCGTCGGCGAGGGCAGCCGTGGTTCGGTCCTCGCCCGCTCCGCCAGCGCGGCGGTCCGCTCCTCGGCGGCGCGCAGCGCGCGCCGCACGGGGTAGTCGGGCGGGGCGGTGCCCCCGCCGAGCCGAAGCCGCAGATCCTCGTGGAAGGCGCCGAGGAAGCGGCCGGCCGTGTGCAGCGGGTCGGCGAGGGGAGCCAGATGGCGGTGGACGAGGTCCTCGACGGACTCCTTCGGGCCGGTCCCCGGGAGGGGTTCCCCTTCGGTGCCCGGGAGGAGCTTCGGCCACAGCGAGCGGAGGTTCTCGCGGAGCGGCGCGTCGATGCCGCTGCCCGGGGCGTACGCGTAGATCACCCCGAGCGGGAGCCGCTCCTCCCCTCCCGGCGGCAGATAGCTGTAGTCGCCGAACCAGCGCGGGGTGCGGCCGCTGTCGTTCATCAGCCGCAGCAGCTCGGGTTCCCGTACGTCCGCCCCCAGCGTGCGGTACGTCTTGTGGAGGTGCGGAAGACCGTCGATGTCGATGAGCGAGAGCGAGTTCGAGGACCACCCCTGCTCGAAGGGCAGTGGTTCCACGCTGTCGACGGGGGTGCCGCGGCCGCGGAACTCCAGGTGTCCGCCGCGAACGGTCGGGAGCCGCCCGCCGGCCGCCACGAGCCGGACGCAGGCCCGGTCGAAGGCGGTCGTGCCCTGGGCCTCGCCGAGGCGGCCGGAGCCGTCCCCGCTCACGGGGACGAGGAGCCGCCTGCCGTGCGCGGGACCTCCGACGGGGGAGACGACGAGGAGCGTCGCCCCGGGGGCGAGGACGGCCTCGTCGACGCGCTCGTACCCGTCGGCCCGGCGTACGTCCTCCGGTATCCATGCGGCGCCGCGCAGCAGTTCGCGGAGCCGGGTGTCGCTGGTCACGCCGTTCGTCAACTCCCGGTCATCTCGTATCTGGAAAGCCCGCGCCGCCAGAGCGACAGCGCGGCGAGCAGGGCGAGACCGGTCACCACGGGAAGCCACCGGACCAGGCTCGTGTCACCGTCGAGGAGGTAGACGGCGGGCGCGTATGACGTGAAGGCGAACGGCAGGACCCAGGTGAGCAGCACGCGCAACGACGGGTGGTAGAGGTCGAGCGGATAGCCCGCGAACTCGGAGACCTGGGTGACCGTCTGCATGGCCGGCATGCTCGTCACGGTCCAGAAGGACAGCGAGGCGAAGAACAGCTTGACGGCGCTGTGGACGAGCGCACCGCACAGGATCATCACGGGGACCAGCGCCCATTGCAGCGGCGTCGGGTCGATCCCCAGATGGGAACCGGCCCACAGCACCAGAACGGCACCGACGACCACCTCGCCCAGACCGTCGGGGTGGAAGAAGCGCTCCGACAGGAGCGAGAACAGCGGATCCACCGGACGGATCAGATAGCGGTAGAACTCGCCCCGCTGGATCAGCTTGCGGCTCAGCTCCCACAGCTGGTCGGTGAACAGATGGTCGATGCCGCGCGGCAGCAGGGAGCAGCCGAGCAGGAACAGCACCTGAAGGTACGACCAGCCCGCGACGGCCGGAACATGGCTGAAGACCAGGGTCACCGCCACGGCCTGGAGCCCCACCCGGATCAGGAAGGCCCCCGAGCCCAGGACGAAGTCGAGCCGGTAGGCCGTGAGGCGGTGGAGGCCGACACCGCCGAGGAAGAGGGCGAGCCGCAGATATCTGTGCGCGGTCCCGGTCATCCGCCCAGCACCTCCAGCCGGGAGGCGGCGGACCGCCACAACGCGGCGCACAGCAGGACCAGCCCCGCGGACCAGCCGAGCTGATGGCCGAGGACCTCGGCCGCGCCGCCCACCCCCTCGTACCGCCCCAGGAGGAGCGTGAGCGGGCCGTCCGCCATGGCCCGGAAGGGCAGGATCATGGCCAGGGTGTGCAGCGGTCCGGGCATCAGCGCCAGGGGAACCATCTGGCCGGCGAAGAAGGCGACGACACCCTGCTTGACCATGCGCACCCCCCAGGTGTTCGTGGTGAGGAAACCGGCCATGCCCGTCAGGAGGTTCACGCAGAACGCGATCACGGCCGAGAGCACCGTGGAGCCGAGGAAGAGCGCCGCGTCCACCGGTCCGGGGGTGGTGAGGGGGACGAACGCGGCGAAGAGCGCGAGGAGCGGCACGCCGACCAGGACCGCGTTGGTGCCGACGACGGGAAGGCTGGCGGCGAAGCGGACCAGGGGGTAGCTCACGGGGCGGACCAGCATGACCGCGATGTCGCCGCGGTAGACCTCCGCCGCGACCTCGTCGTCGACGCGGTTGGCGTGGATCACGCTCAGGACCTGCGCCACCACGAGGTAGGTGGTGATGCTCTCCGGGGTGAAGCCGCCGGGCCCCGGGCCGGGCGACCCGGCGTACACCGCACGCCAGAGGAAGACGGTCACCGCGGCGCCCGCGGCGGCGGTGACTCCGGTGATCAGGAAGGTGGTGCGGTACTGGAGCAGGGTCTGGAGCCCGCTGGTGGCGAACGGCAGGTAGTGCCCGGCGCGCCGGGCTCCGGTGCGGAGCGGAAGCCTCACGGGGCACCGCCGTCCGAGACGGCCCGGGCGCGAAGGTCCGGGGCCGGATCGGCTCCGCCGTCCGAGGACGCCCGGGCGTGGCCGTCCTGGGCCGGATCGGCTCCGCCGTCCGACGGTGACCCGGTCTCGTCGTCCCTGACGGCGGGGACTCCGCCGTTCCGGTAGGTCTGGCGGAGCACGGTCTCCAGATCGGGTTCGGGGGCGTAGCAGTCGACGAGATCGAAGTGGTCGAGGAGGAAGGCGAGCACCTGCCGTGAGCCGAACGCCCCGGCCGGGTAGTCGACGCGGATGCGCCCCTCCCGGGTGACGCCGGCCGTCGCCCCGGGCAGCCCCGCCTCGATCCGGAGCGCCGCGGCCTCCACGGCCGGGCCGCCGCGGTGGTCGAAGACCACCGAGCGCCGGTCGGCCCGGCGCAGCAGTTCGTGCAGGGTGCCCTCGTGCACCACCCGGCCGCCGTCCACGACCAGGGCGTCGTCGCAGATCGCGGAGATGTCGGACAGGTCGTGGCTGGTGAGCATCACGGTCGTGCCGAGCTCCGCGTTGGCCCGGTTGATCAGCGTGCGGACGGCTTCCTTCAGGACCATGTCCAGACCGATGGTGGGCTCGTCCCAGAAGACGACCTTCGGGTCGTGCAGCAGGCTGGCCGCGATCTCGGCGCGCATCCGCTGACCGAGGCTCAACTGGCGTACGGGGGTGGTGCCGAGGGCGTCGATGTCGAGGAGGTCGCGGTAGAGGGCGAGATTGCGCCGGTAGACCGCGTCGGGGATCTCGTAGATCCGGCGGAGGATCTGGAAGGAGTCCGGCACGGAGAGGTCCCACCACAGCTGGCTCCGCTGGCCGAAGACCACCCCGATGTTCAGGGCGTTGCGCCGCCGGTGCCGGTACGGCTCGACGCCGTCCACCAGGCAGCGGCCGGAGGTGGGGGTCATGATGCCGGTGAGCATCTTGATGGTGGTGGACTTGCCGGCCCCGTTGGCCCCGATGTACGCGGTCTTGGAGCCCGCGCGGACGTGGAAGGAGATGCCGTCGACCGCGTGCACGGTGCGGAAGTCGCGGGTGAAGAGGGTCGAGAGGCTGCCGAGGAGTCCCGGCCGCCGTTCGACCAGGCGGAAGTCCTTGGTGAGGTTCTCGGCGACGATCACGAGGTCACCTCCTCGAGCGCGCGTCCGAGGAGACGCACGCCCTCGTCCAGGAGCGCCTCGTCCATCGTGAACGGGGGCGCCAGCCGGATGATGTGGCCGCCCACCGAGGTACGCAGTCCCAGATCGAGCGCGGTGGTGTAGACGGCGCGGGCGATCTCCGGGGCGGGCGTGCGCGAGGAACGGTCGCGGACGAACTCGAGCCCGTGCAGCAGCCCGATGCCCCGGACCTGCCCGAGGACGTCGAACCTCGCCTGCAGCGCTTCGAGTTGCTCGGTGAGGCGGTCTCCGAGGACACGGACCCGGTCGATCAGCCGGTCGCGCTCGACGATTTCGAGCGTCGCCCGTGCGGCGGCGATGCCCAGCGGATTGCCGGCGTAGGTCGAGGCGTACGCCCCCGGCGGAGAGGCGGCGGGCGCGCGGAGCAGCTCGCTCCGGCCGGCCAGCACGGCGAAGGGGAAGCCGTTCGCCATGCCCTTGGACATCGCGACGAGATCGGGCTCCACCCCGACGCGTTCGGAGGCGAGGAAGGCGCCGGTGCGGCCACCTCCGGTCAGCACCTCGTCGGCGACGAGGAGGACGCCGTTGTCCCGGCAGGCCTCGGAGATCCGCTCCCAGTAGCCGGCGGGCGGCACGACGACTCCGGCCGCGCCGAGGACCGGCTCGAAGACGAGGGCCGACACATTCGGCTTCGACGCGATGTGGCGGGTGACGAGGGTGGCGCAGCGGACGTCGCAGGAGGGGTATTCGAGCTCCAGCGGGCAGCGGTAGCAGTACGGCGAGTAGCCGAGGACGCTGTTGCCGGAGAAGGACTGGTGGCCGACGTCCCAGTGGACCAGCATGCGGACGCCCATGGTCTTGCCGTGGAAGCCGTGGCGCAGGGCGCCGACGCGGTTGCGGCCGGGCTCGGCGGTCGACTGGACGACGCGGAGCGCGGCCTCCACCACCTCGGCTCCGGTGGAGAACAGGGCGTAGGTGTCGAGGTGTTCGGGCAGGAGCCGGGCCAGCAGTTCGAAGAAGGCGGCCCGTTCGGGTGTCGAGCTGTCGTGCACGTTCCACAGCAGGTTCGCCTGGCGTGTCAGCGCCGCCACCACCTCGGGATGGCCGTGACCGAGGGACTGGGTGAGGGTGCCGGCGGCGAGGTCGACGTACTGGTTGCCGTCCAGGTCGGTGAGGACCGCCCCGCGTCCCTCGGCGAAGACGCGTCTCCCCAGCGCCGCCTCCTCGGAGGCGCCGGGAGCGAGGTGCCGTGCCTCTCTGGCCAGCTGTTCCTGCTGGTGACCTGACAACGGTGCCCCTCCGGAGTGGATGAACTGATGTGGATATCCGGTCAGTTGATCGATTCGCGGTGTGAGTGAAGCACTCCGGCGGGACTCGTAGCAAGCCATTGCAGAAAGTTTCAGAGAGAGCTTGCGATGCGTAGTCCGGCTCTGCTTGAGTTCGGCGGTAGGACCACAGACATATGCCTCGATCACGAGGAGGGACCGTGCACAGACACCCCCGTACCGCGCCCGACCGAAGGCAGACGATGTGAAAGCCCTGGTCCTGGCCGGTGGAACCGGCAGTCGACTGCGCCCGTTCACCCACTCCGGGACCAAACAGCTCCTGCCGATCGCCAACAAGCCCGTGCTCTTCTACGGCCTCGAGGCCATCGCGGCGGCCGGCATCCGCGAAGTGGGCCTCGTCGTCGGCGACTACGAGGACGACATCCGTCATGTGGTCGCCGACGGAACGGACTTCGGACTCGACATCACCTATGTGCGCCAGAGCCGGCCGCTCGGCCTCGCCCACGCGGTGGCCGTGGCAGGCGACTTCCTCGCCGACGACGACTTCCTCGTCTACCTCGGGGACAACTACCTCCAGGACGGCATCGCCGGCTTCGTCGCCCGCGCCGCCTCGCAACCCGCCGCGGCCCGGCTGCTCGTCACACCCGTCCCCGACCCGAGCGCCTTCGGAGTGGCCGAGGTCGACGAGGACGGACTCGTCACGGGCGTCGAGGAGAAGCCCCCGAGCCCGCGCGGAGACCTCGCGCTCATCGGCGTCTACGCCTTCACCCCGGCACTGCACGAGGCGGTGCGCGCGATCCGCCCGTCACCCCGGGGCGAACTGGAGATCACCTCCGCCATCCAGTGGCTCGTCGACCGCGGACACCAGGTACGGGCCGAGAGGACCACCTCCGTGTGGCGTGACACCGGAAGCGTCGACGACATGCTGGAGGTGAACCGGCACGTCCTGGACGGCCTCACCGGACGCCTCGACGGCAAGGTCGACCAGGACAGCGCCGTCGTGGGCCGGGTCAGCCTCGCCGAGGGCGCCGTGGTCCGGGGATCACGGATCACCGGGCCCGTCATCATCGGCCCCGGGAGCGTCATCAGCGACGCCGTCATCGGCCCGTACACCTCGATCGGCGCCAACTGCCGGGTGCGGGAGAGCTCCATCGAGGCCTCGGTCCTGCTCGACGGCGCCGACGTCGAATGCGCCGGCCGCATCGAACGCTCCTTCATCGGCCGCGGCGCCGTCGTCGCCGCACCCCGCTTCCCCTACGCCCATCGACTCGTCCTCGGCGACCACAGCAAGGTGCACCTCACCCCATGACGCGACGCATCCTCGTCACCGGCGGCGCCGGCTTCATCGGCTCGGCGTACGCCCTCCACATGCTCGGCCCCGCCGGACCGCCCGACGTGTCCCTGACCGTCCTCGACAAGCTCACCTACGCGGGCGACCCGACCCATCTGGAGCCGCTGCGGGACCACCCGCGATTCCGCTTCGTACGCGGCGGCGTCGAGAACGCGCCGCTGGTCGACCGGGTGGTGCCGGGGCACGACGAGATCGTGCACTTCGCCGCGGAGTCCCATGTCGACCGGTCCATCGAGGACGGCGCGCCCTTCGTCCGGACGAACGTCCTGGGCACCCAGACCCTCCTCGACGCCGCCCTGCGGCACGGCGTGGCGACCTTCCTGCAGATCTCCACGGACGAGGTCTACGGATCGATCGACACCGGCGCCGCGACGGAGGAGGACCCGCCCCGGCCCACCTCCCCGTACGCGGCCTCGAAGGCGGCCGCGGACCTCATGGCGCTGGCCTACCACCGGACCCACGGCCTGGACGTACGCGTCACCCGGTGCTCCAACAACTTCGGCCCGCGCCAGTACCCGGAGAAACTGATCCCGCGCTTCGTGACCGCCCTGCTCGCCGGGGGCGACGTCCCCCTGTACGGCGACGGCTCCCAGGTCCGCGACTGGCTCCACGTGGACGACCACGTGGCCGCGCTCGAACTCGTCCGCACCCGCGGCCGCGCCGGCCGGGTGTACAACATCGGCGGCGGCACGGCCCTCACCAACCTCGAACTCACCCGTCACCTGTTGGAGTTGTGCGGCGCCCCGGCCGACCGCGTCACCCGGGTGACGGACCGCAAGGGACACGACAGGCGGTACGCCGTCGACGACACCCGGATCCGGCGGGAACTCGGATACCGGCCCCGCGCCGACTTCGACCGCGCCCTCGCAGACACGGTGCGCTGGTACACACCGTGACCGGACGCGCCCGGCCCGCCGCCACGACCGTGGCGCACGCCCCGCCGGGAGCGACCGGCCCCGGCCGTGTGGACGCACCGACACCACCCCTACGGGAAGGGACCCCGCAGTGAATCGAGCACACGCCCCCGCACGGGCCGTGCGCACCCGCGGGCGACGCGCCGCCCGCGTCGCCCTCGCCACCACGGTCGCCCTCATGGCCACCGCGGTCACCGCACAACTCCCGGCGTCCGCCACCCACCGGACCCCGCCGCCGCCCTCCGACCGCGCGCTCGCCGCCCAGCCCGCGCGGCACGACCTCACCCGCGAGCAGTTCTACTTCGTGCTCCCCGACCGCTTCGCCAACGGGGACACCTCCAACGACCGGGGCGGTCTCACCGGCAGCCGTACACAGACCGGCTACGACCCCACCGACAAGGGCTTCTACCAGGGCGGCGACCTCAAGGGCCTCACGGGAAAGCTCGACTACATCAAGGGCCTCGGCACCACCGCGATCTGGATGGCGCCGATCTTCAAGAACAAGCCCGTCCAAGGCGTCGGAAAAGACGCGTCCGCCGGCTACCACGGCTACTGGATCACCGACTTCACCCAGGTCGACCCGCACTTCGGCACCAACGAGGACCTGCGGAAGCTCATCGCGGCCGCCCACCGCAAGGGCATGAAGGTCTTCTTCGACGTCATCACCAACCACACCGCCGACGTCATCAGGAGCGGTGAGAACGCGTACGGCTACCGCTCCACGGGCGCCTACCCTTACCTGGACAGCACCGGACGGCCCTTCGAGGACACGGCCGTGACACCGGAGGTGACCGGGGAGAGCTTCGCCTACACCCCCGTGGTCCCCGAGGCCGAGCGCGACGTGAAGAAGCCCGCCTGGCTCAACGACCCGGCGATGTACCACAACCGGGGCGACTCCACCTTCGTCGGTGAGAGCGGGCTGCACGGAGACCACACCGGCCTCGACGACCTGTGGACCGAGCGCCCCGAGGTCGTCCGCGGCCTCGCCGAGATCTACCAGAAGTGGGTCGAGGACTTCGACATCGACGGCTTCCGCGTCGACACCGTCAAGAACGTCGACATGGCGTTCTGGACCCGATGGGCCACCGCCCTCGACGCCTACGCCGCGAAGCGGGGCCGCGAGGACTTCCTCATCTTCGGCGAGGTCCTCTCCTCGGACCCCTCCGTGACAGCCCCCTACGTCACCAGGGGCAGGCTCGACGCCACCCTCGACTTCCCGCTCCAGCAGGCCGTCCGCGGCTTCGCGTCCCTGAGCGGCCCCGCGTCCGACCTCGGCGCCGTCCTCGCCCAGGACTACCGGTACACCACCGACAAGGCCAACGCCTACGAGCAGGTCACCTTCCTCGGCAACCACGACATGGGCCGCATGGGCGGCTACCTGCTCAAGGACAACCCGGACGCCGACGGCGGCGAACTCCTCGGCCGGGCCCGCCTCGCCAACGAGGTGATGTTCCTGACCCGCGGCAACCCCGTGGTCTACGCCGGCGACGAGCAGGGCTTCACCGGCGCCGGCGGCGACAAGGACGCCCGCCAGACCCTCTTCGCCTCGAAGGTCGCCGACTACCTCGACGACGACCAGCTCGGCACCGACCGCACCCACGCCACCGACGCGTACGACACCGGGCACCCGCTCTACCGCTCCATCACCCGCCTCTCGCGCCTCACGGAGGAGCACCCCGCGCTCCGTGACGGCGTCCAGATCGAGCGGTACGCGGACCGGGGCGCGGGCGTGTACGCGTACTCCCGGATCGACCCCCGGGAACGGACCGAACACCTCGTCGCGGTCAACAACGCCGCCGAACCGAGGACGGTCACCCTGACCACCGGCACCGCCCGCACCCTCTTCGCCCCCCTCTACGGCGACACGAAGGCGCTGCGCAGCGACGGCGACCGCCGGGTCACCGTCACCGTGCCGGCGCTCTCGGCCGTCGTCCTCAAGGCCCGCAACCCGATCGAACGCCCGCGCACCGCGCCCGCCGTCACCACGGTCGCCCCCGCCGCCGGAGCCACCGGCGACGTGGAGATCTCCGCCGAGATCAAGGCGGGAGCGGGATCGGAGGCCGCGGGGAGAGCGGGATCGGGAGCCGGCGAACTGAACCGCGTCGTCTTCGCCGCCCAGGTGGGCAACGGCCCCTGGCAGGTCCTCGGCTCCGCCGACCACGCCCCCTACAAGGTCACGCAGCACCTCTCCGACCAGGTGAGGGAGGGCACACCGCTCCGCTACAAGGCGGTTCTCGTGGACACCCGCGGACGGACCACGAGCGACCTCGCCTCCTCCACCGCCGGAGCCCCCGCCGCCCCGGGCCGCCCCAGCGCCGTCGACCGCGACCACGCGGTCGTGCACTACCGGCGCCCCGACGGCGACTACACCGGCTGGCGGCTCATCTCCGGGACGGCCACGGCCGGGTTCACCGGCCGGGACGCCTTCGGCGCCTTCGCGTGGGTCAAGGTCGACCCGACCACCGGAACAGTCCCGTACACCGTCGAGAAGGACGGGGTCACGGACGGACCCCCGCGCACCGTGGAGCTCGGCCGCACCGGGGAGGTGTGGATCGAACAGGGCGGTGCGGGCCAGTCCGAGACGGTCCCGGACGGGGTCTACCCACCGCAGGACGGCACGAAGGCCGTCATCCACTACTACCGGCCGGACGGCGACTACACGGGCTGGGGACTGCACACCTGGACCGGGGCCGCGACCCCCACCGACTGGGCGAAACCACTCGCGCCCGTGCGCCGGGACGCCTTCGGCGCGGTCTACGAAGTGCCCCTGGCCGACGGGGCGGCCTCGCTCAGCTACATCGTCCACCGGGGCGACGAGAAGGACGTTCCCGGTGACCGGTCGCTGGAGTTCGGCTCCCACGGCAAGGAGGTGTGGCTGCTCGGCGGCGCCACCGGCTACCTGCTGCCCGGCACCCGGACCGCCCCGGACCTCGACCTCTCCCGGTCGAAGGCCACCTGGCTCGACGGCACCACCCTCGTCTGGGACGTCAAGGCCACCGACTCCACCAGCCAGCAGCTCGTGTACGCCCCCGAGGGGAGCATCACCGTCGAGGACGGAGCCCTCTCGGACGAGGGACGGTGGCTCCGGCTCGTCCCGGCCGTCCTGACCGACGAACAGCGGGCCGGCCACCCGGACCTCGCACGCCACCAGGCCTTCACCGTCGATCCCCGGGACCGCGACCGGATACCGGAGGCCCTGCGGGGGCAGCTCGTCGCCACCCAGCGGAACACCGGGGGAGCGCTCCTGTCCGCGACCGGGGTGAGCACCGCCGACCCGCGCTGACACCGCGCACCGCACAGCACGGTGCCCCTCGGACCGCATCCGGTCCGAGGGGCACCGTGCTGTCGGTTCCCGCTCCCGTGGTGATCAGCCGCGCCGCAGCACCTCGCCCCGGGCACGCACGAGCCGCGGGGCGCGCAGCTCCCGTGCGAGCAGCCGGCCGGCCACCTCGTCGGGCGAGTGCTCCGCCGCGAGCGCGCGCACGCCGGCGATCAGCGCGGTCACCGACCGCTCGTCGAGCGGACCCGCTCCGTCGAGGAGAAGGTCGAGCGCGAGGTCGACGGGCCCCGCCGTCCCGCCCGCGGTCTCCTCCTCGGGAGCGTCCCCTTGGCCGGCCCGGCGCAGGGCCGCCGCCTCGGCGGGCGGGAGGAGCGCGGCGTACCCGTCGAGCTCCTCATCGGACGCGACGAGGAGAAGGTGCTTCGCCAGCAGCGCCGCCTCGGCGAAGGGCTCGTGGACCGCGAGGGGCGCGAGCGTCACCGCCGGGAGCCCGAGCACACAGCCCGCGTGCAGCAGGATCTGCCGGACGCGCGCGGACGCGGGATCGTCGGGCAGCAGCGCACCGGTCCGGGACAGGAACCGCGCCACGACGCCGAGCGCCGCCTCCGTGTCCAGGGTCTCGCCGCCGCGGAAGTACCGGCCGAGGTAAGCCCGCCACCAGGCCAGCTGCACCCCGTAGAGCTCCGCCACCAGCTGCTCGTAGGAGGACTCGGGCACCAACCCCTGCCCGGTCACCTCGCGGAGGGTCGGTACGAGTTCGCGGTACACCAGCCGCAGCCAGGTGTGCGGCGAGCGCTGTACGCCCCAGCACTGCTCCTGCGCGTGGTCGGCGAGGAGCTCCTCCACGCCCGTCGCGCCGGCGATCAGGTCGCGGCGGACACCCGACGCGGTGACCTCGAAGCCGTACAGGTGGTCCTCGGACAGCGGGGGACGCGGTACGGGCAGCACGTCGTCGACGAACCGCTCAAGGGCCGCGAAGTCACGGAGCAGGGCCTCGGAGGCCGGCGGCGCGATCCGGGGGTGGAGCGGGTCGACGAACCGCCCCTTGATCTTGGCGATCTCCTCGGACAGGGCCTGGTAGAGGAAGACCTTGTCGAAGCGGTAGCTGAAGGACAGCCCGATGTACGGGAAGACCGTGCACCCTCGGCACTCCGGACGGAAGCCGACCTCCTCGTCCCGGACCCGCAGGAACTCCTCGTCGCGGACCAGCTCCGCGAGGTCCCGGTCCCACAGGACGGAGTTGTCGAACGCGTGGTAGCAGGGGAGGACGAGGCGCCCGTCCGGGCCGACGGTCAGGATGCGCTTGTTGGCGGAGCAGTGCGTCGGAGCCGTCGGGTCCTGTGCCTCCACGTATTTGCGGAAGTGCAGGTTGATCAGCGAGAAGGGCTCGTAGAGCAGGCCGAGCAGCAGATCGGGTATCGAGCCGTCGGCCGGTCCCGGCACCTCCTCGGGACGGGCCGGCCCACAACCGCCGGCCCCGCCGGCGACCGGCTTGCCGTTCTGCTCGATCACCTTGAGCTTCCTGGCGGTACGCCGCACGTCGCGCACGGTGTCCTGCTCGTCGAAGTACTCGAACATGGTGGAGAGGTAGATGGTCACCCGGTTCTCCCGGGCGAAGCGCAGCAGCTCCGGCACCTCGTCCACGTTCTCTCGGGTGACCACGCAGATGAGCTTCAGATTGCCCGAGCCGGAGGCGACGACACCCCGGATCACGTCCAGTGCGCGGTCGAGGGTGGGCACCCCGCGGATCGCCCGGTACCGCTCGGGGCGGAGCGTGTCGAGCGACACGTTCATGGTGTCGACGTACGGCACGATCGCGTCGATGTGCTTGGCGAACCGGATGCCGTTGCTGGTGATCTCGACCGTCATGCCGAGGGACTTCGCGTGCTGGACGATGCCGTCGATGTGCGGGTGGAGCACCGGCTCGCCGCCGGTGAAGTCGACGTACCGCACACCGAGCGCGTGGAGTTCGTCCAGGATCCGGCGGCCGCCTTCGAGCGTGAGCTCCTCGTAGCCCTTGAACTTGTCGTCCTGCCAGACGTTGCAGTACCCGCACAGGGAGTTGCAGCGGAAGGTGATGTAGAACCGGGCCGACTCGAAGGAGCCCGCCACGGGCGGGGCGATGGTGGTCACGGGGTCTCTCCGTAGGGAAAGGCGGGAACGGGCGGCGGGAGGTCCCGGGCGCCCGGCGGGAGCGGAAGCGGGGGCGGGGGCGGGGGCGGTTCGGTCACGGCAGCGGGGCTCCCCGCGCGACGGTCCACAGCTCGTACCACTCCTCGTGGGTGAGCCCGGGCGCCCGGGTCACGGCGTCACGGCAGGCCCGGATGCGGCTGGGGCGGGTGGTCCCGATGACGGGCGCGATGCCGGCGGGGTGCTTCTGGAGCCACCACAGCAGGATCGTCTCCGGTGTGGTGCCCCGGCGTTCCGCGAGGCGGCTCACGAGCCGCCCGGCCGGTGTCGCCCCGGGGTCGCCGAACCGTCCTCCGGCGAGCGCCCCCCAGGCCTGGAGCCGGATGCCCCGCTCCCCGCAGTACTCGGTGGTGCCGGTGGGGAAGCCGACCCCGGCCGCCGCCGGGGTGTTCACCAGGACACCCTCCTCGACCCAGTCGCGGCGGTGGAGACTCATCTCCAGCTGGTTGACGGTCAGGGGCAGGCCGAGGTGGGACTGCAGCCGCGCGATCTGCGGCGCGCTCATGTTCGACACCCCGAAGCGGCGCACCAGACCCTGACGGTGCAGCGAGGTGAGGGTCTTCGCGATCTCCGCCGGGTCGGCGAGGGGGTCGGGCCGGTGGAGCAGGAGGACGTCGACGAAGTCGGTCCGCAGCCGGGTGAGGCTCTCCTCCACGCACCGGGCGATGGTCGGGCCCCGCAGGTCGTACAGCCCCGGACGGCCGTCCTCGGGGAGGCGGATGCCGCACTTGGTCTGCAGGGTGATCCGTTCGCGCAGCCCGGCCGCCCGGGACAGCACCTCGCCGAAGACCGCCTCGGACTTGCCGTACCGGTAGATGTCGGCGTGGTCGAACGCGGTGATCCCCGTGTCGAGCGCCGCCTCGACGGCTGCCTCCGCGTGGGCGATGTCCTCGGGGCCGTACGGGGTGGTGTCCCAGCCGCCGCCGAGACCCATGCATCCGTACAGGGGGCGGGTTTCGGTCAGGATCACGGGGTCGCTCCCGTCGTCATGGCCTCCGCGAGCAGCTCGGCGAGGGCGAGGACCGGGAGCTGGGTGTTGGCCGCCGGAACCGTCGGCAGGACGGACGCGTCCGCCACACGGAGGTTCTCCACCCCGTGGACACGGCCCTCGCCGTCCACCACCGCGGCGGGATCTCCGGCCGGCCCCATCGCACAGGTCCCGACGGGGTGCCAGTACGTGCCGAGCCGGGCGCGCAGCTCCGCCTCGGGAAGCTCGTGCGCGGGCGGGCCCGGGGGAAGCGAGGCGAGCTCCTTGAAGGGGGCGGACTCCGCGAGCCGGCGGGCGGATTCGAGGCCCGAGCGCAGCACCGCCAGATCGTGGCCGCCGGCGTCGGAGAGGAACCCCGGATCGATGAGGGGCGCCGCGGTGTGGTCGGCCGAAGCCAGCCGCACACTGCCCCGGGAGACCGGCTTCATGAGGAAGGCGGACACCCCGGCCTCGTACTCGCCCGGCGGCAGCGAACCGAAGAGCGGCGCGCCTGCGGAGGGAAGGACGTGCAGGTCCCACTCGCCGGCGGGGGAGAGGCCGCTCGCGATCCTGAGGAGGACCCGGCTGACGTACAGCTCACCGCGTGCGTCCTTCGCCGCCAGCGCCGCGTTCAGCTCGGGTGTCGGGACGAGCGGCAGGAACACCCCGGGCTGGTCGCTGAGGTTGGCCCCCACACCGGGAAGGTCCACGGCGGGGGTGACACCGGTGTCGCGCAGGTGGCCGGCGGGGCCGATGCCGCTGCGCAGGAGCAGGGCCGGTGAGCCGAAGGTCCCGCACGCCACCACGTACCGGCCGCCGGTCACCGTACGCGGACCGGCGCCGTCGTGGACGACGACCCCCTCCACCCGGCCGTGACGGACGATCATCCGGTCGGCGACGGCGTCGGCCAGCACGGAGAGGTTCGGACGACGGCGGGTGTCGGCGTCCAGATAGGCGAAGGCGGCGTTCCACCGCCGCCCGTCCACGGCGTTGATCAGCGGGGAGCCGTAGCCGGGGGAGCCGGGGCGAGCCATGTCGACCTCCCCGTATCCGAGTGCGCGCGCCCCTGCGAGGGCCGCGTGACTCCACGCCGAGAGCTCGTTCCCGGGCACCCGGCGCAGCCCCATCCGGTCCACCGCTCTGTCGCGGTACGGCTCCATCGCGGCGGCGGTCCAGCGGGGGCCGCCGGCCCGCGCCCACTCGTCGTGGTCGGCCGCCGAACCCCAGGTGTTCCAGCAGCCGTTGACGCAGGAGGAGCCGCCGAGGACTCGGCCGCGGATCCGGTGGGCGGGCGCGTGCTGTTCCCAGACGTCGTCCCGCGCGAGCGCGCGGGCGTTGAGCGTCTTCCGGGGCCAGTCGTCCGGGCGGGGGCCGTAGTCGGGGCCCGCCTCGACGAGGCAGACGGTGCGTCCGGGGTCCTCGCTGAGGCGTGAGGCCAGCACGCAGCCGGCCACGCCGCCGCCCAGGACGACGACGTCGTAGGAGGCGGCCGCGGGCGGGGCGGAGGTCATCGCACCGCCTCCGCCGGGCCAGGGCCACCGGCCCCGGCGCCGCCGGTCCCGGCGGAGCCCGTCAGTTCGGCGACCTCCTTGAGCAGCCCGGCGCGGTCGATGGCGTCGCTCCCGGTGGCGGGCACGGTGCACGCGTACGCTCCGGCCACCGCGCCGTAGAGGGCACAGCGGTCGAGGGCCTCGCCGTTCAGCCGGCCGAAGAGGAAACCGGAGGCGAACGCGTCGCCCGCGCCGTTGGAGTCGATCACCGGCTCGCGGGGCGCGACGGCCGGCACATGGACGAGCCCGTCGGCGGTCAGCACGTACGCGCCCTCGGCCCCCGCGGTGGCGACGACGACCTCGGCCCGGCCCCGTTCCAGGATCCGCCGCATGGTCCGCTCCGGGTCGGGCAGTGCCGTGGTCGAGACGAAGACGAGGTCCGAGCCGTAGGCGAAGGGCTCGTGGTACGGGTTCTCGCCGTCCCAGTTGTGGAGGTCCGTGGAGACGGTGAGGCCCGCTTCGCGCAGCTGCGGAAGGGTGAAGGCGCAGGGGTACGTGATGGAGACATGGGCGTGGCGGCTCGCCGACGCGAGGGAGCGGACCAGTTCCTCGGGCAGCCGGTCGGACTCCTGGGAGCGGCTGTCGTCGTAGAGCGAGAGCCGACGGCCGTCGGGGCCGACGAGGTTGACGGCCCGCTTCGTCCCGCCGGGCAGGGGCACCTCGGTGAACCCGATGCCACGGTCGCGGTGGAAGGCCCTGATGAGGTCGCCCGAGGGGTCGTCCCCGATCATGTCGAGGTGGTGCGTCCGCAGGCCGAGGGCGCTCAGGCCCAGTGCCACGAAGTCGCCGGTCTGTCCGGCGCGGGTCTCGATGCCCGGCCGGATCATGTAGCTGTCGGCGTACGGCAGGGGGAGTTCGGGCACGTACACGATCGTGTCGACGCCCGATCCTCCGAGGACGAGGACGTCGTACTGGCTGCTCATCAATGTTCCTCTCGTGCACGAGGGATGGCGGCCAGCCTCTGCGCGGGCTTCGCGGGCGGGCTGACAACTGCCTGTGACCGCTGGTGAGTTAAGCAGCCGGTGACGCTCTCAGCAAGATCTTGCAGAGTGTTTCAGCAAGCAATTGCGGACGTTCGCACGCCTCGGCCCTCCGGCCGGAAACTGTGTGCGTGGTATGGACCTGACAAGTGAGCTGTCGCTAACGTGACTCTCGCGTTCGCTTGAGAGCGCTCTCAACGCCTGCTCCCCCACTAGGAGGCACACTGTGAAACGCACTTCCGCCGTGCGCGCGGCCGTCGCGGCCCTCTTGCTCACCGTCGGACTCGGCGCCGGATACGTGGCCCCCGCGAGTGCGAGCCCCGCCGCCCCCGCGGCCTCGGACGGACTTCTCGACGCGATGCGCCAGGACTTCGGGCTCACGGCGCGGCAGGCCGAGGAGCGGCTCGCGGCCGAACGCACGGCGGCACGCGTGGAGTCCGAGGCGAAGAAGGCGGCGGGCGGCTCCTACGGCGGCTCCTGGTTCGACACGCGCACCGGACGGCTCGTCGTCGCGCTCACCGACCGCGCCGAGGAGGCGGACGTCCGGGCGCTGGGCGCCGACACCCGGATCGTCCGCCACAGCGCCGGCGAACTCGACCGCGCCAAGGCCCGGCTCGACACCCGCACCGCCCCCGCCGGTGTCGCCGGCTGGCACGTCGACTCCCGCACCAACAGCGTCGTCGTCACCGTCGTCGGCGCCGAGCGGAACGCGCCCGCCGTGCGCGCCTTCGTCGAGCGGGCGCGCGAGACCGGCCCCGTCACCGTCGCCGAGACGGCGACCGCACCCCGCACGTACGCCGCCGGAACCGTCGGCGGCGACCCGTACTACACCGGCAACGTCCGCTGTTCCATAGGCTTCTCCGTGCACGGCGGCTTCGTCACCGCCGGGCACTGCGGCCAGGCCGGAGCGGCGGTGCGGGGCTGGGACGGGTCCGCCATGGGCACTTTCCAGGGCTCCTCGTTCCCCGGCAACGACTACGCCTACGTGAGCATCCACAGCGGCTGGTGGACGGTCCCGGTCGTGCTGGGCTGGGGAGCGGTGCCGGACCGGCTCGTACGGGGCTCCGCCGAGGCTCCGGTGGGCGCGTCCATCTGCCGCTCCGGCTCCACGACCAAGTGGCACTGCGGCACCGTCCTCGCCAAGAACGAGACGGTGAACTACAGCCAGGGCGCCGTCTACCAGATGACGAAGACCAGCGTGTGCGCGGAGGGCGGTGACTCCGGTGGTGCCTTCATCAGCGGCGACCAGGCCCAGGGCGTCACGTCCGGCGGCTGGGGCAACTGCTCCTCCGGCGGCGAGACCTGGTTCCAGCCCATCAACGAGATCCTCGGCCGCTACGGGCTGACGCTCCACACGGCCTGATCCCGCGCGCGGCCCGGTGCGCACACCGCTCGGTGTCGCACGGGGGGCGTGAGGCCGGACGACCTCACAGGAAATGCACGTCGTACTGGTCCTGCAGTGGCAGAAGCTGATCGAAGGTCTCGAGGCCGTGCTGGATGCGGCCCAGGGACCGGAAGTAGCCGAAGCGGTCGACTCCCGGTGTCAGGACCACGAGCAGTTCCGTGGTCGAGCCGGGAGCGGCACCGAAGGAATGCGGCACCCTGGGCGGGACGGAGACCAGTCCGCCGACGGGCACGGTCGTCGTACGACCGTCCAGGGTGAACCGCGCGGAGCCTTCGAGCACGTAGAACAACTCGGTCGACCGTGCGTGGTAGTGCGACCTGGCGCCGGCCGCACCCTCGCCGAGGACGAGACGATTGGCCCCCAGCGCGCCCTCCGTGTCGCCCGCGTCGGCGAGGAGACGGAACCCGCCGCCGTGGGGGAGCCGTACCTCCTCGGCCTCCTCGGGGCGTACCACCAGCGCCTTCCCGGTCTCGGGCATCGTTCCTCACTCCTTCGTCATGGATCTCCGGTGCGGGTTCCATTCGAGCCCGGGAAGACGTTCCGCACCACAGGCGGTTGTCGACGACAGAAATCACCGTTCGTGATGAATGGGCCGGGCAGGGATCGAGAGGGACGGACAGCCTCATGGAGCTGCGCCAGCTGCGGTACTTCGTGGCCGTGGCGGAGGAGGGCGGCTTCGGGAAGGCCGCCGAACGCCTCGGCATCGTGCAGTCGGCGGTGAGTCAGCAGATCCGGCGGCTCGAACGCGAATGGGGCGTGGTGCTCTTCGAACGCACCACCCGGCGTGTCGGTCTCTCCGGCGCGGGTGAACGGCTCTTGCCCGAGGCCCGCGCCGTACTCGCGACCGCCGAGCACGCCGCGCGCGTGGCCGCCGACATCACGGCCGGCGACGACGGGATCCTGCGCCTCGCCGCCATCCACGGCCCGGGCGACCGCATCGACCGCGTCCTCGGTGAACTCGCCACCGGCGCACCGCGACTGCAGGTGCGCCTGTACCGGCTGCCGGTCGCCGGCAGACTGGCCGCGGTGCGTGCCGGAGAGCTGGACGCGGCCCTGGTCCGGGCGGTCCCGAGCGCGCCCGGGCTCGAACTGCTGCCGCTGTGGAGCGATCCGCTGTACGTCGCACTGCCGGAGAGTCATCCGCTCGCGGCCGAGCGGGAGCTCCGCCTGGAGCAGCTCGCCCGGCTCCCGCTGCGACTCTCACCCGGGGGCAACCCGCCCTTCCACGAGCTGGTCACCGGCGCCCTGCGCGCCGTCGGGTCCCGGCCCGTCCCGGGGCCGCCGTTCACCGATCTCCGGGCCACGCTCGCCGCGATCGGTACGGCGCGGGCGGCCTCGTGGACCCTCTTCTACGAGGTGCGCGGGGTGCCGTCGGCCCCTCGGGTGGCCGTCCGGCCGCTCGCCGGCCTCGCCGTGACCACGTCGCTCGCCGTACGGCCGGGTCCGCCGGGGCCCGCGCTGCGGCATCTGCTGCGATCCCTGCGTGCCGTCGAGCGGAAGCGGTTCAACACCCTTGTACGCGAGGGTGGTTGACGAAAGGTCTGGACCAACCTACGGTCTGCTGGAGCGCGCGCCATGCCCAGGACCATCCCCCCCACGTCCCCAGGAGCACGCATGCCAGGCTCTCGCATCGCCCGTGTCCTCGGAGCGGGCCTCGCCGCCCTGCTCGCGGCCGCCGCCCTCACCGCCCCCGCCACCGCGGCCTCCGCCGCCCCGTCCGCCGCGGCGGCGGACACCTGTGCCCTCAAGCCGAAGCCCACCGGCAAGGTGCTCCAGGGGTACTGGGAGAACTGGGACGGCGCGGCCAACGGCGTCCACCCGCCCTTCGGATGGGCGCCCATCGACGACCCGCGCTTCGCCGCCCACGGCTACAACGTCATCAACGCCGCCTTCCCGGTGATCCGCTCGGACGGCACGGTGCTGTGGGAGGACGGCATGGACAGCACCGTCCGTGTCGGCACCCCCGCGCAGATGTGCAACGCCAAGGCGGCCGGAGCCACCATCCTGCTGTCGATCGGCGGCGCCGCCGCGGGCATCGACCTGAGCTCCCGCGCCGTCGCCGACCGATTCGTCGAGACCGTCGTGCCCATCCTGAAGAAGTACAACTTCGACGGCATCGACATCGACATCGAGACCGGCCTGGTCGGCAGCGGCAGCATCGGCACCCTCTCCACCTCGCAGGCCAACCTCGTGCACATCATCGACGGCGTCCTCGCCCGCATGCCCGCCGGCTTCGGACTGACGATGGCGCCGGAGACCGCGTACGTCACCGGCGGCAGCGTGGCCTACGGGTCGATCTGGGGGTCGTACCTCCCGATCGTCAAGAAGTACGCCGACAACGGGCGCCTGTGGTGGCTCAACATGCAGTACTACAACGGCAGCATGTACGGATGCTCGGGCGACTCCTACTCCGCGGGAACCGTCGCCGGGTTCGTCGCGCAGACCGACTGTCTGAACCGGGGCCTCGTGATCCAGGGCACCACCATCCGGGTGCCGTACGACAAGCAGGTCCCCGGCCTGCCGGCCCAGCCGGGCGCGGGCGGCGGCCACATGGCGCCGTCGCTCGTGGCGCAGGCGTGGAACCACTACGGCGGTGCGCTCAAGGGCCTGATGACCTGGTCGGCGAACTGGGACGGGTCGAAGGGCTGGACCTTCGGAAACAACGTGAAGGCCCTCCAGGGCCGCTGAGTCCGGCCCCGGAACGAGCGCGTGCCGTGCCCCGGACCGAGGATCCCGCACCAGGGACCTCTGGCCCGGGGCACGGCAGTTGTGCTTTGCTGGCCCCATGACCCTGCTCGTGATGCGCCGCCACGTGGACTACGTGCGCGTCACGACCACGGCCTGTTCCGGCTGACCCGAGGCCCTCGTCCCGGCAGCCGGCCGTCGCCCGCGTGCGACCACCGTGCCCCCGTCCCACCCGAGCGCCACCCTTCGACGGCCCCCGTCCGGGCCCGTCGTCACGGGCGCGAGCGGCCTCCCTCGGCAGCCGATCACCAGACGCGCGCACCCGACTTCAGGAGGACCGATGAGCGTCCGCAACGTCCCCGACGCACCCGCCCCCGCACCCGCCCCTGCCGACGCCGACACCAAGTCCGCGACCGGACCCGGCGCCCCCGGCGCCCCGGACCCGGCCGCCTTCGCCGCCGAGTGGGAGGACTGGCACCGCACCAAGGACGCCCGGCTCGCCTCCGAGCACGGCTTCCTCGCCATCACCGGACTGCACTGGATCTCCGACGAACCGCAGCGCTTCCCCGGCGTCCCCGGGGCCTGGCGGACCGGACCCGACGGCGTCACCGTCGCACTCGACGAGGGGACCGAGTTCGTCGTCGACGGCACCGCGGTCCGGGGTCGGTACGACTTCGGGGTCATCCCGGAGCGCGGGGGCGTCGACGCGGTCTGGGGAGACACCGTGATCGAGGTCGCCAAGCGCGGCGGCCACGACGTGGTCCGGCCGAGGCACCCCGGCCACCCGCTGCGGGCGGACTTCGCCGGAACACCCGCGTACGCGCCCGATCGCCGCTGGGTGGTCACCGGCCGGTACGAGCCCTTCGCCGAGCCCCGTCCGACCACCGTCGGCGCCAGCGTCGAGGGGCTGCACCACGTCTACGACGCACCGGGCCGGGTCGTCTTCCGCCTCGACGGCCGGGAGCTGAGCCTGACCGCCTTCAACGGACACACCCCCGGCACCTTCACCGTGCTCTTCACCGACGCGACCTCGGGCGTCACCACGTACGCGGCCAACCGCAGCCTGCGGGTCGAGGCGCCCGGACCCGACGGCGAGGTGGTGCTCGACTTCAACCGCGCCACCAACCTGCCCTGCGCCTACACCGACTTCGCGACCTGCCCGCTGCCCCCTGCCGAGAACCGGATCCCGCTGGCCGTCGAGGCCGGGGAGAAGATCCCCCACGAGCGCCGTCCGGTCACCTTCTGAGCGCCGGGCCCCGGCCGGCCGGCTCCCCGCCCGGGGGAACGGCCAGCCGGTTCAGGGCCGCGGCGGTGAGGGCGGTGATCGCGGCCGGCAGGGCCGTGCGCACGTCGGGAGCGAACAGCGGGGAGTGGTTGGGCGGGAGGCGGCCGCCCGAGGCCGCCCACTGCCGTGGGCTCGCGGTGCCGACCATCCAGTAGACGAGCGGAACGTCCTTCTCGCCGTGGAGCGCGACGCCCGCCTCGCCGTACAACGGGAAGTCCTCCGAAGCCATGGACGGCGGCCAGTCGGCCACGCGCTCCGAGCCGAGGAGGACGGCATGGGCGTCGCGTACCGCCCCTGTCGCGGCCGGATCGCCCCACAGGGCCGGAGTGCGGGACACGGTCGTGATCTCGGGTTCGCGCGGACAGGCCGAGGCGGCGCACTCCGCCCGGCAGATGCGCTCCACCGCGCCGAGCGCACGGTCGAGGGAGGCGTCCGTCAGCGCCCGCACCCCGATGCCCAGCGCGGCCGTGTCCGGGACCACGTTCACCGCCGTGCCCGCCCTCAGGGTGCCGACGGTGAGGGTCAGCTGGTCCGCGGGGGCGCTCTCGCGGGACACGATCGTCTGGAGACGGGTGATCACGGCCGCGGCCGTCACCACGGGGTCCACGGCGAGGTGGGGGGTCCCGGCGTGCCCCCCGCGCCCGTGCAGGACGACGTCCAGGGCGGTGCTCGCGGCGGTCAGCGGACCGTACGGAGTGCCGTGCGCGACCATCCCGGCGGGCAGCGGTGCCGCGTGCTGGGCGAGGACGACGTCCGGTCGGCCGAAGCGTCCGTACAGTCCGTCCTCCAGCATCGCGCGGGCACCCGTGAGCGTCTCCTCGGCCGGCTGGCCGAGGACGACGACGGTCCCCCGCCAGTGGGCGGCCGTCCGGACCAGCAGGTCCGCCGTCCCCGCCGCGGCGGAGAGATGGAGGTCGTGGCCGCAGGCGTGCATGGCGCCGTTCCCGCTCGCGTACGGCAGTCCGGTCCGCTCCGTCAGGGGCAGGGCGTCCAGTTCGGCCCGCAGATAGACCCGGGGGCCCTCGCCGTTGCGCAGGACACCGGCCACACCGTGACCGCCGATGCCCCGGGAGACCTCCATTCCCACGGCCGCGAGCCGGTCCGCGAACAGCGCCGCCGTGCGGCGTTCCTCGCCGGACACCTCCGGTGAGCGGTGGACGTCCAGATAGAGGGTGAGGGCGGGACGCACCGCCGGCCCGGCCGAGGCGAGGGCGGGGTGAAGGGGTTCGGGCCGGTTCACACGGGGCTCCAGGGGGAGTGGGCGCGCCGCTGGCGTTCCGTGCCAGCGAAGTGCGTGCGGGAGACATGCCGAACGGTGAGCGGGGAGCGGTGGAATGAGGGATGTACACCCCCGGTCGGTCCCGTGCGGGACCGTGGTCATGAGGAGGCGCCATGAACAAGGACCTGAGCACGCTCGCCGACGAGATCCTCGAGCTCGAGGCCGAGACCTTCGAGATCTCCGACTACTCGGACGCCAGCGAGGTCGTGCTCGCCGGTTCCACCAGCACCAGCTCGACCTCGACCTGCAGCTCCACCACCAGCACCACCTCCTGCTCGGCCTGATCGACCGCCCCACGGCCGGATCGCGGCCGGAGACGCGCCCGGTGTCCGCTTCCTCGGACACCGGGCGCCTTCCGTCGCGCACGTTCCACGGTCCGCTCCGCTACGGGAACGGATGCGGGACCCCGCGGATCTCGTCGTCGGTGAGGTCCTTCGCGCGATGGCCCCCACGGCGCAGCGCCGTGCGCAGCCGCGGCATCAGCGGCGCCCGCTGCCGGTTCCAGCCGAAGTCGATCGGCAGCAGCCCCGGCACGAGGGTGCTGACCGTGCACAGCCCCATCCGCTCCTGCTCCGGGGTGGTCTGGTCGACGACGATCACGTCGTGTCCCGCCTCCGCGAGCAGCTGCGTCACGGCCCGGACATCGTCCCGCAGATCGCCGGTGCGAGGCCGTCCGGTCGCCTCCCAGTCCCGGTAGACCTCGTCGAAGGGGCGCACCGCGAGGGGATCCAGATAGCCGCGCGCGTGCTCCGCCATCCGCGGCAGCCCGTACAACTGGGCGTGGTCCTTGAGATGACGGACCCGGTGGAAGTCCTCGGCCATGGCCTCCAGTTCGGATCGGCGTTCCCGGGTCTGGCGGGAGAGGTGCGGGATGTAGGTGAGCACCTCCGACAGCGCTCCCTCCACGGCCGACCTGGGATCCAGGGAGGCCGCCGCGGCGAAGGAGAGGGTGCCGAGGCCCCCGTCGCGGCGGACGGCCACCGCGGTGACCACGGGCACGGGCAGATCGATGCGGTTGTCCAGGACGTGGACGTCGTACCCCTGGAGCGCCGCGCGTTCCGCCATGGCCGCGGCGGTCCGGCTCCCGACGGTGGCCAGGTCGATCTCGGTGAGCCGGGCGTCGCCGTACCAGGCGTTCAGGAAGGCGTCGCGTTCGACGAGTTCGAGGAGTCCGCCCAGGGCCGCCTCCTCGACGCTGCCGCCGATGGCGCAGCCGTTGGAGCACTCGAAGACGAAGTTGTCGGACGCGAGACCGGCGCTGTAGTACACCAGCCGGGAGGGCACCAGGACCGGGCGCTCGTCGCGGAGCGACCAGCCCCACTCCCAGGGGATCGCGCGGTCCGGGTCGAACGGGTCGACCAGCGGATCGTCCCGGTAGGTGCGCGGGTCGTAGAAGCCGCACACGGCCGGGTCGACGGCATCGTCCCGCAGCTCGTTCCACGACCCGGTCACGGGTGTGCGCGGACCGCGCCGATGCGTGCCGGCGTACCGCTCGAGACCCTCGAGGAAGGCCAGGGTGCGGCTGGTGGAGAAGGTGTTCTCCTGCCCGCTCCAGGTGACGTCGTTGAGACCGGCGTACCCGCGGACGAAGACGCTCCCGGCGACCGGAGCGGTCGTCGGGGAGGTGACGCTGATCCAGGTGCCGCCGCCGAGCGCGCCGCAGACCGGATTGGCCAGGGCCTCGCGCGGGAGGGGGTACGAGGACGCCGGCCGCAGCCGGTACGTACCCGGGTCGGGCTTCTGCCGCTGGACGAGGTCCATCGCGCGGGGCCCGGCCGGGACGGCCGCCGGGGCGCAGTCGGGGCAGAGCGGATCGGCGAGCAGCGGGTACGTACGGACCGCGAGCGTCGCCAGGTCGAGACGGGACACCTGGGGCAGCGCCCGGTCGGCGGGGTCCGCCGCCGCGGGCTCGGCGCCGGGACCGTCGAGGACCGCCCCGCAGAGCGCCGCGACCGCGTCGTACACATGGTCGGTGAACAGCGGCCACCTGCCGGCCGGGCGTGGACCCTCCGGACCGCCGGTCTCCAGCGCGTCCCGCTCGCTGCGGCTGCGCAGCCGCTGCCAGCGCAGCGCCAGACAGCGTCCGCAGGCGGGCGCCGTCCCGTCGCCGCCCCAGGGGCCGACGAGCACGGCGGACGCGGTGAGGTGGACACGGGCTCCGGCGCGTTCGGCCGCCCAGGGGTCCGGGGCTCCCCGGCCGCCGAGCGGGGCGGCGGCGTCCGTGGCGCCGACCGGGACGACGGGCAGGTCCCGGCCGAGGCGTCCGGCGAGCGCGGACCGGAGCCCGGCCCGCGCCTGCTCCATCGGCAGCGGCAGAGTGCGCTCCGCGGTGCTCATGACGACCTGGTCCAGCGGAAGGTCTTCACCGCGACCGCACCGAAGACCACGGCGAACACGAGGAGTCCGACGCAGCCCACCCACACGTCCGAGGCGTCGCCGCGGCCGGCCAGCGCGTGGGAGACGGCGTCGTTGAGGTAGCGCAGCGGCATGGCCAGGGAGACCTTCTGCAGCCAGGACGGCATGGAGTCCAGCGGGAAGAAGGACCCGGACAGGAACGCCATGGGCAGCATGAGGAAGTTGGCGACGGCCGCGACGGACTCGGGGGTGTTGGCGAAGGACCCGATGATCACCCCGAGCAGCAGGAAGGTGGTGATGCCCAGGATGAGGACCGGGATCAGCAGCGGCCAGCCGGAGGCCGGCCGCAGGCCGAACACCGGCAGCATCGCGACCCCGACGAAGAGCAGCGACTGGACGGCGCCGACGGCGAGGGCGATCGCGTAGCGGGAGCCGATGACGGCGGAGAGCGGGGCCGGGGACATCCGGATCAGCCGCAGGATGTCGTCGGTGCGCCACTGCATCAGGGTGAACGCGATACCGAAGACGGCGGCGTTCGCCACGCCCCAGGACAGCACGCCGGCCGCGGTGTACGAGAGGTAGGACAGACCGCTCTCCTCGACGGCCTGGCCGCGGAAGATCAGGCCGAAGACGACGAGGAAGAGGAGCGGGAAGGCGAACGTGAAGAAGAGGGTGGTCCTGTCGCGGACCTGGGCCCGGTAGCCCGCCCCGGTCAGTGCGGCGTAGGCGCTCATGATCACGGCTCCGTGGTCTCGGCGTTCGGGTGGCCGGAGCGTCCGGCACCCGAGAGGCGGGCGGTGAGATCGAGGTAGACGTCCTCGAGGCTGGCGGTGCGGGTCTGCACACCGTCGAGTCCGGCGATCCGGTCGACGGCGGCGAGGACCCGTCCGGCCGCGTGGGTCTCCAGGACGAGGGAGCCCCCCTCGACGGTGACCCGTTCGACGCCCTCGATGGCCGCCGCCCGCCCCTCGTCGAGCCGGCCCAGGGGAAGCATGAGGCGGCTCGGGGCGCGCGAGGCGCCGACCAGACTGTGCGGGGAGTCGGTCACGGCGATCCGGCCGTCCACCAGGATGGATATCCGGTCGCAGAGCGCCTCCGCCTCGTCGAGGTGATGGGTGGTGTAGACGATCGTGCGGCCCTCCGCCTTCAGCCCCCGCAGCACCTCCCACAGGGCGCGGCGGGCCTGCGGGTCGAGGGCGGCGGTCGGCTCGTCGAGGAAGATCAGCTCGGGGCCGTGGACGAGGGCGGAGGCGATCGCGAGGCGTTGCCGCTGCCCGCCGGAGAGGTTCTCGACCTGTACCTTGCGCTGCTCGGAGAGGCCCACGGATTCGAGGGTGGCGTCGACGGCGCTCCGGGGGGCTCCGTAGAGCGCGGCGACGGTGCGCAGATGCTCGACGGCGGTCTGCCGGACGAAGAACGCCGAGCTCTGGGTCTGCACGCCGAGCCGGGGCAGCAGCGCGGTGTTGCGGGGCCAGGGCGACTCGCCGAAGAGGGCGACCGTACCCGTGTCGGCCCGGCGCAGCCCCTCCATGATCTCGATGAGGGTGGACTTGCCCGCACCGTTGGGACCGAGCAGACCGAAGAACTCGCCCCGGCGGATCTCCAGGGAGACGTCGTCCACCACCCGGCGGTCTCCGTACCGTTTGGAGACCCCCTGGACCTGGACGGCGGCGGTCGGCGAACCGCCGACGGCGGATGTGGTTGGCATGGCCTGTACCTCACTCATGTGGTGCGTGGATCCTTCTGGTCGGGGAGTGGCGGGGGAGCGGACGGGAGAGGCGGGGAGCGGCGTCCCTGCGTCCGCCCGGTCAGCCGAACAGGGCGAGCACCAAGGCGCAGGTGGCCGTCGCGACGAGGAGCACCAGGACCGTCGAGCCGATCGCGTACGCCGTGTAGATCCGCCGGGCCCGCACCGGATAGTCCGCCGCCTCGGCCGCGCCGCCGCGCCGCAGCGCCAGATAGGTCCGGGTCTCGGGGGCGAGATGGGCGGTGCCGAGAGCGTGGCCGAGCATCCGGTAGCCGTCGAGCGGCGGCAGCGGTACCAGATTGCTCAGCGCCTGGACGGTGCCGAACACCAGCAGCCCGGCGAGCGGCGTCCGCTCCGGTGCGCCGGCGGGGAGCAGGAGCCACCAGACTCCGAAGGGCAGCAGGAGCACCATGTTGAGATGGGCGCCCGCCCCGGCGATCACCAGCTTCGCCCGACGGCCGGGCAGGAAGAGGTAGTTGTCGACCGTGCAGTAGAGCAGCGCGGCGGGGAACCGCCAGCGCAGGCCGATCTCGGCGACGTGGCCGCCGTAGTGCTGGGCGGCGACGCCGTGCGCCAGCTCGTGGAGGGTGATGCTCAGCCAGAGGAACAGGGCGACACCCATGAGCGCGGCGGGCTGCCGGACCAGCTCGGCGGTGTCGTCGAGCAGGACGTCCGACCGCCACGCGAGCGCTCCCAGGAGGACCGGCACGGCTGCGAGGAGGGGGAGCTGGACGGTGGGGCGGAGCACGGGACGCAGGACGCGGTGGAGCCGAGCGGTGGTCGCGTCGGCGTCGGCGACCATGGGCCGGGAGCCGCGCCACAGGGTGTCGGGGGGTTTCGGCGCGGCTGCCGGGGTGGGCGGATCGGGTGCGCCGGCCAGCAGCCCCCGCGTACCGAGGAGGCCGAGGAGCCGGTTCCAGTGCTCCTCGCCGAGCCGGCGGCCGAAACGGTCCGCGTACGCGGGCGCGACGTCGTCGAGGTTCCGTGTCCCGTCGAGGAGGGAGATGAGGAAGTACTCCTTGACCCCGACCTCGAACGCGGCCCCGGACAAGGGGTGTCTGACGAGATGCACGGTGCGGGGGCCGCGGAGCAGGGGCGGGCCGAGGAGCACGCCGGACCGGAGCGCCGGACGGTAGGCCCGCGCCGAGGTGGCGGTCATTCGTCGGCCGCCTTCGCCGCGAGGCCGTCCGGCGCGCTCACGGAGACGTCCGCCGCCTCCACCGCGAGGCCGTCCGGCGCCCCGGCGTGCGGGTCCCTGAGGACCTGGCCGAGGACGAAGGCCAGATAGGCCTCGTCGCGGATCGTCACATGCAGCCGGTTGTTGGTCATGTGCATGTACGGGGAGAGCAGCCGGGGCAGCACCGCCGGCACATGGGTGAGCGGCTCCATCGGCACGGCGTCGGCCGGCTCCGCGCGCACCTGCCCGGTGTCCTCACGGGCGGGGCCCTCCCGGACCGGGAAGACCAGCTCGCCCCTGATGGCCAACTCTTCAATACGGCCTCGAAGCTGAAGGCAGTGTTCCGCCCAGCCACGCAGGAAGGAGGGGAGCCGCCCCAGCTCGCCGGTCGCGACCGCGGCCCGGACGGCGGCGAAGCGGCGGCCCAGGGCGGGCGCCATCTCCGTGTAGTTCCGCTCGTACTCCTTCGAGCCGATGAACCCGGTCCCGGGGAAGGCGCGGTGCCAGAACTCGTAGTATCCGTCCAGGTAGTCGGCGAGCCGGTCCTCCTCCGGCAGGAAGCAGCTCGCCATCACCATCATCAGCTGGGCGGAGGTGCCGAGCAGGACCGTGCGCAGGTGCAGGTTCATGGTGCGGAAGGCGTCGACGACCAGTTCGCTGGAGTGGCGGAAGTGCCACTCGGCGAGCTCGACACCGGCCGGACCGCCGTACTTGGCGTACTCGGGGGCGTACGGCTCCTCGCTGAAGGTGTTGTTCGGCCGCAGTCTCATCCTGCCGTCGTCACCCATGAAGCGCCCTCGGTCCTCCCCGGGGAACTCTATGTCGAACAGGGCGTTGTAGAAGTCCTTGAGGAAGCCGGCGTCGACCTCGTACAGGGCGGGACGGCTCCTGAGGAAGGCGGTGAGCGCCTCCTCCGCCCGGCGTCGGACCTCGGGGGCCGCCGCCTGGCTCGCGGGCCGCAGCCGCAGCCGCACGTGCGGGCCCTCCAGCCAGTAGTTGATGAAGAAGTGGCCGGTGATCAGCCCCTCCTCGGTGAGCCGCGCGACCAGCGGGCGGACGCAGTCCACCAGCATCGGCCGGGGACTGGCGGCGTAGAAGACGTGCAGTGCGATCCACGCCCCCGGCTCCCGGGGCGCGGAGCCGGGGTGGGCGGAGGAGGACGCGAAGGAGTGCGGAGGGGTGGAGGAGGGGGCGGGGGCGGACGCGGGGGAGGAGCGGGGGGAGATCAGTTCCGGCATGTCGGGCCGTCCTCGGTGCGGTGGCGGGAAGTGAAGGTCTCGACGGCCAGTTCGGCCACGTGCCGGCCCTGCGCGGACGTCAGGTGCAGGGCGTCCTCGGCCGGGAGCATCTCGCGCAGCGTCACCCCGGTACCCGGCTCCCGGTCCACCAGGGCGTCGAACGCGGTCAGTGACAAGGGGCTGTCGAAGTCCACGTACACGGGCTTGGCGCCCGGCGCCCGCCGGCCGTCGCGCAGCACCGTGGCGAAGACCTGGTCGGGCAGGCCGTGCGCGCGCCGCCAGCGCCGCCACTCCAGATACCAGGAGGCCTCGTCCGTACCCGGGCGGCGGACCGGCAGCACCGTGGCGTCCGCCGTCCAGCTGCGGCGGCTGAGGACGATGTCGCCGTGCACCACCCGGGGTCTGCGGGTGACCCCGTCGACGGCCGGCCCTTCGGGCACCCCGCCCCACACGTCGGTCGGCGTCATGGTGCTCGGCGACAGGAGCAGCAGGGTGCGGGGGATCTCGGGCAGGGCCACCGGCACCAGATAGCCGAGGTAGACGGGCACGACCTCGCGGTCCAGTCGGCGCGACCGCAGAACGAGCCGGTCGGCCCGCTCGTCGTGCTCCAGATACAGATCGTCCAGCTGCAGCCTGGCGTCCTCCGGCACCGTGGCCGTCTCGCCGGGACAGACGATCTGATGGTCCGTCATTCTGCCGTGCAGATTGAGGTTGCTGGTGACCGGACCCCCGGTCAGCTCGGCGAAGACCGCCCCTTCGGGCTGTCGAGCACGCAACTCCGCACGCAACTGCGCAGAGAGATCCGCCCCTTCGGGGACCCCGGGGCCCGTCACCTCGTCGTACACATGGGTGAAGCGGCTGAAGGGGAAAGCGAGTCCGCCGTAGGAACGGTTGAGCACCACTCGGCGCCGGGGCTCCGCGCCGCCCGGGGAGGGAGGCGGGGAGGGCAGGGCGATCTGGAGGTGATGACTCTGCGGCACGAAGTCGCCGAGGAGCGAGTCCAGTTCCGCCGACACGGCGGCGAGCAGGTCGTCGGGCAGGTGCAGTTCGTCGTCGGTGCCGTGACCCTCCCACAACGCCCGCATCCCGGCGACGAATCGACGCCGCGCCTCGTCCAGACTCCGCAGCTCGGGGCGGCCCAGCCAGTTCTCCTCGGGAACGTACTCGCCGTGCTCGTCGAACGCCGTGCGCTTCCCCGTGAACGAGACGTACTGGTCGAAGACGTCCTCGTGGAAGTCGTGCACGAGGCCCAGCAGATCGTCGCAGCGCCCGCCCCGCCCGTAGCGGGCCACGAAGAAGCCGTGCAGGGTGATGCGGTGGGGCAGGGTGAGGTCGAACATCGGCAGCACACCCTCGACCGCGCGCAGCGCCCGGCCCGTGGCGCCCGCGAGGAGCCCCGCGTCGCAGCGCAGATCCCGGCCCGCGCCGACGTCCTCGTAGAGCAGGGTCCGCGGCAGGGTGGGCTCGGCAGACCCCAACTCCCTCTGGACATCGAGCAGTCGTGCGCGCAGATCGCGCAGCAGGACGCGCCGTTCGGCGAGTCCCGCGGCCGGGTACGCGGCAAGGAGGCCGACCGGACCGTCCAGGGCGTCCGCGACGGAGTCGGCCCACGGCGCCGCCAGGTCGCGCAGGGCCCACTGGAAGGAGCGCAGCGGGTCGGGGCTGTGCACATCGGTGCGCAGACACGGCACCTGGACCATGCCGAGCTGGAGCAGTGCGGCGGCGTACCGCTCGCACTCGGCGGCGTCGGCGCCGTGCTCGGACCGGAGCCAGGCGACCAGATCGCGGTGCCGCAGCCCCGTACGGTTCCCCAGGAACGCGAGCAGCCGCTCCAGGGTGCCGCTGCCCCGCAGGTAGAACAGCCGGTCGCGGACGGAGTCGAAGGTGACGGAGGCGTCGTCGTCGCCGCTCGTCACCCACTGCCGTACGTAACGGATCCGGTCCTCGTCGCGCCCCCAGCCCGGGGACAGGACGACGGGCAGGTCCTGACGGCGCACGGGATCGGCGAGGATCAGCTCGGCGAGACGCCCCAGGGCGACGACATTGAGTCGCACATGACCCGTCCACTCCTCCCCGATGCGCACGGAGGCGCCGCCTTCGTCCGGGCCGCCGTGGAAGACCCCGGTCGCGACCGGGGTGAACGTGCTGAACGGGCTGGTCTTGCAGGCCGTGCGGTACAGATACGTGAGCGCCGACCGCTCGATCTTGCGCATCCGCCTGCCCGGCTCGACGCCCGTGACGGAGCCGGTGCCGGGGTTCGTCCCGATGCTCGTACCGGCGGTCGTACCGGCGCTCGTACCGGCGCTCGCGGTGGCGAGATAGGCGTCGAGCCTGCCGTCGAGCGTGGGCGAGGCGAGGAGCAGCCCGCGGCGGAACCGCTCCTGGGACAGTGCCGAGCGCAACTCGGAACGTGCCGAGCGGAGTTCCTCCGCGAGGACGACGGGGCCCCGGGCGAGGAGGTCGCGATGCCGGACACGCTCGTCCAGCCACGCGGAGACGCGGGCACCGGCCGACGCATCGAGACCCGTCACCAGCCGTACGGAGGCTCCGGGGTCGGCCGGCAGCCGGTTGTTGAAGATCTGGCGACGCAGGGAGAGGAGCGCCCGGCGAGCCTCGTCGCCGTCGGCGTCGGCGGCCTCGACCAGGGAGTGCAGCGTGTCGCTCAGGGCGGCGCCCCCGGCGCCGAGCCGTTCCTCCCCGGCCAGGACCTCGTCGGCCCAGGCACGGGTACGCGGGCAGCGCAGCCCGTGCACGGTCTCCACGGGAAGACCGGCGGCCCGCAGCAGGAAACGCCGGCCCACCTCCCACGAGGCGGGGCGCGGGCGTGCCGTTTCGGTGGTCGTCAGTGTCATCGCGGATCTCCCCTCAGGCGATCTCGTGGCGGAAGTCGGCGGGCCCCGGGCGCTCGTTGCCCAGCGGCATGATGAGCAGGGGAGCCTCGGCGGTGTCGCGCAGACCGAGCCTCTCGACGAACGACACGTTGTCGAAGCCCAGAGCCACCCCCGCTCCGAGCGACAGGGCGGACGCCGCGAGGTAGAACGTCTGCGCCACCGCGCCCGCCGTGCCGACCGCCAGCCGGTAGCCACGGTCCCCGACCGCGTCGAGGACCGCCGAGGTCCGCACCGTCGGCACCAGGACGACGCCCGCCTGCTCCAGGTTGTAGTTGGCCAGGAAGTAGTTCTCCTGGAGGAACACCCCCTGCGGGCCCGGGACGACGAGCGAGAGATCGCCCGCGTCCGGGTCGTAGACGTACGCGCCGGGCGGGATGCCCGCGACATGGTTCACGAAGGCGTACAGGCGGACCTGCCGCGGCGCGCCGTCGGGAGCGGCCTCCCCGCCCAGCGAGGTGGCCGCACAGGCCGCCAGCACGGCGGACAGCTGACCGGGCGTCACCGGTCGCGCCGCGTCGAAGCGGCCGAAGCTGCTGCGCCGGCTCCGCAGGACGTGGCGGACCGGCACGTCGGGGAGGACGGGAGCGGGCAGCGCGACCCGGGTGCCGCCCTCGGGGACGGGGCGGGCGGCCGCCGCGGCGAGGGCCCCGGGCGCGGGCCGGTCGCCCGCCCCGGCCACCGTCGCCGCGTGCATCGCGAGCACCGTGGGGAACCGGACGACGGTACGGGACCGCTCGACGTCACGGTGCCGCACCGCCGGGTCGGGGCCGGTCACCTCCGCCGTGCGCGGCGCGGCAGCGCCCTCCCAGCGCAGCGGTACGACGGCGAAGACGCTCTCCTCCTCGCCGACGGCGCCGAGCAGCCCGTTCAGCCGGGGCTCGTCGAACCACAGCACGGGCGCGGTGCGCAGCCCGTGCGCGGCGGCCCAGATCCGCCAGGTCTGGACGAGCGTCCCCACGTCGGTGCAGACCACGTGATAGCCGAAGCTGTTGTACTTGAACGCGGTCTGCCAGTACTTCACGCCGAGGAGCAGGTACTGGTCGGTCTCCCGCGCCTCGGCGGGCGCGTCCGCGCCCAGCGCCTCCCGCACCCTGTCCGTCACGTCCCCGGTCAACAGCCGCTGTACGGCATGTCGCTGGACGTCGTAGTAGTGGATGCCGGGGGTGAGCGGTCCGGACGGACCCGACACCCAGTGGACACCCACCGGATAGAGTCCGCCACCGCCCGCCGTACCGCGGGACCAGTTGGCATGGGTGTGGAACGGCAGCCCGGACAGGTCGCTGTTGGCCTGGACGCCCAGTCGGCGGCCGGTCAGGCCGTACGAGTCCTTGAGCATCGCGGACAGCAGCGGCAGCGTGAAGCCGCGCTCCCCACCGGACCCGCGCTCCCCGGACCCGTCGGCCTCCGCGGTCGTGGGGAGGAGACCGGTACGGGCGGGCGCGGCGGCGAGATCGTCCCCGTCGGGCAGGGCGTAGGACTCGGCATCCGGGTAGAACTTCCCCCTGCGTGGGCCGTCGGGCCAGTCGGGGACGAAGTCGGCGGGTTCCATCGGGACGCGGCCGCGGTGCAGCACGGCCTCGGCGTACTCGTGGGCGTACCCCATGGGGGTCGTCTCCTTTCGGACGGCGTGCGGGAGGTGCGCCGCTACGGGAAGGGGTGGGGTGCGGGGTTGAGACCGGCGGCGCCCAGGGCCGCACGCATCCGGGGCATGTGCCGGGCGCGCTGCCGGGACCAGCCGAAGTCGATGGGAAGCAGTCCGGGCACGAGCACCTTCACGGTGTGCAGCCCCAGGGCGCGCTGTTCGGGCAGCGTCTGGTCGACGACCACCACGTCGAAGCCGGCGGCCGTCACCGCGCCGACCGCGCGCAGCAGGTCCTCGCGCAGATCCGGGGCCACGGCGGCGCCGCGGGAGTCCGGCCACACGATGTCGGAGACGGCCAGCGGCGGACGGGGCTCCGGCTGCCGCAGCAGGAAGTCGGCGTGCCGCCCCATCTCCGGGACGCCGTAGACCAGGGGATGGTCGTGGAGGGTGGTGACCCGGCTGAAGTCCGCGGCCATCACCCGCAGTCGGGTCTCGTCGCGCCGGGTCCGGCCGACGAGGTTGACGGCGTCGGTGGCGATCTCGCAGAGCGCCGAGTCCAGGGCCGACTCGGGGTCGAGTCCGGCTCCGGCCCCGAAGCACATCCGGCCCACACCGCCGTCGACGCGCTCGGCACACGCGGTGACCACCGGCACGGGAAGATCGCTCCGGGTGTCGAAGAAACGGGCCCGGTAGCCGTACATGGCCAGCCGGTCCACCATGTGCCGGGTGCTCGCCCGGACGCTGGTGGACGGGTCGATCTCGCGCAGCGGGACCTGCCCGTACCAGGCGAGCAGGAAGGCGTCGCGCTCGATGACCTCCATCAGCCCGAAGTAGACGGCCTCCTCCGTACCGCCGCCCGACGCGCAGCCGTTGGAGCTCTCCTGCACGAACCGGTTCTCCAGACCCGGCGCGTGGTAGTACGCGAGGATCTCCGGCACCGCGCGGGGCTCGGAGTCCCGCAGCGACCAGCCCCACACCCAGGGGATCTCCCGGTCCGTGGCGAACGGCCGCACCCGCGGGTTGTCGCGGTGGAACGCGTCCGCGTACAGACCGGTCTCGCGAGGGTCCACGGCAGCCGGTCCGAGCGCGTCGAGGGACGCCGTGAGACGGGCGGTCCGGGTCCGGGCGCGCATTCCCGCGTACCGTTCGAGCCCTTCGAGGACCCCGATGCGCTGGCTGCGGGCGAAGGTGTCGGAGTGGCCGCCCCAGAAGGTCTCGCGCAGGTACTCACCGGAGCGGGAGGAGAAGCAGCCGACGGTGGCCGACGTGGTGGTGGAGGCCACGTCGCAGACGACGGAGGGGCCGATCGCCCCCCAGTGCGGGTTGGCGAAGGCGTCCACGGGCAGCCGGTAGTCCTCGATCCGGCGGACCCGGAAGACCCCGGGCCGGTACTTGGGCGCCGGCCGCAGCGTCAGGGCGGCCGCCTCGGCGGTGTCCGCGTCGGGCGTCCCGCACGAGGGGCACTCCGGGTCGGGCACGAGCGGATGGCTCCGTACGGTCATCGCGTCCAGGTCGAGGAGATGGACCACGGGATACGGACCGGGCCGCGGCCCCCGCTCCGCGAGCCCCGCCACCAGGGCGGCCACGGCGGTGGCGGCGAAGGCGACGCCGTACGGCCAGTCGCCCGCCGCCCGGGTCTCGGCCCCGAGCTCGAGGCCCTCGCGCAGCGGCACGGAACGCACCCCCTGCCAGCGTCGCTCCAGACAGGTCGAGCAGCCGCTCGTGCCGTCGGCCGCGGGCCACGGACCGATGAGGACCTGATGGCCGTAGAGATGTACGGGGAGGGGGCGTTCCGGCGCGCCGGTCGACGAGCGGCGGGACCCCGGCCCGTCCGGCGCGACCGTTTCCGCGTACGCGTCGCCGACACCGAGGGGGGTGACGGTCGGGTCCGGCTCCAGGCCGCCCGATGCGGACCCGATCTCGTCCAGCGCCGCGCGGAGGGCGGCCTCGAACCGCAGGGAGTCCCCGGCCCGCGCGGACGCGGCGGCCCGTGCGGAGGCCTCGGGCTCGGTGGTGGTCGCGGCTTCCGGCGGAGCCGCGGCGGTGCCGTCCTGCGGAGCCGCGGCCGCCGCTCTCGGTGGGGCCGTGCCCTCAGCTCTCATCGGAGGCCGCCCGGGTGAGCAGCACGCGCACGGTGTGGATGCCCGCGGACGGCAGGTCGGCGGCGTGCGTCGGGACGACCAGGGCGTCCCGGCCCGCGGCGGCGAGGCGCTCCAGGACCCGGGTCCACTCCACGGGCGCGTCCGGCCCCGGAGCCGCCTCGCTTCGCGTGACCGGTACGAGCGCCGCGTCCAGATCCCGGAGCACCGGATCGCCGTCGTCGGTCTCCACGCCCTCCGCGGCCAGTTGAGCCGCCCCGAGGAGGTCCCGCACCGCGTCGACGGCGGCCGAGGTCAGGTCCAGGGCGGCGCCGACCGCCCAGCGGCCGGCGCCGTCGCCCGTCGTCCTCGCCAGCACGACGGAAGCTCCGGAACGTGCCCGCTCGCCGAGGTCGAGAAGCTCGGCGGTGAGGCCGAGCAGGCGCGTGGACCGGAGCAGGAACGTCGTCTCGGGGTCCTCGCCGAAGACCTCGGGCGCGATCGCGGCGACCTCCGCGGAGCCCCGGACGGCGCGGCGCAGGGCGTCGTGGGCGAGCGCCGACAGCAGACCGGCCGCCGCCGCCTCCGGCAGGTCCGTCCCGGCGCCCGACCCGGCCCGGGTCGGTTCGAAGCGACGGTCGGCGTTGTCCTGCCCGAAGGGACGCACGGCGCCGGAGGGCACCCGTACGGCCTCCTTGGTGATCAGGGACACGGCCGGGGTCCAGGAGGCACCACCACCGGTGCCGCCCGTTCCCGACGCGACGGTGAGCAGATCAGGGGCCACGGCCGGGAGGGCGTCGAGCGGGCCGGTCCGGGCGGCGGCCGGCACCACGTGTTCGGCGTAGACCACCGCCGCCGCGTTCAGTGCCCGCAGCCGGGCCCCGGCGGTGTGGTGCACGTCGAAGGCGGTGATCGTACGGGTGCCCCGCGCGCCCAGCCCGAGGACGACCGAACCCACCTTGAGGGGAGTCTGGGTGAGCGGCTCGTCGGCGTACGACGTGAAGACGCCGGTGAACGGGCGGACGAGCGCCGAGCGCCGCTCCAGTGCGGCGAGCGGCCCCTGGGCGGCATCGTCGTCGGGGGCCGTGGCCACCGTCGGCAGGAACGCCGGGCGTGCCGGAGCCGACGCGAGGTCGACCGGTTCGGGAAGGCCCGCGGGGGAGGAGCAGAACGGGCAGCGCGGGTGGGGGAGCAGCGGCTCTGACGCGACGTCTAGGCTCGCCATCGACTGGACGAGCACCCGGTCCCGGGTCTCGGCCGGCAGCGCCCCGGTGACCAGGCGGAACACCTCGTATCCCAGCAGGTTCCCGAGCATCGCGGCGAGCGGGCCGGCCGGCTGGGCCCCGGGCGTGCCGGTGCCGAGCGCCAGGGCGCTCCACAGGGCGGCGGCGTCCGAGGCGGCCGTGCCGCCGGCGCCGAGCCGAAGGGCGGCGCAGGACCAGCAGGACGCCGAGTCGGGGGTCATCGTCGGGCCGACCACGGCCGAGCCGCCGAACGTCCAGGCGGGCAGCAGCATGCGGCCGCGCGGCACGCCCTCCCGCAGCAGCGGCAGCACGACGCCCGGCACGCCGGGCCCGGCGGCGGCCACCACCACGTCGTACCCCTCGTACGCCGCCCAGCCCTCACGGTCCCCGCTTCGGCCCGCGTCCGGCCCCGCCAGCAGGGGCAGCGCGACGGGGCAGCCCTCCTCGGACAGCGCGGCCGCCTCGCCTCGGACGGCCGCGAACTCCTCGCGCGTCACTCCGCCGCCGCCCTCCCCGAGGGAGCGCTCGACACCGACGGTGGCGCAGCCGTTCCGGATCAGGGACAGCACGCACCACCGCGCCACCGGACCGTCGCCGACGACCGCGACCCGGGTGGCCCGGAAGCGGGCGAAGCGGGTCTCGGGGGCGTCGCCGTAGTGGTCGATGTAGGCGATCTGCCGGGCGAACCGGTCCGAGACGGCCGGAGGGACCGCCGGTGGGGCGGCCGGCTCCTCCGGCGCCGGGACGGGACGGGCGAATCCGCGCGCGTAGAGCGCCTGCACCAGCTCGCCCACCATCGCCTTCTGGAGGTCGCCGAACCCCCGGCATATCTCCTCGACCGCTCTGCTTCCGTCCAGATACGGCACGAGGAGGGTGGCGAACCGGTAGCCGGACTTGGCGGTGAGCTGGAAGCCGCCTTCGGCGTTGTGGAAGATCACGCCGCCGGGGGTCTGGGTGAACAGGACATCGCGACGGACTCGGGGCCGGGTCGCGGCGATCTCCGCGTACGACGTAAGGGTCATGCGTGCGTCACACCTCTCGTTGCGGGCGAGATGGAGCCCGGGGTGGTGGGCCTGCTGCTCGGGATGGTGCGGGGGTGGTGCGTGCGCCGAGCCGGTCGGCGTGCGGGGGCCGGGGGTCGGTGCGGGGTCGGGCCGGTGGGCGGTCGGGGTGCGGGGTCGGGCCGGTGGCCGGTGCGGGCGGGGCCCCGCCGTCAGCGCAGAGCGGCCGGCCTCGTAGCGCCCGGCTGCGGGAACTCCCCGTGTCGGGGCGGGCGCAGGAGGGCGGGGGTGTGTCCTGACGCGGAGCCCGCCGCGCGGCGCGCGTGCGCGCGCAGCAGGTCGTGCGTCCAGAAGGCGCCGGGCTGGCCCTCCTCCAGGAGACCCGCGTCGAGGAGCTGCTCGATGACCTGTTCCGCCGTCTCCTCCGGAAGCCCGAGGGCGGCCGCGCCCCGCGCCGTGGTGAGCGCTTCGTGGGGCGAGGCGGCGAGGCGCAGATGCGCTTCGGCGAGCGCCGGCGGGAGCCGTCTCAGGGCCTCGTCCAGCCGTTGCGGCACGGACATCCGGGGGTCGTCGGCGAGGCTGAGCCGGCCGACGGGGTCGTGCCGGAGCCAGGCGGCGTAGTCGGCGAGCCGCAGCCGGGGCCGGGTGAGCAGCCGGGCGGCGGCGATCCGCAGGGCGAGCGGATGATGCCCGCACGCGGCCGCGAGGGGCAGCGCCGCCTCGGGCTCGGCGGCGATCCGTTCCCGGCCGAGGACCGTGGTGAGCAGCGCCTGCGACTGCTCGGGGTCGAGGGCGCCGAGCCGGTGAACGGTGCCGCCGTGCGTGGCGACCAGCGCGGCGAGTCCCCTCCGGCTGGTGACGATCGCGGCACCGCACGGGTACGCGGTCAGCAGGGGGCGTACCTGATCGGGGTGGACGACGTCGTCCAGGACGAGGAGGACACGGCCGCCGCCGGTGCCCGGTCCGCCGGGCAGTGTGCGACGGAGCTGGTCGGCGGCCTCCTCCGCCCCGCGGGGGGTGCCGTCGGGGTGGGTGAGCGGCACCAGGGCGCAGCCGTCCGGAAAGTGACCGCTCACCAGATGGGCGACGTGCAGCGCGAGGGCGGTCTTGCCGATGCCGGGTGCGCCGGAGAGTACGGCGAACGGCGCCCGCTCGGAGCTCACGCCCATGTCGCAGGAGGTCAACAGGCTTGCCAGGGAGTCGACTTCGTGTCTTCGGCCGATGAAACCCGGCACGGTGGGAAGCGTCCCGGACCCCGGTACGGGCGCGGGCACGGGAGCCGCGGGGAGAGCGACCGATGACGGCGGGGGCGTGGTCGGGGACGGCGGGAGCCGGTCGGGTGCCGGAGGGGGCGCGGCCGGGGCCGGTAAGAGGGCGACGGGCGGCGCGGCGAATGCCGGCGCGCCCCGGCTCCCGCGTGTCCCGTCCTCGGGGCCGAGGTCCTCGCCGCGGAGGATCGCCAGCTCCAGCCGCTGGAGTTCGGCCCGCGGATCCACTCCGAGCCGCTCCCGCAGATGACCCTTGACCCTGTGGTACTCCGTCAGGGCCTCGGTCTGCCGTCCCGTTCGGTACAGGGCCACGATCAGCTGCTCCGCGAACCGCTCGTGGGCCGGGTATACGCGCGTAACCTCCCACAGATCAACGAGGGCTTCGCGACATCGGCCGTACTCCAGCTCGATGTCGCAGACCCGCTCCAGGACCCTGAGCCGCTCTTCCGCGAGGCGCGGTACCTCGTCCCGGTGCAGCAGGTCGGAGGGGACGTTGGAGAGCAGGGCTCCCTGCCACAGGGCGAGGGCGGTCCGCAGGGTGTAGAGCTCGGACTCGGCGTCCGACGCGGCGGCCCGCTCGACGAGTCGGCGGAAGTGGAGCAGGTCCAGCGTCTCGGCGTCGGCGTCGACGCGGTACCCGCCGGCCACCGCGACCACGGCCTGGTTCTCGACGCCGTATTTGGCGAAGAGCCGCCGCAGCCGCAGGACACAGCTCTGCAGCGCGGTCTTGGCCGTCGTGGGGTGTTCCTCGCCCCAGACGACGTCGCGCAGCCGGTCGGCGGAGACGATGGAACCCGGGCGGAGGAGCAGCGCGGCGAGGAGCGCCGTCGGCTTGGAGGGCGGGAGCACCACCACGTCCCGCCCGTCGGTGACGCTCAGGGGCCCGAGCAGTTGGAATCGCACCGTCGTGTTCTCGCCTTCCTCGTCCACTCGTGCCGGATGGAGTCGTGCGGCCGTGGCCGGGGGCGAGGTGTCGGGGGCCGGGCGGGTGCAGCGGGCATGGCGAACCACCGGGGGAAGGCAGAGGGGAGGGGCGACGCGCTGGGCGGCTGCGGCCGGGAGGGCGGCCTGGGCGGGGGGTGCGAGCGTGGGGCGACCCCGGTCGGGGGCGAGGTCAGGAGGAAGGTACAGGGGGCGCGCCGGAGAGGGGATGGGGCCTGCGTCCTTCCGGACATCCGCCGTCGCGTGGTTGACGGTCCGGTACACCGCGTGCAGCGCTCCGTGGGGGAGGAGAGGCAGGGGAGACGGTGGTGAGGTCATGGCGCCCTCCGTCCCTTATCCGGAACCGGGGGCGGGAACGAGCCGCCACCACCGGAAGATCGACGAGGAGGTGCACCCGGGGCGAAGAATGGCCGCTTTCCGACCGTCCGGGGTGCGCCACGGTGGCCGGGAGGGGCGGTGCCGCCCCGGACCCGTACCCCTGGGGGGTTTCGCTCGCTCCGGATCGTCGCATGGCGTCCGGCCGTGACCAGCGTGAACGACACGTCTCACCGGAGCGGCCCCCGCGCGAACAGGCGGCGAAGCCAATGAGTTCAGGCCAACAGCGGGCGGGCAGGAGCGGGAAGCGGCCGTCCCGCACGAGAGTCCCCGCGCCCGGCCGACGAGGCGGAGCATGAGGACTCTCTGTGAGGTGCCCGAGGGAGAACCCTCGGCAGCGTTGCCGGCCCGCGTCAGCGGTAGGCGTCGAAGAACGGACGCTCCACCTCGCGCCACGGAGAAGGGGCGGAACTCCCGGTCCACGCCACGATCGGCCATTCCTCCGGGCTCCGCGTCGTGTCGGCCAGCCAGTGGTACGAGGCCTCCGTCACCGACTCCCCCAGAGGAGGAAAGAGATCGAGGGGGCGTCAACCTTATGCGGAATAAGGGTATTTGACGCTTCTTCAGTTATTCGCGAGAAAACCCTGTGATCGGCGTCACGCACTCCGGCCGTGATGAATCCGGGCCCGATTCCGCTTGATCACCCGGCGATACACGCCGTTTCGAAGGGGAAGGGTGATCAGGAATGGACCGCGAAAACCTGACGCTGTCCGCGGCCGACATGGGGCGTCACGCGTCCGCGTTCGTGGAGCGCGCCACCGCGCAGGCACGGCTGCCGCTGGACTACACCGCGGCGAGCCTGCGCCTCGTCGACCGCCTCGTCGACGGGCTGCGGCGGGGCGGCGCCGGACGGGAGGACGTGGCCGGGCCGCTGCTGGGCATCGGCGCCTACGTCGGCGAGGTTCTGGCGCGCGAGGGCGGGGCGGTCTGGGTGGACATCCCCCCGGGGCACCTGCTGTGGACCGTCTTCGACCACCCCGTCGGTTCGCGGATGCCGGACGGCCGGGTGTGGAACCCGCTCGGCCGGACCGTGAACCGCTTCGAGGTCGGACCGCGGGAATCCCTGCAGACCTACTTCCTCACCCTGCACGGACGCAGACCGCCACGCACCCGCAGACGGGGTGTCCGCGCCCCCGACGGACTGGCCGGGGAGCGATGCTGACGGTCTGACAGGATGACGGTAATCCGGTATACGGCGGCGACCGGAGGTTCGCGAAGGTACGGGCTGTGAAGAGGATCGTGTGGACGAGGGGACGGGGCACACGCCCACCACGGCACGCGACGCGGAACTCGGCTCGGCCGTCGCACGGGCCCAGCGGGGCGACGAGGAGGCCTTCGCCCACGCGTACCGCACGGTGTACCCCGGCCTGCTCGGCTATCTGAGGGGCATCGTCGGCGAGGACGCCGAGGATGTCGCCTCCGAGGCCTGGCTGGAGATCGCCCGCGACCTCGGGCGCTTCCGCGGCGACGGAGCCGGCTTCCGCGGCTGGACCGCGACCATAGCCCGGCACCGGGCACTCGACCATCTGCGACGGGTACGGTCCCGCCCCCGCCCCGCCCTGTTCGACCAGGACGTGATCGAACTGCCCGCATCCGCGGACACCGCGGGGGAGGCCCTGGAGACCCTCTCGACGGAGCGGGCCCTCGCGCTCGTCAGGGGACTGCCGCGCGAGCAGGCCGAAGCCGTGCTGCTCCGGGTCGTCGTCGGCCTCGACGGGCCGGCGGCCGCCCGGGTACTGGGCAAGAGACCCGGTGCGGTACGGTCCGCCGCGCACCGGGGCCTGAAACGACTGGCGCGGGAACTCGACGGAAGAGGGAGGTGACGGGATGTCCGACGAGCATCGGCACGAGGCCCTGGAGGAGTCTCTGCGGGCCGCGCTGCGCGGCGGCCGGGCAGTGACGGGCGGCGGAAGGTCCGGGGACACGGCGTGCGGAGAGGCCGAGAGGAACACCCTCGCCGCCTTCCGGGCGGCGCGCGACGCCGGGCTGCACGCGTCCCGTCGCACGCGCCGCCGCGACGACTGGACTCCCGGCGCGGCGCGCCGACTTCGCCGGCGTTCCCTGAGGACGGCCCTCGCCGCGCTCCTCGCGAGCGTGACCCTGGGCGGGGTGGCCATCGCGGCCGTGGACCTCCCCGCCCCCTTCGGGGACGACCCGGTCCCGACCACGCCCGCCCCCGCCACCACCGGGACCACCGCCCCGCCGGGCGCCGGCACGACGCCACCCGGCCCGACTCCCGCACCCGCAACCCCGCCGGAACGGCCCGCGACACACCCGGGCCACGCCGGGAGCGGGGAGCCCACAGCGAAGCACGGGTCCGGAAACGGCCCGAAGAAGGAGCCGCGGCACGGACCCGAACACGGATCGGCGAACGGACTGAAGAAGGGGCTGAAGAACACGGCGAAGAACGCGCCCGAGAAGGGGCCCGAGAAGGGGCCCGAGAAGGGGCCCGAGAACGGGCCGGAGAACGGTGCGGGCCACTCCAAGCCCTGACGCCCTGACGCCCTGACGCCCTGACGCCCTGACACCGTGGCGAGCCCGGCGCCGCGAGGGCGCCGGGGTGATGCCGATGACGTCGTGACCCCCGGGCCGCCCCGCGCGCTCAGGCGGGAGCGAAGAGGTCCTCGGACGTGTCGTGGAGGACGAATCCGTTGTCGAGCCGGACGCGGACCCGTACCGGGATCCGCCCGTCCCGATAGGCGATCCAGGCGGGCTCCAGCGCGCCGACCTGTTCCTCCAGCTGCGTCCTGCTCCCCGGGGGCATCTGATGGCCGAAATCGTCGAGGAGGGACTTGAGCCGCAGGTACTCGCGGACCTCATGGCTCTCCTGCCGGTCGTCGCGCACCTCCTCGACCGTGCCCGAGGTGCCCGCGGCCAGGCTCAGGAACCCCACGACGGCACCGGACTCGCCCGGGGACTCCGCGGCCGCCGTGAGCTGTCCCGCCAGTTCGAGTTCCACCGTCAGCGTGACCCGCTGACCCTCTTTCAGCGTCACCGGCTCCGCACCTCCTCACCGACACGACCCGTGAGGCCCGCGAGGGCGAGGGCCCTGGCGACCGCCGGCAGATCCCGCGGCTCGTGGTCGGGGTCGACGGGGAGCAGCCGTTCCAGCAGGAGCTCAGGGTCCAGCCGGTGCGCCTCGGCGGCGGCCAGCAGGCTGTCCGCGTCCGGCCCGCCGAGGGCGTCGTCGAGATGGTCCGACAGCTCTCCCCGCACCTGGCTCCGGTCGACGAAGCCGCTCATGCCGCAGTCCAGGCCGTCGTCGTCGAGGTCCCCGGGGTACGGCGCACGGGACCAGACCCCGTTCTCGTACCAGTACACGCAGCCCAGTTCGTTGCCCTGGAGCCGGTCGCGGAGCTCGTCGTACGGGAGCCAGTCGGGGCCGCCCGCCAGCATGTCGATCGGCGGCTCGTGCCACTTCACGCCGCTCGACTCGTCCTCGCCGTAGAGCACGAACCTGCCCTCGCCCATCCGGGACATGGTCCACCAGGTGCAGCCGCAGTCGTCGTAGTGGAGCCCCTCGCCGTCGATCCAGCGGCCGGTGCGGTAGCCGCTGGTGCGCTGCTCCTCCGCGGTGGTCGCCCCGATCGCGGCGAGCAGCGCCCAGCGCGCCCAGAGCGCCTCGCCGGAGGGAAGGTCCGCCGGCGTTCCCGGACGGTGAATGGTCATGCGTGCCCCGTGTGTCGTCGTGCGGAGGGTGATCGCGGCAACCCTACGGCCTGCGGCCGCTCCGGCCTCCCGTGACGCCGGTGGCCGACGGCGTGCGCCGGGCCGCCGCCGCTCGACGGGAGCATCCGGGCGAACTGCGGCGACGGCCGGACGCCGAGCTCCTCGTGGAGCAGCCGGCGGAAGGCGCGGTAGTGCCGTACCGCCTCGCTCACGTTGCCCTCCGCGAGATGACCGGAGACGACCGCGCGGTGGGCGCTCTCGCGCAGGGGTTCGCTCCGTACGCTCGTCAGGGCGGCCTCCAGGGCGAGGGCGTGCAGTCCCTCCCGGGCCAGTCGCTGGGCCAGCGCGTCGAGGGCGTGGAGGCGCAACTGCCGCAGCCGTTCCCGTTCGAACACCACCCAGTCCTCGTCCCAGCCGGCCAGCAGCTCGCCCTCGCCGAGCAGCACCGTCGGGACGGGGCCGTTACCCGGCGCCCCCGACGCGCGCACGACACGCAGCGCGGTCTCCGCCAGGACATGGGCGTGCACCGTCACGGTGGACGCCAGCGCGATCGAGTCCCGGCCGCAGACGACGAGGGTCCGGTCGCCCCGGGGCAGCTTGCACAGAGTGCTCCGCAGGCTGCCCCGCGCGTGCTCCTCGGTGGCGTCCGGCCAGAGGCTCTCCGCGAGCACCGTCCGGCTGACACACGAGTGGAGGCCGACCAGGGCCAGCAGACGTCGCGCGTTCACGCACACGTCCACGGCATCGGAGCCGTACATGAGACGGAACCGGCCGAGCAGCTTGAGACAGGGGGGAGAGACTGATTCCGAGCGGTACATCTGCCCTCTCAGAGGGTGTGTACGAGAACGTGGGGAACCCGAGCAGTCATCTCCATCGTACGTCTTCGGGCGCCGCGTGCCTCAGGGAGCCACGTAGCGGAATTCCGGCCCGTAGGTCTTGCCACTGCCGTCGGGAAGCGGCCGCCGCATCAGATCCCGCGCGGGGTCCTGCAGGGTGCCCATCTCGCGCACGGCCGATTTCAGCAGTTGTCTCGCCGTGGTCGGATCGTCCTGCCGCCACGCCTGTTCCAGGAAGCGGAGCATGCCGCTGTAGGAGCGGTTGAACGTGTCGAGGAGTTCTGCCGTCGCGGAATCCGGCGCGGACGGACCGGTGCGCGGCCAGCCCCCAAGAGGAACGACGCCCATGGGGAGGGTGCCGGGCATCGGTATCGCCGCCCCCTGGAAATCCCACGTGCCGGGACAGCCGGGCATCTCGATCAGCCTGCGTCCGTGGAAGAGCTCCAGGAAGGCGTAGTAGTGGGCGAGCTCACCGTCCTCCGCCGGGTGCGGATTCTCGGGCGACGCCGACGTGCCCTCGCCCTGTTCCTTGATGACGGCGACGGCCGACTCGACGGTGGCCGGTGAGTCGAGGGCCACGAGGCTGTTCCCGGAACCGTGATGAGCCATGTTCCGCGTCAGCTGCCGGGCGCCGGTGATCATTTCAGGGTGGGCCCGGAAGGCGTCCAGAATCGCCGAGTAGAACGCCCCGATCGACGTGTACGTGACCTTGGCCTCCACGATCGGGTCGTCCGGCTCCTCGATGCGCGCGTACATCTTCAGGGAGTCCTTCGTCAGCCCGCCGAGGAACACGGAGAGTTCGGGCCGCACGCCGCCCGGCAGCGGACCCGGGTACGCCGGCACCACCGCCGCGTCGGCGAGCACGGGGACACCGCCGATCGTGGTGAGCAGATTGCACGCCAGGCCGAGATGCGACATCTCGTCGAAGACGATCGCGTGCAGGGTGTCGAAGGCCTGACCGTCCCCGCCGGTGTCGTCGATCGACCACATGCCGCACAGATACGGGGGGAGGGTGGCGAGTTCCAGCAGAATCGCCTGCTGCACCGCGTCCCGCGACCAGTCGACGTCGCGACGTTCCGCGGGCAGGTCCATCAGTTCGACGATCCGGTTGCTCCGGTCGGACAGAAGCGGGTTCACCACATGACTCCCTTCGGACGAGTCCCCTCCACCTTGAGCGTGGACATCGTGCGTCACCCCACCGTCATCGCCGCGACCGGGACATCATCCGGGCGAAGCCGGCGGACGGCTCGGCGCCGAGTTCCGCGCGCAACAGACGCCGAAACGCCTGGTAGTGCCGGAGCGCCTCGATCAGATTGCCCTCGGCGAGATGCGCGGAGACCACTGTCCGGTGGGGGCTCTCGCGGAGGGGTTCGATGCGGATGCTCGCCAGCGCGGCTTCGAGGCCGAGGGCCGGCACACCCTGCCGCACCAACCGCTCCGAGAGCGTGTCGAGGGCCCGCAGCCGAAGGTGGCGCAGCCATTCCCGTTCGAGGACGACCCAGCCGTCGTCCCAGTCGGGAAGGAGGTCTCCGCGGTTCAGCAGTCCCATCAGGACGGGGTCGTCGCGGAGGGGCCCCTGGGCCCGCACGACACCGAGCGCGGTTTCCGCGAGCGCGTGGGCGTCCACATGCACGCCCTCGGCGACGGCGACCGAGTCCGCGGTGCAGCGAAGCAGCGTGTGATCGTCCCGGGTCAGCTTCCAGAGAGCCGTGCGCAGGCTGCCCCGCGCACGTGTCTCGGGGACGTCCGGCCAGAGGGTCTCCGCGACGACCGAGCGACAGACCTGCCGCCGCAGTCCGACGAAGGCCAGGAGACGCTGCGCGCTTCCGCAGAGGGGGACGGGCTCTCCGTGGAATTCGAGCCGGAACCGACCGAGCAGCCGCACGTGGGACATCTCCACCGCTATCACCCAGCACCCATGGTAGGTCGGAGGACCGCCCGCGGCTCGCCGATCGCCGGACGGAAGGGGGCACGAAAGGGGAGGATCGGGCGGGGGGCCGCCCGCCGCTCCGTACACGTGCTGCATCACCGCTCGGAAGGGAACGACCATGCCCGACCTCCGCCTCGGCGTCCTCGGCTACGGACTGCGCGGCTCGCTCGCCCGTACGGCGCACCGCCCCGGCGCCGGATCACGGGTCACCGCCCTCGCGGACCCCGACGCCCGGGCCCGTGCGGACGCGGCCCCGGCCTTTCCCGACGCACGGATCTCCGCCGACCACCGCCGGGTCGTCGAGGATCCCGACATCGACGCCGTCCTCGTCCTCACCCCCGACCACACCCACGCCGACCTGGCCCGCGAGGCCCTGAAAGCGGGCAGGCCCGTCTTCGTCGAGAAGCCCCTCGCCGTCGACATCGACAGCTGCGACAGCGTCCTGCGCACCGCCTACGAGACGGGCACCCGCCTCTACGTCGGACACAACATGCGCCACATGCCCGTGGTGCGGCTGATGCGGGACATCATCCGACGGGGCGAGATCGGCACGGTCAAGACGATCTGGGTCCGCCACTTCGTCGGCTACGGCGGCGACTGGTACTTCAAGGACTGGCACGCCGAACAGCGCTGCACCAACGGACTGCTGCTCCAGAAGGCCGCCCACGACATCGACGTCCTGCACTGGCTCGCCGACGGGTACACCCAGCGGGTGCAGGCGCTCGGCGACCTCATGGTCTACGGCGACAACCCGCACCGCCGCGCCCCCGGCGCACCCAAGACGGACGACTGGTACACGAAGGACGGCCACTGGCCGCCGCACACCCAGCGCGGGCTCAACCCGGTGATCGACGTCGAGGACGTCTCCCTGGTCAACATGCGCCTGGACAACGGCGTACTGGCCGCCTACCAGCAGTGCCATTTCACCCCCGACTACTGGCGCAACTACACCGTCATCGGCGACGCCGGCCGTCTGGAGAACTTCGGCGACGGCCCCGGCGCGGCGGTCAGGGTGTGGAACTCCCGCCGCTCGGGCTACCGGGCCGAGCCGGACGCCGAGTACCTCGTACCCACCCTTGAGGACAACGCCGGACACGGCGGCGCGGACCCCCTCCTCATCGACGAGTTCGTCCGCTTCGCCCGCGAAGGCGGCCGCACCGACACCTCGCCCGTGGCCGCCCGGATGTCCGTGGCGGCGGGTGTCCGCGCGACCGAATCCCTGCGTACGGGCGGCACGCCGCACGCGGTGCCGCCCCTCGACCCGGAGCTGGCCGCGTACTTCGCGCGCGGCCAGACCGGCCGCCGAGAAGCACGGCCGGGGCGCCGATGACGGCGTAGCGAAGCCGTTGTCAGACCCGTTCCCCAGGCTCGGCCCATGAGCGTCTCTCTATTGCTCCGCACGCCGGACGACACCCCTGACCGCTGCCGAGCCGGCCGCCCTCTGACCTGTCCGCCGAGCACGCGCACCTCGGGTGCGTGACCCACATCACTTTCATCGTTCTCGGCTTTCCGTTATCGACCGCGCGCATCAGGCTCTCCCAAGCGCAAACATCTCCAAGGACGGGACGGTCGGCGTGCGGCAGAGCACAGGAATCGAGCGGGACACAGAGCTGGTCCTGGCGGCACGGAACGGTGACCCCTGGGCGCGGGACCAGTTGGTCGCCGCCCACCTGCCCCTGATCCACACCACCGTGGCACTCGCCATGAACGGCCGCCACGGTGTCGAGCACGTCGAGCACGTCGTACGGGAGACGATGGCGCGCGCCCTCGACGGCCTGCCCACCCTGACCGACCCCGGAGTGTTCCGCACCTGGCTGGTCGCGATCGCCGTGGACGGGATACGTCGGCACCGGCACGCGCAGCCGGCCGGCTACACGTCCGGGGACGCCATGACCGCCGGGTCCCCGCAGGCGACGGGGCACGCGTACGAGATCACCGAGGCGGCCCGCTGGCTCGACCCGGACGACGGCGAACTGCTGGCCCTGTGGTCGTTGGAGTGCTCGGGCGAACTGTCCCGCTACGAGACGGCGGCCGCGTTGCGGTGGCCGGCCGAGGAGACGGCGGCCCGGTTCGAGGGGGTACGGGCCCGGCTCGACGCCGCGCGGGTCGTGGCCGGCGCCCTGGACGGGGGGAACCCGTCCTGCCGCTCGCTCGGACAGCAGGCGGCGGGCTGGGACGGCCGTCCCTCCGCCCCGTGGCGCGATCACCTGGCCCACCACACCCTCGGCTGCGCGCACTGCTCCGCGCGCTGGAACGGACTGGTCCCGGCGGAGGTGCTCCTGGCGGTCACGTCGCCCGAGGCTTCGGCCCAGGCGGCGGAGCCCTCGTGGGGGTCCGTCACGCCGACGCCCGCGCCCCCGTACACCACCGGCCGGCGCGGCATGTACATACCCGCCCAGCCCGGCGCCCCGGAGCCGTACGAGACCACCGGTCACTCGGACGCGTACGCGCCTTCCGGTCACTCGGACCCGTACGAGACTTCCGCTCACTCGGACGCGTACGAGACTTCCGGTCACTCGGACCCGTACGCGACCTCCGACCCCTCGGACCCGTACCGCACGTCCGACCCCACCGAGATGCTCGACGCCGTCGCGCCGGCCACGTACGCCCCGGCGGCAGACATGACGGAGCCGTACCTGCTGGCCGGAGCGTCGTCGGATCACGCCCGCCCCCACATGTCCCGGCACGCTCCCGCCTCCCCGGCGCCCGGACGGCACGGCTCCCGCGCCGCCCTTCGGCGCCGGCGCCAGACGCAGGAGCGGGGCCGGCGTCGGGCCGTCATCGCTGCCGGGGTCGTGGTCATGGCGGTGACGGGTGGGGCGTTCTCGCTGCACGCGGGCCGAGGTGGGGACGACGAGAGCCTCGAAGCGAGCCGTCTGACGGCCCCCGGCCTGGACCTGCCCCTCGCCCACGACCCGTCCACCCACTCCGGGTCCCCGTCGGCGGCGCCGACGGACCCCACCGCCTCACCCGCTGCCTCCAAGTCCGCCGCCGCACGTGCCTCCGCGTCGGCGTCGCCCGGCGCGCGGGCCACCACCGCGAAGCCCCGCCCGGCCCGCACCACCGCGCCCGCCCGGGTGAAGACGACCCCGCCCCGCACCACCGCGCCCACGCAGGGCCCGCCGTCGACCGGTACGGGCAACGGGAACAACGGCGGCACGGGTTCGGACACCGGCTCGGGTACGGGCGCCGGACCGCAGAACGACCAGGGCCAGAGCTCCGCCGTCGACCAGGTCATCGCTCTGGTCAACGCGGAGCGGGCCAAGGCGGGCTGCGGCCCGCTGACCGCCAACGCGACCCTGACGAGGGCGGCCCAGGGCCACTCCGACGACATGGCCGCGCGCGACTTCTTCGACCACACCAACCCCGACGGCGCCGGTCCCGGGGAGCGGGTGACGGCCGCCGGATACCCGTGGTCGACCTACGGCGAGAACATCGCCATGGGGCAGAGCAGCCCCGAACAGGTCATGGAGTCGTGGATGAACAGCCCGGGCCACCGCGCGAACATCCTCAACTGCTCCTTCAAGGAGATCGGCGTCGGCATCCACTCCGAGGGCGGCCCCTACTGGACCCAGGTCTTCGGCGCCCGCTGACCCCGCCGCCCGACCGTTCCACCGCCCCACCACACTGCCCCGCCGCCATGGCGGTTCGGTACCCGCCGCCCCTGCCGGACACCCGGCAGGGGCGGCGCCATGAGGCGAGCGGGAAGGCTCGCGGTCCGGTCCGGGTCACCAGGCGACGGGGCCCGCGAGTTCGGTGACGGGTTGCCGTCGGGCGGCGGGGAGGCCGAGGCGGGCGCGGGCCCGGTGCACCGCGGCGAGTTGGTCGCCGGCGGACGGGCCCCAGTCGAAGAGTTCCAGGGCCTGCTCCGGCGTGGCCAGGACCCGGATGTGGGTACGGCCGGTGGCCGGATCCACGGGCGGCGGGCCGAGGCGGGTGAGGACGGAGGCGTAGCGGACGCGGGCGCACGGCTCCTCGGGATCCGAGAGGTACCCGACATACCCGAGGTCGCCCAGCTCTGCCGCCGCCTCCTCGGCCGCCTCGCGGCGCAGCGTGGCCTCGGGGTCGTCGTGGTCCTCGGCCTCGGGCGTACCGCCGGGAAGGCAGGCGGCGCCGGTGTCGGGTTCGAGGAGGACCAGGACCCGACCGTCCGGGGCGAAGGCCCAGGCCCAGGACTGGCGGACGGCGAGATGCTCCGGCACGGGAGCGGCATGGAAGGGGTAGTGGTGCCGGGCACGGGAGGTCCGCAGGATGCCGGCGGTGTCGAGGACGGTCGGGGCGATCGGGTGGCCGTCCTCGAGGAGCACCGCGCCGCCGGCGTTGATACGGGCGCGGAGCGCCGCGAGGGCGCGGCGGGCGTCGCGCGGCGCGAGCAGCCCGGGCAGGCCGGCGGGCTCGACGAACTCGATGCCCGTGATCTCGTGATCGGGCAGCCGCACCGCGGCGATCCGCTCGTCGCTCCATGTGCCGCCGTCGAAGACGTGCAGGAGCTCGCCGGGAAACCGCATGGACGCCGGTGCGCCGACGCTGCCGACGGAGACCCAGTCGACGGCGAGGCCGCGGTCGACGGTCAGGGTGACACCGAGCTCCTCCTGGAGTTCACGCGCGGCGGCGCGAGCCGGCGGTTCGCCCTTGTCGACGGCGCCACCCGGAAGCAGACAGGTGTCGAGGTAGTCGACGTGCTGTACCAGGACATGGCCGCGCTGGTCGGTGATCAGCACCGAGCAGCCTGCCCAGAGAGCACCCGAAGCACGGAGGGTTCCGTACTCCTCGTCGGTCAGCGTAGGTCCCGCCGACTCGTCGGGCGTGGAGGTGGTCGTCATCTTTCTCCGATCAGTGAGTGTCAGGGAGTGGGAGTGGCATTGGGCGTGGGCGTGGGCGTGGGCACGGGGGTGCCGGTGAGTTCCTCGGCCCGGCGGGCCAGCAGCGGGGCGAGACGGGGATGGACGCCCCGGCCGCACACCTGGAGGAGTCGGCCGAGCGCCACGAGCTCGCCCGCCCGCCCGGCGGGCGTGTCGAGGACGTGGGCGAACTCCCACCGGATGCGCGCCGCGGTGGCGGGTGCGGCGAGGGAGTAGGCATGGAGGAGGCCGAGGTCGTAACCGACGGGCAGCCGTCCCCATTCCTCCCAGTCCAGGATGACCAGCGGGGGGTCGGTGAGGTTCGCCCAGTGCACATCGGAGTGGCCGGTCGTGTAGTCGTGGATCCGGAGGGGGTCGATGCCGAGGAAACGGCGGAAGTTGTGGTCGATCCACCGCTGCTGTACGGATTCCCGGAAGGTCGGCACCGTCGCGAGCGTCGCCAGCGCGGTCCGAAGGTCGGCCCACCAGGCGTCCGGAAGGACGACGTCCCGGTCGAGCGCGGGGCCGCCTCCGGTGACCGCCGGCGCGGTGACGTACTCGGTGAGCTCGGCACGGTACGCGTGGTCGCCGCTGGTCCGGTCGCACAGGTCGCGCAGCCGGGGCCGAGGCACCGAGCGGGGCACCAGCGTGTCCGCGAGCGCCGTGCCCTCCCACGTCCTGCCGCCCTGCTTCGCCACCGGAGTGGAGACGACCCGCAGCCAGCTGTTCCCGGCCCGGTGACCGAGGGCGCGCCCCCGTCGGACCCACACCTCCGGTCCGGACGCCGTCACCAGCAGAGCGCGGGCCGCCGACGCGTGGGCGCGCCGCATCCGTACCTGCTTGTCTCGGCCCGACGGCGCCGCGAACACCGCCTCGTACTGTGCCTGTCCGACGTTCCTCACCTGCCCTCCTCGGAGACGACGTGAGCCGGGCCCCGTTCGGCCGGAGTGGGAAGAAGCGCGTCACGTCCCGGCCACTGCACCACAAGACGGCAGTGTTCCTTCTCGACGACATCGCCAGGAGGCAGACGGTGGAAGGGAGTTCCTGCCGGGTGCACGGTCAGGACGGGGTCGCCGCCCGGGCCGCCGTCACCGCGTACGTCCCGGTCCCAGTTCCTCACCGCGTCCGCCAACCGCGCGGCGAGGGTGGGGTCTTCGTCGCCGAAGGCGTGGACGAACCACTCCCATGCGCGTTCCTCCGGCACGATCGCGTCGAACCCGCCGCGCGGGACCAGATGGGCGGGAGCCCCGAGGGCGGCGTCGCCCTGGAAGACCGTGACCCGCCCGTCGCCGGCCTCCGCGAGAAACCGGCGGGTGCGGCGCACCACGTACGCGTCGATGTCGCTGGTGAGGACCCGACCGCCCGGGCCGACGACCCGGGCGATCGTCGTCGTACGCGGCCTTGAGGCTCGTCTCGGGCGAGAACCGGTGCCGGGGCACCGACCGCAGCGCCTCTCGTACGGCAGGGGAGGGGGCCCAGCCACCGGCGATCACCCTCTCCGCCATGGCGTGCCGCCGGCGGACCGCTTCCGCCGGCTCGCCCGGCACCGGCGGCCGGACGGTGTCGAGCGGGTACTCGTGGACGGGTGGCAGACCGGGCAGAACCCCGGGCCACACCGCGTCGAGCGCCTGGGCGGAGGGGACCAGGACATCTCCCAGGCATCGATCACGACCGCGCTCCGGGTGAGTTGACCGGGCAGGGCCGAGCGGTCGGTCGGATCGGCTTCGGTGTCCTGGGCGGCGAGCAGCCCGGCCGGAGTCGCCCGTTCGCCGGGGTGCTGGTCGAGGTGGGCGGTGACGAGGGCAGGGATGTGGGGGAGGGAAGGCGGCATGTCAGGACCTCGCAAGCTTGTGGCGTGACTTCGGGGTCGGGCCGGGCCGGGCCGGGGCGGACGCGGGCGGGTGGGTCGCGTCCTCGTGGTCGTCACGGCAGGGGGAATCACCGGTCATGCGCGTGCCTGCCCCTCGTCGAGCCGGTCGCCCGGTTCGCTCGTGTCCCCCTTGGTCTGGGGCGGGACCGAGGGAGCCGCGAACTGGCGGGCCTGCAGCTCGTAGGCCTCCCGGAACGCCCCGGTACCGACGGCGGGATCCATGAGCGCGGAGAAGCTCCCGTGCTCGATGACCCGGCCCTCATCGAGGACGTAGATCAGGTCGGCGTGGCGCACACTGTGGAGGCGATGGGTGATCAGGACCACCGTCTGGCCCGAGCCGGCCAGCTCGTGGATCTGGTCGAAGACCCGTTGCTCGGCAGCGGGGTCGAGCGCGCTGGTGGGCTCGTCGACGATCAGGACGGCGCCGTCGCGGTACCGGGCGCGGGCGAGACCGATCTTCTGCCACTGCCCTCCGGAGATCTCCTGGCCGCCCTTGTACCCGCGGGCGAGCAGGGTGTTCAGACCGCGCGGAAGTCCGCCGACGACCTCGTCGGCGCCCGCGTACGCGGCGGCGGCCTCGACGCCTCTGCCGTTGAGCTCGCCCGGCCGGCCGATGCCGATGTTCACGCGGGCGGTGAAGGGCCAGCGGTAGAAGTCCTGGGCGACCATCGCGACCCGGTCGAAGATCTGGGCGCGATCGGCCTCGGCGGTGCTCACGCCTCCCCACAGGACCCGGCCCGCGTCGGGGAGGCGGGCTCCGCTCAGCAGACGTACCAGCGTCGACTTGCCACTGCCGTTGCGGCCCACGAGTGCGACGGTCCTGCCTCGGGGGATGACGAGGTCGACCTCCCGGAGGGACGGCTCGTCGGCGCCGGGGTAGGTGAAGGTCACCTTCTCGAACCGGATCTCGTCGGGCCGACCGGGCAGGTCGAGCCCTCCGGTGGGGATGGCGCGGCGCACGGCCTCGTCGCACAGGGTCTCCAGGTCGGCGACGAACAGGGCCTCCTCCTGGACGTCGGTGACCCGCAGGACGAGATCGGTGATGCTCGCCGAACCGGTACGGATCGCCAGGACGGCGGTACCGGCCACGGCGAGGTCCATCTGCTCCTTCCACAGCAGCAGCCCGAGGACGCCGTAGGCGGCGACGGTGGCGATCCCGCGTGCCGCGTCGGCGAACAGGCCGGTGCGGGCGCCGATCCAGGCGAGCCGGGTCTGCTCGCGCTCGCTGGTCTCCGCCATCTGCCGGAAGTGCTGCAGAAGGAAGGGCGCGACGTCGTGGACCCGGACCTCGGCGGCGGCCTGCTGGTCGATCAGGAGCCGGCTGATCAGCTGGGCCGCCCGTACGTGCTGGACGAAGCGGTGCCAGCTGACGTACCGGTGGCGGGCCATGGTCAGCGATCCCCACGCACTCGGCAGCGCCATGCCGATCAGGAGCGGGAGGAGCGCCGGGTGCAGCACGGTCAGGACGCCTGCCGCGGCGATCAGGGAGATCGCGGAGGCGACCACGGCGGTGCAGTAGACGACCATCCGCCGGGCCGACTCGGCGCCCCACTGGGCGGAGTCCATCAGCTTGTGGAAGGCGTCGTCCTCGATCGCCTCCAGCTCCACCCGTGCGACCAGGCCGAGATAGCGCTCGGTGGCCGCCCTCTGGACCTTCGGCTCCAGGATTCCCGTCGCCGCCGTCGAGGCCGACCTGCACGCCGAACCGAGTACGGCGAGGACGGCGACCAGCGTGAGCGACGGCAGCGCCGCCCTCAGCCGGCCCGTGATGTCGCCCGGCGCTAGGAGCTCGACCAGCAGGGCGTTGACCGCGATCAGGGAGACGGCCTGGGTGATCCCGCGGGCGATCTCGCCGACGGCGACCGTGGTGAGCGCCCGCGGGTCGGCCTGTCGGGCCAGCCGGACGGCGACGGCGACCTGCCGGGGCAGGGAGAGCGCCATCGCCCGCAGGCTGAGCCTGAGCCAGGCACCGTTGTGGGTGCCCCATCCGTAGTCGTAGGTGAGTTCTCCGCCGAAGAGCAGTTGCTCCGAGGGCGAGGGACCGTCGGAGGCGGTCGACGTCGGGGCGCCGGCGGCGGAGTCGGTCCCGGAGTCGATGTCGGGGCCGGTGCCGGCACCGGACCCGGGGTCGGTGCCGGTCATGCCCCCCACCTCGTATCCGGACCTGCGGCACGGAACGCGCCTGCGGCGCGACGGCCGGGCGGCGCAGTGACCGGGAGCCGTTCGGGGCGGGGCCGGACGGCAGGGGGAAGGGGAGCCAGAGGGGTGGGGAGGGAAGTGGGCAGGGGGTACACGAAGGCCTCCGGTGACGAGGAGTGGGGGTGTCGTGAGGCTCAACGACGATGCCCGGCGTGTCGAACACATGTGTTTCGGACGCGACGTGAATCCCGTGGCCAGGCGAATGCCCGTTCGTGCCGGGTACACCGACCCCCGCGAACCCGGGTCCGTGCCCACCGACGCGCTTGGCCGAAAACAGGGCTGTTTGTGCCGGGGTTCTCTGCTGCCCGGCCGGTGCTTCCGCCGGGTGGCGGCGGCACCGGGCGGCCAGGGCTGAGCGTCAGGGGGCGAGGGTGGCCACCGGCTCCAGGCCGTAGGTGCGGGCGTAGCCGTTCTCGATGCCCACCGGCAGGTCCACGACGTCGAAGTAGCGCTCCCAGAAGGGGGTTTCGCGCAACTTTCACCACTCGGCGACGCGGCGCACGCGCTCGGACTGCGCCTGCTGGAGATCCCGCTGCCGCTGCCCCCGGTGACGATCGGGATGGTCTGGAGAAATAGCCCTGCCGGGCCGGATGCCGCTGCCGCTCGACGTAGATCCCGGGTGCGGGCGCTGCCGTGTACGAGCGTGGGACGCTCCCGCGTACGAGCGTGAGACACCCCCGCGCACGAGCGTGGGACCCTCCCGTCAGTGCCCCGCGCTCACCTTCACCAGCGCGATGGCCACGCCGAGCACCGCGTCGACGAGCCCCGCGAGCACCGCGAGGATCCGACCGCCGCCCATGCGCAGTCCGCCGACGAAGCCCCACGCGAACAGCGAGGCGACGGCCAGGAAGACCGCCGTCCGGAGCGCCGCAGAGAGACTCATGGCGCCGAGCGCGGAGAGGGCGATCATCACACCCGGGGCCACCGCGCAGGTCAGGAGCGGACTGCTGACGTACAGCATCCGGCGGAGTTCACGGCCCGTGGCGAAGCCGCGGTGCACCGTGCGGTGGGCCTGCTGGTCCGCGGCGAACGCGGCCAGCCACAGCGCGAGGGCCGTGGTCAGCACCGTCGCGGCCGCCCCGGCAGGCCCGGCGTCACCGAAGGAAAGGCCCACGATGACGGCGATCATCGTGATCGTCGCGTAGATGCGTTCCTTGAGCCGTTCCGCCAGCGCTCCGGCCTCCGCCTCCGATGGTTCCCCCGACCTCGTCTGGTCCGCCACTCGGTCCCCTTGCTCCGCCACGTCGCCCTGCCCCGCCGTTCTGCCACGGAACGGGCCACCAGAATGCCGTCCGGCACCGGCCGAATCCGGTAGCCACCCCGCGCGGTCCGAAGCGTCGGCCGCGCCTGATGCTGCACTCCGAAGCAACAGCCGCACCCCGCACCGTCCGGGAGCATCGGCCGCGGCCCGGGCCGCGCCCGTCCGGGGCGCGGCCGGGCAGCCGTCAGTGACCGCGCCGGCGCAGCTCCGGTGCGGTGAGCGACGGCGGGGCGTAACCCGCGTCCCTCGCGGCGAAGTTGGTGCCCGGCGGCACGATCTTGTCGATCCGGTCGAGGACGTCGCGGCTCAGCCGGATCTCGTCCGCGCCGAGCTGGCTCTCCAGCTGCTCGAACGTGCGGGGGCCGATGATGGCCGAGGTGACCGCCGGGTGTTCGAGGACGAAGGCGAGGGCGAGCTGGATCAGGGTCAGGCCGGCCTCCTCGGCGAGCTGGGCCAGGGCCTCCGCCGCGTCGAGCTTGGCCGCGTTCTCCGCGGACCCGATGTCGAAGCGCTCGGCCTGGCGGTCCGCGCGGCTGGAGCGGGGCTGGTCCGCCCCCTTGCGGTAGCGGCCGGAGAGCCAGCCGCCGGCCAGCGGGCTCCAGGCGAGCACACCGAGTCCGTACCGCTGCGCGACCGGCAGGACCTCGCGCTCGATGCCCCGGGCGAGCAGCGAGTACGGCGGCTGCTCGGTGACCACGCGTTCGCGACCGCGGCGCTCGGCGAGCCACTGGCCCTCGACGATGGCGGACGGCTCGAACGTCGACGTCCCGATGGAGCGGATCTTCCCCTGGCGTACCAGGTCCGTCAGGGCACCGAGCGTCTCGTCGAAGTCGGTGTCCGGCTCGGGCCGGTGGACCTGGTAGAGGTCGATCCAGTCGGTGCCCAGGCGGCGCAGGCTGTTCTCGACCTCCCGGATGATCCAGCGGCGCGAGTTGCCCTGTTCGTTGGGATCGTCGCCGAGGCTGCCGTGGAACTTGGTGGCGAGGACGACATTGTCCCGGCGGCCGCCGGTCAGGGCCTTGCCGACGATCGTCTCGGACTCGCCGGCGGAGTAGACGTCGGCGGTGTCCACGAAGTTGATGCCCGCGTCGAGGGCGCGGTGGATGATCCGTACGGAGTCCTGGTGGTCGCTGTTGCCCCGGGCGCCGAACATCATCGTTCCCAGGCACAGCGGGCTGACCTTCACGCCCGTACGGCCCAGATTGCGGTACTGCGTCATCGTGCACTCTCCTGCATGAGGTGATCGGTGGGTCGGGGATCGGCGGGGTCCCGATCGGTGGGGTGGGGGTCGGCGGTGTCCGGGTCGGTGGGGTGGGGCTCGGTGGTGACGGGGTGCGCGGCCCCGTCCCGGAAGGCGTCCCACAGCCGGCGGTACGGGCCGTCGGCGGCGAGCAGCTCCTCGTGCGTGCCGGTCTCGGCGATCCTGCCCCCGTCGAGGACCACCACACGGTCGGCGCGCGCGGCGGTGGTGAGCCGGTGGGCCACCACGACGGTCGTACGACGACGGGTCAGCGCGGTCGTCGCCGCGGTCACCCGACGTTCGGTGGCCAGGTCGAGCGAGGCTGTGGCCTCGTCCAGCAACAGCACGTCGGGGTCGACGAGTTCGGCCCGCGCCAGGGCGATGAGCTGACGCTGGCCGGCGGACAGGTTCCGGCCCCGTTCACCGACCTGCTGGAGATAGCCCCGGGGCAGCGCGGCGACCATGTCGTGCGCCCCGACGGCCCGAGCCGCGGCCTCGACGTCGCGGTCCGAGGCGTCCGGACGGCCGTACGCGATGGCGTCGCGCACGGTTCCGCTGAAGAGGTGGGGCTCCTGGGGCACGACCCCCAGCCGGCGGCGGTACGCCGTCAGGTCGAGCTCGCGCAGGTCGTCCCCGTCCACCCGGACGTGCCCCGATGAGGGGTCGTAGAAGCGGGCGAGGAGTTTGACGACTGTCGACTTCCCCGCTCCCGTCGTGCCGACCAGTGCGACGGTCTCTCCCGGAGCGACCCGCAGGCGCAGGTCGCTCAGCACCTCGCGGCCTCCCGGGTAGGCGAAGGAGACGCCGTCGAACTCGATCGCGCCGCGCAGCCGGCCGACCCCGCGCGGCCGGTCCGCACCGGGGGTCCCGGCCGGGGTCCGCATGAGCGTCCGCAGCCGGGAGAGGCCGATGACGGCCTGCTGGTAGCCGTCGAACACCTGGGACAGCTGCTGGACGGGGGCGAAGAACAGCTCCACGTACAGCAGGAACGCGATGAGCGTGCCCGCCGTGAGCTCGCCGGCCGTCACCCTGCCCGCTCCGACTGCGAGGACGGTGGCCGCGGCGAGCGTGCCGAGGAACTCCACGAACGGGAAGAAGATCCCCATGTACCGCTGGGCGCGGAGCCGGGAGTCCCGGAAATCGCCCGCGAGCCGGGCGAAGTGCCGTGCGTTGTGCTCCTCACGGCGGAAGGCCTGGGTGACCCGGATCGCGGCGACGTTCTCCTGGAGGGCGGCGTTGACGATGCTGACGCGCTCCCGTGCCTCCCGGTAGGCCGGTACGGAGTGATGGCGGAACACGGCGGTCGCGACGGCCAGTACCGGGACCGCGGTGACCAGGACGAGGGCCAGGCCGGCGTCGATCACGAGCAGGGCCGTGAGCACGCCCACCACGGTGAGACCGCTGACCACGGCCGTGATGAGCCCCGTCTGCATGAACGTGGACAGGGCGTCCACGTCCGTCGTCATCCGGGTCATGATCCGGCCGCCCGGCTCGCGCTCGTAGTAGTCGAGGCCGAGCCGCTGGAGCTGAGCGAACGTCTTGACCCGCAGCGTGTAGAGCAGACGCTCGCCGGTCCGGCCCGTCGTCCGGACCTGGAGGACGCCCACGGCCCAGTTCGCCGCCACCACGACCGCGGCACCGGCCGCGGCCGTCAGCAGAGCGCCCCCGGCGCCCTGGGCCACACCGCCGTCGACCCCGTGCCTGACCAGCACGGGTACGGCGATCTGGGCCAGCGCGTCCAGCGCGACCAGAAGCAGTCCGAGGAGCAGCGGTGCCCGGAAGGGGCGCAGCAGCCGTCCGAGACCGAGCTCCGGTTCGGCCGCGGCGACCATGTCCACGGGCAGCCCGGGATCCGCCTTCGGCAGGGGCAGCCGGGCGAGTCCGGCCAGCACCTCCGGATTCGGCGGCGCGGAGCCGAGCAGCCCGCCCCCACCCGGAGCGCCCCGGCCCGGTCCGGCCGTCGCCGCGGCCTCCGCGAACGCCTGGGCCGCGCGGACCGAGGCCTCGCCGCCCTCGTCGTCGGACGCGTCGTCCTCGTCCCGCCGCCAGAGCGCGGCCGTGACCGGCGCCGCGGCCCCGGCGACGGTCGGGGACCCGGCGGAGCCGGAGGCGGTGGCGGCCTCCTCCACCGTCCCGGAGGGATGCTCCGGAGCGGCGGACAGCAGGGAGCGCAAAAGCGGTGAGCGAGAGCGCAGTTCGTCCAGTGTGCCGGTGTCGACGACCCGGCCTTCGTCCAGGACGGCGATCCGGTCCGCCAGCTCCAGGGTGGAGCGGCGGTGCGCCACGATCAGCGTCGTGGGCCGGTGCGCCGCCGTCCGCAGGGCGTCGTGGATCTCCGCCTCCACCCGGGTGTCGATCGCCGACGTGGCGTCGTCGAGGACCAGCACGGCCGGCTCGCGGAGCAGCGCCCTGGCGAGGGCGATCCGCTGCCGCTGACCGCCGGAGAGCGTGAGTCCCTGTTCGCCGACGACCGTGTCGTAGCCGTGCGGCAGCCGTTCGACGAACTCGTCGGCGCGGGCCAGCCGTGCCGCCGCGCGGATCCGGTCCTCCGCGGCGTCCGGCAGGCCGTACGCGATGTTGGCCCTGATGGTGTCGGAGAGCAGGAACGACTCCTCGAACACGAAGCCGATCCGGGAGCGCAGGGCGTCCAGGGACAGGGCGCGCACGTCGTGGCCGCCGACCCGGACCCGGCCGCCGCCCACGTCGTAGAAGCGGGGGAGCAGGGCAGCCGCCGTCGACTTGCCGGAGCCCGCGAGGCCGATGAGGGCGACGGTCTCGCCCGGCCGGACGTCCAGGGAGAAGCCCCGCAGGAGCGGCTTCCCGCCGCCGTACGCGAAGGTGACGTCCTCCCAGGAGACGGCCGGCGGGTCGGCGGGCGGCTCCACCGGGTCCGGTGCCTCGGCCAGACCCGGCGTCTCGTAGATGACCTCCATGACACGGACGGCGCCCGCCCGGGCCGGCTGCCACACGGTGAGCAGGGTGGCCAGCTGCCGCACGGGCGTGACGAAGGAGCCGAGATACGTGGTGAAGGCGAGGAACGTGCCCAGCGAGATCCGGCCGTCCAGCGCCATCCAGCCGCCGAGCGCGAGCACGGCGACCTGCCCCAGGGCCGGAACGGCCTGGAGGGCGGGGTTGTACCGGCTGGTGTAGCGCACGACTCGCATACGGGAGGCGAACAGCCGGCGCGCGCGACCGTCCAGACCGGCCAGCTCGCGCTCCTCCTGACCGAACCCCTTCACCACCCGCACGCCGGTGACCGTGGCCTCCACGGCGGACGCGACCTCCGCGGCCTCCTGCTGGGCGTGCCAGTTCGCCGGGAAGAGGTCCCGACGGCTGCGGAAGGCGATCATCCAGAGCAACGGTCCGACGACCAGGGCCACGGCGGTCAGCAGCGGAGACAGCAGCGCCATGAGGACCACGGAGGCCAGGAACATGAGGACGTTGCCCGTGAGGTTCGGCAGGAACTGCAGCAAGGTCTGGATCAGGGTGATGTCCGAGATGGAGCGGCTCACCGCCTGACCGGTCCGCAGTTCGTCCTGCTTGGACCCGCCGAGCCGTACGAGTGAGGCGAAGGCGTCGTTGCGGAGGTCGTACTGGACCCCGAGCGACACCCGGCCCGAGCGGTAGCGCCGGGTGAAGCTCGCACCGAACCGGACGGCGCCGAGCGAGATCAGCAGGACGAGCCACGGCGTCAGCGACCCGGCCGTGCCGGCGGAGACCGCGTCGACTATATGGCGCAGGACGAGCGGCAGCGTGGCCGTCGCCAGGGCGGCGACCACCGCGGCGCCGTACGCGAGGGCGAGATCACGGCGGTGGCGCAGGCAGTAGCCGAGGAGCCGCCGTGCCCAGCCGGGCGGCCGGGGCCCCTCGGGGCCGGCCGCCGTGGCGGCGACCGGCTCCGACGGGGGCCGAGCCGACGGGCGGTCCTCCTGCGGACGTTGCTCCGACGAGGGCCGCTCCGGCGGGGCCGGTGGGGGACAACCGGTCACCGTGCGTCCACCAGCGCGACGGCGTCACGACCGGCGTCGGCACCCTCGCCCGGGGCGACCCCGGCCTCGGACGCCGGCGCGTCGAAGTACTGGTTGGCCGGGCGGGCCAGACCGTAGTGCTCGCGCAGGGTCGTCCCCTCGTACTCGGTACGGAAGAGACCGCGCTCCCGGAGGATCGGCACCACCCGGTCGACGAACCGCTCCAGACCGGACGGCAGCACCGCCGGCATGATGTTGAAGCCGTCCGCGGCACCGCTCTCGTACCAGTGCTCGATCGTGTCGGCGACCTGCTCGGCGGTTCCGGCGAAGGTACGGTGCCCGCGCCCGCCGCCCAGCCGTCCGATCAGCTGGCGTACCGTCAGGCGCTCACGCCGGGCGAGATCCAGGATGAGGGTGTAGCGGCTCTTGGCGCCCTCGATCTCGTCCTCGGTGGGAACCTCGGCGGGCAGCTCGCTGTCGAGGTCGAGATCCTCCGGAGGGATCCGCAGCCGCTGCGCGAGCTGGCGCTTGGCGTACTCGGGCGAGATCAGCCGGTCCAGCTCCGCGTCGAGCTCCCGCGCCTCGGCCTCCGTGTCGCCGATGACCGGAACGATCCCCGGCAGGATCTTGATCCCGTCCGGGTCGCGGCCGAAGGCCACGGCACGCCGCTTGACGTCCTGGTAGAACGCGATGCCGTCCTCCAGGGTCTGCTGCGCGGTGAACACGGCCTCCGCGTACCGCGCGGCGAACTCCTTCCCGTCCTCGCTCGACCCGGCCTGCACGAGCAGCGGATAGCCCTGGGGCGACCGCTGTACGTTCAGCGGTCCGTCGACGCGGAAGTACGCGCCGCGGTGGTCGACGCGCCGCACCCGGTCGGCCAGGGTGTGCACACCGCGGTCCTTGTCGGCGATCACGGCGTCGTCCGACCAGCTGTCCCAGAGCTTGGTGGCCACCTCGACGAACTCGGCCGCGCGCTCGTAGCGTTCGTGGTGCGGGGGAGTGTCGTCGAGGCCGAAGTTGCGGGCCGCCTCCGCCCCCGCCGTGGTGACGATGTTCCAGCCGGCCCGGCCGCCCGACACATGGTCCAGCGAAGCGAACCGCCGGGCGAGGTTGAAGGGCTCGTTGTAGCTGGTCGAGGCGGTGGCGATCAGCCCGATCCGGTCGGTGACCGCGGCCAGCGCGGTCAGCAGGACGGTCGGCTCCAGCTTGCTCGACGGACGCCGCCCCGGGTCCCCGAAGAGGACCGGGCTGTCGGCGAGGAACACCGAGTCCAGCTTGCCCCGTTCGGCGATCCTGGCCAGATTCTGGTAATGCGCGATGTCGGTACCGCCCCGGGCCGGGCTCTCGGGCAGCCGCCACGCCGCCTCGTGATGGCCCACCGACATCAGGAACGCGTTGAGATGGAGGTGCTTGCGGACGCGCGCACCGTCCTGAGTGCGGCCGGAGGCGTGCTCAGACGTTCGGGACATGGGACTTCTCCTCCTGGGATTCGTTCGGGTCGGCGGACGGCGTCGTCACACCGAGCGCGTTGAGCAGGGCGTCCCGGTACCCCTGGAACCGGGGATCGCGCCGGCTGCGGGGCGTGGGCAGGTCGATCGGGATGTCCAGCGAGATCACGCCGTCCTCCAGGACGAGCACCCGGTCGGCCAGCTCGACGGCCTCGTCGACGTCATGGGTGACCAGCAGCACCGCAGGCCGGTGGCGCTCGTAGAGTTCGCGCAGCAGACCGTGCATCTTGATCCGGGTCAGCGCGTCGAGCGCGCCGAACGGCTCGTCCGCGAGCAGCAGTTCGGGATCGTGGACCAGTGCCCGTGCGAGAGCGGCCCGTTGCTGCTCTCCGCCGGAGAGCTCGTGCGGCCAGGACCTGTCGCGTCCCGCGAGCCCGACCTCCGCCAGGGCGGTCAGCCCCCGCTCGCGGGCGCCGGGGCCGCGCAGCCCGAGCACCACGTTGTCCAGCACGCGCAGCCAGGGCAGCAGACGCGAGTCCTGGAAGGACAGCGACACCCGCTCGGGTACGACGAGTTCTCCCGTCCCCTCCACCCCGTGGTCCAGCCGGGCCACCGCGCGCAGCAGCGTCGACTTGCCGGACCCACTGCGCCCGAGCAGCGCGGTGAACTCGCCCGGCGCGAGGTCCAGATCGATGTCCTTGAGTACGGCACGCTCGCCGAAGCGGCGGACGAGTCGCCGCGCGCGGACGGCCGGTGGGGCCTTGGTCAGCCCGCCAGGGTGCGTCGCCACGAGAGGGCCCTCCTCTCGACGGCGCGGACGAGGGCGTCGGAGGCGAAGCCGAAGACTCCGTACGCCACCAGGCCCACGATGATCACGTCGGACTGGGCGTACTGCTGGGCCTGGAACATCATGTAGCCGATGCCGCTGGTCGCGTTGATCTGCTCCACCACGATCAGGCCGAGCCACGAGGAGGTCACCCCGAGGCGCAGGCCCACGAAGAACCCCGGCAGCGAACCCGGGACGACGACCTTGCGTACGAACCGCCACCGGCTCAGCCGCAGGATCTCGGCCAGCTCCACATGGCGGCTGTCGATGCCGGTGAGCGAGGCGTAGGTGTTGATGTACATGTTCACGGCCACGCCGAGGGCGATCACCGTGACCTTCATGTCCTCGCCGATGCCGAGCCAGAGGATCAGCAACGGCAGCATCGCCAGGGAAGGGATGGCCCGTTTGATCTGCAGAGGCCCGTCGACCAGGTACTCCCCCGTGCGGCTGAGACCCGCCACGACGGCCAGCGTGACTCCGGCGACGACGCCGAAGAGGAGTCCGAGCCCCGCGCGCTGGAGGGAGATGAGCACGTTCCCCTGGAGCCGGCCGTCCGCCACCAGCTCGACAGCGGTGGAGACCACGGTCCACGGGTGGGAGAGGATGCGGGGGTCGAGTACCCCGGCGGTCGAGGCGGCCCACCAGGCGGCGATGAGCAGGGCCGGTCCCAGGAGTCGGCCGAAGGGCACCGGCCGGCCGGGACCCAGCCGTCGCCTTCGGCCGGCACCGCCCCTGCCCGGCTTGCCGCCGGTGGCGGTCCCGGACCCCGGGTGGGCGCCGGGCGGCAGGCATCCGCTCGGCTCCGGAGAGGTGAACGGTGTGGCCAGGGGCGCCGTGCGGGGGGCGTGGGCCAGGTCGAGCCCGCGGGAGGTACGCGCGGGGGTCAGCGCCTCGGTCATGTCCCCTCCCGGTACCGGGCGTCGACGGCCTGGGCCGCCAGGCCCTCGAAGCGTCGGTCGAAGAGCTGCGTCACGTCGAAGCGGGGGACGAAGCCGCCCTCGGCCAGCAGATCCGCCGTCTCCTGCTCCCAGGCGATCGCCTCGTCCCAACGCGCCGGGAAATAGGGTCTGTTGAGCGAGGTCACGATGCGCTTGCCGTCCTCGCGGCTGACGCCCTGGTCCTTGACGTAGTACGCGTCGATCCAGCGGTTGGTGTTCTCCCACGCCCACACCGACCCCCGCGCCCAGAGCGGAACGAAGCTGCGGACCGCCGCGGCCTTCGCGGGATCGTCCAGCACCTCGGCGGGAGCCCACAGCACCGTCAGCAGGTCGACGACGTCGGTGCGCACGTCCCGTGCGCCGTCCTTGCGGTACTGCGCCAGGTACTTGGTCAGCGTCGGTTCGCCCAGCGGGGCGACGTCGACCTGCCGGGACTGGAGAGCGGTCAGGAACTGCGTACTCGGCAGCGCCACCAACCGGACGTCCTTCGTGGACAGTCCGGCCTCCTTCAGGGCGCGCAGCACGACCACGCCTTGGGCCTGGCCCTGCGAGAACGCCACCTTCCTGCCCCGGAAGTCCTCCACCCGTCCGATGGGGGAACCGGGGGCCGTGGCGAAGACATACGTCGGCTTCCTGCGCAGCTGCACCGCCACGATGCGGGCCTCCACCCCGATGGCATGGGCCTGGATCGGGGGAATTCCGGCATTGGTCGCCAGGTCGATGGAACGCGCCCGGAATCCCTGGATGATGTCCGGACCCGCGGACAGGTTCGGCCATTCGGACACCGCGAACGGGAGTTCCTTCAGCAGACCGGACTCGGCGAACTGGATGCGCGAGGTGCGTACGGCCACGGAAAGCGACGTACCCGAAGGCGGGGGAGCGGTGGAAAGCGCTTTGACGGAAGCGGAATGGACGGCGGGGCCGGGCGGTGGCGCGCATCCGGCGACGCCGAGAGCCGCCCCGCCGGCCAGGGCGAGGAACCCTCTGCGGCCCAGACGGGGATGGGCGGGGATGGATGACATGGTGATCCTGTTCCGAAGAAGTGCGGGCGGGGGGAGAAGGAAATCGGGCGGGGCGTGGTTCAGATGGAGAGATAGCCGCCGTCGTGGAAGAGCAGAGGGCGCCGACCCGGCTCCTGCCACGATGCGAGGACCCGTGCCACGACGATCCGGTGGTCGCCCGCGGGCACCAGGTCCTCGACGCGGACCCGGAGCCAGCCGGCGACGTCCGAGAGGACCGGCTCCCCCTCGGGGAGGCGCCGCCAGGCGGTGGGTTCGGCGAAACGGTCGATGCCGCTGGTCGCGAAGCGCCTGGCCAGATCCTCCTGGTCGGAGCCGAGGAAGTGGATGACGGCGGTACGGGCCTGCTCGACGTGCGGCCAGGACGACGACGACGTGGCGACGCCGAAGGAGACGAGCGGAGGAGTCAGGGACAGAGAGGTGAGTGATGTCGCGGTGAAGCCGACGGGCCCGTGACCGGCGTCGGTGGCGATCACGACGACGCCGGCCGGGTAGGCGCGGAACGCCTGCTTGAAACGGTCGGGGGCGAGATCCGCCGCGGGGTGCGAGGACAGGGAGACGGACACATTTCCTCCATGACGAAGAAGGGCATGGCGGGGCGGCGGTGAGAGACGGCGGGGAAAGAGGCCGTCGGGCCGACCGGCCTCACATGGGCAGGGAGTGGCGACGGCGCGAAGGAAGACGGAAAAGAGCGCACGTGAGTCCGCGACGGCGGATCAGGCCCTTTTCACAGGAAGGTGCGGGAGAGCGTCAACAACGCTTTCCGGCGCGCTGCGCGGCGGACTGTCCGGCAGGCCTTTCGGCCCGAACGGCGTCGGCACGGTCGGCACAGCCGGATCCCGGAACGGAGAGCGGCAGGGGGCGACAGCATCGTGCCGTGTGGGGCACGATCCCTGAAATCCCTCGCCGGCTGCTCATGAATCCATTTTCCGTTCTGGGCTCGGGCCCGGTCAACAATGCAACTCTCTGAATTAAGTCGGACTTCCAGCTGCGGGGGCCGTGCCCCCGCCGAATTCCGCCCGCCCCCGTCAGGAGACGGCGGGCAGCGCCGGCCAGGGCCCGAGCGGATCGTCGTAGAGCGCGCCCAGGGCCACGGCCGGCCCCGCCGTCGCCAGTACGGACCCGGTGAACGAGCTCGGTACGACGCGGTGTTCGGGGTCGTCGCACACCCACGACCGGTCGGCCACCTCGGCCCGGAGAGCGGCGAGGCACTCCGGCAGCCGCCCCGCGCCCGGCTCGACCACGACGAGCACCTCCGGGTCCAGCATGTCCAGGAGGACGGCCGCGGCCCGCCCCACGAGCCGAGCGCGACGCAGGAACAGCTCCCGCGCCGTCGCGTCCCCCGCCACCGCCCGGTCCAGCAGCGCGGGGAAGGACGCCACCGGAAGCCCCGCCGCCACGGCCCTCCGCACCATCTCGGGCTCCGACACCTCGGCCTGGAGGCATCCCGGGACGCCGCACACGCAGGACGACGAGCCGCCGCCACCGGCGCCGACGGGGAGATGCGCGACGTTCCCCGCTCCCGAACGCGGCCCCTGATGCACGGCGCCCGCGGACACGAACGCCGCGTCCACCACCGCCCCCACGAAGAGCAGCACCGCACTCTTGCGCGTTCCGGCCTGCCCCACCAGCTGCTCCGCCCGGGCCAACGCCCGGGCGTGGCTGTCGACATGCACGGGAAGCCCGGTCGCCTCGGCGAGCACACTCCGTACCGCCACATCGCGCCAGCCCAGTTGCGGGTGCCGCACCACCACGCCCGCCTCCGGATCGACCCACTGCCCGGTCGCCGCCCCCAGGGCGAGCACCGTCCTGCCCGCGCCGTGCGCCGCCACCAGGCCGGGCAGGCGCTCCGCCAGACCGCCCAGTACCCGCCCGGGATCCGTCACATCGTGCGGATGCCGCTCCTCGGCCACGATCCGGCCGCTCAGATCCATCAGCGACAAGGTCGCGTGAGTGACGGCGATATGGGCTCCCGCGACCAGATACCGGCCGGCGTCGACCTCCACCGGAACATGCGGACGGCCCAGGCCGCGCGGCCCCGTGGTCTCCTGGCGCTCGCGGATCAGCCCGCGGCTCAGCAGCACGCCGCAGTGGCCGCTGACCGCGGCGGGGGAGAGCCCGGTCAGCCGGGCCACGGTGCTCCGTGCCACCGGCCCGTGGTCCAGGATGGCCCCCATCACCGCCCCGGCACCCGACGCGCGGCGTGCGGCCGGGGCCGCGGGCGGGATCTCCGAGCGCCGCAGTGGCGCGGAACGTCGGACTGCGGTGGGTGGTGAACTCTCCACGGGGGGCCTTCCCGGTCCTGTGCGGCGGCGCGGACGGACGGATCCGGAGGCCGGAACGGCAGGCCGGAGCCGTCGGGGGCGCTCCGCCGGGGACCGGCGGGAACGCCACTTCAGGGGGTGCGCGGCGGCGTGGGGCCGAGAGAGGTGGAGGTGCCGTCCGGAGCGGGGCTCCGGACGGAGACGGGAATCAGATCCCGGTCGGAGAGGGGGCACCCGGCTCCGTGTCCACGCCGTGGTTCACGACCACTGACACGCGGCGGAGCACACACGCTTCAGGTCGACATGACCTCGAGTGGTGAGAAGCGCGGATCGGTGCATGGCGCGCAACATAACCGTGAGCGCGCGGGCCGGTCAAACCTTTGCCCGGATGGTGGACGACTCGTCCCGAGGAGTGGGCATACCGCGCTGCGGGTGCGCGGAGAAGCGCCCCTCCGTCCGTACGGCACCGACCCGCGCTCGCCCTGTGGCAGGTGGCAGGTGGCAGGTGGCGGGCGTACGCGCCATGGCGTGCGTGCGTCCGCCCGCCGCTCAGCGTGGTGTCGGGTCCAGCAGGGCGAGTTGTTCGGCGGCGCTCCTCTCGATGGTGCCGGCCAGGTCCTTCGCGTCGTCGGACGTGCCGGAGGCGCGTTCCCCGGCGCAGAGCGACCGGGTCTGGGTCAGGTGGGCGCGCATGCTCTCCCCGAAGAGCCGGTCGAGCTCCTCCCCGGTGCTCCTGGAAGCCCTTTCAAGGGTGTCGAGGGGGACCATCCCCGGCATGTTGTGCCCCTCGTGGGGGCGTGTGTCGGGGACCCCCGAACGCTCCAGGAGGCCGCGCAGACGCGCCAGTTCGCCCTTCAGCCTCGCTCCCGACGCCGTCGCGAGCCCGGCCAGGGCCAGGTCGGCGGTCCGGGCCGACGCGAGGTCGGCGAGACGCTGGGCCCGCTCGTCCATGGGGATCATCAACTGGATCCAGGCGGTGTCGGTGGCGTTGAAGGCCACTACGCGCGGCGGACCGGCCACCGGCTGCTGGACGCAGCCGGTGGCCAGCAGGGCGGCGAGCAGGGCCGTCCGCGGGATCAGAACGTACCGGCGGAGTTGCACTTGGCGCTCTGCACGATGCAGTTCCTCACCCGGTGTCCCAGGGCCGCGTCGTCCCAGGCGTTGAAGAAGTCGCCGTGGATGGAGGACGCCAGGCCCGAGGAGAGCGAGAAGCCGGCCGCGCTGCCGCTCGTGGGGTAGCCGATGACGAAGGAGACGGAGGGGATGGCGATCGGATGGTCTCCGCCGCACGTGCCGTTGTAGGTGAACGCGACGTGCGACTTGTGGTCGGGGCTGTCGAGGTGCTTGCCGTCCCAGCAGTCCGGGAAGAGCAGTTGGTACACGAGCTTGGCGGTCGGTGCGCAGACCGGCCAGTTGCCGTCGGCGCTGCGGCCGATCTCGCCGCCCTCACCGGCGCAGAAGAACTGGTTGGCCGAGCCCGCCGGGGTGGGCACCTGCGACTTGGCGTTGCCGGCGATCATGCGGAAGCCCTGGGGGAAGGGGACCGTCGCCGAGGGGTCGGGGAGCCGGGAGCCGTAGTAGACGATGACGCCCTCGGGTTCGACGGCCCTGCCTCCCTCGTAGAGGGTGGGGATCCAGTACGCGGAGAGGTCCTCCGGCGGGGTGCAGCTCGTGCCGGTGTGGGCCCGCAGGCTCTGCGGCGTGGTGAAGGCGTCGGTGCTCCTGTTTCCGAAGAAGCTGTGCATGTGGGACGCGCCGGGCAGGCCGGGGACGACGATCGGGTCGTCCGGCGCGGAGTGGCTGTAGGTGCAGGTGGCGTTGAACTCGGGGACGCGGACCGCGCCGGCCGGGACGGCGGCGGGTGTCATCGCCCGGAACTGTGCGAGCTGGGCGTTCCACGCGGTCTGGTCGACGGCCACCCACCCGGGCGCCGCGCCTCCTCCTCCGCTGCCGAAGGAGAACCAGTTGATGTTGACGAAGTCGCCGGGGGTGGAGCTGCGGAGTACGGCGAACACCGTCTGCGGGCCCGCGGGGTGCGTGGTGACGTCGGCCGTCCGGGTGGCCCAGTTCTGCCAGCCTCCGGTCGAGCTGATGGGGAACGAGGTGAGGAGCGGTCCGGCCGGCGCTCCGGTGCGCAGCTCCACGGTGCCGGTCCCGGTGGCGGATGCCACGCGGGCCGAGACCGTCAGGGGGCCGGCGGCGCCGAGGTCGACGCCGTCGAAGCGCATCCAGTCGCCGTCGGCGAGGAAGGCGGCGTTCTGTCCGCCGCCGGTGTCGGCGGTCGCCTCCACGGCGACGCCGGACTGGGCGGCGTAGGACTCGGCCTGGACGACGACGGTCGCGGCCCAGGCGGGCCGGGTGGAGAGGGTGATGCTGAGGGCGGCGGCCAGGACGACCGCCAGCGCCCCCGCCAGGAGGGTGTACAGGGGTACGGCGTGTCTGCGCATGTCACTTCCTTACGGACGTGGGGTGCGGGGTGGAGGGGCCGGCTACTGGTAGACGCGCACGTAGTCGACGAGCATCTTCGAGGGGAACGGCGTCGTGGAGTCGGTCGGGCCGGGCCAGTCGCCGCCGATCGCGAGGTTCAGGATCATGTAGTGCGGGTGGTCGAAGATCCACGGCCCGCGGGTCCGCTCCACCTGCTCCTTGTCGAGCGTGAAGACGGTCCGTCCGTCGAGGCTGTAGACGATCCCCTTGCTGTTCCAGTCGGCGGTCCAGGTGTGGAAGTCGTCGGAGAAGTCGGCGTCCTGGGGCAGCCGGTACGGCGCGCCGATCCCTCCGCCGCCGTTGTAGGCGGGGGCGTGGACGGTGGAGTAGGCGGTCTTCACGTCCTTGCCGAGGATCTCCATGATGTCGATCTCCCCGTTGTACGGCCACGGCCGGCCGGTCAGGAAGTCGCCGCCCATCATCCAGAAGGCGGGCCAAAGACCTTTGCCCTTGGGCACCTTGACGCGCGCCTCGACCCGTCCGTAGGTGAACTGGAAGGTGGCGCCCGTGTTCATCCGGGCCGAGGTGTACTGGCAGGTGGTGCTCCCGGTCAGCGGGTCGGGCGGGCACCCCTGACCCGGGGTCGCCTCCTGGCGCGCCTCCATGACGAGGTGGCCGGCGCCGTCCAGTGCGGCGTTGCGGTGGTCGGTGTAGTACTGCAGCTCGGCGTTCTGGCCGGTGCCCGGGTCGGCCCGCCACTTGGCGGGGTCGGGCCGGCCCCCGGCCGCGCCGTCGAACTCGTCGCTCCACACGAGCCGCGGCGGGTTCGCCGGATCGGCGGGCAGCGGCGGGGCGGGGATCGGCGCGCCGCCGGAGCCGTACACCTGGAACTCCCACAGGGAGTAGCCGTAGGCGGTGGCGCGTTCGGTCCCGTACATCCGGACGTGACGGCCGGTGCCGGAGACGGACAGGGTCTGCTTGAAGCCGGTGCCGGTGGTGGTCGAGTAGACCGGTGTCCAGTTGGTCCCGTCCGGGGAGACCTGGATCTGGAAGGACTTGGCGTAGGCCGGGTCCCATTGGAGGACGACCTTGTGGATCTGGGCGGTCGCGCCCAGGTCGACGGAGATCCAGCCGGGGTCGGTCCAGCCGGTGGTGGGGCTGGTGGCCCACCGTGAGGCGGGGTCGCGGTCGAACGCCCGGGCCGGGGTGCACTCCCAGCAGTTGGAGTCGGCCTGCGAGGAGGAGGCCGCGCCGGGCCGGCCGTACGAGAGCAGGGTGTCCCCGCCGCCGGGCTGGTCGCCCTCGGTGGTCCGTACGGCGAAGGACCAGAGGGAGTAGCCGTAGGCGGTGGCGCGCTGGGTCGCGGCCAGCCGGACGTAGCGGCCGGTGCCGGCCACGGTCAGGTCCTGGGCGCCGCCCGTGCCCGTGGTCGTGTCGTAGACCGTGGACCAGGTGGCGGCGTCGTTCGACAGCTGGATCCGGAAGGCCTTGCCGTACGCGGCCTCCCAGGCGAGCGCGACTCCGCAGACGTTCTTGGCGGAGCCGAGGTCGATCTGGATCCACTGGGAGTCCGAGAACTCGCTGGACCAGCGGGTGCCGGGATCGCCGTCGACGGCGTTCTGCGCGCCGAACGGGCCTTCGGTGCTGGACGCGGTGGCGGGCCTGCCGCGTGCGGCGTCCACAGTGCCGCAGCCGGCCGCGGCGTGGGCGGGTGGGTCGGGAAGTGCGGTGAGGCTGAGCAGGGTGGCCGCGACGGCGACGAGTAAACCGAGGCGGCGGAACAGTGGAGGCACGGCAGCTCCTCAGGAGGGGGAAAGTCGGGGGAGCGCTCCCTGAGGGGTGAGAATGGGCCGGTCCGGAACGACTGTCAAGGGCTTGGTTCACGGGCCTGAAACGCTGTGGACTCCGCCGTGTTGCTCGATGGAACGGTTTCTCGGAGGGTCGGCCCACAGCCGTCTGGTCGGCCGGGACGGGCCCTGCCTGGGAAAAGAACTCCGTTCCGTGCGGCGGGCGTTCACCGTGATGCGGTGCAACAGCGTGTCTCGAAGGTGGCGTTGACACGAGAGTCGTCCGGACGTCATCCTCGTCGGAAAACGCTCCCCGAAGCCCCTGGGGTACCGCCGACCGAACGGACCGGGATGAAACGACCCACGCTGGAAGTGGTCGCCGCGCGCGCGGGGGTGTCCAAGTCGAGCGTCTCCCGTGTCGTCAACGGCGAGGCGACGGTGGCGCCGGAGATCCGCGACGTCGTCATGCGGGCCGTACGCGAGCTCGGGTACGTGCCCAACGCGGCCGCCCGGAACCTGGTGACGCGCAGGACCGACGCCGTGGCCGTGGTCGTCTCCGATCCCCCGCAGGGCGTGGTCTCCGACGATCCCCTCTTCGCCACCGTCGTGCGTGCCGTCAGCAGGGAACTGGAGGCCGCGGGCAAGCAGGTCGTGCTCATGCTGGCCGAGTCCGACCGGAGCCGCGCCCGGGTGGAGCAGTACGTCGCAGGCGGCCATGTGGACGGCGTCCTGCTGATCGCCCTGCACGGGACGGATCCGCTGCCGGCCGCGCTGGCCAGGACGGGCCTGCCCACGGCCTCGTTCAACCGCACCAACGCGCCGGACGTCCCGTACGTGGGGCTGGACAACGCGAACGGCGCGGCTCTGGCGGTCCGCCACCTGCTGGAGCGGGGCCGGCGCCGGATCGCCGTCATCACCGGCCCGCTGGAGCTCTACGAGTCCCGGGAGCGCCTGGACGGCTACCGGGCCACCCTGCACGGCACCGGACGCCGGTCGATCGTCGCGCTGGGCGACTTCACCCGAGTCTCCGGCGCGGAGGCCATGCGGCAACTCCTGGACGACGACCTGGCGTTGGACGCGGTGTTCGCGAGCAACGACCTGATGGCGATCGGAGCCCTGCGCACCCTGCGGGAGGCGGGGCGCCGGGTCCCCGAGGACGTCGCCGTCGTCGGCTTCGACGACATAGAGGCCGCCGCGTACACCACGCCGGCGCTGACCTCCGTGCGCAGCCCGATGGCCGACCAGGCCCGGGCGACGGTCCGGCTGCTCCTGGGGCTCATCGAGGGCGGTCCGAGGGAGCCGGTGATCATGCCGAACGAACTCGTGGTCCGCGAGTCGACCTGACCGCGACGGTCAGCCGGCATCCCCGGAGAGTGTCCGGTGCAGCGCGGCCAGGCCGTCCCGGTAGATGCCGTGGAACAGATCGACGGCCTCGTCGTCGGTGATGCCGTTCGGGGTGAACGAGCCCGACCACTCCACGCGGGCCGTGTCCTGCCCGGGTACCGCGTGGACGGTGAGGGTGGAGAGGTAGCCGGTGACGGGGAACGGGGCCCGGAGGATGGAGTAGCTGTAGCTCCGTGCCTCGTGGTCGAAGGACTCCAGGCGCTCGACGATGACGCCGCCGTCCTCGTTCACGAGGGTGCGGACGCGTCCGCCCTCGCCGAGTGCGCTGGTGGGGATGTACGGCAGCCAGTCGGGCAGCGAGTCGAAGCCGCCGATGAGCCGCCAGACGCGGTCGGGTGTCGCGGGAATGCCGAGGGACGCGGTCGTGGTGGCCACGGAGATCTCCTGGGGAGTTGTCGGGGCGGGTTGTCGGGGGAGTGAGTGAGGGAGCGTGGGCGGAGGCGGGGCTCAGACGGTGGGGACGGGAGCGTTCCGCGCGATGAGACCCTCCGTGCGCAGGTCGTTCCAGAACGCCCCGGGGACCGTCTCTACGAGCGCCGCGACGTCCTCGGCGATACGGCTGGGCTTCGTGGCGCCCGGGATCGCGGCGACGGTGGCCGGGTGGGCGAGGGAGAACTGCAGCGCGGCGGCCTTGATGCCCACCCCGTGCCGCTCGGCGACGGCCTTGATCCGCCCGACCCGGTCGATGACGGCGGCGGGGGCCTTCTGGTACTCGAAGTGCGTTCCCCCGGCGAGGATCCCCGAGCTGTACGGGCCGCCGACGACGATGTCGACGCCCTGGGCGGCGGCGGCCGGAAGCAGGCGCTGCAGGGCCCGTTCGTGGTCGAGGAGCGTGTAGCGGCCGGCCAGGAGGAAGGCGTCGGGCTTCGGCTCGTCCAGGTCGAGGGTGAGCTCCAGCGGTTCCACCCGGTTGACGCCCAGGCCCCATGCCTTGATGACGCCCTCCTCGCGCAGTCGCTGGAGGACGCGGAAGGCTCCGGTGCGCGCCGTCTCGTAGGCGGCCAGCCACTCGTCCCCGTAGAAGTCCTGGGCGACGTCGTGCACCCACACGATGTCGAGCCGATCGGTCCCGAGGCGCTTCAGGCTGTCCTCGACGGAACGCAGTGTGGCGTCGGCGCTGTAGTCGTTGACCATCTTGTTGGGGCGGCCGTGCTCGAAGAGGCCGCCCTTCTCGCCGAGGTCGCGGGAGGCGGGGTCCTCGGTCTCGTCGAGGACGAGGCGGCCGACCTTGCTGCTGAGGACGAAGGCGTCGCGGGGGTGCCGGGAGAGGATCTCGCCCAGTCGGATCTCGGAGAGGCCGGCGCCGTAGAAGGGGGCGGTGTCGAAGTAGCGGACGCCCTGGTCCCAGGCCGCTTCGACGGTGGCGGCGGCCTCCTCGTCGGGGATGGCGCGGAACATGTTGCCGAGGGGAGCGGTGCCGAAGCCGAGAGTGCCGGGGAGGAGGGACGAGAGGGTCACGGAAGATCCTTTTCATGGTGATGGGCGAGTTTCGACCACTGAACAGCCGATCCGTCGGCTGAACGGCTGATCCGTCCGCCTTGTGTCTCCGAGGCTAGGATCTCCACATGAGACTGTCCAAGACTCACTCGGACTCACTTCAGACCTTTGAGGTCCCACATGCTTGACCTGCGACAACTCCGCTATTTCGTGATCGTCGCCGAGACCGAACACGTCGGGCGCGCCGCCGAGCGACTCCACATCTCCCAGTCGCCCCTCAGCCGGCAGATCGCCCAGCTCGAGAAGAACCTGGGCCTCACCCTCTTCGAGCGCAGTCAGCAGCGCATCAGGCTGACCTCGGACGGTCATGTCTTCCTGACCGAGGCCCGCGCCCTGCTGCGTCACGCGGACCGGCTGGAGAACCTCGGCCGACGGCTCGGCCGGGGCGAGGAGGGCGGGCTCTGCATCGGGTACGTTGCCGACGCCATGCACACGGGTGTCCTGCCCACGGCCCTGCGCACCCTGCGTGAGGAGCGCCCGGGGATTCACGTGGCGCTGTACGGCCAGGAGTCGGCCGAGCAGTTCGAGGGCCTGCGCCAGCGCAGCCTGGACATCGCCCTGGTGCGCACGCCCCCGCCCGAGGACGATCCGGACCTCGACACCTCGCCCCTGCTGCGGGACCCGCTGCTGCTCGCCCTGCCCGCGGACCACCCCCTCGCGGGCCGGGCGGAGGTGACGCCCGAGGAGCTGGACGGTGAGCCGTGGATCGCGGTGGGCGACCCCCAGGAGCCCGGCCGGCGCGACTCGTTCGTCGCGTCGTGCGCCTCGTACGGCTTCACTCCCGACATCCGTCTCGACGCTGCCGATCCGCTCACCGCACTGGGGCTGGTCGCCTCGGGCCTCGGCCTCGCGCTGATCCAGCGGAGCATGATGCGCGGGACGACCGAAGGCGTCGTGGTCCGCGAACTTCCCTGGTACGGGGGATCGGTGCGGCTCTGGGCGGCCTGGCACCGGGTCGACCTGCGCCCCGTGGTGGCGTCGTTCCGCGAGACGGTGCTCACCGGACGCGAGGACGTCACCGGCCGGGACACTGCCTCCTGAACGGGCGCACCCGTACGTGTGAGGCCGGGGTCACGGAGTCACGATCGGGAATTCGGGTTCAGGGGTTTCGAGGACCCCGAGCAGATGGAGGCTGCCGCGGCGCCCATCGCGGTGGCGGCCGCGACGAAGCCGCGCCGGTTCATCGGAGTCATGGCAGGGTGACGCCCTTCTCGGTCGGGGCGCCCACTATTGCAGTTCGACTGCAATACGAGTCAAGGGGTGTGCGGCCCGAAGCCGAGGAGCGCCCGCAGCGTGCGGCCGATCGCCGCACGGGCCGCCGCCTCGTCCAGCCCCCGGCGGGACCGCAGATGGTCCCAGACCGCCCACGACGAAGAGGCCTCCAGCGCGTCGAGCAGCCCCCCGGCCGCTTCGGCGTCCGGCACCCGGCCCAGCTCCGGCGCGAACATCACGGCCAGGTCCGCGCGGAACCAGGCGTCGCCCTCCGCCATCACCCCGCGGAGGCCGGGCGAGTGCGGTTCCAGGCCGAGACCGATCTTCCGGATCGGTGTCATCACCTCGTACATCCGGCTCCGCTGCGCCAGGAGCGCGCCCACCTTGCGCTCCGCCTCCCACGCGGGCGGCACCGGTTCGGCATGGGCGAGCCATCGCTCGGCCTGCCGCCGGGCGGCCGCCACGTACAGCGCCTCGCGGTCGGCGAAGTGCACGAACACCGTGCGCTCGGACACTCCCGCACGCTCGGCGATCGCCTTCCGGGTGGGCTCCTGGGCGGCCTCCGAGAGCAGCCCGAGCAGCGCGTCGAGCAGCGCAGCGGACGTCCACTCCGGGTCCCGCCGACGCCGCCCCCGCGCGCCGCCGTCCGCAGGTCCGGTGCTCTTTCCCGCCTCTGTGTCGCTCACCGGCCCATCGTGGCAGAAGGCGGGAAGGCGATGCTCTCCGTCCGGGACCACGCCGGTGTCCGTCCCGCTCGCGCGCGGCTCCTCCGGCCGGGCATCGACACCGCCGGCGCTGCGCCAGGGGTGCCGTCCTGGCGTCGGTCCGTCAGGGCCCTCGTGTCCCGGCGCGGACGTGCAGCGTGGTCGTACTCGTGCCGTGCGTGTCGTCCCCTCCGTACGCGACGACGATCACCCGGTCGCCCTTCGGCGGGACCGGCGTGCGCAGGGTCGCCAGGCCCAGCTCGTCCAGGGGGACCGTGCCGAGGGACACCCCGTCCGCGGTGAAGGTCACCGTGCCCCGGGGCGGGGGCCCGCCGGGGACGGTCGGTGCGATGCGGACCGTCAGGTCCGTGAAGCCGTCGACCGGGGTGGACGCGGCGGCCGCGGGGGAGTCCTTCCGGCGCGAGGAGTACGAGCGGACGCCCGCCGGGGCCACGACGAGCGTGCCGTCGCGGGTGACACGGAAGCCGCTGCACACGCCGTGCGCGGTCCGTGGCTGGTAGTCCCTCGCGGGAGTGAGGACGGCGGTCAGCTGGCGGGGGCCGCGGGCCGTGCCGTCGAGGGCCGCGATACCGAGGAGGTCGCTGTCCGCGTCGGCCGCGCCGAGCGCCACGGCGAACCCGCCCACGACGAGGGTCCGTGTGCCGCGCCCCGTCAGGAACCGGTCGCAGGACCCGTCGTAGCCGACGGTCCCGTCGGCGTGGACCGTGTACGAGAAGTCGGCGGCCAGGCCGGGGGCCGCGTGGAACGCGTACCCGGCGGCCGGAAGGAGCGTGAGCCGGTGCACGGTGCCGGGGGACAGGAAGGAGCCCGAACCGGCGTCCGACACGCCGACCGGCAGCAGTCCGTGGGAGAGGGACCGGCCGTCGACGGTGACCGTGCGCCCCTGGATCGTGAGGGTGTTCCCGGTGGCCTCGGCGACACCGGCTTCCGCCGCCTCCAGGGCGAGCCCGACCCGCCCGTCGGGCGCGACGGAGAAGCCGAGGCCACCCTCGGCCGTGCCCGCCTCGACCAGCAGCCGGTAGGTCGCGGAGGGCAGCAGAAGCACCTCGTGGACCCGTTCCGATGACAGCGGCGCGGCGCCCGGCAGAGCCGGGGTGAGCGCGTGGTCCAGGGCCCGGGCGTCCACGGTGACCCGCACTCCCCGCACGGTCAGCCGGCGCCCGCCGCGACCTTCGAGGAAGGCGTCGTACTCGGGCGCGAAATCGAGGGTGCCGTCCTCGCGGACGTCGAAGGAGAGGGCGGCCGTCGTGCCGTCGCCCAGGCGCAGCCCGTAGCCCGTGCCCGCGGGCAGCGGCACCTCGGGCGGCGGTTCGGCGGCCCCGTCGACGAAGGCCTTCCAGGCGGTGTCCCCGTCCCTGTGACCGGCCCCGTAAGCGTCCCCGCCCCCGTCCCGGAAGACCGCGACGACGGGGAACGTCAGCTGTGAGGTGTCGAGGGTGATGAGCGGCATCGGCTCTCCCGGGGAGGGGCGGACGGGGCGTCGGACATCGGCTCAGAACGGCGTGGGGCCCTGGATCTCCAGGCGTGGGACGGTCTCGATCCGGGTCGGCGTCCGGGCGGGCCGCAGCGGCACCCCGGTGACCCGCTCCCACCGCAGGAGCCGCCGGTCCCAGCCCGCCGACAGGAGCTCGGACTCGTCCTTGGTCGTCGTCATGGACCAGATGCCCGTCGTGTGCGCGGGCAGGACCGCCCCGATACGCTGCCCGGTCCGGTCCCAGCGGTGCAGCGTGCCGTTCGCGCAGGCCGCGGTGATCTCGCCGTCGCCGGTGAGCAGCACGCACCGCACCGGCGCCCCCGCCACGAGCGGCCCCCCGAGGGGCCGGTCCGCGCCGCGGCCCCACCGGCGCACCGTGCCGTCCAGGCCGCCGGACGCGAACTCCCGCCCGTCCGGGCCCACCGCGAGCGCCTGCACCGGACCGTCGTGTCCGCGGAGCGGTTCGCCGAGCGGCCTGGCTGATTCACGGTTCCAGCGCCGTACGGTGCCGTCCTGACCGGCCGTCACGATCAGGTCCTGGTCGGGTGTGAGTGCCACCGCCCGCACCGCGCCGAAGTGCCCGCGCAGCGGTTCGCCCAGCGGGCTCCAGGTCGTCCGCTCCCAGCGGCGGACCGTGCCGTCCCGGGACGCGGTGAGCAGCTCGTGGCCGTCGCCGGTGAGGGCCAGACCGAGGATCGGTCCCGCGTGGGCCGCGAAGCGTTCGGCGAGGGGTTCGCCGGTCGTCCGGTCCCAGCGCCCCACCGTGCCGTCGGCGCCCGCGGACACGACCTCCCGGTCGTCGGCCGTCAGCACCATGCCCCAGACGGTCCGCTCGGCGTGCAGCGTCAGGGGCCCGGCCAGCTGCAGCCCGGTCAGCCGCTCCCAGCGGAACAACTTCCCGTAGGCGTCCACGCCGACGACCTCCGCCTCGTCGGAGGTGAGGGCGATCACCGTCACATCCGTGCGGATGGTGAACCCCGATCCCTCGGACCCGGCCCGTTCGACATCGAGCAGGGCCGTCCCGGATCCGCCGGTGCCGGTGGCCTCGGTACGGATCCGTCCCGGCCGGCGGCGCGGGCTGCCCGCTCCCGCGTTCACCGCTGCCCCCTCGGCGGAACCGCTCCGTCGAACGCGAGGGCGCTGGAGGCCTCGCCCCGCCCGGCGCGCACGCGCCGCCCCGTCCACTGGAAGACCCGGCCGTCCTCACCGCGGGCCACCACCGGCACCCGGGTGACCGTCACCCCCGAGCGGGGGATCTCCTCGTCGCGGAACGACACGCGCTTCACCTCGGGCTCCAGGATCCGTCCGGCCGCCTTGACCTGCGGCAGCCGCGTGCCGTCCGCCGCGAAGCGGGGGATCTGCCCGCGCCGCAGGCAGACGGCACCCGAACCGGCTTCGAGCGGTACCGGCACCAGCGGGATCCAGTGCGCCGGCACGGGCGTGAGCAGCCGGTAGGCGAGCGCCGCCGGGTCGGTCGGTGGCACCTGTGGCTCCGTGTCCGGTGGTTCGTCGGCCCGCACCCGGGGCCGTCCGGTGGCGCTCTGCACGATCCGCTCGATCGCGAAGCCCAGGTTGGCCATCTCGTCGCGGGCGAACAGCACCTCCTCGACGGCGGTGCCCTCCAGCCGTGCCGAGGCGGTCGGCAGCAGGGGCAGCAACGGCGGCCCGGGGTTTCCGGTCCGGGCGTCCGTCAGCCGGAACACCGACCACGCCTCGTGCTCGGCCGGTTCGATCACCGTCGTCTCCTCGAAGGTGTCGACGACCGAGAGCCGGGCGATCCGGTGGAGCGCGCTCGCGGCCAGGTCCAGCGGGATCATCCAGTGGTCGTTGCCGTAGATGTTCGCGAACTCGACGACGAGGAGCCGGGCCAGGTCCGGCACCCCCGCCCCGACGGCGGGCAGATTGACCCGAGCGTCCTCGAACTCCCACCAGCGGTCCGCGGGCATGCCCGGATACGTGACGCGGGTGGGCAGCACGCCCTTGACGGTCCCACCGGTCGGCGCGGGCAGCGGCGTCGTACCCGCGTCGAGGTCGAAGTGGTACGCGTCGGCGGCGCCCCCGGTGAACTCGGGCGCCGTCAGCGTCACGGGCCGGCCGGCCGGCTCGGCCGTGACCGCGAACCGGTGCTCCAGCCGCTCCCGCGCCCAACTCGAAGGCGCCGGCGGCCCGTACCGCTCCGCGAACCACGCGAGCCAGAGCTCGGCCGCCCGGTCGAACGCGGCCTGCTGCGCCCCGGAGAGCCCCGAAGGCCGCCAACCGCCGTCCAGGTGTCCGGCGAGCGCGACCCCGTCGGGCGCCCGGCCCGCGAGGACCTCGCGCAGGGCCCGCCCGCCGGGGTCGCGGCGGAGCGGATCCTCATCGGGCCGCGCCGGCGGCCGGGGCAGCGGCGCCTTCGCCAGCACGGCGGCGTCGATGCTCTCCAGGGCGGCGTCCGACAGGCTCTGGGTGCGCAGGGTGTCGAGGAAGCGTCGGCCGGCCCGGGCCGAGGCCCGCAGGGGCAGCGCCGTCACGGCCTCGCCCGGTGCGGCCCCCGCCTCCGTGAGGAACTCCAGCGGCACCCCCTTCGGCAGGGGTACGTCCGTGCCGGTACCCGAAGGCCGGAACGCGTCCAGCGGGGTGCTCTCGGTGGAGATCTCGCACCACACCGGCGAGCCGCCGTCCTCGCCCGCGAACTCCGCGAGCTGCCACTGCCGGGCGAGCAGGAACAGCGGGTCGGCGACCCGGGCGGCCAGCGACTCGTCGAGCTGCCCGCCGGTGCCGCTCGGCCGTACCACCGGCTCCAGGCGGTGGTACTGGTCGAAGGCCATGACGTCGAACATCGTCAGGACTCCTTCTTGATCAGCTGTGCCACGATGGCAGCCAGCTCCGGCCGTTTCATCACGCTGAGCAGATTCACCGAGGGCTGTGTCCCCATGGCACCTTCGGGCAGGTAAGCGGCCGGGAGGTACCGCCCGAGCCAGCCCAGCGCGTCCAGGTCCACGAGCCGCAGTTTCGCCAGGTCGAGCGCCTCGTCGACGGTGGCGGCCAGCACGTCCGGAGTCCATGGCACCCCGACCGCGGGCGGCACCGCCAGCAGTACGGCCTGCGGAGCCCGCGCCCCGGGCGCGTCGTAGTGGAACGTGGCACCCGCCGTGTGCCGTTGAGCGGGGATCAGCTCCGACCACGCGTCGACCACGAGCACGGCCGCCTTGTCCGTCCCGAGCGGCCGGTCCGGGCCGTGCACCACCAGACCGGTGGCCGGAGCGTCCTCGTCCTCCGGCCTGCGCAGCGCGCCCACCCACCGGTCGCCCGGCGCGAAGGGCACCTGCCCGATCCGGGGGGCGTGTCCGGTACCCGTCGCGGCGGCACCGGTGTGCAGCAGGAGATCCGCCAGGGCGCCGGTCCCCGGCCGTACCGTGCCCATCAGTTCCACCCAGTCGCCCGGCACCAGCCGGGAGTCGCCCCCGCGGTCGAGCCCGGAGCCGAACGAGGCGTCCAGCGTGCCGGCGGCGGGCGCCGCCGACCTGCCCACCGCCCGGAACCCTGGTCCGAACACCGCCTCCAGGACCGCGGCCGGGGCCCCGGGGCCGCCCGCCGCCGTCGCCTGACCGGCGAGCAGCAGCCGCTCCTCCGCCTCGCGCACTGCGGCTGCCAGCTGGTCGGCCCGCTCCCCGGCCGGTCCGGCCGGCGGCCCGGTCACCCCGTAGGCGGCGAGCTGCTCCAGGTCCTTCGCGTCCGCCGCCGCCCGCAGTCCGGTCAGGGCCTTCTGCGCGCGAGCCGTGAACTCCGCGTCCGCGGCCGGGGGAGGGGGGTTGTCCGCCGGCGCCAGATCGGCCGGGGTACCGGGCCGGGAGGCCGAGAGCACGGCGGCGACCGTCGAGCCGAGGGCCTCCACCTGGGCGATGTCCAAGGTGGTACGGGCCCACCCCGAGTCCCGGCCGGAGCGGAGGACCGGAACGGCGTCGACGGGCACGCTCGACGGCCGCTGCGCCAGGAGCGCCCCTTCCAGCACGATGCGCAGCCGGCCCGCGGCGGCGAGCGCGACCACGTCCAGGGCGCAGTGCCGGGCGAGCGGCCAGGCGTGCTCGGTGACCGTCGCGGGGCCCGTCCCCGCCTCCTGGCCCGGCCGCAGCCACTCCGCGCGCAGCCTGATCCGTTGGGTGGCCCCCAGCTGGTGCCCCGCCCAGGTGTCGAGCAGGGGCTCGGCCTCGGCCCTCGGCCGGGCGGTCTGCTGTGCGCCGTCCCAGCCGGCCGCCCGGGGCGAGCCCTCCGGAACGACCACGAGCACCCGGTGACCCACCGAGATGCCGCGCCGCGGAGTGTCGAGGACCTGGGGCCGCGGCGGCGCCTGCCCACCCGCGGCCAGCGACTCCACCGTGGCGCCGGCCCGGTCCGGATTGCCCTGGGTCAACTGGTGGACGCTCTCGGCGAGCAGCAGGTCCCCGACCGCGTCTAGGTCGTCGTCGAGCGAGGCCAGGTGGCGCCGTACGGCTCCCTCCTCGGCGTGGGTCATCGGCGGTCCGCCCGCGTGCGCCTTCAGATGGGTGACGACCTCGTTCACGGGCACCCCGGCGAGCCGGGCGCCGTCCGTGACGTCGTGGGCGCCGATGAACTCCTGCGCCTGCGCGCCCGGGTGCTGCACGTTCTGCACCGACCACTTGGCCCGCAGCGGCGCGATGAACCGGTCCAGCTCCAGCGGTGCGTCGGGCAGTTCCCGTTCGTCGTGCAGTCGCCGTTCGAGCCGGTAGCCGAGCAGCGCCCCCAGCGGCTGGCCCTGGGCGACCCCGTCGAGGACGGTCATGGCCACCCGCATCCGCCGCGAGGAGAGGTCGACCGCGAAGGCGCCGGCGTCGCCGGGGTGCGACAGATTGCCGCTGTGCAGCACGGCGGCGGTGGCCGCCTGCGGGAGCGAGGGGGCCAGCACCCAGCCCCGGCTGCGCGGCACGTCGAGCGGCGACAGGTTCTCCACCCAGCCGTACGCGCCCAGCTGCACCCCCGTCGGACGTCGGCCGCGCAGCGCGCGGAGCCGGGCGGTGGGGAGGGATCCGATCCAGGCGTCGAGCCGGTGGGAGACGAGGTCGAGGCACTCGCCGAGCAGCCGCTCCATGGCGGCGAAGGGATCCTCCTCGCGCTCCCGCCAGGTGTTCACCCGGCGGGCCAGGTACTGCAGGGCGGCGTCGATCTCCGCGAGCCGTACGCTCCAGGGCCGCTCCGTCCCCAGCAGGGTGAGGACGCCGTTGCGCCGGTTCGCCGCGTCGAGGACCTGCCCGGCCATGGAGGCGCGGGCCGCGAGGACGGTCCGGTACACGGTCATGTCCCGGTCCGCCCCGCCGTCCGTCCCGGTCGTGGGCGCGGGCAGCGCCATGATCTTGCCCAGGGTGAAGGTGCGGCCGAGCAGTTTGGCGCCGCTGAGGGTGTTCAGTTCGTGCGCGGGGTTGAGCAGGGTGTCGGCGGACCGCAGCCGGGGCCAGAGCGTCTCCGGGTCGCGGACGCCCGAGGCGGCCCGCCCGTACTCCAGGTTCGCGGTGTGCCGCAGCAGCGCCTCCAGAAGGGTGCGGGCCTCCTCCTTGCGGACCGTGAGCTTGAGCAGTTCGAAGCGCTCGACGACGGCGTCGAGGAAACCGATCAGCTCGTCCGCCGGGTCGGTGCCCTCGGGCAGCTGCGCCGGACGGACGTACGGCAGCCACAGCCGGGTGGCCGCGCCGTTGATCTGGTGGCTGATCCGCGGCCGGTAGCCGATGCCGAGCGCCGTGTTGAGGGCCTGGGAGTGCCGGTCCTCCGGGGTGTCACCGACGCAGAACCCGGTGCCCGCGAAGCTGATGCCGCTCATGCCGAGCGAGAGGTCCTTGAAGCAGGCCAGCAACCCGCCCTGGACGGAACGCACCGACACCGTCCGTGACACCGGCGCCATTCCCAGGGCGCGCAGCACGTCACGCTCGGGCTTGGGCAGCTGGAGGGTCTCCCCTGCCTGGTCGCGGCCGCCGACCCGGGGCAGGGAGCGGACGCCGACCTCCCAGAACGGGCGCAGCACGCCGAGGACGCGGTGCAGCCCCTTCAGGCCCGGCGGCTCGTGCTCGTCCGGCTGCCAGCGCGCCGTGGCCGTGACCGGGAGCAGCCCGTACGGCTGTCTGCCGAGCCGCAGCACCGGCAGCGGGCCCCGGGCCCGTACGTTCTCGAAGTAGTGCCGGCGCAGCCAGGCCCGGTCGACGGTGAGCTCCACACCGCCGCGGTCCTTCTCCAGGAGTTCGTCGAGGTAGAAGTCCCCGGTCGCGCTCCACACCGCCATCTGCAGGGCCCGTGCGTCGGCCTGCTCCGGCTCGTCGGCCCCGGGCAGGGCCGTGAGCGCGGACACCGGAACGCCGAACGCCGTCGCGACTCGCGCTGAGTTCGCCCACTCGTCGGGCGCTGCGGCGGGGCCGGCGGCACCGAGCAGCCGGTCCACGTCCGGGGGCGCCGGCGTGGAGCCGACGCCGTCCCGGGTGTTGTTGGTCGCCGTGCCCTGCCGTACGAACTCCGCCTCTCCGTCGCCGTCCCGGCCGGACAACAGCCGGGTGAGCCGTTCCGCCGAGGCCTCGGGACCGAGGGAACCGGACACACCGAACGCCACCACCCGGGTCAGCAGCGGTTCCCTGGCCGGCGCGTACCCCTCCCGGTCCAGCGGCACGGTGACGGCGAGCCCCTTCCTCTCCGCCTCGGAGAACTTCGTCAGCCACAGCAGCTCCGGGTCGAGGTGCGGTCCGTCCGGCGCGGGCACCGCGTCCGGATCGGGCCCGATCTGCACCACGTCGGGGACCGGCTCGCCCTCCTTCTCACCCACCAGCACATCGCCCTGGTACGCCCGTACGACGAAGAGGTCCGGCAGTGTCGAGGCGGTCGCCGCCCGGTTCCAGCCGCGCCCGCGGACCGGCACCACGGGCCAGGCCGGCTCCGGCTCCGGAGCGGAGTCGGGCAGCGGCGACGGCGGCCGGGTGTCCGACACGGGGGTGAGCAGCCGTACGAGCCAGCGGGCCCGCCGCGCGCCGAGCGCGCCCGACAGCTGCCCCCAGGCGGCGAGGAGCAGCCGGGCCCGGTCCCCGTCCGCGTTCTCGCTGCGGCCGGCCCGCCACACCGTCCGCCAGTAGCGGCGGCCCTGCTGCACCTCGCCCGCCGTGGGGTGCGGCTCGTGGGACTCGACGTGGATGTCGTCGGGGAAGATCCGTACGAGCAGCCTGTCCCGGCCCTCCTCCCTCCGCACCCGGGTCTCCAGCCGTACGGGCAGGAGCAGCAGGGGCACTTCGGGATCCAGGTCCGCCAGCAGCGGGGCGAAACCCCTCCCGGCGAAGGCGCGCATGCCCTCGTCCAGGTCACCGCGGGCGGTGCCGAGGCGGGTGAAGGCGGTCCGCCGGTCGGTGGCGGTGGCCCGGGCACCGAGGAGCGCGCGGTGCTCCTCGGCCTCGGCCACGGCCCGGCGCAGTGCGCCGAGATCGGTCATGTGTCGTTCTCCTCAGGGGGACAGGAGGCGCTCGGCCGGCAGGACGACCCTGACGGGTTGCTGGAAACACTGGCGGGCGGTCCCGGCGGCGCTCGCGCCCCACACGAGACCCTCGTGGGCGACGTTGGGCCGCAGGCCCCCCGGGGCGTGGGACGCGGCCAGATACGCCTCCTTGGAGTCGAAGAGATGACTCCAGTCGAGGTTGTTCCAGTCGTCCGCCGTGCTGGGGGTGCTGGGCGGCGGGGCGTAGGCGCGGCCCCAGATCCCGGGTGTCGGGGGGTCGGTGAGCGCGCCGTCGGGCACCTCGTCGAGCCCGAAGCGGGGCTCGGTGGGCTGCTCCGCGATCACGAAACACCAGGGTGAGGCGAGGAGTTCGGTCTTGGTGAGATCGAAACCGATCATGGCCGTGTCCGGATCCAGGCCGCCCCGGAAGATCGGATGACGGGCGGCGGCCTCGTTCGGCTCGGTGCCGAGCAGCGGAGCGGCGTAGATGATCGCACCGGGGTAGCGGCGCAGCAGCGCACTGCGCAGCAGCAGGACGACCCGGTCGGGCGGCGCCGTGAGATGCGCCCCCAGCGCCAGGTCGCGCTTCCACTGGTGCAGCGGCGGCAGATCCGTGCCGCGGCCCCAGAACGAGGCGAAGTACGTACCGCGCTGGTCGGTCGGGTACTCGCGCCAGCGGAGCTCGCGCGCGAACTCGTGGTTGGCACCGACCATGTACGCGGCGACGAACGGGGCGTTGGTGAGGGCGAGCACGGCCGTGTCGGCCGGAATGTGTTCGAGACCGGCGAAGACCCACTCGTTGGACTGAGCGGAGAGCGGCGGCCACATCGCGTCGGTGAAGACCGGCGCCCACTGCACCGGAACCTCCGGATCGGCGCCCGCGGGCCGCTCGACGAGGGTGTCGACCACGGCGGGCACGGTGACCGCCGGGTCCGTCAGATCCACGATCTTCTGCTGCGCCTGCTGAGCGGGGAACGTGTCCCGCGGCGGGATCTGCGGCGCCTGCGACGGCCCGAGCACCCGGTCGTGCGCCTGGACCACCATGTCCCTGACGTCCTCGGGGTGGGTGTCGAGCACGGCCGGGGCGGGCAGCAGATCGCCCTGCTTGCCCAGCGGGCCCGGGTGGGTGAAGAGGTCCAGGCCGAGGCCGCCGGTCTCGTGCCACGTGGCGACGAGGTTCTTGAGGCCCTCGGCCGTCCACGGCTCCTGCTCGGGACCGGGTCCCTCACCGGTGACCCGCAGCTCGCCGGAGCAGTCCGCCCACCAGAGCTCGGTGGTCGGCACGGCGTTGCACCAGTCCCAGCTGCCCGGGCAGCTGCCCCGGAACGTGCCGTGGTGGTCGGCGGACTGCCAGGTGCCGGTGAACACTCCGTCGGAGCTGATGTTCTCCGGGCTCCAGGAACCGGTGCACACACCGCGCCAGGTGCCCCGATCCGCACCGGACTCCCAGCTGCCGGTGTACAGGGCGACCCAGGTGGGGTCGCCGCCGTCCTGGCCGGGGCTGTTGCTCCAGGTGCCCTCGAAGTCGCCGTCCCACCGGCCCGACCGCCCGCGGCCCATGTCCCAGGTACCGGCGCACTTTCCCCGCCAGTGGCCCGCGGGCTCGCCGGCCTCCACCCCGTCCCAGAGCCCGTCGATCGCGCCGGTGAACCGGCCCGGGGCCGGGACGGCGTCGGCCGCGTCGGAGAACAGCCCGAGCCCGGCCGGGCCGCTGCGGCCGCTGGGGAAGACCAGATCGCCGTGCGGGGTGACCTTCGTCCGCGCCAGGAAGTCCTCGGGGACCCCGACCTCGGGCAGCGCCGAGAGCCGGAAGGCACGGTTGAGGGCGGCCGCGGCGAGCGGGCGGGTGGCGGCGAGCTGCTCGGAGGTGACCGTCCGCTGCACGGAGCGCCGGGCCGCCTCCACAGCCACCTGGCGCCAGGCGTCCGGCGCCCCGTCCTCGGGCTCGAACACCTTCCGTACCGCCGCGAGCCGCTCCGGGGCCACGACCTGCTCCGGCGCGACGGAGAAGGCCACCGCCCCGTCCGGATCGCGCCGGGGCACCGCCAGGCCGGTGGGAGACCCGGCGACGGAGGCGAGCACCGTGGCGAACGGCAGCTGAGGCGCGTTCACCGCCCGCCCGGCGATGAGGCCCACCCGCCGGCTGAGCACGCCCATCGGGCGCACCGCCCGGTGGAACTCCGTGGTGGCCATGGCGTTCGGCAGCAGACTGGTCCGGATCGTCGACCACAGCGTGGTGTCCGCCGTCAGCGCGAGACGGCTCTGCAGCGGCGTGGCCAGGCGCAGGACCTCGTCGGTGGAGAGCGGCCGGACGTGCCGCAGGTGCAGCCGGCCGCCGACCAGCCGGGCCAGCCGGGCCAGATCGAGCAGCCGGTTGGCGGCCCGTACATCGGCGAGCTGCCGCCACGCCGAGGCCATGAGCTGCTCCTGCTCGGCCTGTACGGCCCGGGCGCCGAGCCCGGCGGCGACCCGCCACCGGGGGTCGAGGTTCAGGGTGTCGAGCCAGCCGGACGACGCCGGGTCCGCCCCCTTCATCAGCGCGTGGAAGCCTCCGTACAGCGGAGGAAGGACGTCGGGGTCCTCGTCGCCCGTGCCGTCCGCCAGGGGCACCAGCGCCTTCGCGAGCCGCTGCTGCCAGCGGCCGCTCTGCTCGCCGACCGGCCACGGGTCGCTCGCCGGGGCGTTCGGGTCGCGCAGGGCGCTCTCCACGTCCTGGACGACCGGCCCTGGACCGGTCGCGAAGAGCCCGGGTCGGCTCACGTCGAGCGGCCGGCGGCCGGCGTGCGGCGGCAGCGGGCGGGCCCGCAGCCGGTCGGCCAGCGACTCGAAGTCGCCGCCCTCGCCGGTGGAGAACGTCCAGGAGAAGTAGACCGGCAGCTCGCACCGGGCCCCCGGAGTCCAGGAGGGTGCGAGATTCCCGCCGGCGGTGTCCTTGTTGAGCCCGGCCAGGCGTCCCACCTCGAAGGAGGGGACCACACAGGCGGTGTAGCCGGTGTGCGGCAGCAGCCGGCGGGGCGCGAGCAGCCGGGAGACCGACCGGCGGGGGTCGGTCTCGTGTCCGGGCAGCGTCTGGGCGTGGGCCCACAGGTGCCCCGTGGCCGGATCGGGCAGTTCGGTTCCGTCGACCCGCAGCACGGGCAGCGGGACACCCGGCTCCCGCTGCGGCCGGCCCGCCGCGAACGGCACGCAGACCAGGGCGAGCCAGGGCCGCAGGGCACCCGACGGCCCCGGAGCCAACGGCGTGAACAGCCACGGCAGTTCGGCCCGCTCGAACTCGACCATGGGGAACTTGGTGGTCTCCGCGTCCGGTGTGCCGGGCAGCGGGAAGAGCCGCACGATCTCCTTGGGGTCGACCGCCCGCACATCGCCCGGCCCGTACAGCTGCAGCGGCGGCACCGGCACCGGCTGCGCGGGACGGCCGTTCACCGACGCGGTGGCCGCGAGCGCGCCCCGTACGGGCAGGGTGCCGACCAGGTTGTCGGGGTCGGCGAGGGAGGCCGCGGCCCCGGCCCGCTCCCAGGACGCGAAGGTGTACGTGGTCATGGCCTCACCTCGTGTGCGGGCACGACCTGGTACAGCGAGGACCGGCCCGACACGGTCTTCAGCTGGGCGGTGGCCTCGGTGAAGGTGGCCGTCCGGCGGAAGCCGCCGGCCTCCTTGAGCGTGCCGGTGTCCACGATCGCGAACGTCCGGTCCTTCAGGACGCCCTTGATCGGCGGAGTCATGTACCGGCTGCGCAGTTCGTGCACGAGGCTGCGGCCGACGGCCCCCAAGGGCAGTGCGGCCGTCAGCGCGGCGTCGGAGATCTCCCAGCGCGCGCCCGGGGTGATGCCGGTGCCGCCGAGCCATTTGGTCTCGTACTCCACCGGCACCGAGTGGCGCGGGGCCGTCGCAGCGGCGGCGGGGGGCGTCAACTCGCTGCCCGAGCGCAGCCGTTCGAAGGCCGGCTGGGTCAGCTTCTCGTCGTCGGTGAGATCGAAGAAGTCGGCACGGGCGAAATCCTCCTCGACCGCCTTCACGTCGCCCGCCCCGGCGGAGAAACCGACCGTCACACCGAACGAGGTCGGAGCCGGGAGCCGCCCCGGCCCGAACCGGACCACCTTGGTGTCCAGCGGCACCGTGCGCTGGCTGAAGCGGATCCGGCCGAGCGGATGCAGCAGACGTCCCCCGACGGCATCGTCCGAACGCAGCGACACCATCGTGCGCGCCCCCTCCGGGAGAACCGGTTCCCAGCTCCGGGGGTCCTTCAGGGTCTGCTCCAGAAGCCGGGCGACGTCCGGGGGCGGCGGTGCCACGGCCGTGCCGGTGCAGTTCCAGCGCTCGTCGAAGGGGAAGCTGACGTCGAAGAAGAGGAAGGACATGCTGGCCCGGCCCGCGATCTGCCAGCAGGGCGTCGGACCCTCCACGTGCACGCGCAGCCCGAGCGAGCAGAGGGTCTCCCCGGCGAAGCGCAGCGCGAAGGAGCCGGCGAGGTCGAGCATGACCCCGAAGCTGGGCTCCCAGCGCACCAGGGCGTCGAAGGAGAGCCGCCCGGACACGCCGGTGCTTCGGGAACCGATGACGGCGGAGAGCTCGGCGCCCGCCTGGACGGTGCCGGGAGTGAGAGCGAAGTAGCCGGTGAAGACGATCCGCAGCAGCGAGCTGTCCGCGATCGGGATCGTGAGGCGCTTGGGCGTCGGGAAGCCCGGGGGCGGGGTGAACCGGGGGTGGAAGCCGCCGGCGCTCAGGATGAACGTCGCGTCCTGCCCGCTCTTCACACGCAGGGCGAGACCGCCCTCGATCGAGGAGGTGAGCAGCTTGGAACCGGCCAGGTTGGCATTGATCTCGACCAGCCCGTTCGCGGCGTCGACGACACCCGCGACCGAGGCCCGCAGATCGAGGATCGGAGCCTGCGGGGCGGGCAGCGCGACCCTGAGCCGGCCGAGGATGCCCACCACACCGCTGGGCAGCTCGAGCACCACACCGATGTCCGCGGTCAGGAAGGAGACCGGACGGCCCCAGCCGACGCGGAACATCGGACCCACGACCGTGCTTCCGGGCCGGGCGGGGAACACCGCGCCCAGCGAGGCCAGGATGCGCGGCGCCGCGGCGGCCGCGTCCGCGGGGAAGAGCAGATCGTCCAGATGCCCGGACTGGACGACCTCCGCGAGCCCCGTCCGGTCGAGCGCGCGACCGATGCCGAGAAGGCCACCGACGGCGTTCAGGGTGAAGGCCAGGCCCAGTTCGAAGGCCGGAGTGAACTCGGCGCTCATCGTGACGAGCACCGACACCGGCCGGGTGTCCAGGATGCCGAAGGCCCTTACCTCGACGACGCCGAGGCTCAGCGACAGCGCCCCGCGGTACTGGCCGTCCTGCTCGGCCAGGAACCCGCCGCCCCTGGCAGGCCCGATGGCGAGGGCGAGCCCGAGGCCCGTCGGCAGCACCGGGGCCACCGTGTAACCCGCGCCCGCCGGACGGACCTCGATGCCCGCGCCGTCGACCGTCGCGTCCGCGAGGCCGAGCAGGGACGCCCCGAAGGACACGTCGAGCCGCAGCCCGCCGTCCCGGGCGGACACGTACAGCGAGGGCGCGCGCAGCCCGGACGGCGACCCGCTCAGGGGGATCGCGATCCCCTTGCCCTTGCCGCCGCCCTCCAGGCGCAGTCCGTCCTTGCCGAGCGTGGCTCCCAGACGGCCCTTGAAGGCGAGGCCGCCGGGGACGAGGAGCTTCAGCAGCGCGTTGTCGGCGAGCGCGAAGTCGATGCCGTCGGCCCGGAAGGTCAGCGAGGCGGTGTCGGGCGCGGCGGTCGGCAGGGAGAGCACGAGGCTGATCCCGTCGCGCACCGACAGGCCGGGGACGAGGGGGAGCGCGCCGGTCAGGGTGAGGGAGAGGTCGATCTTCGGGGGCAGGGTCCCCGCGAGCGGATCCTGCACGGCCGTGGGGCCCGCCGTGAGGACGTTGTCGATGGCCAGCGTCCATGCCGGCGGGGTCTGCCGGGCGGCCACCCGCAGCAGGTCGACGAGGACCGGCCAGACGTCGCCCGGGGCCGCCGCGTGCGGCAGGGCGAACCGTACGAGCAGCGCGTCCACGGTCAGCGCGTCTCCCGGAAGTCCGAGCGCCTGGGCGAGGCGTTGCCTGCGGACGTCCTGGGGGAGGCCGGAGAGGAGCGGGAGCACCGGATCGAGCCCGGCGCGGAGTTCGGCCGCCAACTGGGGCAGGGGGCTTGCCATCAGCGGGCCGTGGGGAGACGGGGGACGTTCATCTGATCGGCACCGTTCTCCGCCCGCGGGTCACCGGGGGACGCTGGCGCCGGGGCGGATGGGGATCGGGAACGCCACGACGCTATCCCCGGCGGACGGCCGCCGCGCGCTCACGCACCGCCGGACGGCTCCGGTCCGGCAGGGATTTCACCCGACCAGCAGAGGCCTCGGTCCCCACCCGAGGCGCTCCGGTGCCGACGCGCCCCGTCGGAGGAAACGCCGCCGCCCGTGAAGGGCGTGGGGCATCACTCCGCAGTGCCCTCGTCCTCTTCCCGGTCGCCGCCGGGTTCGTAGTCGTCCAGTTCGCTCCGCAGCGAGGCGGGGCCGGAGGCGGGTCCCTCCCGGAGGAGGGTGAGGAAGTCGCTGAGGGGATGGTGCTGGGGACGGGCGTCGTAGTCGATGCCCTCGGGATCCCGGTACTCGTCCAGGCGCGCGAAGGGCACGATGACATAGGGGCGCCAAGACCAGGGGTGACTGTCGGCGGGGTCGGGGTCCATGCGCCAGCGGGTGCCGCGGGTGCGGTTGTGTACCTCGCCGACGTACCAGCAGGCGACCTGGACCAGCGGGGTGTGCTCGCGGACGAACAGGTCGTCGACGGATGTGACGTGCTCGCGGATCAGGGCTTCCACGCGGTCCAGGGAGCGTTCGCCGAAGTCCCATCCGCCGCCGTGGCGGCGGCTCCAGTCGTCGAAGCGGCTCTCCTGCTCGCCCAGCCACGCCGTGAGGCGGGGGTTGTCGGCGTGCGCCGTGTCGATGCGCTCGGCGACGGCATGCTCGTCCTCGTACTCCCAGATTTCATCACTCACAGCAGCTAAGCCTAGCTCGCGATGTAACGACAAGAATCTTCGATCTGCACGGATTTAACACACGCCGCACCGCTCAAACAGCATTGCGCCGGCAAAGTGAGGCCCTAGGATCGGACCGCTTGTGCGGCGCCCACATGAGCATCGGGGGCCCTGGCGCCGTACAGCCGGTATCGGACCCGTGGGGCTCCCGGGGGAAAGCACTGTGAAGCCAGCACGAATAGCGCGCCGCTGGCGTGCGCTCAGGAACAGCCTGCTAGCACTCGCCTGTGCCACCGTCATCACCGTCACCGGGCAGCCCGTCGGCGGGGTCGCCGACGCCGCGCCGGCGCCGAAGCTCAAGCCGGGCAAGCGCTGTGACCAGATGTACGGGGTGAAGAACGTGCCCACCGGTGGCCTGCCCCAGGGGGACGCCTCCCGCGCGGTCGACCGTTGGGACACCTACGACTACACCAACCCCGGCCTCCAGTTCGACGGACTCAACCCCACCCCGGCCGAGCTCAACGCGGCGGGCACCGACTACAAGAAGTACGACCACAGCGACCCGAGGCGCATCTACGCCCGGTTCAACGCGCAGAAGCGGTGGACCGACTTCGGCGACTACCTGAAGAAGGTCTACATCCCGAACCAGGGCTACGACGCCCGCGGCAAGGCCTTCATGACCAAGGTCGTGCGCGAGATGGGGCTGACCGGCCCCGACTGGATCTGCGAGAAGGAGTTCTACTTCACCGACCCCGACACCGGCGAACGCCACCTGCGCAGGCTGGACGCCTACAACAAGCGCACCCGGGAGATCGTCGAGGTCAAGTCCAACGGCAGCCCCGACGGCCGCGAGAAGCCCGCGGACCGGGCCTGGGCCAAGAACAGCGGCTGGCGCTCCTACAAGTACACCTACGTGTTCGCCGAGAACCAGACGCGCGACGCCAAGAACTTCATGAAGGAGCTCAAGGACAGCGCGGGCAAGGACACCCTCGGCCGCGACCGCGTCCGCTCCTACGACTACCAGTCCCACCACAAGGGTGTGCCGCCCAAGGGCACCGAGAACGGCCCGTACCGCGCCAACGGTACGACGATGTCGCCGGGCAACGGCAACTCCACCGGCTCCCGCGGCTCCGGCAACCAGATCATCAACCAGTCCCCGGCGAACCCGCAGACCCTCAAGGAACAGCTCGACCGGCTGGGCAGGACCGGCCAGCGCTCCTTGATGAACCGCGGCCTCGGGGGCATCGACTTCACCACCCTCGACCTCCGGTACATCGGCAAGGGCAAGGGCGGCAAGGGACTGGACTACGCGTTCTCCGCCAAGTCCGTGGAGGACGAGTACGCGGCCGGATGGGGAGGCCAGGAGAAGGGCAACCTGATCTCCGACGCCTTCTTCACCTGGCTCGCCCTGGACCCCTCCACGTTCTGGGTGAATCTCAACCCGGACGAGCCGAACCGCATCATCGACGCGAACTTCGGCAGGACCGACGCGGGCCGGGTGCTCCTGGAGGCCGACCTGGAGCTGAAGCACGACATCTTCAAGGCCATGGACCCGGAGACGGACGCGGGCCGCGACTTCATGAACGCCCTGCCCAAGCGGAACGGATTCCCCTGCTGGGCCGGATTCCGCTACTGGATCGAGCCGGAGACCGCGGTCGTGCGTGAGCAGGACGGCGGCATCCACATCCTCGACACCCCGCTGAAGCTGTCCACGGTGCCGCAGGAGACCACCACCCAGCCGCCCGGCGGCAAGGGCTGCGACCTCACCGAGGCGGAGACGCAGCAGTCCGACCGCGTACTCGACCGCTACATCACCCCGCTGGTCGCCGAGAAGGTCAACAACGGCGACTACTACGCCGACCTGCGCCGCGTCTACACCGCCCGCGTCGCCGCCGAGTGGGTTCGGCAGAACGCCGCCGACATGCCCACCGAGTACCGCAAGATCATCAACAGCAACGACGTGAAGCGCTGGCAGCTGCGCGCCCCCCACCAGGACTGGACCGGCAGGCAGGTCTGGGAGCGCTACTACAAGGCCTTCACCGAAGGCACCTTCAAGTACAAGTGGTCCAACGGCGAGGACGTCTACGTCTACACCGTGGGCGGGGTCGACTTCTCCAAGCAGCCCAAGGCCAACATGAACCCGGTGCGATTCCGCACCGAGCAGCGCTACAAGCCCCGCACGGTCGGCTACGCCGTCGACACGCTCGCCGACGATCCGAACAAGCAGGGCTATCTGATGTTCGGCGGGAACAGCGCCGGCCACTCCGAGAGCGGCACCCCCAGCCCCACCCCCACCCCCACGGACACCGGAGAGCCGACCCCGACCCCGACCGCCACCACTACGGGGAACCCGGGCCCGACCCCGTCGGATCCTGCCCCCACGGGCAGCCAGTCCCCCGGGGCCACCACCCCGCCCGGTCCGAAGGACCCCGACGGCGACCTCGCCGACACCGGCAGCAGCGCCCCCGTCGGCCTGATCGGCGGTATCGCGGCCGCCGCGATCGTCGCGGGCGGCGCACTCGTCTGGTGGCGCCGCCGCCGGTCGAACACCGGGAGCTGACCGCTGACCGGCTGACCGGCTGACCGCACCACGAGAGCAGGAGAGGGGCCTTTCCCGTACCAGGGGAGGGCCCCTCTCGCGCACTCCCGGGTCCGGCCCCGCGCGGGGGAAGAACCCTCCCGGGCGCGTCCGCCGTCAGGCACCCGCCGCGGCACGCCGGATCGCGTCGAGTGTGCGCTCCACGTCGTCGTCGGTGGTCGACCAGTTGCTGACCGAGATCCGCATGACACGCCTCCCGTGCCAGGTGGACCCGCTGATCCACGCCGTGCCGTCGTCGAGCAGCCGGGCGAGTACCCGGTCCGTCCGCTCGTCGCCGCCGAACTCGGCGCAGACCTGCGTGAACGCGACATCGTTGAGAACCGTAGCGCCCTCGATCCCGTCGATGCCGGCGGCGAACACGGAGGCATGACGGCACAGCCGCTCGACGAGCTCGCCGACGCCTGTACGGCCGAGGGACCTGAGCGCGGCCCACACGGTGAAGGCCCTGCCGCGGCGCGAGAGCTCGGGCACCTTGTCGATGGGGTCGCCGTGCTCGTGCTGGATGAGGTAGTCGCCACGCTGGCCCATCGCCGCCCGGAGCGCGGAGCCGTCGCGCACGATCGCGAGCCCGCAGTCGTAGGGGACATTGAGCGTCTTGTGGGCGTCCGTCGCCCAGGAGTCCGCGTCCGCGCAGCCCACCGTCAGACGGTCGTAGCGGGGTGAGACGGCCGCCCACAGCCCGAACGCGCCGTCGACGTGGACCCAGGCGCCCGCCTCGCGCGCGGCACGCACGCACTCGACGAAGGGATCGAAGGCGCCGGAATGGATGTCGCCGGCCTGGAGGATCACGACGGTGGGGAGCCGCCCGCCGACCGCCAGCGCCTTCCGCAGCGCGTCGGGCTCCATGCGCCCTTGATCGTCCGCCTTCACCAGGCCGGGCCTGCCGAGCCCGAGGTAGCGCAGCGCCATGTCGATGGCCATGTGCCGGGACTCGCCTGCGACGACACGCACCGGCGGGCCACCCTGGAGACCCTCGCGCGCGACATCCCGGCCCGCGCGCCGCAGCACCGCGTCACGCGCCGCGCAGAGGCACGTGAAGTTCGCCATCGTCGCACCCGTGGTGAAACCGACGGAGCTGTCCCCGGGCAGGCCGAGCAGATCGAGCAACCAGGCGCCGGCGATCTCCTCGGCCGCCGTGTACGCGGGGGAGGCGGCGCGCATCACACAGTTCTGGTCCCAGGCGCTGACCAGCCAGTCAGTGGCCAGCGCGGCGGGTTCGGTGCCGCCGACGACGAACCCGTAGAAGCGGCCGCCGGGGAAGGCGGTGAGCCCCGGCTCACAGGCCGTGGCCAGCAGATCGACGACGTCGGAGGGCTCGCTGGGCCCGTCGGGCAGCGCGGCGCCGAGCGCGCGCACGATCTCGTCGACCGAAGCGCGGGCGGGAACCGGGCGGTCGGACAGACTCGCCAGCCACGAGAGAGCATGGCCGTACGCCTGCCGGAGCGCGGCCTCACGCGCCTCCATACCTCGGACTATGCGACGGGTGCCATCACCGCGCAAGCCCGGGCCGGGGCGAGGGTACGCGCGCAGGCCGAGGCCGGGGCGTGGGTACGCGCGCGGTCCGCGGCGCGGTCACACGCCGTCACTGAGGGGGCGGCACCCTCGCCGGAGCCCTGCGCGGGACCTCCGGGGCCGTGGGAGCCCCCTTGAGGCCCGTCCCGCTCCTGGAGGCCGCCGCGTGCAGCGCCCGCAGGGCGACCAGGAGCACGCCGATGTCGTCCAGGTAGACCGGGTCCGGGATCAGGTCGATCGGCGAGACCGTGTAGATCACCGCTGCCCAGAACAGAGCCTTGGACTGCAAGGGGACACCGGCGTCCGTCAGCAGTCTCCGAGCCCGGAAGACACGTACGAGCAGAACGGCCGCGAATCCCGCGATCACGAGCACGAGAACCGCGACCACGACGAGCCAGACGGTGCTGTCCATGCTGCCCTCCTACCCCGTAACGTCCCGGCCGCGCCGATTGTCCGCGGAAATGCCAAGGCTACGACGCCGCACGGGCGACACCGACGTGCTTCGGGTTTGACCGCCCGAGAAGCGGCAAGCCGAACGACAGGCGCCCAGCAAGCAGCGACGAACAGCAAGCCAGGAGTCATCACCCAGGAAGGCAGCCATGTCGACCCTGACCGCAGTTCTCATCATCGCGGCGATGGTCGCCGCGCTACTGGCGGCCGGTGTCCTGCTCAAGGTCCGCAAGGGCACGGGCAGCGGCACGAGCTCCCTCAAGCGGCGCTTCGGCCCCGAGTACGACCGCACCCTCCAGAGGTACGGCGGCGACAGCGAGTCCGCCCACCGCGACCTGCGCGAGCGGGTCGAGCGGCACGGCGGCATCCGCCCGCTGCCGCTGGCGACGGCGGCCCGCGAGCACTACACCGCTCAGTGGACCATGATCCAGGAGCGCTTCGTCGACGCGCCGCGGCAGGCCGTCGCCGACGCCGACGAGCTCCTCTGCCGGATCGCCGCGACCCGGGGATTCCCGGATCCGGATCGGCGCGAGGAACAGCTCGCCGCTCTGTCGGTGCACCATCCGCACCATGTGGAGGGCATGCGCACCCTGGGCCGTGCGGCGCACTCCGAGTCCGCCTCCACCGAGGAACTGCGGGAGGCGCTGGTTCGGGCACGTGCCCTGTTCGAGGACCTGACGGCGGCCGGAAGCCCGACCGGAGACGAGGCCGCCCGAACACGCCCGGTGCCCGGGCGACACCACAAGCATCTCCTCAAGCCGAAGGGAAGTGGCGTCTGATGGCGCGCGAGAACCGGGACAGGCGGCCGGCGGACGGGTCCGACGGAGAGACGCGGCGCGCATCCGCGCCCCCGAGCGCGGCGGGCGGTGCCCACGGACCGGTACCCGCCGGAAGCGGGCGAGCCCCTTCGGCGGCCGTACCCGCCCAGCGCACCGGTAGTCCCACGACACCGTCCACCACGACACCGTCCACCGCACCGCCGCCCGTCCCGCCCGCGCCCACCCCGGCTCCGCCCCTCCCGCCTCCGGTGATGCCGCCGCCCCAGTCCGCCGTCCCGTCCGAGGACCCCAGCGCCACGGGCCGGAGCGGCGGGAGCCGCACCCACGCTCCCGCCCCGACCCCCGCCGCGCCGCGCGGACGGGACACGACGGACAGCCCGGGCGACGGCCACGCTTCCGGCGACGGCCGCGGTCCGGGCCACGGAGGCCGCGACCAGCGCGACGTCAGCGGTGTGGGCGGCCCCGGGTCCGGCACGGGTACGGAGCACGGGCCCGCCCCCGACGGCGGAGGCCCGGCCGGACAGCTGCTCGGCGACGACGAGCGCGACCTTCTCGGACAGCGCCTGCACCAGGCCCTCGCGGGGTTCGTCGACTCGCCCCAGGACTCGGTCGCCGAGGCGGCCGAGGTCCTCGCCGCGGTGGAGCAGCAGCTCATCGCCTCCCTGAGGGACCGCCGCACCGCGTTGCGGGCCGGCTGGCAGGAGAACGGCGACCCGGCGGGGCCGGGCCCCGACACCGAGCAGCTCCGGCTCACCCTGCGGACCTACCGCGAGGTGACGGAACGGCTGCTCCGGGCGTGACCCGGCACCACCCACCGCAGAGCACAGAAGCCCCCGGATTCCCGGGGGGCTTCTGTCGTGCCGGACCGAGGCGTGGGAGCGCTCTCGCGCTCGGCTCCGCCGCGTCGGGCTTCATCTGCCCCTGCAGTCGCAACCCGTCACAGAACCAGGTGAGTTGAGACTGTCGACCCGGTCTCGGGGCACCAGCAATCCATGCGACAAGACACAGAAGACCCGCCTCGGCGCAGAGCGCCGATTCGTGAAAGGGCCCCGCGCAGGTGGCCTGCCGCCGCCCTCGTGCTCGTCGTGCTCGCCGTACTGTCCCTGATCCTCTTCCTCCTGGGGCGGTTCCTCCATGTCCCGGGACTGGACGACGTGTTCGGCGTCGACACGAAGGACCGTTCCGGCCCGGCGGTGCTGAAGTCCATCCAGGACATGCACCGGTACGAGGGCGCCGTCGGGAACTACCAGGTCGTGGTCGACCTGGAGAACGACGCCCGGCTCCTGCCCGACTCGATCCGCGGCACGCGGACGCTCTTCGTCGCGAGCGGCAGCGTGGCCGCGTACGTCGACTTCGGCGGCATCGGCCAGGGCAGCGTGACCGTCGACGAGGAGCGCAGCACGGCCACCCTCCGCCTGCCGCACGCGCGGCTCGCCGAGCCGGCCGTGGACCCCGAGCGCTCCTACACCGTCTCGAAGCAGCGCGGCCTGATCGACCGCCTGGGGGACCTGTTCTCCGACAACCCGGCCGACGAGCGCGCCGTCCACGTCCTCGCCGCCGACCGCATCGGCGACGCGGCCGAGGAGAGCGATCTGACGCTGCGCGCCGAGAAGAACACCACGTCGATGCTCCAAGGCCTGCTCCGAGCCCTCGGATTCGAACAGGTCACCGTCGCGTACGCGGCATAGCCGGAACTCACAGTCTTCCTCGAGAACAACGGAGTTGGGGTCCCATGACGTCCCGCATCGGATGGAGCCGCGCCACGACCGAGCGGCAGCGGAAGCGCAAGCAGGAGCAGGAACAGGAGCGGGAGGAGAAGCAGGAGCAGAAGCGGAAGGAGGAGCAGAGGCGGAGAGAGGAGGAGAGACAGAGGGAGAAGGCTCCCAAAGCGGGTCCCGGACGCTGGATCCGCGTCGGCGTCACCGTGCTGGCCCTCGCGGCGATGGTGGTCTTCGGTGTCGTCCTCGCCCGGCTGACCCTCCAGCCGTCGCCGGCCTCGGAGCTGCTCACCCACACCAACCTCCGGCCCGGGGACTCGATCCGCGCCTACCTCGGGCAGCCCGCCTTCCGGGACACCGTCAAGCAGCTCGGCGGCAACGTCCTTCTGGGCGTGCCGTTCGGCCTGCTGCTGCCGGTCGTGTCCCCCCGTACCCGTGGGTTCGTACGGATCGCCCTGCTGACGGTGGCGACGATGCTCCTGGTCGAACTGGTCCAGGGGGCCCTGATCACCGGGCGCGCCTTCGACATCGACGACGTGCTGCTCAACACCGCGGGCGCGCTGCTCGGCTACGCCCTGGTGGGGCGCCGCCTGAGCAGGGCGGTGTATCCGCGGCGTCGGCGCCGATGGTGGTCGCGGAGCCGGACCTGACCAAGGGAGGCGCCGGGCCTGATGACGAGAGGCGCCGGACCTGATGAAGAGAGGGACAGGCGATCCCGTTCCTGCCGCGGCGCGCTGCCGGTACGGTTGGCGCGCCCGTACGCGCTCGTGTGCGACCGGGCCCCGGTCCGTCGCGTTCGTCGGTTCTTCCGGCCGCATCCGTACTTGTCGGGTGTGCCCGGTGTGGGACGGCCGCTGAGGGGAACTCGGACGGAGAAAGCGGCAAGGGCGACAGGTACGTGAGGGAGGACGAGCGATGGGTGAGGTGATCACCAGGCGAAGCGCGGTGCGTCAGCCGTCGCTGTCGGCGAGCGTGTTCTACGAAGACGCCGACACGGGGAGCGGGATCATCGCGGCCGCCCGCGACTTCACGGCCGACTTCCTCACCGCCGCGTCGGCCGCCGGAGGCGGTCCGGTGTCCGGCGAACGCGTCGATCTGGCGCGGCTGGTGGTCAGCGAACTGGTGACCAACGCGGTGCGGCACGCGCCGGGGCCCTGTCGGGTGCTTCTCGAATGGTTCGAGGACGCGCTGGACATCTCGGTGTCCGACCGGCACGACGCCGCGCCCGTGGCCCGGCCCCACGATCCCCGGCGCATGGGACAGCATGGTCTCGAGATCGTGGTGGCGGTCTGCGAGCGGGTGACCGTGGAGCCGCAGCCGTCCGGGAAGCGCGTCAGGGCCCGTCTTTCCCTCGTGTGACGCGTCGGCACGAACCCGCTCGGGCGCGGATTTCCGCCCTCCGGGAATTCGTTGACATGTCCTGCGGAAGCGGGGGTAGGCGTAGCCCCCACGGCGGCAACCGTCGCCCACGGACGAGAGAAGGTCATCAGAGTGCCGACTGAGGTGACGACGGAGACGAGGGCCGGTGTCGCGACGGGTACGGAGGACCTTCCCGTACTCGAATCTCCCCGCAAGGTCGCTCCGAAGGACGCGCGCGAGCTGTCGAAGGTGTTCTTCGACAAGTTGGCGGTGCTGGAGGAGGGGACGCACGCGTACCAGTACACGCGCAACACGCTGATCGAGATGAACATGTCGCTCGTCCGCTACGCGGCCGGCCGGTTCCGGGGGGCCCACGGCGACGAGATGGAGGACATCGTCCAGGTCGGCACCATCGGTCTGATCAAGGCCATCGACCGGTTCGACCTCTCCCGCGAGGTGGAGTTCACCACCTTCGCCATTCCCTACATCGTCGGTGAGATCAAGCGCTTCTTCCGTGACACCTCCTGGGCGGTCCATGTACCGCGCCGGTTGCAGGAAGCCCGGCTGGAGCTGGCCAAGGCGACCGAGGAGCTGAGTTCCCGGCTCGGACGCGCACCGAGCGTGGCGGAGCTGGCGAGTCTGATGAACCTCTCCGAGAACGAGGTGATCGAGGCGCGGATCGCCTCCAACGGGTACAACTCCGCCTCGCTCGACGCCGCCATCGGCCCGGAGGGCGAGGACGACGGCTCGGCGCTCGCCGAGTTCATCGGAGTGGAGGATCCGGCGCTCGAGCTCTTCGAGGACTTCCACACGCTGGCGCCGCTGCTCGTCGGACTCGACGACCGCAGCCGCCGGATCCTGCACATGCGTTTCGTCGAGGAGCGGACGCAGTCGGACATCGGCGATGAGCTCGGCATCTCGCAGATGCACGTGTCCCGCCTGCTCTCCCGCAATCTGTCGGCCCTGCGCAAGGGCATGCTCGATCAGTCGTAGGAACGGATCGACGCCCGCGCCGCCCACTGCGGAACGGCCTCACCGACCCCCTTCCGGTGAGGCCGTTCCGTGCTGCGACGGCAGGACGGCGCCTATGTGCCCATGCGATGCGCCACCAGCCGGAAATGGGCACACCGCGTGAAGTCCTCGTGATCGCAGCCGAGGACGCATTCGATGAGCGCGAGTGATGCCTGCGCCGCCGCGATGCGGGAGCGCAGTGCCTCGGCCTCCTCGTGCAGGATGCTCCGCCGCCTCGCGGCACCGGAGGTGGTGAGCAGCGAGCGGATGGTGTCGAGGGGGAGCCCCGCCTCCTTGGCGCGCAGGATGACGGCGACGCGGGTGAGGTCGGAGGTCCGGTAGCGGCGGCGGTCGGCGGCGTCGCGGGCGGGCGCGAGGAGCCCCATCGTCTCCAGTGGCGCAGGACGTGCGTGGCCAGACCGAAGTGTTCGGCGAGGGCGCCGATGCTCATCGAGCCGTTCCCCTCGCCGGCGGGTGTCCGGTGCTCGCTTGACTTCATGCCGACATTAAGTCCCAACCTGGGGCGCATGACCAGGGAGACGGAACGGACACACCACCTGACCGGCGGCCTCGTGGCGCGGTTGGACGAGGCCGATCGCCTGCCGGGCGCCGCGGAACTACGGACTGCCCCTGCCGGACGCTTCCGTGGACGGCTACCGGGCCGACAAGGTCTTCCACGAACTGGCCCAGCCGGAGCGGGCGTTGGCCGAGGCGGTCAGGGTCCTGACGCCCGGAGGGCGGATCGCGCTGGTCGGCCAGGACTGGGACACCCTGGTCGTCGACTCGGACGATCCGGCCTTCACCCGTACCCTCGTGCACGTCCGCGCCGACCTGACCGTCGGCCCGCGCGCGGCTCGCCGCTACCGCAGCCTGCTGCTGGACGCCCGCTTCCGCGACGTGACGGTCACGGTGCACACCGGCGTGTACACCGGTTCGGCGGCGCTGCCTCTCCTCGCCGGACTGGCCGAGGCGGCCTGCTCCACCGGCGCCGTCGCACGCGCCCGAGCGGACGGCTGGATCGCCGATCAACGCGCACGGGCCGAAGCCGACCGGGTCTTCCTGGCCGTGCCGATGTTCCTGGCCGCGGCGACCGCGCCCCGGTGAGGCGGTGGCCACCGGCTCGGTTCACCGGTCCGGCTGGGTCACGTCCCGGGCCTGCTGGGCGATGTTCTCCAGCACGGCCTTCGGGTCGGCGGAGGGAGCGACGGCCTTGCCGATGTTCCGCTTGATGGTGTTGCTGACCTGGAGCCAGGACGGGTCCTCCACCGGGTAGAGCTGGGCGGTGCGCAGCGCCGTCAGGAACTGCTCGGCGCTGGGGTCCGCCGCCGCGTAGCGCGACGCCTGTGTGGCGGACACCGTCGAGGGCAGCAGGTGGTAACGCCCGGCGAATTCGGTGAGGTTCTTGTCCTCGTAGACGAAGTTCAGGAACGAGCCCACCAGCTCGCGATTGCCGTCGCGCCTGAAGGCCATCATCCAGTCGGCGACACCCGCCGCCGGCGGGGTCTTCTCGTCGTCCAGTGTGTCCGACACCGGCATGGGCAGCGTGCCGACCTTCACGCCCTTCGCCCTGGCCTCGTGCAGGAGCGAGGGATAGCCGTTGACCATGCCGACGTCGCCGCGGAGGAAGGCGGCGAAGGCGTCCTGCCGGTTGAGCTCGGCCGGCGGGACCGGACCGGTCAGGGCCGGCGCGACCAGGTTGTCCTTGATCCAGCGGAACGTCTCTGTGTTCTGCTCGGACGCGATGCTGTACGCACCGCTGTCGTCGGTGTACCCGCCGCCGTTGCTCAGTTCCCAGATCAGGGCCTCGGCGTGTGCCTCCTCGGGGCCGAGCGGCAGGGCGTACGGGTAGAGCACGCCCTCCTTCTTCAGCGCCTCGGCCGCGTCCTTCAGCTCCGACCAGGTTTTCGGAGGCTTCGCTCCGGCCTCGTCGAACAGCTCCTCGTTGTAGAAGAGCAGGCGGCTGCTGGCCACGAAGGGCAGGCCGTAGAGGGTGCCGTCGACGGTGCCCGCGTCCGCGAGCGGCAGCAGGAAATTCGCCTCCGCCCGGATCGACATCACCTCGTCGGCGGCGTAAAGGCGGCCCTGCGCCGCGAAATCGGAGTACGCGCCCATCAAAGCCACGTCCGGGGAGTTGTTCTCCTGAACCATGCGAGTGACTTCGCGGTCGACGTCGGCCCACGGAAGGAGCGTCACCTCGACCTTCTTGCCGGGATGGGCGGCGGTGAAGGCTGCGGCGATCCTGTCCCAGTAGGCCCGGGAGCTGGTCGCCGGGCCGTCGCCGTACTCCGGGACCACCAGGCGCAACGTGGTCCCGGCACTCCCGGACGAGCCGCAGGCGGTGACGAGGGAGCCCAGCAGTCCGATCGCGGCCAGGGAGGCGGTCATGCCGGAGATTCTTCGTCGCATGGAACGTTCCTTTTATCTTTTTAGAGGGTTCGTTCGAAATTCTCTCCTGGTCAGGGCCATATCGAGCCACCTACTGAACGGTTCTGGTCATAAATCCAAGGGGGAGGATTCCGCATGGTGTCTTCCGATATGCGGGTGCCTCTGTCGGTGCCTCGGTGGACGCGCGTAGAACCGGCCGCCGACGGTGCCCGGGGTGCCGGGCACCCCGGGCCTCAGCCGCGGCGCCGCCGCCGCACGTCAGCGCACCTGGGCGGTACGTTCCAGGGCGTCCCGGGCCGCCCCTTCGGCTGCGGAGCGGTCCTCCGGCACCAGGCCGATGCGGGTGCGGCGGTCGAGGAGGTCGGAGACGTCGAGCGCGCCCTCGTGGCGGACGGCCCACAACAGCTCGGCGCCCGTGACCGGGTGGCCGGGGACGACGGGCCGGGCGAGCGCGGGGTCCTCGAGGCCGAGCGCCTGAACGGCGGGTGCCTCGGAGCCGTAGCGGTGCACGAGCCGGGGCGCGACATCGAGCCCGGCGAGAACCTGTGGCCGGGCGGCGCCGACGAGGGGGACGGAGGCGGTACGGCACGGGCCGGCGGTCAGGTCCCCGGTGGCCACGGCGGCGTCGACGGCGTCCTGCGCCATGCGACGGTACGTGGTCAGCTTGCCGCCGACGACGGTGACGACGCCGGAGGGGGAGGTGAGCACGGCGTGCTTGCGCGAGATGTCGGCGGTGCGGCCCGCCTCGTCCCGGGTGTCGAGCAGGGGACGCAGGCCCGCGAACGCCCCCACCACGTCGGAGCGTTGGACCGTGACGTCCAGTGCGGAGCCGAGGACGTCGAGGAGGAAGCCGATGTCGGTCTCGGGGACCTCCGGCACGTCGGGGATGTCGCCGTCGACCGGTTCGTCGGTGAGGCCCACGTACACCCGGCCGTCGCCCTGGGGCAGGACCAGGACGAAGCGGTTCGTCTCGCCGGGGATCGGGATGTGCAGGCCGGCGGAGAGCCGGCCGAGGTCCTCGGAGCGCAGGACGAGATGGGTGCCGCGCGAAGGCCGCAGGCGTATGTCGTCGACGAGGCCGCCCGCCCAGACGCCGGTCGCGTTGACGACCGTGCGCGCGCGGATCCGCAGCTCCTGGCCGGTGGTCTCGTCGCGGACCAGCGCGCCGTCGCGGTGGAGTTCCAGCGCCCGGGTGCGGGTGAGGACCCGGGCGCCGTAGGCCGCCGCCGTGCGGGCGATCGCGGTCACCAGCCGTGCGTCGTCGGAGAGCTTCCCGTCCCAGGAGAGGAGTCCGCCACGCAGCCCGGTGGGCCGCAGGGCCGGGGCGAGATGGCGGGTCTCGACGGCGGACAGCGTGCGCGGTCGGGGCAGCGTGCCGCGTGAGGTGCGGGCGCCGACGCGCAGCAGGTCGCCCGCGAGGAATCCGGCGCGGGCGAGGGAGGCCTGGCCGCGGCTGACGAGCGGGGTGAGGGGCAGGACGAAGGGCTGGGCGCGCACGAGGTGGGGGGCGGTGCGCTCCATGAGGATGCCGCGCTCGACCGCGCTCTCGTGGGCGACGTCGAGCTGTCCGGACGCGAGATAGCGCAGTCCGCCGTGGATCAGCTTGGAGCTCCAGCGGGACGTGCCGAACGCGAGGTCGTGGGCGTCGATCGCGGCGACGGTGAGCCCACGGGTGGCCGCGTCGAGCGCGGCTCCGGCTCCGGTGGCGCCGAGGCCGACGACAAGGACATCGACCACCGCGTCGGCGCCGCCCTCGGCGAGCAGGTCCAGTTCGCGCAGGCGTCGCCGGGCGTTGAGGGAGGAACCGGGCAGGGCGGGGCTGCTCGTGGGGTTCATGGGGCGATGGTCCTCTCCAGCAGGGTGCGCAGCTCGTCGAGGAAGGCGGCTTCGCTCAGTTGGGGATCGGTCTCGTCGGTCATGGTGCGCAGCGAGAGCGTGAAGGACTGGACGACGAGCAGCAGGGACCGGGCCTGCAGGTCCGGCCGGACACGGCGAACGGAGCCGTCCTCCTGCCCGTCCTCGAGCGCCGTGTGGAGGAGCCCGAGCAGGGCGTCCTGGCTGGCGCCCCGGCGGTCGAGGATGTAGGGCAGCAGCAGCTCGGGGTCGACATCGAGGATCTTGTGGAAGAGCGGGTGGGCCCGGAACGCGGCGGCTCCGGCGACGAGCCCCTCGACGATCCGGTCCCGTTCGGGCCGGTCGTCGGCGGACTCCGGCATGGCGCCGGCGGCGACGGCGATCCACTCACGGGTCATCAGGTCACCCACCAGGCTGCGCACGTCGGGCCAGCGCCGGTAGATCGTCATCCGGGACACGCCCGCGCGCCGGGCCACGTCGGTGAGGGTGGTTCGCCGCACGCCGACGGCGAGCACGCAGTCGCGTGCGGCGTCGAGCACGGGATCTGCGTCTACATGGTTGTGACGAATGGGCGTCATCTGTCACAGTGTAATGCCAGCGTCGGCCGAGTGGCAGCGCTCCGTGAAACAGACCGTTAGGAACCCCTTCGAAGTGGACATGTTGTGGAGCGGTTGGGGCGACCCGGCCAAGGCGGCGCCCCTGCCCGAATCGGTGACCGGCCTGCTGCGTGACCTGCTCGGTGTCACACCCCGCGAGAGCGGCCCCTCGGCACTCACCGACATCGAACCGCCCGCCCCGGCGCTGACCGACGAGGCCCGCACCGCGCTGCGCACGGCCGTCGGTGGGCCCGACGGCCTGCGGGAGGACGCCGAGAGCCGCATCCGGCACACCCGCGGAAAGTCGACCCCCGACCTGCTGCGCATCCGGGCCGGCGAGGTCGACGACATCCCCGCCGCCGTCGTGCTGCCGGGCGACCACGACGAGGTCCTCGCCGTGCTGCGCGCCTGCGCCGACCACGGCGTCGCCGCCGTGCCCTTCGGCGGCGGCACCTCCGTCGTCGGCGGCCTCGCGCCCACCACGAAGCGGCCGTTCGTCGCACTCGACCTGCGGCGCCTCGACGGGCTGCTCGCCGTCGACGAGGTGTCCCGAACCGCGACACTGCAGCCCGGTCTGCGCGGCCCGCAGTGCGAGGCGCTGCTCAACGAGCGGGGCTGGACCCTCGGACACTTCCCGCAGTCCTTCGAATGGGCGACCGTCGGAGGCTTCGCCGCGGCCCGCTCCAGCGGCCAGGCGTCGGCCGGATACGGCCGCTTCGACGAGATGGTCCTCGGACTGACGGTCGCCACCCCCGAAGGCACCCTGGAGACCGGCCGGGCCCCGCGCTCGGCGGCCGGCCCCGACCTGCGCCAGCTGATCCTCGGCTCCGAGGGCGCCCTCGGAGTGATCACCGCGGTGACCGTGCGCATCCGCCCGCTCCCCACGAAGCGGATCTACGAAGGCTGGCGCTTCGCCTCCTTCGAGGCCGGCACGGCGGCACTGCGCCGACTCGCCCAGGACGGCCCGCGGCCCACGGTGCTGCGACTGTCGGACGAGTCGGAGACCTTCATCGGTCTCGCGCAGCCGGACGCCATCGGCAGCGCCGAAGTCCCGCAGAACCCGGGCTGCATGGCCATCGTCGGCTTCGAGGGCACCGAGGAGGAGACGACCGTACGCCGCGCCACCGCCCGCGAGGTCCTGCTCGCCTGCGACGGCGAGTTCATCGGCGAGGAGCCCGGCGACCGGTGGGAGCACGGCCGGTACAACGCCCCCTATCTGCGCGACGCGCTGCTCGACGCCGGCGCGTTCGCCGAGACGCTGGAGACGGCGGCCTTCTGGTCCGCCCTTCCCGGCCTCTACACGGCGGTGCGGGACGCGCTGACGCGTACCCTCACCGAGGCCGGCACGCCGCCGCTGGTCATGTGCCACATCTCGCACACGTACGAGAACGGCGCTTCCCTGTACTTCACCGTCGTCTCCGCGCAGGGCGAGGACGCCGTCGCGCACTGGGAACCGGTGAAGCGGGCGGCCAACGACGCGATCCTCGCCGCGGGCGGCACGATCAGCCACCACCACGGCGTCGGCACCGACCACCGCGACTGGTACGCCCGCGAGATCGGCCCCCTCGGCATTCGTATGCTGCAGGCGGTCAAGGCCGAGGTCGACCCCTCCGGTGTGCTCAGCCCCGGAGTCCTCGTCCCCGTCCGTTGAACCCCACTTCTGCCGCCCGGAGGCCAGAGCCATGCGACAGTTCACCGCCGTCGTCAACCCCACCGCAGGGGGTTCCAGCGGCACGGCGGGCCTGCTCCCGCTGGCCCGTCTGCTGCGGGAAGCGGGTGCGAGGCTCGACACCGTCTACAGCCGCAGCCTGGAACACGCGCGCGAGCTCGCCCAGGAGGCCGGAGCACAGGGGCACGTCGTGCTCGCCGTCGGCGGTGACGGGATGGCCGGCTGCGTAGGCGGTGCGCTCAGCGGTACGGACACGGTCTTCGGCCTGGTCCCGGCGGGCCGCGGCAACGACTTCGCCCGCGCCCTCGGCCTTCCCACCGACGCCCCGCGGCTCGCCGAGGTACTGCTCCACGCCGAGCCGCGGGCCGTCGACACGATCGAGGTGGAGTCCGCCGCGCACGCGCGGACCTGTGTCCTCGGCAGCGTGTACGCGGGCGTCGACGCGGTGGCCAACCGCCATGCCAACGCCTCCCGGGTGCTGCGCGGCGCGGCGTCGTACTACGCGGGCGGCCTGCGGGCGGTCCTCGCCTGGAAGCCCGCGGCGTACCGCGTCACGATCGACGGGGTGAGGCACCAGCGCACCGGCTACACCGTGGTCGTGGCGAACTCGGGCTTCTACGGCTTCGGGAGGAACGTCGCACCGGGGGCGCGGATCGACGACGGGCTGCTCGACGTCGTGGTCATCAAGCAGGCGCCGAAACGCCTCTTCTTCGCCATGATGAACGAGCTGAAGACGGGTGCGCACGTGAACCGGCCCGAGGTCGAGATTCTGCGCGGCAAGGAGGTCCGCATCGAAGCGGACCGACCGCTTCCGTACGGGGCGGACGGGGAGGTCGACGCGACCCTGCCGGTGACCCTCAGGGTGCGGCCCGCCGCTCTGAAGGTCCTTGCCCGACCTTGACGACGGGGAACGAACGAGCCCGCTCTCGCGTACGAGAGCGGGCTCGCTGCCGCAGGTCAGTGAGCGCCGAGGTAGGCGAGCTCCGCGCCCTGCTCCCAACCGCTCTCCGAGCACGAACCGGTGAAGATCGTTCCGTACACGGACGGAACGCCGGTCAGCGCACAGTGGGACGCGTAGCCGGCGCCACCCTCGGAGAAGCTCCCGATTCCGACGCCGTCGTGGGCGATCGCGGCACCGGCGCCGCCCAGGAGGATGCCGACGGCCAGGACAGAGGCGGCCAGAGAACGCATAACTACTCCTCAATGTCTCCGAAATGACGTGCCAGAAGGAGCCCGTCGCGCGGTCAAACGCCGGGTGGTGACAACGAGACACGGCGTCTCACTCCAATGCCGGACAGCGGATCACGGGGTCCCGCACCTGCAGAAACGATGTCCTCCAACGGCCCCTTGGAGAGCGTCCTCACCTCGTTGACCTGGCCCGCGCACCCATGTGGGTGCCCGGTGTCCGCCGCCGGCCCGGCCGCCGTCGAGTGGCCCCTGTCCGAAGAACGGGAAGGCCCCTCCCTGTTCTTCGGAGAGGGGCCTCGTGAGCTCGGACGCGTCAGCTGTGGATCAGCCACCAGTCGTCGGCCTGGTTCGTCGCGACGGTGTCCTGCCTCTCGCTGACGGTGACGGATCCGGTGCAGCCGGAGTTCGAGTAGCCGACCCAGTGCAGATCCCCCTTCCACCACCAGCCGCCGATGCGGTTGTCCTTGACAGGGGTGTTGAAGCAGGCGGCGGTGTATTCGCCGGCCTGGTTCCATCCGGCGACCTGGATGGAGTAGGTCTCACCCACGGTGTCGTAGAAGCGAAGCTGCTGGCCGTTGCTCCCGGCGAACGCGGAGCCGGAGCCGAGTACCGCGAGGGCCGCGCCGGTGGCGGCCACGGTGCCGATCCTGGCGAGCTTGGTCATGATGGTCATGGGAGTTCCTTTCAGGGGTGGCCGTACGACAGACGGAATCGCCGGCCTGGGACGTGTGGCTTCCGCGTCGCCGAGAAGACGACGGAGGAGCCGCGGCTGAGGGATCGGGCGGAGGCGGATCAGATGCCGATCTGGACGTAGTCGTCGCTGCCCATGTTCCAGGGGAACCAGGCGGAGTGGCTTCCGAGGTTGGCGCCGGAGCAGTCGCTGCTGAAGTAGGGGGTGTAGCGGACGTCGCCCCACCACCACCAGCCGTCGAGTTCGTTCACCGACTGGGGAGTCTGGAAGCAGTGTCCGATCCACTCGTCGTTCTGGTTCTGGCCGTAGATCAGGACGGAGTAGACGTCGCCGCGTCCGTCGACGTACTTGGCCTGCTGGCCCGAGGTTCCGGCCGAGGCGGGGGTGACGGCGAGGGAAGTGGCCGCGGCGGCGGCCGCGACGGCGAGCACGGTCTTCTTGAGGAGTCTCACGCGGGTCTCTCCTTTGGGGAAGCGAGGGCACGCCCCCTGGCAGAGGTGCACCGGAGCGATGGAGCCGATCTTTCCCGCGGTCCTTAACAGCCTTCTAACGCACGGCGTTAGACGCCGCTGACCTGGGAGAACACCCCACCCTTGGCGGGTTCCCCGCCGCCGGAGCCGCCCGGCTCCGGAGATCGCGCCGCTACGATGGCGGCGGGGGATCGTCCCCGCGTTCGCACGGGGGTGGGTATGCGGTTCGGGCTCCTTGGGTCACTCGCCGTGCACGACGAAGAGGGAGTGGACCGGGCTCCCCGTTCCCCCATGTCTAGGGCCTTGCTGGCCGCCTTGCTCCTGGACCCGAACCGGGCCCTGTCGTACGACCGGCTCGAGGCGCTCCTGTGGGTCGGGCGGCCCCCGGCCAGGTCACGGGCCTCGCTGCACAACCACCTGATGCGGCTGAGGCGTTCGTTGGGTGACGCCTCGCGCATACGCAGCCAGGCGGGCGCTCTGGTCCTGGGCGTCGAGGACGGAGAGCTGGACCACGTGCTGTTCACCCGGCAGGTGGAGGCGGCGCACACCTCTCGGCTCACGGGGGACTGGCCGAGCGCGGCCCGCAGCGCGGACGCGGCGTTGTCGCTCTGGCGCGGCGAGCCGTTGGCGGAGTTCCCGACCCTGGCCCTCGACGCCGTGGCCCGGGTGGCGGAGTGGCAGGAGGCCCGTCTGCAGGCCGTCGAGCTGCGTGCCGAAGCCGCGCTGCACCAGGGCCATCACGTCGAGCTGCTGACCGAACTCACCGGCCTGGCACAGGAGTTCCCCCTCCGGGAGTCCTTCCACGCCCAACTGCTCCAGGTGCTGCACCGCATGGGCAGAAGAGCCGAGGCCCTGGAGGTCTATCACCGCCTGCGTCGCACGCTCGTCGACACCATGGGTGTCGAGCCCGGACCGGCGGTCCGCACCGCCTATCACGAGGCACTCGACGACGAACCCGCACCCGAGCCGGCCGGCACCGCGGCGGTACGGTCCCCGGCAGGCGCGTTCGAGTTCGCCGTGCCGAACGCCCTTCCCCGGGACGTGGCCGCGTTCACGGGCCGGATCTCGGAGATCGACCGCCTGCTGACCGCCGCCGAGACCGATCCTGGAACCCTTCCCGGCGTGGTGGGCATCCACGCGATCGACGGCATGCCGGGCGTCGGCAAGACGGCACTGGCCGTCCATGTCGCGCACCGGCTCAAGGACGCGTTCCCCGACGGCCAGATCTTCCTGCCCCTGCACGCCCACACCCCGGGAACGTCACCCGTGGACTCGGCCGACGCGCTCACCACCCTGCTGCTCGCCGTCGGCGAGAACCCCCAGCGCATTCCGACCGACCCGACCGCGCTGGCCGGCCTCTGGCGCAGCCGCCTGGCGGGCCGTCGCGTCCTGGTCCTGCTCGATGACGCCCGCGGCAGCGCCCAGGTCGAACCGCTGTTGCCGGGAACCCCGGGCTCGATGGTGCTCGTCACCAGCCGCCGCCGGCTCGAGTCCCTGACCGACGCGACACCCCTGAGCCTGGGCGTGCTCACTCCCGACGAGGCCGTCCACCTGATCGTCACCAAGGCGGCTCGCCCGGACGTCACGGCCGACGACCCGACGGTCCGCGACCTCGCCGCCCTGTGCGGTCACCTGCCGCTCGCTCTGCAGCTGGTGGCCGCACGGCTGCGCCACCGCCCCACGTGGTCCCCGGGAGACCTCGTACGCGATCTCGGCGCCGCTCACGGCGGGCTCGACGCCCTGGCCTCGGAGAACGCCTCCGTCGCCGCGGCCTTCGACCTCTCCTTCCAGGACCTCTCCCCTCAGAGCCGACAACTCTTCCAGAGACTCGGCCTCGTGCCGGGGGACTGCTTCGACGCCCACGCGGCCGCGGCCATCGAGGGCATCTCCGTCGATTCCGCGCGCGCACTCCTGGAGGACCTGGAGAACCGTCACCTCGTGGAGGAACGCGCCCGCGGCCGCTATCGCATGCACGACCTGGTGCGCGCCTACGCGCGAGCCCGGGCCACCGAGGACACGGCGGCCCCCGTGGAGCGCCTGCTCGACTACTACCTGCACGCCACGACCGCGGCCGACCGTCGTCTGGCACGCTTCGACGCCCCGTACCCCGTCCCTACGGAGCGCCGCGCCCCGGCTGTGCCCGTGTTCCGCGACGCCGAGGACGCGACGGCCTGGATGCGCGTCGAGCGGGAGAACCTGCGGGCGGCGGTGGAGTACGCCGCCGACCACCGGCACCCGGTCCACACGGCGTACCTGCCCGCCGCGATGGCCGAGTTCCTCCGGGCGAACGGCCCCTGGCCCGACGCTCTGGCGCTCCACCGGACGGCCCTGGACGCGGCCGTGCTGACCGGGGACCTCACCATGCGGGCCGTGGCCCATCACAACAAGGCGACGATCGAGTGCTTGCGCGGCCACTACGAGCCGGCCGAAGAGGGGTTCCAGCGGGCCCTCGCACTCGTTCGCGAAGCGCGGGACCGTCATTGGGAGGGGATCGTGCTGAGCGGCCTCGGGAGGGTCCAGCGTCTGACCGGACGGTTCGACGACGCCATCAGCACCTTCCGTGACGCGCTCGCGTGCTGTACCGAAGCGGGGGATATGCACGGGCAGGCCGGCATCCTGACCGAACTCGGCCATGTCCAGCAGCTCACGGGAGACTTCGCACAGGCGGAGGCGAGCGTGGTGCGCTCCCTGCGACTGCGGCGGGGCAGAGAGGACATCGTCCGGGCCAACGCCCTGACCGGCCTCGGCGACATCCTCAAATCCACCGGCCGGTACGCCGAGTCCGTCGCCCGCCATCGCGAGGCCCTCGCGCTCTTCGAGCGACTGGACGTCCCGCTGGGAGTCGCGAACTCCCTCATCGATCTCGGTGACGTGCTCAGACTGCTCGGCGCCTACGACGAGGCGGTCCGCACCATAGCGCGGGCCCTGGGGCTGGCCCGGGAGATCGGAGGCAGAATGGGCCTGGCGCAGGCCCTCACGTTTCTGGCCCGGGTGCAACTGCGCCTCGGGCAGCACACGGAGGCCGCGCGGGGGCTGCGCGAGGCCCTCGCCATCTGCGAGGAACTGGGCAGCCCCTTCGCGCGTGCCTACGCGACGATGCATCTGGCCGAGGCCGAATCCGCTCTCGGCGAGCACGCGGAGGCCCTCGAACTCGCCCTGGAGAGCGTGGAACTCTGCAGGCGGACACAGGACCGCGGAGGCAGGGCGAACGCCCTCGTCATCCTGGGCGGCGTCCGGCTCACCGCGGAGGACCCGGAAGAGGCTCTGCGCTGCTACGAGGAAGCCCTCGCCCTGGCCCGTGACATCCGAGCCCCGTACGACGAGGCTCGCGCACTCGAAGGCGCCGGGCGAGCCCTGGCACGCCTCGGCTCCGTCCCGGAGAGCCGCGCCCGATTCTGCCGGGCCCTGACCATCGACGAACGGCTCCGGGTCCCCGACGCCGCCCGCCTGCGGGCACTGCTGTCCGACGTGGGCGCCGGATCACCTCGCGCGGCGGGGCAGGGACGCGCGGTGGCGGCCTCGCACGACCTTCCCCGGACGTGACGAACCCCCGGACGTGACGAACCCCCGGACCTCGGGCCCGCGCCCGGGGTCCGGGGATCCCGGGGTCGCGCGGGCTCTCCCACGCGTCCCCGGGCCTCGCCCTAAGGCTTCTCGGCCGCGTGCAGTGCGGCCACCTCCTCGGTGGAGAGCGCCTTGTCGAAGGCGTGCACCTGGTCGATCGAGCCCTGCCAGAAGTCGACGTTCCCGCCGCTCCACTTGGCGCGCCCGACCGCGAGCGGGCCGGTGCTCACGTCCGCCGGACCCGGGACCGCCGTGGCGACCAGGGCGCCGTCCACGTACAGCCGGATCTCGTTCTTCGTGACGTCCCGGACCCCCACCAGGTGGTACCAGCGGCCGAGTTCGGGTGTCGTGGCATAGCGGGCGCGGTTGCCGCCCGGGGTGCTGAAGGCGAAGGCGCCCTGGCCGTACTGCAGATAGAAGGGGTTCTCCTGGCGCCGGCCGTCCTGGCTGACCACGGTCGCGTAGTTGCCCGGCAGGGAGTCCAGCGTCGCCCACGCCGACACGGAGTAGCTCGTGGTGGTGTCGACGACGGGTCCGTCGGTCTGGGCGAAGTGGCCCTGCCCGTCGAACTTCAGCGCGCCGCCCCCCACTCCGGTGGTCCAGCCGGTCCCCTCGTTGAGGGTGAGCGTCCGGCCGCCGGGGCCGGAGTCCCGGGCCGTCGTGCCGGAGCCCTCGTCGAACGACCAGGAGGCACCGCCCTTGAGCGGACCGTGCTGCCCGGCCGCGGCGCCGGCCGCGACGACCTTCAGGTTGATCTCGCGCACCCGGGCCGGGTCGACCTTGATCTCCCGGCGGTCGTACGTGTAGAGGCCGTTGAGCTCGTTCTCCAGGTCGGAGATCTGGGTGTAGACGGAGCCGGACAGCTCGGCGCCCGCCGCCTCCAGATAGAACTTCTCGGTGTTCTCGACGTACTTGCGGGTCAGCGCCTCCTTGTCGGCGACCCCGCTGTAGATCACCGTCGGCGCGCCCGGCCACATGTGGCCCGGGACGCGCAGGGTGAAACCGCCGTGCTCGCCGTCCAGCGCCGCCCGGTGGTCCGGGTAGGCGGGGTCGGTGTTGTTGTAGTCGTGGTGGTCGATGATGTCGCCCTTGCCGGAGTCACCCTTGGAGTTGCAGCAGTTGACCCCGCTGTGGGCGTTGACGATGCGGGACGGGTCGGCCGCCTTGACCGAATCGGCGATCCGGCCCGTCTCCTCGCGGTTCCACTCGCCCCAGCCCTCGTTGAAGACCGTCCAGCCGATGACGGACGGAGAGTCGTGGTGCTGCCGCATCATCTCCCGGCCCTGGTCCACGAACGCCTGGTGGCCGGAGTCGTCCCTGAGGTCGCCCGAGACGAAGTCCTGCCAGACGAGCAGGCCCAGCCGGTCCGCGTGGTAGAACCAGCGGTCCGACTCCACCTTGATGTGCTTGCGCACGGCGTTGAAGCCCAGCTTCTTGTGCGCCTCCAGGTCGAACGCCAGCGCCTTGTCGCTCGGCTGGGTGTACAGCCCGTCCGGCCAGAAGCCCTGGTCCAGCGTGGCCAGCGAGAAGATCGGCTTCCCGTTGAGCACCAGCTTCTGGAAGCCGCCGACCTTCTCGACCGCGATCTTCCGCATGCCGAAGTAGCTGTCGACACGGTCGGCCGACCCGCCGTCCGTGAGGCGTACCTCCAGGTCGTAGAGATACGGGTCGTCCGGGCTCCACAGGTGCTGCTTGGCGACCGGGAGGCGCAGCGTGCCGGAGGCGGGTCCGGAGACCCGGCCGACGACCTTGCCGCGGGCGTCGCGGGCGACGGCCTCCACGCGCGCTCCGGCCGACGCGCGGGCGGATGTGACCTTCACGGCCAGGGTGCCGGTGTCGATGTCGGGGGTGGTGACGACGTCGTCGATGCCCACGGGCGCGACGGGCTCCATCCACACCGTCTGCCAGATGCCCGACGACTGCGTGTAGAAGATGCCGCCCGGGTTGGTGGACTGCTTGCCCGTCGGCTGGTTCGGGCCGCCCGTGTCGGTGACCGCGACGACCACCTCCTGCGGGCCCTTGGCCGTGAGGGCCTCGGTGACGTCGGCGCTGAAGGCGTTGTAGCCACCGGTGTGCTCGGCCACCCGCCTGCCGTTGACCCAGACGGTGGCGCTGTAGTCGACGGCGCCGAAGTTGAGCATCAGACGGTTGCTCTTGCCGGCCGCGCCCACCTTCCAGTCCTTGGGCACCTCCACCAGCCGGCGGTAGAACATGTGGTCCTGGTGCCGCTCGATGCCGGACAGCTGGGACTCCACCGGGAAGGGAACGACGATCTTCTCGTCCAGGTCCTTGCCGAAGACCGGCTGTTCACCGGCGTCGGCCGAGGAGAACTGCCAGGAGCCGTTGAGGTTCTTCCAGCGGGCGCGCACCTGCTGCGGGCGCGGGTACTCCGGCAGCGGCTTCTTCCGGTCCAGCGTGTCGCCCCACACCGTGGTCAGCCGGTGGGTGGAGGCGTTGGCCGCCGTGCGCAGGAGCCGGGGGACGGTCTCGTCCCCGTTCTTCAGTCCGCCGGCGCCGTCGTAGTCGATCCGTACCTGCTGGTTCTTCTGGACGGCCTCGGTCAACTCGACGACCGCGGTGTTCGGGTCGTCCCCGGCGACGGAGACGGACCGGATCGGCATGGGCGTGGTGTCCGCCTCGACCGTGAGGTGCCCGGCGACCGACGAGAGGCCGGACACCGGGTGCTCGAACCGCAGACGCAGTTGCCGGCCGCTCGCGGGGACCGTCGGCTCCACCGGGTAGACCTGGAAGCCCCTGGGCGGGGTGAAGGCCGACTCGGGGACCAGCTGCTTGGGCATGGTCGGGGTCGACCAGCGCAGGAACATGTTGGCCCCGCCGACGTCCTGGAACATCTCCAGCCGGAAGTCGTGCTTCTCGCCCGCCGTGAGCCGGATCGGGGCGCCGGTCTGCTCGCGGTCCCAGTCCGGCACCCAGTGGTCGATGACCGGCTCGCCGTCGATGAACAGCCGGAAGCCGTTGTCCCCGATCCCGTAGAAGGTGTAGTCGCCGGTGGTCGGTGCCTCGATCCGGCCGGTCCAGCGGGCGGTGGTGTGCTCGGTCCTTCCGGTCAGCGACTGGAAGGTGCCGGTGAGACCCGAGAAGTCGATCCGCGGGTCGAGAGAGGTGCCGCCCAGGCGGTCGAAGTCCCGGGCCCCGGGCGCGGACATGCTGAAGTACTCGCCCTTGAGGCCGTGCACTTCGATCGCCGCGTCCCGGGCGGACGCGGAGGCGGGGGAGGCGGCGGTGGAGGAGGTGGCGCCGTTCGGCTGTGCGGCCGAGGCGGTCGGGTTCAGGGCGCCGACGGTCAGCACCAGGGTGGCGGCGGTCAGCAGCGCCCATATTCCGGTTCGGGGGCGGGTGTTGCGTGGTGTCATCGAATCGTTCCTCTTGGAGAGGGGATCGGAGCGGGACCCGGGGAACACGTATCGGCGGAACCGCCCCTGCGAGGTGCGGTGTCCACCTCGGGGGCGCGGGCGCCCGGCGGTTGCCGCACAGTCGCGTCGGCAGGCGGCGGCCGGCGCCCCGCAGCCCGCCCGGACATCGCCTCGGCGGTGTCGGGAGGGGTGGGCATCGGTCATTCCAACGTTGGAAAACTGTGCGCAGCGGAATGACAGCACGCGGTGCGGAGGCTGTCCAGACCCTGCGCACCCTTCATCCCGACGGGCCGTCAACTTACTTACGACGAGCTCGGGTTCCTGCGGTGGAGACATTCGGGAAACGTTGTCCCCGCCCCTTGCAGAGCTCGCCGAGGCGCGGTTATAACGTTGTAAAGCCGAAGCCGCCGACTCGTCGGAAGGCGACTCCGAGCCTGCATCCGCCCAGTTCACGGGCGGGGCGCAGGCTGATCGAGGCTGCGCATCAAAGGTCTGCCCGCACATCGCGGCAGACCGGCCCCGCTTCCCTGCCCCGAGCGACCGCACGCCACTCGGCGGCGCTGTCCCCCGCCAAGGAGTGTCCTCTCCATGTCCCTTCCGCAGAGATCCCGCACGCTCTCCGTCGCCTGTCTCGTCGCCGCCACCGCCGCGCTCGCCCTCTCCGGCTGCGCCAAGTCGGAGACCACGGACAACGCGGGCGGCGACAGCGGCCAGGGCGCCCAGACCGTCCAGACGCCCACCGCGTCCGCCGGCCCGGGCTGCACCCTCACCACCTACGGCGCCCCCAAGCTCGACCTCAAGGACGCGGTCGTCGGCTTCTCCCAGTCGGAGAAGGAGGCCAACCCGTTCCGGATCGCCGAGACGCGGTCCATCAAGGACGAGGCCGCCAAGGTCGGCGTCAAGAAGCTCCTCACCACCAACGCCCAGTCGCAGCTGTCCAAGCAGATCAGCGACATCCAGGACATGCTCGCCCAGGGCGCGCAGTTCCTCATCGTGGCCCCGCTCAACTCCGACGGCCTGGAGCCCGCCTTCCAGGCCGCCGCCGCCAAGAAGGTCCCCGTCCTCACCATCGACCGCAAGGTCAACGCCACGGCCTGCGAGGACTATCTGGCCTTTCTCGGCTCCGACTTCGTCGAGCAGGGCAAGCGCGCGGCCGACGCGATGATCAAGGCCACCGGCGGCAAGGGCAAGGTCGCCATCCTGCTCGGCTCCTCCGGCAACAGCGTGACCACCGACCGCACCAAGGGCTTCGTCGACCAGGTGAAGGCGTCGGCCCCCGGCCTGGAGATCGTCGCCCAGCAGACCGGCGAGTTCGCCCGAGACAAGGGCCAGCAGGTCATGGAGCAGCTGATCCAGTCCAAGCCCGACATCACCGCCGTCTACGCCGAGAACGACGAGATGGCGCTCGGCGCCGTCACCGCGCTCAAGGCGGCCGGCAAGGCCCCCGGCAAGGACGTCAAGATCGTGTCGATCGACGGCACCCGCAACGCCGTACAGGCCCTGACCAACGGCGAGCTGAACGCCGTCATCGAGTCCAACCCGCGCTTCGGCCCGCTGGCCTTCGCCACCGCGGCGAAGTTCTACAGCGGGGAGAGCATCCCCGAGGACGTCATCATCGCGGACCGCGCCTACGACCCGGCCAACGCCAAGGAGTCCATCGGCGGCGCGTACTGACCCACGACCCGCCCGGTCCCGGCTCCGCGTCTCGGCGGGATCCGGGTATCCGGTCCGTGATCCAGCTGTCCGGTCCGGGACGCACATACCCGGTCCGGGAGCCCGTCCCGGCCGCGGGGCCGTTGCCGGCCTCCCCGCTCACGGCGGCCCCGCGCTCGTCCGACGCCGCCACGGTCGTCGTACACCCCCTGTTCGTTCGACGCCGCCACGGTCGGCGTCCACCCCGCCCGCGGGCGGGGTGGACGGGTGCGCCCCCCGGGGTCCGCACCCGCTCCACGTTCCCTCTCCGGAAGGCCACGTTCATGGCACCCCCCGAAGCGGCGCCTCCCGAAGCCGCGACGTCCGAAACCGTGACGCCCGCGACGAGCGGCGCCGCGCTCCCGGAAGCGCCGACGGTGGTCGAGGCCCGCGGCGTCGGGAAACGCTTTCCCGGCGTGGTCGCCCTCGACGACGTCTCGTTCACCCTCCGCGCCGGTGAGATCCACGCGCTCGTCGGCGAGAACGGCGCCGGAAAATCCACCCTCATCAAGGTGCTCACCGGCGTCCACCGCCCGGACAGCGGCGAACTGCTCCTGTCGGGACGGCCGGTGCGGTTCGCCCGCCCCTCCGAGGCGCAGGCCGCCGGCATCTCCACGATCTACCAGGAGGTGAACCTGGTCCCGCTGATGAGCGTGGCCCGGAACATCTTCCTCGGCCGCGAGCCCGAGAACCGCTTCGGGCTCATCGACTTCCCGCGGATGCACGCCGAAGCCGCGGCGCTCCTCGGCGGCTTCGGCGTGACCGTCGACCCGCGACGCCCCCTGAACACCCTCGGCATCGGCACCCAGCAGATGGTCGCCCTCGCGCGGGCCGTCTCCGTCGAGGCCCATGTCGTCGTGATGGACGAGCCCACCTCGTCCCTGGAACCGCGTGAGGTCGAGACGCTCTTCCGGATCATCGACGACCTTCGCCGGCGGGACATCGCCGTCGTGTACGTGAGCCACCGCATGGACGAGCTCTACCGGATCTGTGACCGGGTCACCGTGCTCCGCGACGGCCGGCACATCCACACCGGCCCGCTCGCCGGACTCGACCGCATGCGGCTGGTGTCCATGATGCTGGGCCGGGAGATCGCCGAAGTCCGCAGGCACGGCATGACGAGCTTCGGCGCGGGGGGCCACGACGTCGCGCGCAAGCCCGTCCTCACCGCCACCGGCCTGGTCCGCCGTCACCAACTGGACGACGTCTCGCTGGAGCTCCACCCCGGCGAGGTGCTCGGGCTGGGAGGACTGCTCGGCTCCGGCCGCAGTGAGCTCGCCAAGGCCCTGGCCGGCGCCCTGCCGCTGGACTCGGGCGAGGTCCGTGTCGACGGCGCGCCGCCGGGCCGCTCCTCCTCCGCCGGCGCCATCCGGGCCGGGATCAGCCTGCTGCCCGAGGACCGCAAGGCCGAGGGGATCGTCCCGGGCCTTTCGGTCCGGGAGAACATCGTCCTGGCCGCCCTTCCCCGGCTCTCCCGGGCGGGCATCGTCTCCCGGGCGAGGCAGGACCGTGTCGTCGACATCTTCATGAAACGGCTGCGGATCAAGGCGTCGAGCCCCGAGCAGAAGGTCGGCGAACTGTCCGGAGGCAACCAGCAGAAGGTCCTGCTGGCGCGCTGGCTCTGCCTGGAACCGAAGGTCCTCCTCCTCGACGAGCCCACCCGCGGCATCGACGTCGGGGCCAAGGCCGAGGTCCAGGCCCTTATCGACGAGCTCGCCCAGGAAGGCCTCGCGGTCCTGCTGATCTCCTCCGACATCGAGGAGCTCGTCGAGGGCTCCGACCGGATCGTCGTCCTCAGGAGCGGCGGCACCGTGGGCGAACTCGTCGGCGAGAACGTGTCCGAGGACGCCCTGCTCACGGCCTTGGCCGACCACACGGCGCCCGCCCGGGACGCCACGGCCCCCACGGACACGGCGGCCGGTACGGCGGAGGAGCCGTCCGACGCCGACCCCGCGCCGGCCACCGCGGGCCGCGCCCCCGCAGCCGTACCCCCGACCGAGCCCGCCGGGCCCGGCTCCGCGCCGGACCCGTCTCCCGCAGCCCGCCCACCGCACCGGGCCCCGGTCGCGGCCGCCGAGGAGGACCCCCGATGACCGTCCACGCCACCGCGGCACCCGTCCGCGGCGCCGGCACCCGGCGGAGCACCGCCGCGTGGCTCCAGGAGTACGGCGTCTACGCCGCCGTGGCCGCGCTGCTGCTCTTCAACGCCTTCTTCACCGAGTACTTCCTCACCGCCGACAACCTCCGCACCCAGCTGATCCAGGTCGCCCCGATCGTCATCGTGGCGCTCGGCATGGCGCTGGTGATCGGGACCGAGGGCGTCGACCTGTCCGTGGGCTCCGCCATGGCACTCGCCGCGGCGCTGCTGCCGCTCTACCTCGGCTACGGCCTCGTGCCCGCCCTGCTCGTCGCGCTGCTCGCCGGGGCCGTCGTCGGCCTCGTCAACGGCGCCCTCGTCTCGGTGGTGGGACTGCAACCGATCGTGGCGACCCTGGCCCTGTTCGTCGGCGGCCGCGGCCTGGCGCTCGTGCTGGCCGACGGGCAGCTCAAGCAGATCGTCAATCCCGACCTGCTGGCCCTGGGCACCGGCAGCCTCCTGGGCGTCCCCCTGGTCGTCCTGATCGCCGGGGCGCTGGCGCTCGCCGTCGCCTTCGTCGTCCACCGCACCACCTTCGGGCGCCAGGTCGTCGCCATCGGCGGCAACCGCAGGGCCGCCGCGCTCGCCGGACTTCCCGTGAAGCGGGTGCTCACCGGCGTGTACGTGCTCTGCGGCGTGCTCGCCGCGCTCGCCGGCGTCCTCGCCACCGCGCGCCTCACCGCGAGCGACCCGTCCTCCCTCGGCACCCTGATGGAACTGTCCGCCATCACCGCCGTCGTGGTGGGCGGCACCCCGCTGAGCGGCGGATCGGTCCGCGTGCTCGGCACCGTGGCGGGCGCCCTGCTCATGCAGCTGCTGCGCGCCACCCTGGTCAAGCACGACCTGCCCGACTCCACCGCCCAGATCGCCCAGGCGGCCATCATCATCGCCGCCGTCTACGTCGCACGGGAGCGCCGATCCCGATGAACCCCACCCCGCCCCTCACCGCCCCGGCGGCCGGTATCAAGGGCTCCGCGCCGGGCGTCGAGGCCACCGCCCACCGCCCCGCGAGCGGCCCCACCGCGGCGGAACGCCTCCTCTCCCTGGTCCAGCGCCAGGGCGTGCTGGCCGTCCTGCTCCTCGTCGTGGTCATCGCGTCGTTCGCCTACCCCACCTTCGCCACCCTCGACAACGCCCGCGGCGTGCTGGTCCAGGCGTCGTTCCTCGCCGTCGTGGCGCTCGGGATGACCATGGTGATCATCACCGGTGGCATCGATCTGTCCGTCGGCTCCGTCTTCGCCCTCGGCGGCGTCCTCGCCGCCTGGGCCTCGCAATGGGGCCTGCTCCCGGCGCTGCTGGTGCCGCTCGTGGTGTGCGGGGCGATCGGCACGCTGAACGGTCTGCTCATCGCCCGTACCGGCATGGCGCCCTTCATCGTCACCCTGGCCTCACTGCTGGGCGCGCGCGGACTCCTGCTCGCCTTCACCGACGAGGGCGCGACGACCTACCTGGTACCGAAGGGCTCGGCCTTCGCCGAGCTGGGCCAGGGCAGCGTCGCTGGTTTCGGATACCCGATCCTCGTCGCCCTCGTCCTCCTCGCCGTCGGCGGCCTGGTGCTGCAACGCACGTCCTTCGGCCAGACGCTGTTCGCGGTCGGCGGCAGCGGCGACGCCGCGACCCTCATGGGGCTGCCCGTCGCCCGGGCCAAGGTGACGGTGTACTTGCTGAGCGGCCTGCTGGCCGGCTTCGCGGGGGCACTCAACGCCGCCCGGCTCTCCTCCGGCGTCACCATCATCGGCACCGGCATGGAACTCGACGCCATCGCCGCCGTCGTCATCGGCGGAACGCTGCTGGCCGGAGGCGCCGGCTCGGTCAGCGGCACCCTCTGGGGCGTCCTGCTGCTCGCCGTCATCCAGAACCTGATCAACCAGATCGGCTCGCTGAACTCCAGCTACCAGTCGGTGGTCAGCGGAGGATTCCTGATCCTCGTCGTCGTGGCACAGCGGTACGTTTCACGCAGCAGAAGGACGCTCTGACGCCGGAACCACCCTTTCCGGCCCCGTCGTCCGGGGCCCGGAGGGCGCCCGCGCCCCCAGGGGGACGGGCCCGCGCCGGCCCCGGTCCACCGGCGGCCGACCGATCAGAGCCGAACCAGAGGGAGTTCCGTGGGCGTCAGCCTCAAGGACGTCGCGCAGCGGGCCGGCGTGTCGATCAAGACCGTGTCCAACGTGGTCAACAACTATCCCCATGTCACCCCCCAGATGCGCGCCAAGGTGCAGCGGGCCATCGACGAGCTCGGCTACCGTCCGAACCTCACCGCCCGTCATCTGCGCAAGGGCCGCACCGGCATCATCGCCTTCGCCGTTCCCGAACTCGGCAACCCCTACTTCGCGGAACTCGCCGGAGCCGTCATCGACGCCGCGGCCCAGCACGACTACACGGTGCTCGTCGACCACACCGCGGGACTGCGCGAGCGCGAGCTGCTGGTGTGCCAGGAGTTCCGCTCCCATGTCATCGACGGGCTGATTCTCAGCCCCATCCACCTGGAGAACGACGACCTGCTCGCCCGGCAGGAGACCTCACCGCTGGTCCTGCTGGGCGAGCGCGAGTACGAGGCACCGTACGACCAGATCGCCATCGACAACGTGGCCGCGGCCCGCAGCGCCGTCCGGCACCTTCTGGACCTCGGCCGCCGGCGCATCGCCTTCCTCGGCTCACGCACCGGCCGCGAACGCCAGCCCGCCCATCTGCGCCTGCGGGGCTGGCGCGAGGAGCTCACCGCGGCCGGTCTCGAACCCGACGAGACCCTGGTCGTCGCCACCGACGGCTACGGCAGGGGCGACGGCGCCGCCGCCATGACGGCCCTCCTCGACCGGGAGGTCGTCCCGGACGCGGTCTTCGCCTACAACGACCTCATCGCCCACGGCGCCCTGCGCACCCTCACCGAACGCGGCCTGAGAGTCCCCGAGGACGTCGCCGTCGTGGGCTTCGACGACATCGAGGAGAGCCGTTACGGTGCGATCAGCCTGACCACGGTCGCCCCGGACAAGCAGGCCATCGCCCGGCACGCCGTCGACCGGCTGGTGGAACGCCTCGCCGGCGGGCCCGTGTCCGAGCCGCGCCGGATCAGACCCGGATACCGGCTCGTCGTACGGGAGTCGACGGGGCGAGTGGACCCGGTCGCCCCGGCGGAACGACCGGAGACGGAACCCGGGGACTGACCCGCGGCGGGCGCCCCGCCCCCGAGCCCGCCGGCGCCCGCGAAACCCAACACACCGGCGGGCGCGCCGCCGGCGCCCGCGAACCCCACACATCGGCCGGCGCGCCGCTCCCGGGCCGCCGTCACCCGCGAACCCGCACGCCGAGTCCCTGCCCTTCCGCCGCCTCCACTCGTGACGAGGACACCCATGCGCCGACCCACCGTCCGCAACCGGCCGTTCGGTACCACTCCGGCAGGGGAGGAGATCGTGCTGTGGCGACTCGAGTCGCCGTCCGGCGCCTACGCGGAGATCCTCACGTACGGCGGCATCCTGCACGCCCTCGGCGTTCCCGACACCACCGGACGCGTCGGGAACGTGGTCCTTTCCCTGCCCTCGCTCGACCAGTACGCGGAGAAGAGCCCGTACCTGGGAGCCCTGATCGGCCGGTACGCCAACCGCATCGCGCACGGGCGCTTCACGCTCGACGGCACGGAGCACGCGATACCGGTCAACGACCGGGGCCACGCCCTGCACGGCGGCCACGAGGGCTTCGACACCAGGGTGTGGGAGGCGACGGCGCACACCGACGGCGAGACGGCGGCGCTCCGGCTGCGGCTGCGCAGCCCCGACGGCGACATGGGGTTCCCCGGAACGCTCGACGTCACGGCCACCTACTCGCTGGACGCCCACGGCACCCTCGCCCTCGACTGCGCGGTCACCACCGACCGCCCGACCGTCGTCAGTCTCAGCAACCACGCGTACTTCAACCTGGCGGCGGACGGCGGACACATCCTCGACCACACGCTCCAGGTCGAAGGCGACGGATACCTGCCGGTCGATCCGGCGGGCATCCCCCTCGGACCGGTCGCGGCCGTGACGGGCACTCCATTCGACCTCACCGCGCCCCGCCGCCTGCGCGTCGGCGTCCTCGCGGACGACGACGAGATCCGCGTCGCCGGCGGGTACGACCACTGCTGGGTGCTGACCCGCGGCGTGTCCGGCGTGCCGCGCCGGGCGGCCCGCCTGGCCTCGCCGGACGGCGGCAGGGTGATGGAGGTGTGGACGACGGCCCCCGGCCTGCAGGTCTACACGGCCAACCAGCTCGACGGCACGCTCACCGACCCGGCCGGCCGGCCCCTGCACCGCCACGGCGCGGTGTGCCTGGAGACGCAGCACCTCCCCGATGCCCCCAACCGGCCCGCGTACCCGAGTCCGGTGCTGCGCCCGGGTGTGACCGGACGCAGCCGCACGGAGTTCCGTTTCCCCAGGCCTCCGGCCGGGGACTCGGTGCGCTGACGGGGCCCGGGCACACCACGGGCCCGGGCAGAGCCTGTGCCCTGCCCGGGCCCGTGGTGTGCCCGGGGGAGTGTCAGATGGCGCCCGTGCCGCCCGAGAACGGTCCGCCGGTGCGGTAGTACTGCCCGATCTCCTCGCGGTACTGCCGGTCGGCGAGGTGCTTGTCCGAGTGGAACTCGGGCGCGTCCTTGACCTGTTCTCTCGCCAGGGCGAGGTGGACCGCGTGTTCCTCCAGATCGACGCGGGTCACCGCGCTTGCCGGGATCAGCACCTCCTTGCCGAAGATCCAGACACCCGTGTCCACGACCAGAAAGGCGTCGCCCACCTCGTCGGAGTACTTGTCCACCGTGCCGATGTGGCCGTCGGACGCCTCGACCCGCCATCCGGTGAGGTCGGTGCCCGCGAGGTGGCCGGACCCCGTGCCATAGGCCCATGTGCGGTCGGTCATCGGTGCCGCTCCTCTGTCGCTGTACGTCGTGTACGTCGTGCATGTCTCCCGCAGGACGGTGCGGACCGTCTCAGAGCAGGTCGCGCCGCTCCTGGTCCGTGACCGTGGGGGCCACGGGCGGGACCACCATCCGGCGACGGCGAAGAACGCTGGTGTAGACGGCGGTTCCGAAGATGCCGACCGCCATCAGGATCAGACCGACCACATCGAGGTTGACCGCTTCGAGCTCCCAGTCGGAGGCGAACGTGAGGATGGCTCCGACGGCGATCATGATGATGAACAGGCCCAGACGCATGATTGCTCCCTCCCAGGCGGTTGGATAGCCACCGCGTACCCGGGCCTCCGGGGATCATGCCGACGTCTCCGGGGCCGGTCGCGGGAGCAGGGCCCGCCCCCGAGGGGGTGGGCCCTGCTCCCGGCGGAATGGTTCAGTGTTCGTCGCGCTTGGTACGCAGGGCGTCCTTGGCGTCGGACGCGGCTTCCTTCGCCTTGCCCTTGGCCTGGTCCATCCGTCCCTCGGCCTTCATCCGGTCGTCGCCGGTCACCTTGCCGACCGCTTCCTTCGCCTTGCCCTTGACCTTGTCCGTGCGGCCCTTGTCAGCCATGACCTGTCCTTCGGGGGTGGGAAAATTCAGTGACGATGACAACCTAGGACGTATGGGGACGTTCCGCTCGTCGAGTCCGGAGCCGCCCTGCTGTCCCACGCCGCACGGCCTCCACTCGCCGGCCCGAACGGGGGGCCGCCTCGCGGCCAGGCCTCTTTGCGGGGTTTAGGGTGGAAGCGTCCCGTACCGCATGAGTGATCCGAGGATGACGGCCGTGTCGACATCGAGCCAAGAGATCGCGGGCGCCCCGTGCTGGGTCAGTCTGCCCGCGCGCGACCTGGCCGCCGCGCAGCACTTCTACGCCGGTGTCCTCGGATGGCAATTCCGGGCCAGCGGTCTCGGGGACGGCTTCTCGGTCGCTCTCCGTGACGGGCTGCCCGTCGCGGGCATCGGCGCACCGGCCGAGCGACCCGACATGCCGGTGGCGTGGACGCCGTACTTCGCCGTCGCGGACGCCGACGTCACGGCGGCGCGGATCCGTGAACGCGGTGCGACCATGGCCGTGGGCCCCCTCGCGTTCGTCACCGGCCGGGCCGGTCTGGCCGCCGATCCCGCCGGGGCGGTCTTCGGGTTCTGGGAGGGGACGGTCGTACCGGACTGGTCGACGGGCCGCGGCAGTGCCCCGGCCCGGCTGGAGCTGCACACCCGCGACGCGGTCGAGGCCTCGGTCTTCTACGGGGAGGTCCTGGACTGGACCGGGGGAGGGCCCGGTCGTTGCGTGGCGTCGTACGAGCACGACCACGTCGTCCTGCGCCAGGGCCACGACACCGTGGCGCGGATCAGCGGCGGTGCGGTCGGCGAGGCGCCGGACCCCGGCATCCGCCCGCGCTGGCACGTCCACTTCCCCGTACAGGACCTGGAGAAGGCGATCGAGGCCACGCAGCGCACGGGAGGCGCGGTCGTCGCCCCTGTGGGGACGTCCAGGACGAGCCGGTGGGTGGACCTCGCCGACCCCGACGGGGCGCGCTTCAGGGTGGTCGCCCCCCAGACCGTCTTCTGAGGGGCGGACCGCCGCAGGCGCGCCGGCCGGGTCAGGACGGCAGTGCGAAGAGCTGGGAGGTCTCGGCCGCCCAGTCGATCCGCGCGGCCTCTCCTCCCTCGGGCACGGCGACGTACGTCTCCGCCAGCCAGTTCCGCAGGCCCGCCCGGTCGACGTCGACCACCGCGAACGCTCCGGCCGTGCCAAGCCGCATCCGGACGCGTCCTTCCAGCCCGCCGCCGCGCAGCAGACAAAGCCGGACGTCGCCCTCGCCGCTCAGGACGCGGGTGCCGGAGCGCAGCAGCTCCCGGGAGAGGGTCCAGTCGACGATCGTGCCCGGCGGGAGACGGAAGGTGATGCGTACCGCCCAGGGGTCGTCGGGGTCGTAGTGCAACGTGGCCTCGACGGGCAGGCCGATTCTTCCTCGGACCTGACGAGCGGTGGTGTGCCACGACCGCACGGGGAGTACCGGGGGCGGCTGGGTGGCCTCGTGCCGGCTCGCTTCAGACATCGTCACCAGTTCCGTCGGGACATCGCGCCGCTGCCCGAGCGGCGCCGTACTCCCGCTCATAACCCCGGAGAAGGATTTCACGCGTGATCTCCGCGACGGAGCGCGCGAGCGAAGGTGAACTCCCTTGCGTGGACGGGCCGCAGCGGCAGGGGGAGGCAAGAGCGGCCGCGCGACGCCACCCGCCGTGGACGCCGTCGCTACAGGGCGGCGTCCGCCCGCGTCTCCTGTCCGGGTGGGTTCGCGCCCGCTTCCGGCTTCCGCCGCTCGGCGCCGCCCGCGGGGACGCGCACCGTCGCGAAGACGACCAGTGAGGCCACCGCCCCCAGCGCCGCCGCCACGACCAGCACCGCGTTCAGGCCGGACGCGAACGCCTCACGCACCAGGTCCGCCATCTCGGCGCGTTCGCCCTCCGGCCAGCCGGCGACGATCGGCCGGGCTTGTCCGCCGCTCAGGGCGACGGCCGTCTCGTGCGGGTCCGGGACACTGCCGTCGGCCTTCAGCACGCGCTCGATCCGCGCCTGGAAGATCACGCCGAACATGGCGATCCCCAGGGCGAAGCCCAACTGGCGGAAGGTGTTGACCGCGCCGCCCACCATGCCTCCGCGCTCCGGCGGCACCGTCGCCAGCGCCGCGGCCGACAGACTCGGTGTCACGAGCCCGACCCCCAGACCGGAGACGACGAGCCCCGCCACGAGGCTGCCGCCCGAGGACCCCGCGTCGAGGGTGGCCTGCATCCCGGAGCCCAGGGCGATGAGCGCCAGCCCTCCTCCGATGGTCGACCGCGGGGGCCAGGGGCCGAAGCGGCCCGCGAGCGCGGACACGACGAACGCGGCGGCACACATGGGCAGGATGTACAGACCCGCTTCGACGGGCTCGTACCCCAGGACGGACTGCATCCACAGGGACTCGTACAACAGATAGGCGAACGCGGCGCCCTGCATGAACAGGGCGCCGATCATGATGCCGGTGAACGACGGTCTGCGGAACAGCGACAGGTCGAGGACGGGGTGCTCGTGCCTGGTCTCGACGACGACGAAGAGGGCGAGCGCGACGGCCGCCGTGACGAACAGGCCGACCGTGAAGGGTGACCCCCAGCCCTCGGAGTGAGCCCGGATCAGTCCGAAGGTGAGGGCCCCGCTCGCCACCGTGAAGGTGACCATGCCGAGCACGTCCGCACGCCGACGGCCCTGCCCCTTGGCCTCGCGCACCGAACGCAGCGTCATCACGACGGCGGCCAGACAGACCGGCAGGTTGACGAAGAAGATCCATCGCCAGTCCAGGTACTGGGTGAGGAGACCGCCGGCCATCGGGCCGGCCGCCGCGGCGACCGAGTTGGTGGCGCCCCACACGGCGAAGGCCACCCCCCGGTCCCGGCCGCTGTAGTGCGTGCCGAGCAGGGCGATCGTCGTACCGAACATCCCGGCGGCGCCCATCCCCTGCACCGCCCGGGCGCCGATCAGCACACCCGCGTTCGGGGCGACCGCGCACACCACCGACGCCGCGGTGAAGACGATCAGCCCGACCAGAGACACCTTCCTGCGGCCGACCCTGTCGGCGCCGGAGCCGACGCCGAGCAGCAGCGCCGCCAGCGCCAGCGCGTAGGCGTCGACCACCCACTCCAGGTCGGAGAGCGTGGTGCCGAGGTCCGCCGCCATGGCGGGCAGCGCCACGGTCACGATCGTGACGTCCAGCAGGAGCATGAACGTGCCCAGACAGATCGCCGTCAAGGGCCACCACTTGCGCATTCGAACCCCTTCGCCGCCCGACGCACCGAAGAGACGCCCCCGGCGGCCCCCCATGATCCACGGAGGAGCGGCGTTCTCCCCCAGGACCCGCGCGCCACGCCCAAGCGTGGACCGCAGGGAGGTATGCCTAGGTCCGCCTGGAGGATCAGCGGTGGCAGGCCGCAATACGCGCTCATAGCTTCGGCACATGACCAAACGACAGATCGCCCTCCTGGCATGCACCGTGGCCGTCGCGGCCTCGGGGCTGGGTGCGGCCGCCCCGAGGGCCGAGAGCCGGACGGCGCACCTGGTGAAGCCGGGCGAATCGATCCAGAAGGCCGTGGACGCCGCGAAGCCGGGGGACACCATCGTCCTGGCACCCGGCACCTACCGTGAGAGCGTCCGCATCACCACCGCGGGCCTGACCCTGCTCGGCTCGGGCTCCACCTCCACCGTCCTCGTGCCCGGCGACGCCACCGCCGGCGACGCGTGCGCCAAGGCCGGTCACGGCATCTGCGTGACCGGGACGGAGAGCCGCCCGGTCCAGGGCGTCACCGTGCGCTCGCTCACGCTCAGGGGCTTCACGGGCAACGGCCTGTGGGCGTCCAGGACCGACCGGCTCACGGTCCGCAAGGTGCTCGCCGACAAGAACGGGAAGTGGGGCATCGCCCAGGAGAGATCCACCCGGGGCGTCTTCAGCCACAACATCGCCCGCAACAACGCCGACGCCGGACTCTTCCTGGCCAACACCACCGACGAGGAGCACGGCGCCACGGACGCCGAGGGGACGGTGATCACGCACAACAGCCTGTCGGGCAACCGGATCGGCATCACGGTGCGGCGCCTGCGGAACGTGACCGTCGACCACAACGAGGCGACCGGGAACTGCGCCGCGGTGTTCGTGGTGGGCGACGAGTCCACGCCGCGCGCCGGGGCGATGACCCTGCGCCGGAACAACATCCACGCCAACAACAAGTACTGCCCGAAGACCCCCCGGCTGCCCTTCCTGCAAGGCTCGGGCATCGTCCTCACCGGTACCGAGGAGACGGTGGTCGAGAAGAACAGGGTCGTCGACAACAGGGGCGCCTCGCCGCTCTCGGGCGGCATCGTGCTGTTCAAGAGCTTCGTGGGCGCCCTGAACGAGCAGAACGAGATCCGCGACAACGTGGTGATGCGCAACAGCACCGCCGATCTGGCCAACCGGGACACCGGCCGCGGAAACACCTTCACCCGCAACACGTGCACGCTCTCGGAACCCGCCGGAATGTGCTGACCCCAACGGGTTCCCCGACACCACCCTCGGCACGACAGCAAGGACAAGGCGAACAGATGACAACGGTTGATCCGGCTCCCGCCCCGCCGATGCGGCTGAGGGAGCTCGTCTTCGGGGCGGCGTGCGCCGCCGCTGTACGTGCGGCCGCCCGCCTCGGCGTGGCCGACGCCCTGGGCGACACGCCCATGACCGTGGAAGACCTGGCGGCGGCGGTGAAGACCCAGCCGCGGACACTGCGCCGACTGCTGCGCGCACTGTCCTGCCAAGGGGTCTTCACCGAGCAGCCCGACGGCACCTTCGCCCACACGGAGATGTCCCGGCTGCTGCGCGAGGACGATCCCCACAGCCTGCGGTACATCGCACTCTGGTGCACCGAGCCGTGGACGTGGGACGTCTGGCCGAAGCTCGACGAGGCGGTGCGCTCCGGACGCAACGTCTTCGAGGACGTGTACGAACGGGAGTTCTTCGCGTACCTCAACGAGGACGCGCCCGAGTCCGCCTACGTCTTCAACCGGGCCATGACGACGTCGAGCAAGCAGTCGGCACAGGACGTCGCCGACCTCCTCGACCTCGGCGACGTGTCCTGCGTCGCGGACATCGGCGGTGGACAGGGGCACGTCCTGGCGAGCCTGCTGGAGAAGCACCCCTCCCTGAACGGCGCGCTGCTCGACCTGCCGGGAGTGGTGGAGAACGCCGACCCGCGCCTGCGGGACGGCGGCGCGCTCAGCCCCCGGGTGCGTGTGGTGGCCGGCGACTGCCGCGAGGACATCCCGATCCAGGCGGATGTGTACATCATCAAGAACATCCTGGAGTGGGACGACGACAGCACCCGCAGGGCGCTCGCCAACGTCCGCAGGGCGGCGCGACCCGGCGCCCGGGTCGTCGTGATCGAGAACCTCGTGGACGACACGCCCTCGATGAGGTTCACGACGGCCATGGACCTGCTGCTGCTCCTCAACGTCGGCGGTGCGAAGCACACCCGGCAGAGCATGGTCGACCGGCTGACGGACGCGGGACTCGTCATCGGTGAGATCCGCCCGGTCAACGCGTACCTCCACGCGTTCGAGTGCACCGTTCCCGTCTGACGGGCGCGAAGGAGGGAAACCCGAGGCCGCCCGCTCCGCGTCGTTCGCGGGGCGGGCGGCCTCGGGTTTCCTGTGTGCCTCCGGGGTCAGGAGCGCGCGTCGCGCTCCCAGCGGTAGAAGCACTGCGCCATGGCGTCCTTGGGGCTCCGCCAGGTCTGCGGGTCGTACGCGCTGACGTACGCCGACAGCTTCTCGCTGGCGTCCCGGAACTCCGGGTGGCCGGTCAGCTTCGCGATGGCCGGCCCCGGGTCCTGGTCCGACTCGATGAGGTGCAGGTACACGTCGCCGAACTGGAACAGACGACGCCGGGTGACGCCGACCAGATGGGGGAGTTCCCCGCGGTCGGAGGCGGCGAACACATCGGCGATCGCCGGCGCCGAATCGGGAGCCATGCGGGCGACGATCAGAGCGTGGTGCATCGAGCGTCCTTCCTCGGTGTGGAGGTGTGGGGGTGTGGGGGTGTGCGGAGGCCGTGCGCGTGCGCGCGGCCCGGTGCGGCCGTGCCCGGCCGCGTGCGGTCAGCGGGGCAGGACCGGGGCGCTCCGCCGCTCGCGGGCGACCTGCTCGATGCGGTCCCGGATCAGGGCCATCTGCGTGCGGGAGTTGCGGTTGATGTTGTCGGTCATCCAGGCGTCGTCGACCGGAGCGTCGGGCTTCATCGCGAAGTCCTGCACCCAGCGCATGTGGACACCGGCCGGCGTCTCCTCGTACTCCCACCGGATGTTCATGTGGTCGAACGGGCCGGTCTCGACCCGGCGGGCGCGAACGGTCCGCCCGGGTCGGTCCACGGTCCGCTCCGACACCCAGCTCCAGACCTTCCCGGACTCGTCCGGGTGCATGGTCAGGCGGAAGGTGGTGGAGTCGCCCTCGCGGGAGAGGACGTCGAGGGAGGCGTACTCGCTGAAGAGATCGGGCCACTTCTCGATGTCGTTGGTGATGTCCCAGACGAGGTCGAGCGGGGCGTCGACCGTGATGCTGTTGTCGGTGTGGCCGGCCACGTCAGACTCCCGTCTTGAGAGCGCTGTTGACCAGGTCGAGGAACTCGGCGGGCGTCTTGGAGCGCTCGGCGTCGGTGGGCAGCGCCACGCTGTACCGGTTCTCCAGCTCGCCGACGATGCCGAGCAGGCCGAGCGAGTCGAGGCCGAGAGTGGTGAAGGGCGCGTCCGGCGACTTCTCCAGCTCCCGGGCGTCGACGGTGACGCCCGCCGCCTGCTTCATCAGCGTGGAGAGTTCGTCGAAGGTCAGTGCGGTGGTGATCATGTGTGCTCTCCTTCCCGCCCGGTCCTACCGGGCGGAGTCGTCGTCGCCGCGGCGCACGACCAGCGCCGCGTTGGATCCCATGAGTCCCCGGCTGAGGACGAGGGCCGTGCGCAGCTCGGCGGGGCGAGCGCGGGACATCACCAGATCGAGGTCGTGGCAGATGTCGAACACGTTGGGGGTGGGGGGCACCACGCCGTGTTCCATCGCGAAGACCGCGGCGGCGGTGTCCAGGACGGGTGCTCCGCAGTAGGCGCGGCCGATGCCCGTCTTGGGCGCCGTGACGGGTACGCGGGTGGCGTGCCCTCCGAGGGCGTCGGCGATCGCCAGCGCCTCGGCGCGGTCCGCCTCCGGTACGCCCAGGGCGTCGGCGAACACGACGTCGATCTCCTCCGGGGCGCACCCGGCCTCGTCGAGGGCGACACGGATGGCACGGGCGAGCCCCTCCCGGGACTCCTCCCAGCGGGAGGCGCCGGTGAACGTGGCGCCGTGGCCGGCCACGACGGCCCGGACGGCGGCTCCCCGGTCGCGGGCGCGGGACTCGTCCTCCACGACGAGCATCGCGCCGCCCTCCGCCGGGACGAAGCCGCAGGCTCCGGCCGTGAAGGGCCGGTAGGCGCGGTCCGGGTCCTCGACGGTGCTGAGCTCGGGGTATCCGAGCTGGCACACCACCGAGTACGGGGCGAGGGGCGCCTCCGCGGCGCCGACGAGCACCGCGCCCGTGCCGCGCCGCACGGCCCGGGCGGCGTGGGCGACGGCGTCCAGACCACCCGCCTCGTCGCTCGCGACCACGCCGCACGGCCCCTTGAGACCGCTCCGGATGGAGATCTGGCCGGTGCTCGCGGCGTAGAACCAGGCGATGGACTGGTACGGGCCGACGAACTTGGACCCCTGTCCCCAGAGCTTCTGGAGCTCGCGCTGGCCGAACTCGCCGCCTCCGGAACCGGCCGCGGTGACCACGCCGATCGAGAAGGGCTCCTCCGGGTCGTCCCGGGCGAGGCCGGCGTCGTCGAGGGCGAGTTGGGCCGCGGCCATGGCGTAGTGGCTGAAGCGGTCGGTCTGGACGAGGAAACGGTCCTCGATCAGGTCGGAGGCATCGAAGCCGCGGACCTCGCCCGCGACCTTGAGAGGCAGGTCCTCGCATCCCTCACGGGTGATCCGGTCCAGTACGCCGAGCCCTTCCCGGACGGACTTCCAGTACGCGTCGGCGCGCAGTCCGTTGGGGGCGATCACGCCGACCCCGGTGACGACCGCGCGCCGTGGGCGCTCAGTGCTCATCGTGTCCTCCCACCCGTCTCCGTCAGGAGGACCGCGGACTGGAAGCCGCCGAATCCGCTGCCCACGGAGAGCACGTTCCTGAGCTTCCGGGAGCGGGCGGTGCGCGGTACGTAGTCCAGGTCGCACTCGGGGTCGGGGGTCTCGTAGTTCGCCGTCGGAGGTACCACCTGGTGCTTCAGCGCGAGGACACAGGCGGCCACCTCGATGGCGCCGATCGCGCCGAGCGAGTGCCCCACCATGGATTTGATGGAGCTCATGGGCGTCGCGTAGGCGTGCGCGCCCAGCGACCGCTTCACGGCGGCGGTCTCGTGGCGGTCGTTCTGCCGCGTGCCCGAGCCGTGCGCGTTGACGTAGTCGATCAGCGTGGGGTCGAGCCGGGCCTGGTCGAGCGTGGAGTCGATCGCCCGGGACATCTCCAGTCCCTCGCCGGTCAGACCGGTCATGTGGTACGCGTTGCCGAAGGTGGCGTATCCGCCGATCTCGCAGTAGATGTGCGCACCGCGGGCCCTGGCGTGCTCGTACTCCTCCAGGACGAGGACGGCCGCGCCTTCGCCCATGACGAAACCGTTGCGGTTGTTGTCGAAGGGCCTGGAGGCGTGCTCCGGGTCGTCGTTGTCGGGCGACGTGGCCTTGATGGCGTCGAAGCAGGCCATGGTGATCGGGGAGATCGGGGAGTCCGACGCGCCCGCGATGCAGACGTCCGCCCGGCCCTCCTCGATGGTGTGGAAGGCGTAGCCGACGGCGTCGAGGCCGGAGGTGCATCCGGTGGAGACGGTCTGCACCGGGCCCCGGGCGCCGAACTGTTCGGCCACGACGGAGGCGAGCGTGCTCGGCGAGAACGCCATGTGCAGCTTGGGGGCGGCCGCGCGGTGGTCCACGTCCCACCGCCGTCCGCCTTCGCTGACCAGGACGTAGTCGTGTTCGAGCCGGGTGGTGCCGCCGACGGCGCTGCCCAGGGAGACGGCGACGCGCCAGGGGTCCTCGGCGTCGGTGTCGAGTCCGGAGTCGCGGACTGCTTCCCCGGCGGCGACGACGGCGAACTGGATGTACCGGTCGGCGTGGCTGCTCAGCTCCGGGTCCAGTCCGTGGTCCGCCGGGTCGAAGTCGCACTCGGCGGCTATGCGGGAGCGCAGCCCGACCGGGTCGAACAGGGTGATGCCGCGGGTCGCGGTACGGCCGGCGGCGAGGAGGTCCCAGAACGCCTTCGCTCCGGTGCCGCCCGGAGCGACCACACCGATACCGGTGACGGCCACTCGCCGGGTCACTCGATGGCCCCGCTGCGCTCGGACACCCGTCCCGGGTCGTGCACGGTCAGGTGCGGGCCCGCGGCGGCGAGCTCGGCCTCGTCGGTGTCCTCGGTGTCGACGTGGCCGAGGCTCGGCCGGGGGGCGAGCGGGCCCAGGTGGAAGACCATGCGGGCCTCCACGTCGCCCACGTTGCGGAAGCGGTGCCGCACGTCGATCGGGATCAGGAGGCCCTGGTCGGGCTGGAGCGCGTACGTGTCGCCGTCCAGGTCCACCTCCAGCGCGCCCGAGACCACGTACACGAACTCCTCGGAGTACGGGTGGTAGTGCTCGCCGATGCGCTCGCCCGGCTGGACGATGGCCAGGCCCATGAAGCCGCTGGTGGAACCCACGGTGGCCGGCGTGAGCATGGCTCGCAGGTCACCTCCGCGCCTGCGGTTGGGTTCCGTCTCGCTCAGGGTCACGATGCGTGGACGCTGCTTGAGCATGGTTGATACCTCCAGATGTGGCAGTGACGTGCTGGGCAGCGGCCGCGGCGGGAGCCGCGGCCGGCCGTCAGGAGTTCGCCGAGCGGTCCGTGACGGGCAGCATGTCGGCGTGCGACAGAAGGCGGTTGATGTTGCGCTCCGTCTCCAGGGATCCCTCGACGCCGATCGCGGCGCCGTCGAGGAGGCGTTCCAGCTCCGCGGCCTTCCCGGTGCCCTTGAGCCCGAGGGAGGCGACGGGGTCGAGGTCGAGCTCGCCCGTGACGTCGACGAGGCGCACCACGATGTCGTCGCGCTGGAACACGGTGCTGCCGTGCACCGGGCTGTTCGGGTCGTCCGCCGCGGCCCGGTCCTGATGGGCGAGCAGCCGGGCGAGCTCCATCCCCTGGCCTTCCTTGGCCGGGTAGTACAGCGCGTGCCGTCGCAGGCCGGCCGGGGCGGGCCGGTCGGACACCACGTGGTGGACGGCCGGGAGCGCGGCCCGCGTGAAGAACACACGTGCCGACTCGGGGTCGGTGAGGTCCCGGTCCTGCTCCAGGTACGGGTTGATGGCCTCCTCGACCGCCCGCACCTCGGGCTGACGGGCGACGTGCCGCAGTGCCACGAGCAGGTCGCCCTCCACCTCCACGGCGCGCACGACGCGGTTGCCGTGCATGAAGAGGGAGGTGCGGCGCAGCCGGGTGGTCTCGTCGACCTGGGCCTGCGGCGACTGGTACCCGGCGAGGATCTCGGCCACCTTCGACTCGGAGCCCGGCTTGACGGTGAAGGTGAGGGCGTGGCGCGCCACACCGTCGCCCACGCGGGCCTCCACCTGCACGCCGGCCGATGCCGCGGTCCGCGAGGCCGGCTGAGCGGGGTTGGTCTCCCGCAGGATGCTGTAGCGCATCGAGCGGGTGTCCCGGACGCAGCTGTGCATCGGCTTGACGGTTTCGACGTGCTCCTCGCTGTTCACCCACGCGAGGAACGGCGGCGCGCTCTCCCACTCGCTGGTGATGAGCCACTGCGAGGGGTTCTCGATGGACTGGCAGAGCTGGTCACTGATGTGACCGGGAACCGAGGCGACCTGCCTGCGCATGAGTTCGTACGCGTCCAGGAACTGCTCCTGAGCTCCCTCGTACAGGTCGAGCAGCAGGATCACCCGCAGCCTGGAGCCGTCGAACACGGACTGCGAGATGCGTCCCGAGGGGGCCATCCGGCACACCTCTTCTCTTCTGAGTGGGGGGGAGGGGGACGACCTGTACGGCGAAACGCCGGGGCCGTCATGTGTTGATCCTTGACAGGAGCGCCGACAGCGCGCGAGCCCCATGGAGCGGACGAGTGAACCGCGTGTCATCCGGGTGCCCCGGGCACGCGGACCCGTCCCCGAAGGGCATGAATCTGCATCCCATCCCCAACTCGCGTCGCAGGTGACGCCGGAGACGAGCAATGAACCGATTCGACGCGGCCGGTGGAGCAACCGGTCACCGCACGCCCGTACTCATCGTCGGCGGCTCGCTGGTGGGCCTGTCCACCTCGCTGTTCCTCGGGCGTCTCGGAGTGCCGCACACACTCGTCGAGCGCCACACGGGCACGTCGATCCACCCGCGTGGCCGCGGCAACAACGTGCGCACCATGGAGCTGTTCCGCGGAGCCGGGGTCGCGCAGCCCATCGAGGAGGCCGCGTCGGTCCTGGCACGCAACAACGGCATCCTGCAGACGCCGAGCCTGGTGGGCGATGCCGGCGAGTGGCTGTTCAAGGAGATCGACCCCGGCGGCGGCGTCGCCCGCTTCAGCCCCGCCGGGTGGTGCCTGTGCAGCCAGAACGATCTCGAACCGGTGCTGCGCGAGCGCGCCGGCGAGCTGGGCGGAGATCTGCGGTTCGCGACCGAGCTGATGTCCATCGAGCAGGACGGCGAAGGAGTGACCGCGCAGGTCAAGAACCGCGACACCGGTGAGCACACCACCATCCGCGCGGACTATCTCGTCGCGGCGGACGGCCCCCGCAGCCCGGTTCGCGAGCAGCTCGGCATCGGACAGAACGGTCCGGGCGACCTCTTCCACAACGTGAGCATCACCTTCGTCTCCCGCGGCCTCGCGGACGTCGTCGGCGACCGGCCCTTCATCGTCTGCTACCTGACGAACCCGGAGGCCGACGGCGCCCTGCTGCCGGTCGACAACCGGGAGCGCTGGGTGTTCCACGCCCCTTGGCACCCCGAACACGGCGAGACACTGGAGGAGTTCACCGACGAGCGGTGCAGGGAGCACATCCGGCGGGCCGTGGGAGTGCCGGACCTCGATGTGGAGATCACAGGTCGAGCTCCCTGGCACGCGGCCGAGAGGATCGCCGAACGGTACGCGGACGGAAGGGTGTTCCTCGTCGGCGACTCCGCCCACGAGATGCCGCCCACCGGGGCGTTCGGCTCCAACACCGGTATCCAGGACGCGCACAACCTCGCGTGGAAGCTCGCCGCCGTACTGGGCGGCTGGGCCGGACCCGGCCTGCTCGCGTCCTACGACGCGGAGCGCCGGCCGGTCGCGGAGACGACGAGCGCCCGTGCTTCGGCCCGGTCGGTCGAACACAGCCACCCCGGGTACACCCCCGGCCCCGGAGCCGGCGGCCCCGCGGGAAAGAAGGGCGGCATCCTCAACGCGGTGCTCGGCTACCGCTATCCGCAGGGCGCCGTCCTGGGCACCGACCCGACGATGCCGGTCGTCCCCGACGGACTGCGGCTGACGGGTGAACCCGGAAGCCGGGCACCCCACATGTGGATGAACCGCGCCGGTGCCCGGGTCTCCACCCTCGACCTGTACGAGCGGTCCCTGGTACTCCTCAGTGCCGAAGACGGCGCCGGCGGCTGGCACACCGCGGCGACCCGCGTCGGGCAGGAGCTGACGATGCCGCTCGACTCGTACCGGATCGGCGACGGTCCCGAAGCGGAGCTCTCCCCGGCGGGCGACACGGACTGGGCGGAGGCTCACGGCGTCACCGGGGACGGCGCGGTGCTGGTCCGCCCCGACGGGTTCGTCGCGTGGCGCTCCGAAGGCGCGTCGGCGGATCCCGGAGCGGCCTTGCGAGAGGCCCTCACGGCGATCCTGGGCCGGGACTGACGCCTTATCGTCACGGCGGCGATGTCCCGGGCGCCCGGCCACGAGGGCCGACCACACGCGTGGCCGAGGCGCCTAACCCATTCGCGCGCAGAGCGCCATTCGTTCCCGAACACCGCCCCGGCCGCTGTGACCTGCGGCGGTGATCACCGGGCAGGACGATCAAGACCCCAACCGGGGGACATCGCGGGCGATGCTCCCGTTGCGGTGATCACCGGGCGGGGATCTGCTCGTGCACGGAGCACAGCACAGGAGCCGCGCGGCCCAGCCGGCCAGGAAAGCTCCACCGAAGGAGAACAGAAGCATGCGTCTCGCACGTACGGGCCCCCAGCTCGCCCTGGTCCTCGGCGCCCTCGTCCTGTCCGCACCCTCCGCCGTCGCGGCGCCCTCCGGTGAGGCCCAGGTCAATCCGGGGAAGGCGGCCCCCGGCACCACCGTCACCGTCAGCACCACCGCCTGCGGCAAGGAGACATACGGCAAGGGCGAGTCGGAGGCGGGCGGGAAGTTCCACCTCCTGCCCGGCGACCGCAAGGGCGTCCTGGTGGGTGAGTTCACGCTCCCGCTGGACGCCGTCTCCGGCACGGACACGGTGACCCTCAAGTGCCCGCCCCGCATCAAGCAGACCGTCACCTACCAGATCTCCGGGCGGCCGGTCGGAGCCGTGGAAGCCGGCTTCGGCTGGGCCGCCGGCGCAGGCGCGGACGGGGGCGACGACGGCAGCCCGTACGCCCTCGGCGCGCTGCTCCTCGGCGGCGCCGCCGCGGGCGTGGTGATCAGGATGCGCCGTCGCGCCACCGCCGCCCGGAACTCCGTCTGAACCCACGCCCCACGCCCCACCGCCAGGCCCCGGCTCCGCGAGGAGATCCGGGGCCGGCATCCAGCGGAGACACGATCCACATGAAGAACGGCTCCGGGCCGAAGCCCGGCGGAGCGCCGTCCCGGAGCGTCCCCTCGGTCAGGTCCCTGGTCTGGACGACGCTCGTCGGCATCGTCCTGCTCGCCCACGTCCCGGACGGCGACGGCCCGCGGCCGCCGGCGACGGCGCAGGCCTCGTCGCTGCTCGCGCGGCCCGCCGCCGGGGCCGACCGGGACCGCTCCGCGCCCCGGCCGCTGCCCGCGTCCGACGCGGTGCGGATCAGGATTCCGGCCATCGGGGTCGACGTCGCCCTCGTCCCCCTGGAACTGGACGGTGCCGGAGCACTGCGCCCCCCGCCCGCGTCGGCCCCCACCGTGGCGGGCTGGTACGCGGACGGCACCGCCCCCGGGGCGCCGGGCACGGCCGTCGTGACGGGACACCTGGACACCCCGCTCGGCCCCGCCGTCTTCCACCGGCTCGACACCCTCTCCCGGGGCGCCGGGATCGAGATCGACCGAGAAGACGGCCGTACGGCCGTCTTCACCGTCGACGCCGTGGAGGCCCATCCCAAGGACGGGTTCCCCGACGACAAGGTCTACGGCGCTTCGGGCCGTCCCGAGCTGCGGCTGATCACCTGCGGCGGCGACTGGGCGAGCGACACCGGCTACCGGGCCAACACGGTGGTCTACGCGACCCTGACCGGGACGAAATAGCGACGGAGGCATCGGTGCGCGCCCTTGTCCGATGACCAGCGGCCGCCGGCCGCCGGGCGGGCGAACGACCAGGGCCGGGACCGGTGGCAGGACCACCGGCCCCGGCCGTCCCCGGGTACGGCGCGTTACATCGGCTCGGGGAAGATGTCGCTGATGCTCCAGGCGACGCTGAAGCAGGGGGGCAGGGAGTAGGCCTCCTGCTCGGTTTCCAGTGCCTGGAGCGCGAGGATCTGGGTCATGGATGCTCTCCGCGTTTCTTCTCGGGTTGTGTGGATCGGTCACTGCGTACCTGGGCACGGAGGTGCTCGCCGCCGGGCCCAGGCGTTCATGGGACGCCCGCCGGATGCCGTCAGCCGGCCGCCGGGATCAGCGGACGCGCGTGGTGGGGCTCTGCCAGGAGCAGGCTGCTCAGCAGGCGGTGGAGGACCAGCAGCACACCGGCCCCGCCACTGGACAAATCAGCGGTGAACCGCTGCGAACCCGCTCCGAGGAAGCGGACACCGCGCCGGTACGGGACCGCGTACTTCACCAAACCGGTCGCGGCGCGCACGGCGTCCCGGCGGGCGGCCTCCGTGCCGGTGAGCTCGGCGTACTCGGTGAGGAACCAGGCCAGCCCGGCGAGCCCCCGGTACAGGCCCACCTCCTTCGTGGCGCAGGAGACCCGGACGCCGGCGGCCAGCCCCGGCAGCGCCGCCGCGCAGCGTTCGTCCGGCGCGGTGGCCACATAGCGGGTGAGCACCGTCGCGACACCGGCCGCGCCCGTGGCCAGGTACGGCATGGCACGGGTGAACCGCGCGTCGTCGGAGACGGACAGCGCGCCGTCGTCCAGCGGAAAGGTCCGCTCCAGCTCCTGGTGAAGCAGCGTGCGGCCCGCCTCCAGGTAGCGGGCCTCGTCGGTCTCGTGGGCCAGGCGGTGGAGGAAGAGGGCGAGACCCGAGCGTCCGTGCAGCAGGCCGCGGGCGTCGTGCTCGCCGAGGGCGGCCGACAGGTCGGAGGTGCGCAGCAGACCCTCCCCTGCCGCGGCGGCCCGCTCCAGATGGCTGTTCTCCCCGGTCAACCGGTACAGGGCGAGCCGGCTCAGGCCGACCCCGGCCCGCCCGCCGGCCAGGGTGCCGCAGGTGGCGGTGAGCGAGTGGTCGTCGGCGTCACGGATCAGGTCCTCGGCCTCGTCCAGCAGGCCGAGGCCGGCCAGTACCCGGGCGATGCCGGCCGAGCCGACGAGCAGTCCTGGGGGCAGCGTGTCGCGCTGCGCCATCGTGTCGCGACGCAGCCGTTCGCGGATCTCCTCCGGCACCGCGGCCCCGGCGCGACGCAGGGCGTGCACCACCCCTGCCGTGCCGTAGGCCAGGCACACGTTGTTGGTCCGGAACGCCTCGGGCGAGGGAGGGAAGGCCCATTCCGGCCGTTCGGCGTCAGCCGTCTCCAGCAGTCCCGCGGCCACCTCCTCGGCCAGCCTGACCAGGCATCCTCGCGGATCGGTGTCCAGCTCGGCGGGGGAGGGCAGGCGGTCGGGACCGCCCCGGTCCCGCGCCTCCTCCTCCGTGGGGTGGAAGGCGACCGCCCGCTGCCACAGGTCCTGCGGCGGAGCCACGTCCGCCAGGTCGCGGCGCAGCAGCGAGAGGTTGCCCGGCGCGTGTTCGGCGATCTCGTTGAACGGCGCCAGGAAGGCGAACGCGACCGCCGACATGCCGTAGCGGTCCTGCAGCAGCGAGTCGGAGCCGGCCCGGAGCAGCAGGCCGGGCGGCGGAGTGAACCCCGGAGTGCCCATCCCGGAGGATGCCGCGGACAGCTCCGAGGCGGTCTCGAAGTCCACCAGCCGGACCCCGCCCGACGGTGTGACCATGACATTGCCCAGGCTGAGGTCACCGAACCGGTAGCCGGCGGCGTGCAGCCGCTCCAGCGAGGCGTCCAGCGCGGCCAGCAGACGCCGGCACGCCTCGTAGTACGCGGCGACGGACGCGTCCGTGCGGTCGGCGCGTCCCAGCGGGGAGGACCGGCTGAGCCAGCCCACAAGAGGCTGCCCGGCGACGTACTCGGTGACGAGGAAGTCGTGCTCCCACTCCGTGAAGTGGTCCAGCGGCTCCGGGCCCACCCCGGGGACGGCCGCGTGCAGCTCGCCCAGCACGCGGTACTCGTGCCGCAGCCGCTGCCGCGCGTCGGTCCCGTCGAAGACCAGGCCGTTGTGGGCACGGGCCTCCTTGACGAAGACGGTGCGGCCGGTACGCCGGTCCCGGGCCTCGTAGGTGCCCCCGGCGTTGCTCAGGCGCACCGCGCGGGTCACCTCGTAGTCGCGGATCAGGATCGGGCCCGAATGCGGCTGTTCCTCCCGCTCGACGAACGGATCGGCGATCCCCGCGGGCAGGTGAAAGGCGGGCAGCCGCAGGTCCACGACCTCGCGGCCGGAACCGTCCTTGACCAGCCCCTCCCGGGTGCCGTCGGCCCGCAGCCGGCTGAGGTCGCCGAAGGCGCCGTAGCGGTAGTGGACCGTCCGCGAGTCGCGGAAGCGCCGGTCGGTGAGGACGTACGGCCCCTCCTCCCCGTCGAGCGCGTCGCGCAGGCGTTCAAGGAGCCGTCGGGCGGTCGCCGTGTCCGGCGGGTAGACGGCGCAGAACTTGCCCGCCTGGGCCCGCGCGGCGTGTTTGTGATGGAGGAACAGGAAGAAGAGCCGGGCGCTCAGGTGCTTGAACGGCACGCCTTCGGAGAAACAGATCCCGGCGACCGTGTCGAGGACGTGCTGCGCCCGGTCCAGCCGCGCCGACACGTGGATCTTCCAGCCCTGCTCGGCGCGTCCGGTCCCCGGACCGCCCCAGACCGTCCAGATGCCCCGGGCGGCACCGTGCAGGCCCTGCGGCACCTCGGTGGGAGCGAATCGCGGCCCGGGATCGGCCACGCTGGGCAGCGGCAGGTAGTACTCCCGGTCCGCGAGCGCTTCGCCGAAGCCTTCGAGCACGGAATCTCCTCGCGGGGTGAAGATGAGCGGCCACAAACGGCTGTGCCGGACGCTAGGACCGCCAGGTATGGAAACGGTTCGGCGGCGGCATGCGGCCGGTAACAGGGCGGTGTCCGAGGGACCGCGCCGGGCGTGGAGACCGGCGGAACCCTACGGGCGCTCGAAGTACTGCAGGACACCGCCGACGGAGAAGCACAGGGCGCCGGTGAGGGTGCCCCAGTTGGCGATGTCGATGTTCACCGGGCTGCCGGTGGCCGGCCGGGTGTACGCGGCGAGGGCCGAGACCATGAACAGGACGGACCCGAGCTGGTTCACCGCGACGATCCACCAGCCGAGGCTGCGCGGGAGCAGGCGGGGCCCGCCGTGGCAGACCTCGACCAGGGCGAGGTGCCCGGAGGTCAGGAACAGCACGCAGCCCACCAGGTCGGGTACCCAGATCAGCCGGTTGATCTGGTGGACGTTCAGTCCTTCGACGAAGGAGTTCAGCAGGCTGACGCCGAACACCAGGGTGCCGGCGAACAGGAGGAAGACGCTCAGCCAGTCCACGCGCGTCGGCTCGTAGCTCCACCACCGCCAGCGGTGGGTGACCAGTGTCCGGCCGCCGACCACGTGGCGGGGCGCGTTGATCACCTGCAGCAGCGAGGCGTAACCGCCGGTGTTGAAGAACAGGCCGCCGGCGAAGTAGATCGAGGCGATCTCGGTGGCGTCTCCGGAGCCGAACTGGGCGACGCCTGCACCGGCCGCGAACAAGGCCCCGCCGATGACGAAGGCCGTCGCGGCCACGGAGTTGAGCCTGCGCAGACGGCGTACCGCCACCTCGTCGGCCCGGGCATGGTGGCCGGCCTCCGAGCCCGGCGCCCGGACGGCGAGGACTCCTCGGCGCCGCGCGAGCCGCGACTCCCAGACCGCCTCCCTGTCACCGGGCAGCCGCCAGGTGACCCGGGTGGTGAACGGTCCCGCGCCTTCGGCGCGCTGCTCGGCATGCCTCACGAGCCGAGACTAGAACGCCCACCCGGCCTCCTCCCGGTGCAACGCCGATCCGCTCCCCACCCGGATGCACGTCCCCGGGGTGCGTTCCGCTCGCGCGGTAGCCGGTGAGGATCACGGCGACGAGCGCGGGAGCGGGATCCGGGGCTGACGCAGCCATCACCTGGTGGTGCCACGATGGAGGGAAGAGGTTGCCAGGTGTTCCAAGGAGGCGATCATGAGCCGGGAGTACCACTTTCACTGCGAGCACGCCGGCTGCTCGGTCACCGTGGGCCTGCGGATGGGCGGGACGCGGGAGCTGGAGCTCCTCGTGGACGGGAAACAGGTCGCCGCCGCCAGCGCCCATGGCCACCACGCCCAGACGGCTGTGATGACCGCCGTCCTGCCCACCGACCCGCCTCGCGCCATCGAGGTCGAGGTGAAGCTCCCGGGCACTCTCGGCGGCGATCCGGCAAGCACCCTGCTCGCGGGTGGCGAACGAACGCCCATGCCCGCCCGGGACGTGCCCCGACGGGCGCGGCCGGCGGAGGCCGACTGGTACGCCTGACCGCGCCGGAAGCCCAGCACTGGGGAATCCCCGACCGGCTGGCGTGTGTGCACCGCCCCGCACGTGACGTCACCGCGCCCTCGGGACTTCGGGTGCGGGAGCCTGCGCCTCACCGGTCGGCGCCGGGCTGAGTCGCTTCGACACGACATAGGCGACCACGACCGTGACGATGACGAGCGGCATGACGGTGAGGCCCTGCGATCCCAGCATCAGGGTGGCCAGCATCACCGAGGTCAGCGGGAGCCCGAGCATGGTGACCGACATGGCACCGATCCCCATCGCGAACGCGGGGGTGAGCTCCAGCCCCGGTAGGTGGGACAGCGCGATCCCACCCGTCGCCCCCAGGAACATCGCCGGGAAGATCGGGCCTCCTCTGAACGCGCTCAGCGAGGCGCAGTACGCCAGTCCCTTGCACACGACGAGCAGGGTCAACGTACCGACGGAGTACTCGGCGCTGTTCGCGAGCAGCGGGCCGAGGGCGGCCTGCCCCGAGTACAGCACCTCGGTCGCGGCTCTCCCCGTGCCCTCGGCGAAGGCGATGGCGAGCCCCGCGACCACCAGACCCATCAGCACGGTGACGGTTACCCGGCGCCGCTCGACATGGGGCTGTACGAGAAGGGCGAGGCGCCGGATGCCCGTGCCGACGAGGGCCGCCACCAGCCCGATGACGAGCGCCCAGCCGAACTCGGCGACATCGGGCGTGTCGGCATGCGGGACCTCCGGAAGCGCCAGGGAGTACGTGCCGAGACCGGTCCAGCCGTCCAGGCCGATGAAGACGAGCGAGCCGACGCCCGCGGCGAGCAGGCCCGGCACCAGGACGACCCCGAGCATCGGCCCGCCGATTCCCGACGCCTCCATGAGGAGGAACGCCCCCGTGAGGGGCGACCCGAGCAGGGTGCTGACCGCGGCGAAGCTTCCGGCGGCGCCGACCACGGCCCTCACCTGCTGCGGCAGGTCCGGCTTGAGCAGGCGTACGAGCCAGATGGCCGTGCCGCTGCCGAGGGCGATGAGCGGGGCCTCGGGACCGAGGACGGCACCGAGGGCCAGCGTGGCGACGGCGGCGACGAGGATGCCGGGAAGTTCGCGCGGCTCCGGCGCGCCTGCCGTCGACAGCCCCTCGGCGGGCTTGTGGCCGCCGGTTCCGGGGAGGTGGCGGATGGCCGCTCCGACCAGCAGGCCCGCGACGCCGAGCAGCGGCAGGGGCCACCAGGGAGGGGTTGCCTGGAAGCCCAGCGCCTTGGGCAGGTCGGTGTAGGTCCACGGCTGGAGCTCGTTGACCAGAGCGAGGAAGCCGTACGCAGCCGCGGAGATCGGCACTCCGAGCGCCGCGGCCATGATGAGAAGCCCGACGTAGCCGCGGGTCCTGACCAGGGCGAAGGGATCCGGCGGCGGCGCGCCAGGTGCTCCGACGGGACTGTCGGCCGACATGCGCATCAGCTCCTTGGCTCGACATTCGTCGGGATCGCGGCGGTTCGGCGGCGTCGTCCTGACGTGGTATCACGTGTCGGTCGCCGCACAGGGCCGGGCTCACCGCCTTGGTGCGGCGGTGGAGTGACGGTCATTCAGGCGGGCCAAAGGACTCGTCGGGCGGCTCACCCGATTGGGTCTGCGCCGTCAGCGAGCGAGCAGGCACCGCTTCCGCCGGCCGGGACCGCCGGCGGCGGGCGGAGGCTCGCGGTGCTCATCACGTCCCGTGTTCTCTTGAGCGCCGCCGAGGGGCCCGCTCGTCAGGTGAGGACGTTGACGGCACGGGCGACCACGAGCCCGAGAATGAGCAGGGAGACGAGGGACTGAATGCCCATGGCGATCTTGGCCCAAGGGGCCAGCGGCATGACGTCGGTGGGGCTGAAGGCGGTGGCGTTGGTGAGCGCCAGGTAGAGGTAGTCGACGAAGCGGGGCCGCCAGCCGGCGCCGCTCAGCCGGGGCTCGATCTGTTGGGGGAAGGCGAGTGCGGGCGTGGAGGGCATGCGGTGGGCGCGGGCGGCGGCCCCACCGCTGTCGAGTTCGAAGTACAGCAGCGAGAAGGCGAGGACGGTGCCCGCCCACACCGTGCCGCCGGTCTGCAGCAGATCGACGGCGGAGCTGGTCTCCTTCCCGGCATGGAGGATGTCGTCGACCAGTTGAACGGTCGACCAGACGGCGCTGAGGGCCAGAACCCCCACCAGGGCGATCGACATGCCCCGCAGGGCGGCCGAGCGCCGGTCGATCCGGCCCGGATCGCCGGCGATGAGCGCCAGCAGCAGCAGTCCCTCGACGACGGGGATGACCCAGCGAGGCGCCAGACGGAGATCGTCGGGGAGCAGAAGGGTCAGCCCCATGGCGGCGACGACGGCCGCCGCCATCGGCCATCGGGCCTCGCCGACGACCTCGTCCGGCCTCGGGCTCTCGGTTGGCTCGGCGGTGCGTCCGGTCACGATGGCGGCCCTTACGGTCGAGTGTGGAGCGCATGGCGCTGTCCTGCCCTCGGAAGGTATAGCTGGCCGGCGGTCGGATGTCGGATCTCACGCGCGGCGCACGACAGCCCCGGCCCCGCCCGGCTGCCCGCGCGCAGGAGAGAGGCGCCTGACCGGGGCACCAGCCCAGGTCAGACGCCCCTTCTCAGGTCCCTGGAAGAAGCCGGGCTCCTTCCGGCGCGGTGTGTCATTCCGGACGGTTGAAGCGGCGCGCGGCCCAGAGCAGGGCGACGGTGCCGAGGGCGAGGAGGAGTCCGGCCTCAAGGAGGAGGGGCGGCTGCCGGCCGGCCCACTCGATGCCGGTGGCGGCCTGCTGGTCGGGTACGCGGGAGGTGACGCACCGACGCAACAGGTCCACCGCCAGGGCCAGGGGGTTGGCGCCGGCGAGCGCGTGTGCCCAGCCGGGCAGGGACTGCAGCGGGAAGAAGCCGCCGGAGAGGAACAGCAGCGGCATCATGATCAGACCGAGGAGGGTGTGGAACGTCTCCGCCCTGCGCAGGGACACGGCCAGGACCAGGGCCAGGGCCGTGATGGTGAACGAGGCCAGGATCATCCCGCCGAGGAGCATGACCAGGAGCAGCGGGTCGTAGGGCAGACCGACCGTGCCGACGAGGCCGAGCAGGACGGCGCCTTGCGCCGTCGCGGTCAGGGTGCCGCCGGCGCAATGCCCCAGGAGGAGCGTGGCGCGACTGACGGGAGCCATGAGGAGCTCCCGCACGTAGCCGCTCTGCCGGTCGGTGATCAGACGGATGCCGACCATGATGGCCGGTGTCTGCACCGTCATCATCAGGATGCCGGGGAAGAGATACGTCTGGTAGCCGACGCCCAGGGAGGAGCGGGGGATGAGGGCGGCCAGCCCGCCTCCCAGGATGAGGAGGTAGAGCATCGGGTGGAGCAGCATCAGCGCGGTGTGGGTGCGCTGGCCCGCCAGGCGCAGCAGGTCACGGTGGACCAGGGCGTGGATCGCGCGCAGTTCGCGCCGGAGACGGGACGCGCGCCCCCTGTCGTGGCTGCGGAAGTCGTCGGAGGAGCAGGAGTCGCCGGGTGCGCCGGGTGTGCCCAGGGCGCCCGCGCCGTCCGGAGCGTCCGGGGCCTTCACACTGAGTTCGGTCATCGGCTGCCGCCGGTTTCGGACGTGGTCGCGCTCGGGGTGGGGCCGGCCGGCGCGCGGCCGGCCTTGCTGGCGTCGAGGCTGCGGCCGGTGTGGTGGAAGAAGACGTCGTCAAGGGTGGGCGGGGCGGCGGAAGCGGCGTGTACGGCGATGGCATGGCCTTGCAGCGCCGCGCACAGGCGCGGAATCCAGCCGCTGCCGCCCGGCACCCGCAGGGAGACGCCGTCGGCGTCCACCGTGACGGTGCGGTCGGGTGGCACGAGGGCGCGCACGATCCGCTGTGCCGCCGGGTCGTCGCCGGTACGCAGGACGACCCGGTCGTCCCCGATCGCGGCCTTCAGCGCGAGGGGCGTGCCCTGCGCCACCACCTGGCCGTGGTCGATGATGGCGATGCGATCACAGTGCTCCGCCTCCTCCAGGTAATGGGTGGTGACGAAGAGGGTGCTGCCGTCCCGGTCGCGCAGCGCCCGCAGATGCTCCCAGACCTGGGCGCGGGCATGCGGGTCGAGTCCGGTGGTCGGCTCGTCCAGGAACAGCACGCGTGGGGAGTGCAGCAGGGCCCGCGAGATCTCCAGGCGCCGCCGCATGCCGCCGGACAGGGTGCGTACCGGGGAGCGCCGCCGCTCCGTCAGCCCGGCCGTCTCGATCACCTCCGCAGCGCGTGAGCGGGCACGGCGGCGGGGCAGCCCGTAGAGGCGCGCGTGGATGTGGAGGTTCTGCTCGACCGTCAGGTCCACATCCAGAGCGCTGTGCTGGAAGAGCAGGCCGACACGTCGCCGTACCTCGTGGGGCGCACTGAGCACGTCGGCACCGGCGACGGTGGCGTGACCGGCGGTGGGACGGGCCAGGCCGCACAGCACCGTGATGGTGGTGGACTTCCCCGCGCCGTTGGGCCCGAGGAAGGCGAACGTCTCCCCCTGCCGCACGTCCAGGTCCAGGCCGCGAACCGCGTGGGTGGTGGTGCCCTGCGGGCCCGGGTAGCTCTTGACCAGGCCGCGCATGCTGATGGCGCTGACGGGCTCGGGACCGGGGCGGACCGTGGGCGGGGTGGTGCCGGCGGCTGTCATGAGGGTCGCCGGGGCGAGGTCGTCGACACCGGAGGGTGGTTGCATGTGGTCTCGTCCTCATCACCGGCTGGGGGCTGCTTGCGGTCGGGGTCCTCGTCCGCGGCTGTCGTCGGCGAGGAGGGAGACGGGTGGTTCCGGGGACGACATCCGGCCGGCGGTTTCCCGGGTGGCCGCCGGCCGGATGTCGGGCGCCGGTGCTACGCGCAGCTGATGCCGATACAGACCGTGTTGAGGAGGGTCAGCAGGCCGACGCACTCACACGTCGCGGCGAAGGGCGCTCCGTCGACACCGACGGGGTCGGTCTCCGGAAGGGCGTGGAGGTGGGCCAGCAGTTCGATGTCGTTGTTCTCCATGGTTCTCTCCTTCGTTTTCGTGTTACGAGCCGGCGACAGACTTGCTGCCGCTCAGACCGGCTGCTGGACCATCCAGTGCCGGGGGTCTGCGTGACGGATCCGCGTGAGGAAGGCCAGGATTCCCGCGGATCCGTCGCTCCAGCTGGTCGAGACGTCCCCGTACTCGTTGGGGAAGACCACCTGGGCATGGCGGTGGGCGCTCTCACTGAGGATGAGGCGGCCCAAGTCGTCGGCCATGGTCCGGTACACGGGGTCACCCGTGGCGTCGGCCATGTCGAGGAGGAAGTCACCGTTGCCCGCCAGACCGTGGCACTGGGCCAGGGCGGCGCGGGAGGCGCGTTCGACGACGGCGTGCGTACTGCAGCGGGCGAGTTCGCCGAACCTGTCGTCCCCGGTGGCCTGCCACAGCCGGACGAGGAAGGATCCGATGCCCGCCGCGCCGTGGCACCAGTACGGGGCCGTGGGCAGGTCCGCGGACTGGGCGGGCCATTGGGCGGCCTCGCCGATGTGCACGGCGCAGGCCGACAGGTGCTCGCCGGCCTCCACCGCGAGGTCCAGGTGCTCCGGGCGCCGCGAGACGGTGAAGGCGGCGAGGAGGAAGCAGCCGATCCCGGCCGTTCCATGGGCGAAGCCGAGGTAGCGTTTGCCGCCCTCGGAGGAGGCGGCTTCCCCGGGTACCGGCCAGCTCACCCCGTCCCGACCGCGCTGCGCCGCGGCGGCCAGCCGGTCGGCCGCGTCGACGACCAGTTCGGCGAAGCGCGGATCCCCGGTGCGGTGCCACAGGTGGGCGGCGGCCAGCCCGCTTCCCGCACTGCCGTGGGTGATGTCGTGATGGGGAGTCACCTGCTGCGGGGCCAGAGCCAGAGCCACCGCGTGGTCCACGAGTCCCCGGTCGTCCACGGCGCGCCCGGCGTCGTACAGCGCCCACGCGGTTCCGCGTCCGCCGAAGTGCAGGCCGGGGCGTGTGGAGCGGAGATCGGTGCGGCCCGCGATCCAGTGGCCCGCGGTGGAGATCAGCGCGGGCAGACGGTCGTCACCGGTCAGTTCCCAGTACCGCGTCAGGACGGCCAGGACTCCGGCCGCACCCTGCTGCACGGTGCAGGGGTCGGTCTCCCCGGCCATGGTGGACACGGGCCACAGCCGACGTTCGTCCGCCGGGGTCATCGCATCGACGAGATGGTCCACGATCCCGGTCACCGCGTCGCGCGGACCCTCACTCGTGCCGTCGTTCCGGTCGTCGTGCCGAGGGTCGCTCAGTCGGTCGTTCCGCAGGACGTGTCGAGCGTGTGGGGCAGCCCGGTTCAGCGGCCGCTCGGCGTCCGCCCTCCGGAGAGCCTCGCGCGCCCGGGTCGGGTCCCATCGCTCGGCCGGGTCGTCCTTCATCAGCCCGAGGATCATCTCCACGAGGGCCCCCGGCAGTCGAAGCGGCCCCGTGCAGGCGGCCAGCCATGCGGCGAGCCGCTGCTCCGTCGCCCTTGTGGCGGGCTCCTCGGGCAGCAGGTTCGGTACCTTTCCGGCCAGCACGAGGCACGCGGTGGCACCGAGGCTGTAGTAGTCGCCCGTCGGGCTGACGGGCGCGTCGGACAGGCGTTCCGGGGGGCTGAAGCCGGGGGTTCCCACGCGGGTCGGGAGGGCGGTCTCGTCTTCCAGGACCGCGAGTTCGAGGTCGATGAGGCGCAGCTCGCCGTCCGGACGGACCATGACGTTGCCGGGTGTGAAGTCCCGCAGGACACAGCCCCGCGCGTGCGCCGCGGCGACCAGGTCCACCAGACGCCCGACCTGCGCCCGCGCGTCGGCGCGGTAGCGTTCCGCTCCGACGTCGCGGAAGTGCTCGGCGACCCAGGTACGCAGGGTGACGCCCGGTACTTCGGCCTGGGCCAGGAAGAGGTGCCCGGCGTGCTCGAACAACCCCAGCGGCTCCGGAGCCAGGCCCGTGCCCTCGAGCTTCTCCAACGTCCGGGCCTCGGCGCGCAGCCAGTCGCGGACGTCACAGCCGGAGGCGTCGGCCTCCACGTGCGGCCGGGCTTCCTTGATCACCACGAGGGCGCCCGTACGGACGTCGCTGCCCCGGTAGACGCCGCCCTTGTTCGTGTGCCGGATCGCCTCCCGTACCGCGAAACGACCACCGAGCAGCACCGGAGCACTCGCCCCGTCCGCCCCCTCCGCCGCGCGCGGCACGACGGGACCCGGGGCGGGGAAGGGGGAGACCGCCCAAGGCGGCGGAGAGTACTGGCCGGTGCGCTTGTCCTCCACGGGATTGCCGTCGGGGTCCTCGATGAACCACACGAGCAGGCCGTCGTCCGAGAGCCGCCTCCGGCCGACGAACGAGCCGTACCGGTAGTGCACCAGTGAGTGGACGGCGTACGCCTGGTCGGACAGGATCCGAGGGCCGGCCAGGCCCGCAGTGGCCCCGTGCAGCTCGTGGGCGAGCCGGGCCGCCTCGTCGTCGGAGCGGGGATAGACGGTGATGAACTTGCCGGAGCTTCCCCGTGGTGTGGCACGGGAGTTGAGCGCACTCACCTGGTCGAGCGACCGGGCGAACTTGAACGCCGATTCCTCCCGCAGCAGCACCTCCAGGGCCTTCTCGAGGACAGCCGGCGCGGAGGCGGCCGTCGCCGACACGTGCAGCTTCCACCCCTGCTCGCGCCGTGTGCCGGACTCCGGCGTGACACGGCACCACATCTCGTCCGAGTCGGTCGCCCAACGCTCCGTACCCGTGGCGTCCAGCGCCGTGCGGAGAAGGCCTTCCAGTTCTACTTCGGTAACCTGGCTCGTCATTCGTGTCCCTGTTCGTGTCCTTCTCGACGGTGAGGTCCGCTGACCGGAAGGTGCCCGTGCACATCACCGGACCAACACACCAACACCCGCATTCACTTGATCCGGCGAGCGCACTCAGCGCGATGGCGCGGCCCAAAGGTGCGCCCAGCGCAGAAGCAGGCTCACGAGCCCCCGCAACGCGAACCCCGCACGTCATCCGGGGCAGGGCAGGGCAGGGCAGGGCAGACCAGGGCAGGCCAGGGCATGGCGCAGCCAGGGCAAAGCGAGGCGAGGAAAGGTTGGGACAGTGGCAGACGCAGGCGCAGGCGCAGCCCAGACTCACGCCCCGGCATGGCGGGGGACCCGTGTCCGGCGGCGCCACGTCACGGATGTCGCAGGCCGACGCCTCTCACCCGCTGTGACAGCGCAGACCGGCGGAGAGCGCCGGAGCCGACAGGTGGCGCGGCGTGTGAAGGGCAGCTCGCCGCGCGGCTGCGGGCATCTCCGCTACGGCAGGATGGAGTCGACGTACCCGCCGTCCACGCGCAGCGCGCCGCCGGTCGTGGCGGACGCCTGGTCGGAGGCGAGGTAGACCACCATGTTGGCGATCTCCGCGGGTTCGATGAGCCGCCGCAGCAGGGATTGCGGACGGTACTCGCGCATGAAGACGCGTTGCGCTTCGTCCCACGGCAGAGCACGGTCCACCAGCTCGTACACGAACTCCTCCACGCCCCCCGTGTGCGTGGGGCCGGCGATGACGGAATTGACGGTGACACCGGTCCCCGCCGCCTGCTTGGCGAAGCCGCGCGTGACCGCCAGAAGGGCTGTCTTGGACATGCCGTAGTGGATCATCTCGGCGGGAATCGCCACCGCCGAGTCGCTCGCGATGTTCTGGATCCGTCCCCAGCCGCGCTCGTTCATGCCAGGCAGGTACTGACGGATGAGCCGGACCGCCGCCAGGACGTTCACCTCGAAGTAGCGCCGCCACTCGTCGTCGCTGATCTTCAGCGGGTCGGCCTCGCCGAAGACGCCGAGGTTGTTCACCAGGATGTCCATGTGCGGCAGCACGTCGGCGGCCACCTGTGCTCCTCGCTCGGTGGCGACGTCGGCGACCACCGGAACCAGGTCGGCCTCGGGGGCCTCGGCCCGCATGCGTGCGACGGCCTGCTCGACGCGTTCCTCGGTCCGCCCGTTGACGCCGACACGGGCTCCGGCCCGGGCGAGTCCGGTGGCGATGGCGGCGCCGATCCCCTGGGTGGAGCCGGTGACCAGTGCGGTACGTCGTCTCAGGTCGATGAGCATGGTCGGACGTACTCCTCACAGAACTCGACGAGTCCCTCGGTCACCGCTACCCGTTCCTTTTACCCGCCCGGTGACGGAGCGCATCAGAAACCCGGTGCCACCCTTCGTACGGCCCACACGGCGGAGCGCGCCCGGAGAGGCGTGCCCCGCCGCGCGGGCCGTCGGGGCTCAGTAGCGGAGCAGTCCCGCGTCGATCCGCTCCCAGACGGCCCGCAGCTCGGCGAGTCGGGACGGCTCGAAGGGTGCCCGGTCCGCCTGTTCGCGTGAGTCCTCGGACAGCTGGAAGAGCTGGTCGCGGCCGGACTTGCCCCGGTAGTACTTCCAGTCGCCCCGGCGCAGCGCCCGCTCGCCCCGCACCCGCCAGAAGAGGTCCCGCTCGGGCACGTCGGCGCCGCGGAGCAGATGTCCCGCGAGGCTGGTGCCGTCGAGGGGGTACGCGGGATGGGGGCGGGCTCCGGCCAGCTCCAGCAGTGTCGCCGTCCAGTCGGGCGAGAACACCGGCAGGTCGCTGACCTGCCCGCCGTCGATCCTGGCGGGCCAGCGGAGGATCGAGGGGACGCGGATGCCGCCCTCCTGAAGCGAGCCCTTGTTCCCGGCGAGCGGCCAGTTGTAGGAGAAGCGCTCGCCGCCGTTGTCGCTGGCGAAGAAGACGAGGGTGTCCTGCTCCTGGCCGGAGCGCTTCAGGGCCTTGAGGACCTGCCCGATCGAACGGTCGAGGTCCTCGACCATCTCCTTGTACTTCTCGACGGAGCCGCCGTCCTGGTGCCAGAGGGCGGAGCGGTCGCCGGCCTTGATGCGCCGGACGATCTCGTCGCTCGCCCCCTTGTCGCCGTCGGCGATCCAAGGCCAGTGCGGGGTGGTGAAGTTCAGGTTGAGCAGCCAGGGCTTGTCGTGCTCGCGGCCGACGTACTCGCTCGCCCGCTCGGTGAGGATCCGAGTGTAGTAGCGCAGGTCCTTGTACTCGGCATCGCCCTCGTAGAGGTCGTACTCGCCGCCGAGCCCGAGCTTGGAGTAGTACTCCAGGGCCCCGCCGAAGTTGCCGAAGAACTCGTCCCAGCCGGATCGCGTGGGGGAGTAGTCGGGCAGGTGGCCGCAATGCCACTTCCCGATGAGGGCGGTGGCGTAGCCGGAGTCCCGGAGGAGCGAGGCGAGCGTCGGATGGGTGGGTTCCAGGCCGACGGACTTGTCGGCTATCGGCTCGGCGAGCCCGCCCTTCGTACGGCCCGGGTAGCGGCCGGTGTAGAGGCTGAAGCGGGTGGGGGAGCAGGTCGCGGAGCCGGAGTAGGCATCGGTGAAGCGGACACCGTCGCGTGCGAGGCGGTCCAGGTGGGGGGTGCGGATGTGCGGGGAGCCGTACGAGGAGAGGTCGGCCCAGCCGAGGTCGTCGCCCAGGATGAAGAGGATGTTGGGTCGCCGGGAGTGGCGGCGGGGGTGCGCGGCCCGGAAGGGCCGCTCCCGCGGGTCGGCCGCGGGGGCCGCCTGTGCGGCGGACGCGGTGGCTCCGATGGCGGCGGCAGCCGCGGCACCGGCGGCGACCCCGCCGAGGGCTCGGCGGGACAGGGGCGTGGACATACGGGTCTCCAGGAGGGCGTGCGTGCAGGCCTCCGAGGCCCGGCGGACGGGGCGGGCGCGGGAGGCGTGGGTGCGGGGTGAGCCGGAAGGCGGCCGGTCAGGTGCAGCGACAGACAGCGCTCGCGACACGGACGAGGTCCACGTGTCGGCGCTGGAAGGTGGTGACCGAGCGGTCACGCGGGGGCTGCATGAGCCAGGAGTCTCGTCGAGGCGGATGGGGCCGTCAACGGCGTACGGGCTGGTCGACGCGCGTAGTTCGCATGATCGAAACGCGGGCGGGCGACGGGAGGTGAGCTCCGCTCCTCGCCTCGGACGGGGACGACGCACGAGGAGTGTGTCACCGCATGACCACGAAGATGTGTGCCGGTCGATGAACGACAACGCATGACGACGCGTCGGGCCGAGCGGTCGTACCGCTCTCGCCCGACGTCGCCGCCCGGTGGGCGCACGGCGCGCCCGTGAGGTGAGTCCCGGTCAGCCGACCGGCGCAGCCGTGCCGTCGGCCTCGGTGACGACCGGGTGGACGGTCTCGGCGGGCGGGTCGGCCGTGCGCCGCACCCACAGCCAGTACAGCGCCGCGGTGACCACGAGCCCGACGATCCACGAGATGTCGGCGCCGTCGAGCCTCTTGGTGATCGCGCCGGTGTACAGCTTGGTGGCCAGGAACGGGATCTGGACGGCGACCCCCACGACGTAGCAGGTCAGGGCGGTGGCGTTCCAGCGGCCGTAGCGGCCGTTCGGGTCGTACAGGGCGGGGATGTCGACGCGTTCGCGGGAGACCAGGTAGTAGTCGACCAGGTTGATCGCACTCCACGGGGTGAACACCATCAGGATCAGGAGCACGAAGTTCTTGAAGTTGTTCAGGAAGTCGTCGCTGGCGGCCAGCGCGATGGCCATCGATACGGCGGTGAAGCCGACGATGTAGGTGGCACGGGCGGCGGCAGAGACGCGAGAGCGGCCGTCGAACGCCGTGACGGTGGTCAGGATCGACATGAAGCCGCCGTAGGCGTTGAGACAGTTGACCGTCAGCTTGCCGACCACGATCACCAGGTAGATCAGGAAGGCGAGGGCCGCGGGCCCGGCGAGGTCACCGAGGAAGCCCACCTGGTCGCTGAGGAAGGTCTTGCCGGCGACGGCGGCGGTCAGCGCCCCCAGCGTCATGGCCCACTGGGAGCCGATGACGGAGCCGGCGAAGGTGGACCAGAACGTCGCACGCGTGCTGGTGTCGCGCGGCAGGTAGCGCGAGTAGTCGGCGACGTACGGGCCGAAGGTCAGCTGCCATCCGGCGCCGAGGCCCACGGCGAGGAGGAAGGTCGCCGCGTCGAAGCCCTTGTTCCCGATGTGCGCGCCGACGTCGTACTGCGTGAACAGCCGCACCAGCAGGTAGCCGAGACCGAGTACGCCGACGACGGTGGCGATCCGGCCGGCGATGTGGATGAGCCGGTAGCCGGTGACCGCGACCACGGCGGTCAGAGCGCCGAAGACGAGGATGCCGGCGTCCGTGTTGTCGATGTGCAGCAACTCGGACAGCGCCTGGCCCGCCAGGACACTGCCGGTCGCGGCGAAGCCGAGGTACATGAGGATCACCAACAGCAGCGGCAGGACCGCCCCGTGGACGCCGAACTGGGCGCGGCTGGAGATCATCTGCGGGACGCCGAGCCGTGGTCCCTGCGCGGAGTGCAGTGCCATCACGATGCCACCGAGCAGGTTGCCGATCAGCAGAGCGGGTATCGCCCACAGCGCGTCGGCGCCGAAGACGACGGACAGCGCGCCGTCGACGATCGCGGTGATCTGCATGTTGGCGCCGAACCACAGCGTGAACTGGCTGCGCGGCGTGCCGTGGCGCTCGGCGTCCGGGATGACCTCGATGGTGCGAGTCTCCATCGAGAGTCGCTCCCCGGGGGTGTGCTGGACCGGCATGGTGAAGACCTCTCCCGCAGCGATTCCGGTGTGTCCGGACGGTGCGCAGCCGTTGGCACGTGCTGCGTGCGCCGAATCTCGCATAGGGTTAAACAGGTATCAAGATTCTGAATGGATAATTTCAAAACCGTTGTCCGGGTGCGGGACCCACACCCCGCACATCACCTCTCCCTTTTGCCGGACCGGCAAAACGCGCGGCACGAGGGGGACAGGAGGAGCGATGGTGGGTCCGTGACCGAAGACATCGCAGCGGGACCGCCCGCGCCCGAAGCTCCCTCTCCCATCGACAGCTACGAGGGAGACCCCGCGGTACGAGCGGAATGGGACAACCGCTACGCCGACCGGCAGCAACTCTGGAGCGGCCGGCCCAACGGCGCGCTCGTCGCGGAGACTGCCGGGCTCACCCCCGGGCGGGTGCTCGACGTCGGCTGCGGAGAGGGCGCGGACGCCATCTGGCTGGCGCACCGCGGCTGGGACGTGACCGCGCTCGAGGTCTCGGGCGTGGCCCTGGAACGGGCGGTCGGGCACGCACGGGACGCGGGCGCCGCCGTTCACTGGGTCCACGCCGCACTCACGGACGCGGCGCTCCCGCCGGCCTCCTTCGACCTGGTCTCCGCGCAGTACCCGGCCCTGCTGCGCACCTCCGACGCCGCCGCCGAGCGGGCGTTGATCGAGGCCGTCGCGGTCGGCGGTGTCCTGCTGCTCGTCCATCACGCGGGAATGGACACCCGCCCGCCGGACGAAAGCGGCTTCGACCCGGCCGACTACGTCTGGCCCTCCATGGTCACGGCCCTCCTCGGCGACGACTGGGTGGTCGAGGTCGACGAGCAGCGCGCCCGCGTGGCACCCGACGGAGGAGCCGGCGCGCACCACACCGATGACCTGGTGCTACGCGCCCGCCGATTGAGCTGATCTTGAACCGGGAAGCGGCGGGTCGAACTAGTCTTCGTATCATGGCTTTGCGACCTGACGAGTTCTACGACCACGCGCTCGCCGCCTCCGACGCCGAGCGGCGCCTCCCGCTCGCGCGCATGACGGGGTGGAGCATCAGCCCCTTCGAAGCGGACGGATTGCGCGTCTCACCCCTGCGTCCTCCCGTGCTGCCCGAGCCCCCGCGACACGGTGAGGACCCGGCGGACTGCGACGCGTGCCGTGACCGAGGAGACGGGATCTGGTTCAACGACAGGTGGCGGCTCACTCGGATCGAGGGAGTCGGAGTGCCGCTGGTGCTCATGCTGCATCCGATCGAGCACTACGACATGGCAGACCTGCCCGACGAGCTGGCGGCCGAGTTGGGGGTCCTGACCACTCACCTCGTCCGCCACGTGCAGGCCCTGCCCCACATCTCGCGCGCCCACGTCTACCGCATCGGGGACGGAGGCGCCCACCTGCACATCTGGTTCTTCGCCCGGCCCGAGGGACAGTCCCAGCTGTACGGATCATGGATGCCCGTCTGGGACGATCTGCTGCCGGAGTACCCGGCGGACGTCGCCGAGGCGGACGCGGCGATCGTGGCGGCCGCGTTGGTCGCCTCCGCCGGGGGCCGCCGCCCGGCCGCCGGTGAAGCGCCGAACAACTGATTCAACGGACTGCCGCCCGTCCCGGGGCCGGACGCCGCACGCCGAGCGCCGGTCCGGCACCCGGTACGAGCGGCATCGGCTCTCCCGCGCGTGAGGAGCCCACCGAGCCACGCCGACGACTCCAGGACTCCACCACTCCACGACTTCACCGTCACGAACACGGAACGCCGCGCCGCTCAGTCGCTCTGTCGCCATGCCGGGGGTGCCGGACTCCCGCGAGGGCTCCAGAGTGGGCCCATGAAGCAGATCGCGGTAGGAGTGAACGGATCCGACGGGAGCCTGGCGGCGGTCGCCTGGGCAGCGGGGGAGGCAGTGTCGCGAGGAGCCGGGCTCCAGCTGGTGAACGCGTCGCTGTGGCCCGAACACCAGGTCGTCGCCGTACGGGAGTCACGGGACGTGCGTACGGAGCGGGCGAGGGCCCTGCTGGCGGAGGCCAGTGAGCGCGCCCGCGCGAGTCACCCGGATGTCGTCACCGCGGCCGAGGAGACCGAGGACGCGCCCGCCCGGCTTCTGCTGGCCCGTGCGGCCGATGCCGAGCTGCTGGTCCTGGGCTCGCATCGCGCGGGCAACGGCTCCGGATACGTCTCCGGCCATGTGGCCCAGGAGGTCCTGGCCGCGGCGGAACGCCCCGTCGTGCTGGTACGGGAAGGCACCGCCCCGGGCGGCGACCAGCGGGTCGTCGTCGGTCTGGACGTACAGCACCCCGCGGACGAGCTGCTGGGCTTCGCCTTCGACTTCGCGGCCCGCCGCGGGGTCCCCCTGCACATCGTCTCGGCCTGGCACTCCGCCCTGCCGCACCACCGCGACGGCAGGGACGGATCCGAGGCGGCCGCTCGGCTGCGAACGGCGCTGACGGCCGCCGCCGAACGCCACAGGAAGCAGTTCGGACAGGTCGATGTGACCGAGGAAGTCGTCCACGACAGGCCCGGCAACAGCCTTCTCGAAGCAGCCTCCGGCGCCGGACTGCTGGTGGTGGGCCGACGGAAGCGGCGGGCCATGCCGGGGACGCACATCGGCGCCGTGACCCAGACGGCGCTCCATCACGTCGCCTGCCCCGTGGCCGTCGTGTCCCACGCCTGAGGCGCCGCCCCCGTCCGCCGCTCCCGCGCGCCCGGGAGTCCGGGCCGGAAGAGCACCGGGGCGGTGCCGTGTCCAGGGGGCTCCGATCAACAGTTCGTCGAAACCGGGCCGTCCCGCAGCGGGTGCACCGACGCGACGCCCACCGGCAGCCCCCACCGCGACGCACGGCGAGTGCGACGGCCGTGCCGAAAGGAAGATCTGACGTGGCCACACCCCAGAGCCCCACCGGGCCCACCCCCGAGGACCACGTCATCGTCATCTCCGGTGCCACCGGCGACCTCGCCCGCCGCAAGCTCCTGCCCGGTCTGTACCACCTGGCCAGAGCGGGACTGCTGCCCGACCGCTACCGGATCATCGGATCGGCCCCCGCAGCCGTCGCCCTCGGCGACGACGCGTTCCGCGCACACGCGCACGAGGCCGTCACCGAGTTCGGCCGGGCCACGCCAGAGGGCCAGGAGTGGCGGGACTTCGAGAGCCGGCTGACCTTCGGCGCCGCCGACCCGGAAGACCCCGGCCCGCTCCTCGCCGCCGTACAGGAGGCCCAGCGGGCGATCGGCGGCAGTCCACGGCTCCTCCACCACCTCGCCGTACCCCCTCAGGCCTGCGCCTCGGTCGTGCGGACGCTCGGTGACGCGGGGCTCGCCCGGGACGCCCGCGTGATCGTGGAGAAGCCGTTCGGTACGGACCTCGCCTCCGCCCGTGCCCTCAACCAGGCCATCCACGCCGTCTTCGACGAGTCCCGCGTCTTCCGCATCGACCACTTCCTGGGCAAGGAGTCCGTCGACAACATCCTCGCCCTGCGCTTCGCCAACGGACTCCTCGAGCCGGTCTGGAACCGCGACCACATCAGCCACGTACAGATCGACGTCCCCGAACACATCGACATCCAGGGCCGCGCCCACTTCTTCGAAGGCACCGGCACCTTCCGCGACATGATCGTCACGCACCTCTTCCAGCTCCTCGGCTTCATCGCCATGGAACCGCCGGTCACCCTGGACGCGAACGCGCTGCGCGCGGAGAAGGACAAGGTCTTCCAGAGCCTGCGCCCCCTCGATCCGGCCCACGTGGTCCGTGGACAGTACGACGGCTACCGGGACGAGTCCGGAGTCGACCCGGCCTCCGACACCGAGACCCTCGCGGCGCTGCGCCTCGAGATCGACAACTGGCGGTGGGCGGGCGTCCCCTTCTACCTGCGCTCCGGCAAGGCCCTCGCCGAGAGCCGGCACGTGATCACCCTCGGCTTCCGCGAGCCACCTCTGCGCATGTTCCCGCTGGCTGCCCAGGAATCCGCAGACGGTCGCCACAACGAGCTGGTCATCGACTTCGAGGACCCCGGCACCATCACGGCGCGCTTCCTCGCGAAGCAGCCCGGCCCCGAGATGCGCCTGGCCCAGGCCGAGATGGTCTTCGACTACGCCGGTTCGTTCAACGAGGACCACGCCCTGGAGGGTTACGAGCGCCTCATCCTGGACGCGATGCTGGGCGACCAGTCCCTCTTCACCGACGCCGCAGGAATCGAACGCCTCTGGGAGGTGGCCGCTCCCCTCCTGCAGTCCCCACCGCCGGTCGAGCCGTACGCCCGGGGATCCTGGGGACCGGACAGCCTGCGCCGGCTCATCGGGCCCCACCGCTGGTATCTGCCCGAGGGCGCCTGACACCGCGACCACGGCCCTTCGCGACTCACCGGGGCAGACCCGACCACAGGCCCCCTCCGGGGAGGGGCCGGAGGTCGTGCGCGGCGCCCGACACCGCGCCCCCCCTGAGCGTCAGGAGCGGCGCGCGATCTCGCACCTCACCGGACGATTCCCCCCTCCAGCAAGGCCATCAGCGCGCGGGCCGCCGGGCTGGTGGCCTGCGGCGGTGGCAGCAGGGCCACCGTCTCGTAGACGGCCTCGCCGGTGTCGGCAAGAGGGACGGCGTGCAGGGAATCCCGCTTGTGCCGGAAGTGCCGCGGTACGGCAGCGACACCGAGGTCCTCCTCCACCAGGTCCAGGAGGCTGTGTACGTCGTTCACCTCCAGGCTCACGGTGCGCGGTACGCCCGCGGTGGCGAAGGTCGCGTCCGTGGCCCGACGCGGTCCCCAGCCGGGGTGGAAGTCGACGAACTCCTCCCCGGTGAGGTCGCGCAGCGCGAGGCCCGGCCCGGCCGTGGCGAGCGGGTGCCCGGGGTGGCACAGAAGAGTCATCGGCTCGGCCGCCAGCGGCACCGAGCGCAGCTGGTCGGAGTCCGCCCGGGTCCGGTACGCGAAGGCCAGGTCGAGACGCCCCCCGGCGACGTCCTCGGCCAGAGCCAGTCCGCCCTCCTGGCGGAGCCGTATCTCCACCTCCGGGTGCCGTCGTCTGAACGTGGCCAGCAGCCCTGCCACGTGCACTCCCGCGACACACTGCTCGGACCCGAGGGAGAGCGTGCCGCGCACCACGCCCTGCACGGCCGCCACCGCCTCGTGCGCGGCCCGTACCTGCGTCAGGATGCGTTCCGCCTCGACCAGCAGCGCCCGCCCGGCCTCCGTCAGGGTCACCCGGCGGGTGCTGCGCACGAACAGCGGAGCCCTCAGATCCCGCTCCAGGGCCCGGATCGACGCGGAGAGACCTGACTGGGAGACCATGAGCCGCTCCGCCGCCCGAGTGAAGTGCCGGGCCTCGGCGACGGCGACGAAGTGCTGGAGATGTCGCAGTTCCATGATTCAGAAGGCTACGCGCTGAATCGCATCGGATTCTCCTGTTGGATCCATACCCATGGGTCGAGGGAGATTGGTGACGGCACCACCACCTCCCCGCCGCACCCCGGTCACCGGGGCCGCCCCCATGCCATGGAGTCGCGTTGTACACCGCACATTCCGACCGTTATGCCGACATGCTGTACCGACGTACCGGGCGCAGCGGCCTGAAGCTCCCCGCTCTCTCCCTGGGGCTGTGGCACAACTTCGGTCCGGATCGCCCGGCGGAGCTCCAGCGCGCGATCCTGCGCCGCGCCTTCGACCTCGGGATCACCCACTTCGACCTGGCGAACAACTACGGCCCCCCGCCCGGCGCGGCGGAGTCCGCCCTCGGCGACTTCCTGCGCACGGATTTCGCGCCCTACCGCGACGAACTGATCGTCTCCACCAAGGCCGGATACCTGATGTGGCCCGGCCCGTACGGCGAATGGGGCTCCCGCAAGTACCTCCTGTCGTCGCTCGACCAGAGCCTGCGCCGGCTCGGCCTCGACCACGTCGACATCTTCTACTCGCACCGCTTCGACCCGGAGACGCCCCTGGAGGAGACCATGGGCGCCTTGCACTCCGCGGTCCAGCAGGGCAAGGCGCTGTACGTCGGCGTCTCCAACTACTCGGCCGAGCAGACCCGAGAGGCCGCCCGCATCCTCGGCGAGCTGGGCACCCCCCTCACCCTTCACCAGCCCCGTTACTCGATGCTCGACCGACGCCCGGAGGACGAGGGCCTGCTCGACGCCCTCGACGATCTGCGGACCGGTTCCATCGCCTACTCCCCGCTGGAACAGGGACTGCTGACCGGACGCTACCTGGACGGCATTCCCGAGGACTCCCGCGCCGCGAGCGACAGCCCCTTCCTGAACAGGGACTCCGTCACCGAGGACCTCGTGACCCGATTGCGCGCCCTGAACGACCTCGCCGCGTCCCGTGGCCAGACCCTGGCCCAGCTCGCCCTGGCCTGGGTGCTGCGCGGCGGCCGTGTCACCTCGGCCCTGGTGGGAGCGAGCAGCACACGACAACTGGAGGACAGTGTTGCCGCCCTCCACCACCTCGACTTCGGCACCGAGGAACTGGACCTCGTCGACACCCTCACGCGTTCCTGACACGGCGCGAGCACCGCTCCTCGGGACTGATGCGGTCCTCGACTGTCGGCCAGTCCTGCCGATGTGGGGCTAGGCTCCGTGAAATGGAGCGGGCTGAGGTTCTGAAGCGTGTGATCGGCATCCTGACGGAGGCTCAGGAGATCCGCCGGGCGGTGGAGGAGGAGAGCGACGGCGAGGAGGCCTTCGAGGTCGCGTCCGAGGTCGAGCCGCGGGTGTTCACCCAGATGCTGAACGAGATGCTGCCCCGCATCAGCGTGCCGGCCGACGCCGCGCCGCAGGAAGTCGCCCACCTGCTCGCCACGGCACTCGGGCCCGCGCTCCACACGATGGTCTCCGGGTTCACTCTGGCCTTCACGAGTCTCGCCGTGGCGCACGACGAGGGCCGGACCGACATCTCCTCCGCCGAGGTGCTGCAGTCCCTCGCTCTCCAGGTGGAGTCAGGACGCTTCGACGAGGGCGCCTGACCGGCTCACGCGTGGGTGTGCGGAGGGCCATGGCCGTGGAGTCGCCCCGGCCCCCGCGAGGTGCTGAGGCGGGCCCGAGCCCGTGCTCACAGGCCCCGGCCCGGTGCCGCGAGGCTCAGGTTCAGCGCAGCGCGAGCGCGACGAACTGAGTGACCGCGTCCTTGTCGAAGTTGTCGTCGCTGACGAGGATCAGCGATCGCTCACCCGACGGCAGGGTGGGGCCCCAGGTCATGCCCTCGGTGTTGTCGACGGTGGACAGGCCGAGGGTGTGGAAGTCGGCGACGAGCCTCTTCCGCATGGCCACGACGGGCTGTCCGGCCAAGGAGTCGATGGCCCGTACGTCGGTGGCGCCCCGCGTGGTGGTGTCGTACAGGCGGATCTTGTAGCCGGAGCCGGCGACCCAGGTTCGTTCGATCACGAGGTAGCGCTCGGGGTCGTCGGGGAAGGCCAGGATGGACGGTACGCCGGTGTCGGGGCCCCAGGGGCTGGTCGGGTCGGACTCGGCGAAGATCTTCTCGACGGGGTACGCGAACTGTCCGAGCACCCGACCGCCGCGGGACTGCCGCGTGACACGCACGAGCGCGCCGTGCGTCAGGTCGGGCACCGGGCCGTCCTGGAGCAGCGGGCCTTCGACCGCGCTGGTCACGACGGTGCCGCGGGCGCCGAAGGTGAGCGCCTCGACGGCCTGGTTCCGGCGCGGCCCGCGCTCCGCGGTGATCATGTAGTTCTCCGGCAGCCGCAGCCGGCCGCGGTGGGTGCCGTCGGGGTCGGAGATCTCGATGGACGGCTGGATCACCGGCGCGCCGGCGACGGCGGGCCGGTCGCCCTCCTGCCCCCACCAGTAGCGGCAGTAGCGCGGGTCGACGCGGATCTCCTCCGGGTCGATCGCCTTGCCGTCGCCGAGGGCGGGGGACGGGTACACCGAGCCGTCCGGCCGGCGGAGGGGGTGGGTCGAGGTGAAGTCGACGGCGTGCACGCCGCCGGCGTCGATGTCGAGCTTCGCGGTGTAGACGCGCGCGGGCTGGAGGAAGGAGCGGTCGTCGCTGATGAGGACGTACTCGCCGGTGCATCGGTCGCGGTCGATCCCGGAGAGGCCGCCGACCGTGGTCCCCAGGAAGTCGAGCTTGTGCGGGACGGTCTTCTCGCCGAGCAGCCGGGCCTGCACCGCACGCTTCGACTCCGGTGCGGGCGCACCGGGTTGGGGTGCGGCGGCGACGGCGGGGGCGAGGGTGGACGTGACGAGCAGGGCCGCGGCGCAGGCGCGGCGGATCAGGGAGGCACTCATACCGATGATCATGTACCGGCTCCCACCCGCCCCACAGTCACCCAGGCGAGTGTTCCTTCCGCCCGCCGGACCGACTGTCGGACGATAGGCGCGACCGGGTCGTCCTCGGATCCTCGAAGGGGAGCACCGGGGGGCACCGCGTACGAACCGTGCCGGTCAGGTCGATTCGCGGACCACGAGTGCGCCGGGGACGACGACCGGCTCTCCGTGTCCGCTTCCGATCTCCTTTCCCGATGGATCGAGGAAAACCCTTGGACGGCGCGAGTGTCCGCGCGGAACACTGCGAACCCTGTCCAGTTCGATCCGACAAATTAGGGTTGGGATGGGAAAGCCTGAATCGCGCAAGAGTTCGCCGGGCGGGGGCCCTGTGCTCCTCGCACTTCGTTACTACGGAAAGGAGTTGGTCCGGCTCAAGGGGCTGACAGTGCCCGCGATGCTGCTCCCGGCGTTGGGCAACATCGGCATCTTCTACATCGCGCCGCTCGTGGTCGCGAAGCTCGTCGGCCGCATCGCGGGGGGCGCCGACAGCGGCATCGGCCCGATGCTGCCCTACGTCCTGGGCTTCGCCGGCGTCCTCCTGCTCGCCGAGACGCTCTGGCGCGTCGGACTGCACTGCCTGAACCGCCTCGACGCCCTCGGCATCGAGCACCTGTACGTCATCGGCATGGACGAGCTGTTCGCCAAGGACGCCACCTTCTTCCACGACAACTTCGCCGGCTCGCTGACCAAACGGGTGTTGAGCTTCGCCTCCCGCTTCGAGGAGTTCGTCGACACGCTCACCTTCTCGGTCATGGGCAAGCTCGTCCCCCTCGTGTTCGCGTCGGTGGTGCTGTGGACGTACGAACCCCTGCTCGTCGTCGGGCTCCTGATGATGATCGCGGTGACGGCCCTGTGCGTGCGGCCCCTGATCCGCCGCCGGCAGGCGCTCGTCGACCAGCGCGAGGAGGCCATCGCCCGGGTCTCCGGCCACGTCGCCGACTCCCTGATGAACATGGACACCGTGCGGTCCTTCGCCGCCGAACACCGCGAGGCCGCCGAACACCGCTCCCGCGTCGCCGAATCGCGGCGGCTCAGCCTGCGTTCGTGGGACTACGGCAATCTGCGCATCGACACCGTGGTCGCACCGATGTCCGTAGTGACGAACGCCCTCGGACTGCTGCTCGCCCTCTCGCTCGGCGCGGGAGAGCACGGCGTCGAGGCGGTCGTCGTCGCCTTCACCTACTACTCCAACGCCACACGGATCATGTTCGAGTTCAACCAGATCTACCGCCGCCTGGAAAGCTCGATGACCGAGGCCGCGCAGTTCACCGAATTGCTGCAGACCCCGCCGACCGTACGGGACCCGGCCGTGCCGGAACCGCTTCTCTTCAAGGGCGCCGACGTGCGCTTCGAGAAGGTGAACTTCGCCCACGCGGGCGCGAAGCCGCTCTTCGAGGACCTCGACCTGGCCGTGCCCAGCGGGGCGAAGGTCGGGTTCGTCGGCAGGTCCGGCGGCGGTAAGACCACACTGACCCGGCTGCTGCTGCGGATGACGGACATCAACGGCGGCCGCATCACGATCGGCGGACAGGACATCAGCAGGCTGCGACAGACCGAACTGCGCAGCCTGATCGCCTATGTGCCGCAGGACCCGGCGATGTTCCACCGCACCCTGCGGGAGAACATCGCGTTCGCCCGGCCGGACGCCACCGACGCCGAGATCCGCCGTGCGGCCGAGGCGGCGCATGTCACGGAGTTCGTCCACGCGCTCCCCGACGGCTTCGACACGATGGTGGGCGAGCGCGGGGTGAAGCTCTCCGGCGGGCAGCGCCAGAGAGTCGCCCTCGCGCGGGCGATTCTGCGCGACGCGCCGATCCTGCTGCTCGACGAGGCGACCAGCGCCCTGGACTCCGAGAGCGAGGTCCTCGTCCAGGACGCGCTCTGGCGCCTCATGGAAGGGCGGACCGCGCTGGTGGTGGCCCACCGGCTGAGCACGGTCGCCACCATGGACCAGCTCGTCGTCCTCGACCGCGGACGGATCGCCGAGCAGGGCACACATCACGAGCTGCTCGCCGCGGAGGGCGCGTACGCGAGACTCTGGCAGCACCAGTCGGGCGGCTTCCTCGACGGCGACCCTGCCGGGGCCGGCCTGACGTAGGACCCGGCAGGGGCGCGGGCGTGTCCCGGCGACGGCGGTGAGGGATGCGGGCAGGGATGCTGGCAGGCCTCACCGCCGAGGGAGGGGTATCCGTTCGTCGACGACGAAGTCGACGTTGTGGAACCGAGTCGTCCCATGACGCCGTGCGGAATCCGGGATCGCCACCCGCACTCGCCACGAAGGGCCGTCGGCAAGCTGATGGGGTCTCAGGAACGATCGAGGCCTACAGTGGAGAATCCATGTAGCTTCCAACGATTCGGTTGCTCCCGATCCGTTGGATGTACGAAAGGGAAACTCTTGTTCCGCCGATTAATCACTGCCGTGGTGGTGATGGCCGGGCTGGCAGCGTCACTTGTCGTTCCGGCCTCCGCCACCGAATTCCCCGCGGCCACCACGCCCCTGGTCAGTTGGAACATGCAAGGGGCCAACAACAAGGCGAAGAACGGCAGCAAGTGGACCAACACCGTTCAGCGGCTGGCCTGGCAGGTGCCGATCCTGATGCTTCAGGAGGTCGGCCCGCACCCCCCTGAGAACAGTGCCCCCCAGCCCAGCCAGACCTTCACCACGGTCGACAGCCAGGGCGTCACGCATCAGCACACCGTGCTGCACCGGACCTGGGTCGTCGGCAGCGGTATCCGCAACACCATCCCGACCCGTGAGGTCTACTTCCTCCAGACCGACGACGACGCGACGAACCCGCGGCGGATCGGCGGCCGGGTCAACACGGCGCTCGTCCTGACCGAGGCGCCCGACGAGCTGATCGTCGTCGGCAACCCGGTCGACGCCGGCCGGAACGCGCTCGGCGCGCGCTTCGGCACCGAGTGGTACTTCACCCTGCACGGCCTGTCCGGTGGTGGCGGTGACTCCGGGGCGATGCTGGACGCCATCGACGACCGGATCGAGAGCCTCGGGAGCCAGCGTAACGTCACCTACAACGCGACGGTCGGTGGCGACTTCAACGTCGACCCGAGGGTCCTCGCCGAGCGGACGAGCTTCCCGCCGACCATGCGGATCCACAGCTCGGGGCAGGCGACCCACCAGCACAGCGGTGAACTGGACTACTTCGTCACCACCCACTTCAACCAGACGCTGACGGTCTCGGTCCGGTCCGAGGGCGACTCCGACCACCGGCCGACCCAGTCCGGCCGGCTCGCCGCAGGCGGCATCAACCCGCCGCCGGGTCCCAGTCCGTCCCCCGGCGCCGGCCCGCCGATCGAGGAGCTCCGGGTGATGCCGACCGGTGACGGGATCACGGCCGGGGTGCACAGCACCGACGACGGTGGCTTCCGGGACTACCTGAAGTCCATCCTGAAGGGCCTGACGACCATCGCGGTGATCGGTGGCACGACGGCCAGTCTCGTCTTCAAGCGCACGGACTTCGTCGGTGACCTGAAGAACGGCAAGCGGGGCGACCCCGACCACATGGGCTTCGACGGCAAGGGCATCGACGCCATCAAGGCCGAGTCGGTCCCCGCGCTGCGGACGCTGCGGCCGAACATGATGACCCTGGTCGCGGGCACGGCCGACCTGGCCGGCGGTGCCGACGGTACGGCGACGGCCGGGAAGATGCGGACGTTCCTGGACGAGATCTACCGGGCCTCGCCGACGACCACGGTCCTGCTCGGGACCCTGCCGCCGTCGACGAACCCGACCTACCAGGCCCGGATCGACGCGTACAACAGCGAGCTCCGCACGATCGCCTACGCCAAGATCAAGGACGGCGCACGGCTGGTGCTGGTCGACCTGGGCGCTGTTACCCCGGAGGACATCACCAACGAGATCTACCCGACCGACGCCGGCTACCAGAAGATCGCGGACGCCTTCGGCGAAGGCGCTCGGATCGCGGTCCTGCAGCGCATGATCAGCGGCCGTTCGTACGTCTGGGAGCCGATCGGCAAGATCCGGGACGCCGCCCCGGCCGGTTCGAAGATCGCGTTCCCCGACCTGAACGGCGACGGCAAGGACGACTACGCGGTGGTCGGTACGGACGGCAAAGTCACCGGCTGGCGCAACGACGACCCGCGCAAGGCCGGGGTCTCGCTGGGCGACATCAGCCCGGCCGACCGCGGGAACGACCCGGACCGGGTCTACTTCGCCGACCTGGACGGTGACGGCAAGGACGACTACATCCGGATCCTGTACCCGCCCGACTCGCCGACCGGCTTCCCCGCGATGCGGATGGCGCGGAACACCAGCAGTGGCGGCAAGATCAGTTGGGACAGCCCGACGATCGTCGCGAACAATCTCGTCTACGAGCCGGAGCTGTACTTCACCGACCTCGACGGCGACGGCCGCGACGACCTGATCACGCTGGACCGGATGAGCTTCCCGACCGCCTGGCAGAACAAGGGCAAGGGAATGCCGACTCCGGGCGGCTGGGAGAAGGTCGAGGGATTCGCCACGCCGGGGGAGGCGCGCGGGGCGCAGGTGGCCTTCGCCGACATCACCGGTGACGGCAAGGCCGACACGGTCCGGGTCGAGTTCTCCAGCGGTGAGGTCCGGGCCTGGCAGAACACCGGCGCACCGTGGAGCCTCACCAAGGGCTGGAAGTCGCTGGGCGTGGTCCGCTCCGACGATCCGTTCCAGGGCACCGTCGGGACCTTCGCCGACCTGGACGGCGACGGGATCGAGGACTTCGCCATGATTCGCTCCGCTACGACCGGCTCCCGGTCGGCGAGGACCGCCGCCCAGGCGGCCGTGGCGAGTGGTTCCGGTGACATCGAGGGCTGGCTGGTGCCGAGCTACGGCGACGGCAGCCGCAGCGACGGCGGTGCCGGTGATCTCGGTGTCAACGGTGGTGCCGGTGACCCGATGGAGTCGCACCCCGGTGGCGACGACGGCGGTCCGCGGCCGAGTGCGTCCGGCGACTGCCGGCCGGACGGGCTGGCGACCACGCCGGGTGTGGCGACGCCGTACTGCAAGGTCTATCAGAGTGACGGCCGGGAATGGCTCGGTCAGGGCCGGGACCGCCGGGTCGTGGGCTACTTCAACGGTGGCCGCACGGGCGCCGACGGCACGCCGCACTACCTGGTGAAGAACATCCCGTGGTCGAAGGTGACCCACCTCAACTACGCGTTCGCGTCGGTGGAGAACAACCAGATCAAGGTCGACTCGAATGCCACCCAGAAGGAGTGGCCCGGCGAGGTCGGCGCCGAGATGGATCCCTCGCTGCCCTACAAGGGACACTTCAACCTGCTGACGAAGTACAAACGCCTGCATCCGCGGGTGAAGACGCTGATCTCGGTCGGCGGCTGGGCCGGTTCCGGTGGCTTCTACGCGATGACCACCAACGCCGACGGCTCCGTCAACCAGGGCGGGATCGACACGTTCTCGCGCTCGGTCGTGGACTTCCTGCGGACCTACGGGTTCGACGGCGCCGACATCGACTTCGAGTACCCCACGGTCCTCGAGGACACCGGAAATCCGACCGACTGGGCGGTGTCGAACCCGCGCCGCAAGGGTCTGCCCACGGCGTACGCCGCGTTGATGAAGACACTGCGGGACGCGCTGAACCGGGCTTCGGTCGCGGACGGCAAGTACTATCTGCTCACCTCGGCGTCGTCGGCCTCCGGCTACCTGGCCCGCGGGATGGCGAACCAGACCGCGCTGGACCACCAGGACTTCACCAACCTGATGGCCTACGACTACCACGGCACCTGGAACGACGTCGTGGGTCCGAACGCGGCACTGTTCGACGACGGCAAGGACCCGGAACTGGCCGACCAGTACGCCACCCCGGAGTACGGGAAGATCGGGTACTTCAACACCGACTGGGCGATGAAGTACATGCGTGGCGCGATGCAGGCCGGGCGCGTCAACATCGGTGTGCCCTACTACACGCGCGGCTGGCAGAACGTCACCGGCGGTACGAACGGTCTGTGGGGCACGTCGCGGAAGCCGAGCGGGTGCGAGCCGGGTACGGGCCTCAAGCGGCCCTGTGGTGACGGTGCCTTCGGCATCGACAACATCTGGCACGACGAGACCAACAACGGCAGCGAGCTCGGCTCCGGGACGAACCCGCTGTGGCACACCAAGAACCTGGAGAAGAACATCACGCCGGTCTATGCGCGCAGCGTCGGACTCGAGCCGGAGACCGACATCACCGACCGGCGCACGGGCCAGTACACCCGGTACTGGGACGACACCACGAAGACGTCGTGGCTGTGGAACGCCGAGAAGAAGGTGTTCCTGTCGACCGAGGACGAACAGGGCGTCGACGCGGTCACCGATCTGGTCAAGTCGACCGGAGCGGGCGGCGTGATGATGTGGGAGCTCGGCGGCGACTACTCCTGCCCGGCGGACATCCAGCCGGACACCCCGTGCGGGATGGGGTACACGCTGACCACCCGGCTGAACGAGAAGCTGGGCAATATCGGCGCCTATGACAACAACCTGCGCACCGGCAGCAGCGGTACCGCGCCGACGGTGACCGCCAACCTGAGCGTCGAGATGGTCAACTACCCGACCGCCACGGCGAACCTGTGGCCGTTGCAGCCGACCGTCCGGATCACCAACAACACCGGGCGCACGCTCGGCGGTGGCAAGGACACGAAGCTGTCGTTCGACATTCCGGCCTCGACGTCACCACTGGTCAAGGACGCCAACTGGCAGACGGGCGTCCAAGGTGGCCAGTGGAAGCTGGCGCCCGGTACGACGTTCCACCGGGTCAGCACGACACTGGACTACTGCCAGATCATCCCGGCCGGGAAGTCGCTCGACGTGCCGATCATCTACTTCCTCCCGATCACCGGTCCGGTGAACACGAGTCTGTCGATCGGCGGTACGGCGTACGCGCCCGCGAACGACAACCTCAAGGGGCTCGGTACGGCAACCCCGCCGGCTGGTGGCTGCAGCGCCGGGAACTGGGATGCGACCAAGATCTACTCCCCGGCGAGCCAGCCGATCGAGCAGACCACGGTCAAGTACAACGGCAAGGTCTGGAAGGCCAAGTGGGAGACGAAGGGGAGCGCACCGGGCACCGGGGCCGACGCCGACCACGAGCCCTGGAAGCTGATCGGCAGCGCCGGCTGACCGTTCTGACCCGCCGATCCTGACACTCCACGTCTTGATCGAATAGGCGGAGAGTGCTTCTGAAACGCAACGATGGGACTTGTCCAGGGTCCTATGGGCTGCACGGCGGGCAGCACTCTCCAGGCCCGGGCGGCGGCCGCCGACGAGTACACCCGTGAGCATGCCTGGGAACTCGCGGCGGCCGCCGTCGTGGTCTTCTGCGGGGCGGACCCCGGTGCGTCAACCAGCGACGGTGGCCAAGTCGCCGGGTGCGTAGGATCCACCCCGGTTGTCGAGGATCACGCCGAGCCGGTTGGTCGCGTTGATCATGGCGACGAGGGAGACGAGAGCGATGACCTGCTCCTCGTCGTAGTGCTTGCGCACCCGGGCCCAGGTCTCGTCGGTGACCCCTCCGTATCCGTCGATGATGCGGGTGCCCTCCTCGGTGAGGGCCAGCGCGGCCCGCTCGGCGTCGGTGAACACGGTGGAGTGCCGCCAGGTGGCGACGAGGCTGAGCCGGGCCACGTCCTCGCCGGCCGCCGCGGCGTCCTTGCTGTGGATGTCGACGCAGAAGCCGCAGCCGTTGATCTGGCTGGCTCGCAGCTGCACCAGTTCCTGGGTGGACCGGGACAGTGCCGACTCCTGGATGACCTGACTGACGGCGTACATCCGCTTGCCGACCTTCGTGCCGAGCTCGGTGTCGAACAGGTTCATACGGGCTTCCATGGGGCTTCCTCACTCGTGGAACCGTGTGGTTGATGCCCATGAGGCGCCGGTGGCCGCGCTCCTGTGACACGGCGCGGATGTGACGTGGACCACGGGGGGCGGCTGTCACAGAACCGGGGTGAGCGGCGTCCCGTGTACGACACGCACCACCCGTAGCGCGACGGAAGCCGGGAGCTGACGATGACGGACGCGAACAGGGATGCCGGCACCGACGCGGCCACGGCCACGGAGAGCTTCGTCGCCCACCGCAATCTGTTGTTCACGGTGGCCTACGAGATGCTGGGCTCGGCGGCCGACGCCGAGGACGTCCTCCAGGAGACGTGGCTGCGCTGGTCGGGCGTCGAGCACACCACCGTCCGCGACCCGCGTGCCTTCCTGGTCCGCATCACCACCCGCCAGTCCCTGACCCGCCTTCGCACACTCCGCCGCCGCAAGGAGTCCTACGTCGGCCCGTGGCTGCCCGAGCCGCTGCTCACCGCTCCCGACGTGGCCGAAGACGTCGAGCTCGCGGACAGCGTCTCCATGGCGATGCTCCTCGTACTGGAGACCCTCACACCGACCGAGCGCGCCGTGTTCGTGCTGCGGGACGTCTTCGACCTGGACTACGACGAGATCGCGCAGGCCGTCGACAAGTCCACGCCCGCCGTCCGCCAGATCGCGCACCGCGCCCGCACCCACGTCGCCGCGCGCCGCCCTCGTGAGACGGTCTCCCCGTCCCAGACCCGCGACGCGCTCGCCGCCTTCCAACAGGCGGTGGAGACAGGCGATTTGACCCGGCTCCTCAACATGATCGCCCCGGAAGTCGTTCTCCTGACGGACGGCGGCGGAGTTGTCCGGGCCGCCGTGGAACCGGTGGTGGGCGTGGCCGAGGTGATGGAGGTTCTGGCCAGGCTCAGGGGCGCCCTGCTGCAACCGACCCTGGTCAACGGCCATTCGGCCCTGATCATCCGCCGCGAAGGCCGGATCGACACGATCGTGGCGCTCCGCCTGGACGCCGGCCTCATCACCGGTCTCTACGCCGTCCGCAATCCCGAGAAGCTGTCACGCATGAACCGCGAGACGGCGATGGGCCGCTGACGCCGGGACGGCTGCCCGGGCCGGCACCGCAACAGGCGTGTCACCCACGGGAACCGGAGGCCTTGGCCGTCGGTACGCCCATGGGACGGCATCAGCCCGTCCGCGTCGGCCTCGGCCTGCAGTGCGGTCAGGACGTGCTTCGGTGATCAGTGCGGGGACTGGATCGTCACGCATTCCTTTGAAGGGGGCGGGAGCGTCCCTCGAAGGAAATTGGCGAAGGGCCTGGAGCGGCGTCGCGCAAGGGTGGTGTGCCCACGGTCGGGCCCTCCGGTCCTTGAAGGCGATGGCCCCGCCGGGAACCCACGCCCAGGCGGAGGTCGCCGCGAGAACTACCGACTGACGAGGACGCAGCACGGCCGATCGTCTGCTGCTCCGCCGGTGGCGGGAGTCCGACCTCGAGCCATGGGCGGCGATGAACGCTGATCCCGAGGGCCGGGACACCTCGGTGAGCTGCTGACCCGGGAACAGAGCGATGCCGCGGTGACGGAGATGCAGGCCGTATTCGACGAGCGAGGTTATGGGTGGTGGGCGCTGGAAGCACGGGAGACCGGCGAGTTCATCGGCCGCGCCGGCCTGGATGAGGTGGCGAGGCCATGCCCTTCGCGGGGGTGGATATCGGCTGGCGGTTGGTCCGTGCGGCGTTCCGTGTTCCTTCGGACGGGGGTGACGGATTCGCCCCGGCCCCACGACCTCAGGGCCCCTCGACCTGCCGCTGTGGGCTGAGGTGTGGCGTACAGCAACGTGGGTCCGCAGCCGCCACGTGAGAGTCCGGCCGAGATCAGCCCTCCAGTCCGTGGAGACCCCAGACGTGGAGGGCGTCACGAGTCTCGGACAGCGTCGACCAGACACCGCTTCCCAGCGCGGTCGGCTCGGAGGGGACCGGCGAGGGGTAGTCGATCGGCACGAAATCGTTCCTGCCCGTCGTGTCCACCAGCCAGTGCCGGCCCTGCCCCCACTCCTCGTCGCACTCGACAGTCGAGGCGACAAGGGTCGTCTCGTCGAGGAAACCGCCGGCCCAGTCCCAGCAGACGTCCAGTTCGTCCTCGTCCTCGGCGGCGTCAGAGTCCGTGGCGGTGGGAGCGTCGGGGTGACGGGGAATCGCTGCCTCGGCGTTCCAGTCCAGCGCCTCTACGATGGCGCCGCGAGAGTCTCGTACGGCGAGGGAGTCCTGGTCGTGGGAGACGGTCATGAGCCGGTCACCCGAGGGGCTGAGGCTCAGCAGGCACAGATCGCCGTCCAGGCAGTCCACGGTCAGTTCCCTCCCGTCCCAGCGGCCCCATCGCAGCGGTGCGCCGTCCTGCCCTTCGCCGATGCTCAGCCCCATCTGGTGAGGATCGGTCGGGTGGGGAAGGTGAACGCTGCCGGCGGCTGCCGCTTCGGCGTCGGCCCGCGCGAGCACGCGACCGTTCTCGGCGTCGATGACCAGCCACTCGTCGGCCGTATCGGGGCTCAGCTCGCCCTCGGACAACGGGCCGCGTACGTGCGCCCAGACGAGCCTGCCGTCCGCCGAGAAACCAACCGAGCCGCTCTCGGGGTACCGATGGTCCTGCCGATCCGCGTACTCGTCGTACGCCTCGTGCATCTCGCGGCACGCGCCGTACCAGCACCCATGGCGGACCTCCCAACACGTCGCTCCCGACGGATCCACCGCGCGCACGGCATGGACCCCGGCGAAGACGGCCAGACTCGCGTCCGGCGCCACTTCCCACGTTCCGCGACTCCGGGGCCAGGGCGCGGGGAAGTGAACACTCGCCCCAGCGCGTGCGACGAAGGCGTCGTCCAGGGGCTGGGCCACGATCTCGTCGTCGCTCCGCTGGACGAGCAACCTGCGCCCGGGCAGCCCCGCGATCTCCGGCGGACCGGCCTGCGAGGAGGGCATGAGAGCGGGGACGGTGGCACGGAGCCGAGCGTGAACGGACAAGCGGATCTCCCGGGGTAGTCGAACTCGGGGAAGAGTACGACGGGCCTCGGACATCGGCCGTGAAGGGGGTGCGGTCGGCCTCACGGTGCCAAGCCACTGCGGCACCCGTGGCGCGCGGGGTGACGGCTGATCAGTGGGGCCGCCGCCTTCGCGGCAGCCCTCGTGATCGGTGGGGGCCTTCGTGGTCCGTCGACAGCTGAGGGTCTACGGCCTGAGTGAGCCGCGGCGGGTCCCCTCCAGGCGTGCGCCGTCCAGGATCGCGCCCGCCGTCCTGGCCGCGACCATCACGGCGTCCGACAGGTCCGCGTCCGAGAAGTCCGCGTCGCCCAGTTCGGCCGCGACGAACTTCACCCGGCGCAGGGAGGCGCCGGACAGCCGGGTGCCGACGAGGCGGGCGCGGGAGAACACGGCGTCGTCCGCGTTCGCGCCGCTGAGGTCGGCCCCGCTGAGGTCGCAGAGCCCGGCGTTCACGCGGGTGAGGGTCGCGTTCACCAGCGTGGCCTCGCGCAGGTCGGTGCCCGTCAGGAACGCGTCGGTGAGGTCGCAGCCGCGCAGGTCGCAGCCGCGAAGGTCGGCGTAGCTGAGGATGACGTCCGTCAGGTCCACGCCGCCGAGGCTCACACCGGCGAGCGGAATGCCGGCCAGATCGTTCTCGGTGTCCCAGGGCAGGGTCCACTCGCGCACGAGCGCACGCCAGTCGCCACCGCCGGCGAGGGCGGCGCGGATGCCGTCGAGGGCGGGGGCGTTCTCCGGGCGGGCCCACCGCTCGCGTACCTCGGTGGCGTGGCTGTTCTCGTCGGTCATGGGCGCTCTGTTCCGTTTCTGGGGTCGGTCATGGCTGCTGCTTGATCTGGTGCAGGAAGACTTTCACACGGTCCAGGTGGTAGACGGTGTCATCGTGCTTCTTGAGGAGCACTTCGAGCCCGCGCTCGGTCATGCCGTCCGGTAGCTTCCCCATCTCCTTCCACAGGGCCTTGCGTACGTTCTCCAGTCCGTTCGCGGGCCTGTGTGAGGTCCTGGACGTGGTCGCAGGGGGTGCCGTCCGGCTTGCGGGCCTGGCGGCGGAGCCTTTGCGGCGTCAGATGCGGCCGGTCTCGTGGGCCCACATGGCGACCTCGACGCGGTTTCGGGCGCCGAGCTTTCGCATGAGGTTGGCGAGGTGGGCTTTGACGGTGCTAGGGGTGATATGGAGCTCGTCGGCGATCTCATTGTTGGTGCGGCCTTGCGCTACAGGCACGAGGACTTCCTCCTCGCGGGCGGTGAGCGGTTCTATCGGCTGCCTCGGTGGTGAGGTGTGTGCGTGGGCGAATGCTGCGAGCAGTCGGACAGTCACGCTGGGTGTGATCAGTGCGTCGCCGTCGGCGGCGGCGTGGATGGCCTGGGTCAGCAGGGCGGGTCCGGCGTCCTTGAGCAGGAACCCGCGGGCGCCGGCTTTGAGCGCGCCGTGGACATACTCGTCGAGGTCAAAGGTGGTGATGACCACGATCGGCAGCGGATCGGTGACGTCGGGGCCTGCGAGGCGTCGGGTGGCTTCGATGCCGTCCATCAGCGGCATTCGGATGTCGAACAGGCCGACGTCGGGGCGCAGCTGGAGCGCCAGGCGGACTGCCTCGCGCCCGTCGGCGGCCGCCCCGACCACTTGGATGTCGGGTTGGGCGTCGAGCAGCATGGTCAGCCCGGTGCGCACGATGGGCTGGTCGTCGGCGACCAGGACCCTGATGCTCATCGTGGCGTCCCGGTGCGAGGCAGGACCGCCTCCACCCGCCAGCCCCGCTCGGCGGCGGGGCCCGCGTGGAAGGTGCCTCCGAGCAGTGAGGCGCGTTCCCGCATGCCCACCAGGCCGTAGCCTGCTGGGGCGCGGCCGCCGGCGGCGGAGCCGTCATCGTCGATGGTCAGCCGTACCTGGTCGGTGTCGCCTGTGACGGCGACGGTGACCTGGGTCGCGTGGCGGGCGTGCCGTCGAGCGTTGGTGATGGACTCCTGGGCTATGCGGTAGACCGCGGCCCCGACCGCCGGGCTGAGGCCGTCGAACTCGCCGAATAGCGTCACCTCGACGCAGGGGCGCGTCCGGCCGTCGGTGGCGAGCTGCTCGACCTCGGCCACGCCGGGCTGCGGCGCGAACTCGGTGTTCTGCGTGACGCGGAGCACGCCGACGATGGCGCGCAGCTCGGTGAGGGTGCGGGTCGCCGCGTCCTCGATGATGGCCAGGGCCTCGATGGCACGCTCGGGGTGGGAGGCCGCGATCGCACGTCCTGCTTGGGCCTGGATGGCGATGCCCGAGACATGGTGGGCGACGGTGTCGTGGAGTTCACGAGCGAGCTGTTCGCGTTCGCGGGCCTTGGCTTGTTCGATGTCGCCGATGCGAATCTTCGCGCGATAGCGGATCGTGGCGCCGAGCGCGGCGGCGAACAGGAAGAACGCGTACCCTCCGACCGTCTCCCACAGGCTCATGGGGTCGGCGACGTAGGTGATGGCCAGCCAGAGCAGGATGATGCCGAGGCCGCTTGCCGCTTCCCGGCCGGAGCCCCACCGGAACAGGGCGTAGGCCAGGATCAGCGCCGCGCCGATGCTGTTCAGCGGGGCGCCTTGCGACCCGGTGAGGATTCTGACGATGTCGACGATCGTCATCGCGCCGAAGGAGACCGCAACCGCGACGAGCGGGTGCGTGCGTCGCCACAGCAGGGGGCCGAGGACCGCGAGCACCGCGAGAAGCAGCAGTGGGCGTGGCGCCAGGGCCTGGCGAAGCACCACTTCCACCAGGGACCAGCAGATCAGCACTGCCACCAGGGCCCAGTCCCGCGGCCTCCGGTCCGGGGCATTCGCGGGTCGAGGTTCGACCCACAGCGAGCGGAGTGCGTTGGTGGCCATCCGACCAGCCTAGGCGGCCCGCGTGCTCGGTGTATCCGTCGAAAGTACAAGAGCTTGGCTGTACCAACGGCCAGGTCGAATCAGGCTCCGCGGCCGATGCGCCCGCCGCCGGTATCCGTGAAGGTGGAAGCACTCACCCGATCAAGCCAGGGAGGATTGTGATGAGAACGCCTCAATCCCACACCGCGGAGAATCCGCCGTCCCAGAGCACGCTGGAAGATCTGCGCATGCCCGTGCGGGCCAAGCTCGCAGCAGCATGGACCAGCTTCATGTTCCTCTACATCTACGTCGACTACCTCGCCCTGTACAAGCCCGGATTTGTCGACGACATCCAGGCCGGCATCGTCCACGAGTTCGACACCGGCCCCACCTTTGTCGCCATTGCGCTCACGCTCATGGCCATCCCGATCCTCATGATCCTGCTCTCCGCGACACTGCCCGCCCGTGTCAACCGCACCCTCAACCTCGTCGTGGCAACGCTCTACATCCCCGTCTCGATGTTCAACGCGGTAGGGGAGTCTTGGACCTACTCCTACTTCTACGGCCTCTCCATCGGACTCGAGGTACTGCTCCTCGCCTTCATCCTGCGCTCCGCCTGGACCTGGCCACGCCGCGTCGCATCACCGGCGACCCCGGCAGCCAGCCTCGACAACTAGGAGCTGTCCGGCCGATCATGTGACTACTCAGTGCCCGAGTCGTTCTTGTGGGCATGGGGCGGGGTGATCTGAGTGATGCCGAGTGGTAACGGCTGCGTCCGTTCCTGCCTGTGAGCAACGGGCGTTGTGGCAGGTGGCGGGATCACCGGCAGGTGATCGACGGGATTCTGCACCGGGTGCGGACTGGGGTGCAGTGGCGTGACCTGCCCGAACGATTCGGGCCGTGGAAGACCGTCTACGAACGCCACCGCCTGTGGTCGGCCGACGGAACCTGGGAACGTCTGCTCCAGCAGGTCCAGGCCGCGGCCGACGCCGCAGGCGAGATCGACTGGGACATCTCGGTCGACTCCACCATCGTCCGTGCGCATCAGCACGCGGCCGGCGCCCGCACCGACCCGCCTCCGGCCCCGGGACAAAAGGGGGCCGAAGAGGTGGAACGCCAGGCCGAGACGCCGTGGCAGAGTCTCGTCGCCCGCCTGGTGGAGGTGGTGCTGGAGGTGAGGGCCTGGGCCGCTCGCGGGGCGGGTTCACCAGCAAGCTTCACCTGAGCGCGGACGGCCGCTGCCGCCCGCTTTCCCTGATCGTCACGCCAGGTCAGCGGGCGGACTGCACCCAGTTCAGGGTGGTCCTGGAGAAGATCCGAGTGCCCAGAACTGGCCTGGGCCGGCCGCGCAAGAAGCCGGACAGCGTCGCTGCCGACAAGGCCTACAGCAACGGCCCCATCCGCGAGTACATGCGGCAGCGGGGAATCCGCCACACGATCCCGGAGAAGACCGACAGTCAGGCCACCCGCCTGCGCAAGGGCTCACGCGGCGGACGGCCACCCGGCTTCGATGAGGAGCGGTACAAGAAGCGCAACACCGTCGAGCGGGCGATCAACCGCCTGAAGCAGTTTCGGGCAGTCGCGACTCGCTACGACAAGCGCGGCTACGTCTTTCTTGGCACCGCCACTGCGGGATCCGTCGTGATCTGGCTACGAACGTGATTGCGGAGACGAGGCCTTGGTGTCGTTGCAGCCGTGGTCGGCCCACTCGGTGAGGAGCTCGGCCAGGCTTGCAAGCGACGTTGTCATCGGCCAGGGCACACGTTCTTCGCGGCCTGTCCACGTCAGGTGAACCACAGCCCAGGGGAACGGCCGGTTCGCGACCCTGAACAGGACGTCGTCACATCCTTCGCATCGCGCCGCAGCGGTGACCTCTGCTTCTTGCAGTGGGTGCCCAAGGGAAAGCTCGCGACGCAGTTCCAGCTCGAAGTCGTGCATGCCACCATCGGGCACCCACCACGGAGGGGGCAGGAACGATGGGTCATCCGGCATGTGCTGCATCCCAGCATCCTTGCAGAACCTCTTGGGTCGACCTTGATCGGCCGGACAGGTCCTAGCCTCGCGCTTTCATGAAGCGGGCTGTCCGACGGGTGGTCAGGTAAGCGAAAAGTGCCTCTGACCAGCAAGAATGAGGATTGTCGAGGTCC